>JBEKQU010000019.1:0-69736 GCA_049519415.1 Spirochaetia bacterium
CTCCGACGTCCCTTTTCGCAGTTGCAGAGCCGCCAGGTCTGTCCCTGACTTCGTCGCCCACGTATCACTTCCCGAAGCGGCCGGGTCCTCCGCTCCATCTTTGGAAGATGGGGAACTTCTAGCAACTCCCGCCGCGGCTTGCCCCTTGCCTGCCGCGTGATTATCATGGTGCTCCATGGCGGAACGGAAAAAAAGCTATCTCATCGACATGGACGGCGTCCTTGTCCGGGGAAGAAACATGGTGCCCGGCGCGGATGCCTTCATCGGCCGTCTTGCGGAGCGCGCGATTGAGTTCCTCGTGCTCACCAACAACCCGCAGTACACGCAGAAGGATCTCTCCTACCGGCTGGGCAGCATGGGCCTTTCGATTGAGCCGAAGCGCATCTTCACCTCTTCCATGGCAACGGTAAGCTTCCTGAAGTCCCAAAAGAGCAATGGCAGGGTGTTCGTCATCGGCGAAAGCGGGCTCACCGGGCCGCTGCACGACGCCGGGTTCATCATCACGGACATCGAGCCTTATTACGTGGTGCTTGGCGAGACGAATGCCTACAACATACAGCACATCACAACCGCAATGCGCCTGATCGAGCGCGGCGCGCGCTTTATCGCCACCAATCCGGATCCCTCGGGCCCCGGGGACGGGGGGATCGTTCCCGCGTGCGGCGCAATGGCCGCCCTCATCGAAAAGGCCACGGGGGTGGCTCCCTTCTTCATTGGCAAACCCAACCCTCTCATGATGCGCACCGCGCTGAACTACCTCGGCGTGCACTCGGAGAACACCGTCATGATCGGCGACCGCATGGACACCGACATGGTGGCGGGGGTGGAAAGCGGCATGGAGACCATCCTTGTTCTGAGCGGCGTCACGCGGAAGGAAGACGTGGATCGCTTTCCCTACCAGCCCAGCCGGATCGTAGGATCGGTGGCCGACATCGATCCCTAGGGAGGCTGCCATGAGCATCGCGCGGCTCTTGGATCCCGCATTCGCCTCGTCGGACACGCCATTTCGACGCCTCACCGTCCCCTCCGGGTCGCTGGTCTCTGAGGAGCAGAGAGGCCGCGCCGTGCTCACCGTGGATGCGGCGGTGCTGCGTCAACTCGCGTACGAAGCGTTTCGGGACATCAACTTCTTTTTTCGTACGTCCCAGCTCTCCGCGTGGGCAGCGATCATCGATGACGGCGCCGCGTCGGACAACGACCGGCTCGTTGCGGCCGCTCTCTTGAAGAACGCCGCGATCTCCGCCGAAGGAGTGCTGCCGTCCTGCCAGGACACGGGCACGGCCACGGTGTTCGGCCTCAAGGGAGAACGCCTGCGCACCGGCGCTGACGACGAGGAAGCGTTCACCGCGGGGATCAGGGAGGCGTACGCCGCGCACAACCTCCGCTTTTCGCAGGTCACGCCGCTTTCGCTGCTGGAGGATGCGGATACGCGCACCAACCTGCCTGCCCAGATCGACATCAGCTCCGTTTCGGCGGAGGGGCCGGGAGGGGCGGACTACCGCCTGCTTTTCATTGCAAAAGGGGGGGGATCGGCCAACAAGACCGCGTTCTTCCAGGAGACGCGGGCGCTTCTCACCGAACAGGCGTTCGATTCATTCCTCAGGGAGAAGGTGCGTTCCCTGGGCACTGCCGGCTGCCCGCCCTATCACCTCTGCGTCGTGATCGGCGGGGCGAGCCCCGAGCAGAACCTCAAGATTCTGAAGCTTGGGACGGCAGGCGCTCTTGACGCTCTTTCCGCGCGGCCGCCGGCGCCTTACCGGGACCATGCGGCGGAGGCGCATCTCCTTGCCCACGCGCGGGAGACCGGCCTGGGCGCCCAATTCGGCGGCCGGTTTCTCGCGCTGGACGCGCGCGTGATCCGCATGGCCCGGCACGCGGCGAGCCTGCCGGTCTCCATCGGGGTCTCCTGCAGCGCACACAGAAACGCCCTTGCGCGCGTGGACGCGGACGGCGTGTGGCTGGAGGACTTCGACCGCGATCCCGGGCGCTTCCTCCCCAGGGCCCTCACCGTCTTGTCGGACGCTGCAAGCGCCTCGCCGCGCATCGATCTGGACAGGCCCCCGCGCGCGATCTGCGCCGAGCTCTCCCGATGCCGTCTGGGCGCGCTGGTCCTGCTTTCCGGACCCTTGATCGTTGCCCGTGATGCGGCGCACGCGCTGCTTGCACGGCTCCTGGCCCAGGGAGAGGCGCTGCCGGAATGGTTCCTGCGGCATGCCGTGTACTACGCTGGTCCGGCCAACACGCCTCCGGGCCGCGTGATCGGAAGCTTCGGGCCGACAACGGCGCAGCGAATGGATCCCTATGTTCGATCCTTCATGGCAGCGGGCGGGTCCCTGGTGATGATCGCAAAGGGCAACAGATCAGCAGGCGTTGTCGCGGCGTGCAAAGAGTTCGGCGGGTTCTCGCTGGGAACGATCGGCGGGGCGGCGGCGCTCATAGCGCAGGAGAATATCGTCGGCCAGGAAATGGTTGCGTGGCCCGAGCTGGGCATGGAAGCAATTCGTCGAATCGAGGTGAGGGATCTGCCCGCCTTTGTCGTGATCGACGACAAGGGCGGGAACCTGTACGCGATGTAGCGGCCCTTACTTCACCGTCAGGTTGAATACCCCGTCCCAGCCCTTGGGCGGCGGATCCTTGCGAAAGAGCTCTATGCGCTTCAGGAAAACCTCGCTCGTCTCGTCGTTGTAGTCCTTGGCAAGCGATGAAAAACCCTTTTCCGCGGCGTCCCACTTCTGCTTGCGGTACAGCCCAAGGGACGTCTCGAAGAGCTTCTTGAAACGCTCGTCCCGCTCGGTTGCCCCCTTCTTCTCCCGGATGATCTCGAAAATGCGCACCGGCAGCTTCTTGCCCTTCACGGTGAGAAGGTCGATTTCCCGGCAGAGAAATTCCTCCTCCACCTTTTCGTACACCGCCTCGGTGATGAGGGAGCCCGTGCCGTACTGCTTGTTGGCGCCTTCCAGGCGCGCGGCAAGGTTGACCGTGTCTCCGATGCTCGTGAAGTCCATCCTGTCCTTTGCGCCGACGCTCCCATGGACCACCTGCCCGGTATTGATGCCAATTCCTATGTCGATGACCGTGCCCGCCGCGTCCGTTGCCTTGCGCGCCTCCTCCGCCATGGCGCGCCGGATCTCCAGCCCCGCCTTGCAGGCGTTCAGCTCCTTGCGGGGGCCGTCGAACTGCGCCATCATCTCGTCGCCCACGTACTTGTCCACGTCCCCCTCGTTCGCGGCGATCAGCGAGGCCTGGATATCGAGGTAGTGGTTGAGCAGCTCCACCACCTTGTCCGGTTCCATGCCTTCGCAGAGGGTGGTGAATCCGCGGATGTCGGTGAAGAGGAACGAGAGCTCCTTGCTCTCCGTTGTGGGGGAGTCCCGTTCCGCGGCCTGGAGCGTGGATTGCGAGATGTAGGGGATGACGCCGCGGATGACGGTGGTCATGTGGCTCACCTCGCCGGAGAGGAGCTTGATCTCGTCCTGCGTGCGCACCCTGTCCTTGTACTGGAGCAGCTCCGAGGAGAACCTCAGCTTTCCCTTGACCATGCTGGAGAGCACGTTGGCGATGGAGTTCACGCTCATCCTCAGGAACAGGATGGGGAACACGATGCCGCGTCCGAACAGGTAGATGAGGAAAACCGCCGCGTACATGAAAAGAGCGGCGATCACAAAGACCCTCACCTGGGTGCGGAAGAGGGGCTCGTAGATGACGTCGCGCGCATAGTCGACCATCACGTAGCCGATGGAGACGTTGCTCAGAATGACGGGGGTGAGGAACTCGTAGGTTTTCTTTTCAGCGTTGTAGCGATTGATGGTCTGGGAAGGAGACGCCTCGGTCTGCGCGACGCGCTGATTGAGTAGCTTTTCGTCCGTGCTGGCCCAGATCTGGAACCCTCCCGCCTTTGCATCCTTTCCGTAAAACGAAAGGGTGTTGAAGCGGTAGGAGCTTTGACCGGCCGCGGCGACGTTCTTTTTTGCCTCCGCCCGGAAGTAATCGTCCAGCGCGATACGGTCGCCCGGGCTTGCCTTCACCACGCTGGCGGTCCTTTCGGCCAGGCCTTCGCCGTTCGTTTTGACCGCGGCGAAAATTGTGCTGCTGAAGTCGCGCAACAGGAAGAAGGCGAGCACCAATATGATGACGAGGATGAGGGGCACGAAGGTAAGCATCAGCTTTCGCTGGATGCCTACGCGCTGCAGCGCGGGGGATATGCCCCGACGGTCCTCTCCCGTGCGCCGGAACTCCAGGTATTCCTTGTAGGAGACGTCCCTTTTACTCCAGCTCATGATCAGCATCACGATAAAGAAGCCATTGTACCCCAGGGAGAGTGCGGCCACGGCGTACGTCACCGGTGGAAATGCCGCAAAATAGCTGGCATTGGAGGCTTTGTTGACGAGGTGCAGGATGATCAGGGCCACGACGATGCCCGAGGAGAGAATGTTGAAAATAATGGGAAAGAGCCACTCGGGATCGGAGACGATGGGAAGGATCTCCGACAGGAAGATCGAGGCGATCTTCCACAGGCAAAGCACGGGAACCAGGTAAACGAGCACCGTCACCAGGACCCAGGCGCCCACCTGCGTCGGGGGGGAGCCGAAGAGGATCCCCGGGAGCTGCCGGGGGTCAAAGCCGCCAAGGTTGGAATCAATGAAAGGCAGGGCGTACCAGAGAAGCAGGATGACCGCGTATGCGGCCTCCGCGATGTGGAAGCCGAGCTTTGACCGCTGGAACGTTTTCATGCATCATCCTCCTAGTTGGTCCAGCACCTTTTGCTTTGATTGGGCCTTGTCCAGGTAGTCGCTCGCCTGCTCGTAGTCGACCGCGACGCCCACGACCGTCTGCAGCCTATCGATGGCGGTCTTGAAATCCTCGTCATGGTAGGCCTGCACGCCCTGGTCATAGATGTCCTTGAGCTTTCCCAGGATGGTCTGGCTCCTGGCGTTGAGCGCCGCGAGCTTTGTCTGGTCCGTGGTGGCCTTGGCCAGGGAATCAATTCTGCGGTGCGCCGCCACAAGCTCGTTTGCGCCGATCAACCGGTCGATCTCCTTCACCGAGACGTCAAAGGTGACGCCCGCGTCCGCTTTTGTCCGCGCATCGGTGATCTTCTTCTTCAGCGCCGTGGCCTCTTCGGTTCGGTTGACGGCGATGGCCGCGTCTATCCGTACGTCCGCCGTGGCATAATCCTTCTTGGTGTACGAGGAACTCGCCCATGAGTAATTCAACGAATAACTCACATTCCTGACGTCGGCGTCGTAGCTGTTTGTCATTTTCCGGTTCAGGTCGTTCAACGCGTTCACCTGGGTCCTCGCCTCCACGAAGTTCCCCGCCCCGATAAGCTTCTGGATGGCCGCAACGCGCAGCGCCACCATCTTGCCGAGCTCCGTCTTGGCGGTTGTCATCTGGGTCTGCGCCGTGGCGTTCTTCGGATCCATGTCCAGCGCCTTGGAGGCGTCCGTGAACGCCTCCGTGTATTGCTTCTCCCGGGTGGCCGCGGGGGTCTTGTCGTCCACGCTGCTCATGGCCGCTTTTGACTTGTCCAGGTATGTGGTCACCAACTGCGCCCTGTCCTGCGCCGTGTCGCTCATCATCTTCTGCACCTGGGGGTCGGCGGGCGCGATCTTGGCCACCGTTTGCAGCGACATGGCCAGGACATAGATGTCGTCGTCGGTGCGCTTGGGCTTGGCCAGCACCTTGGTGGCATTGTCCATGTTGGTCTGGAATTTCTCGTTCTTGAAATTGTCGATCATGTCCAGGTATTGCTGGGCCTGGGCATTGGTGGGATCGAAGCTCAGGGCGACGTTGAAGTATTGCTTGATGCGGGGAATCTGGTCGAACTGCTGCAGATGCACCAGGTGCAGGTCGTATTCCTCCATTCCCTGCTGTGTCAGGGCCTTTGACTTGGCTTGGTCGTCGAGGGTTTTTATAAGGAAGGAATCGTTGACAGACGTGCAGCTCAGGACAAGGAAAGGAATCACGACCAGAAGGAAGACTGTCTTTCGCATTGCGGCGCCCCTGTGATTATCAGTATAGCTCGAAACGCCCTGAGGGACAAGCGAACGCACTGCGTGCGGCTTCCAAGCGCTAGGGGCTCGCTTCCGTCCGTCCCTGGACTCGGCGGACCTCGACATCCTTGTCTATGGTCCGCCTTCCGTCCGTCCCTGGACTCGGCGGACCTCGACATCCCTGTCTACGCCATGCCCTCCAGCTTCCCCTCCCGCTCCGCGGTGATGTAACCCATGCAGAACTGGTCCTTTCCCGCCAGCGCCTCAGCCACGAGAATGTTCGCCATCATGCGGGGATCCAGCGGATCGATGATGGCCGAGTCCATCCCCCGGGCGATCGCCATGGCAACGAAGATCTGGTTTACCAGCTTCCGCTTGGGAAGACCGTAGGAGACATTGGAAAGCCCGCAGGTCTTGTGCACGTGCGGGTGCGCGGCGGTGATCTTCTCCACCACCCAGAGGGCGCCCATGGCGGAGTCGCCGTTTGTGCTCACCGGCCTGATCAGCGGGTCCACGAAGATGTGGTCCGGAGGCACGCCGTCATCCTCCAGCCGCTTGATCAGCCCGTCAGCCACGGTCCAGACCTTGGACATGTCGTCAGTCATGCCATTGTCGTCGAGGCTCAAGGCAACAACGCGCGTCCCGTACTGCTTGATGAACGGAATGAGGGCCTTGTACCGGTCTGATTCCGCGGATATGGAGTTAAGGAAGGGCTCCCTGCCCGCCATGGCCAGCCCGGCTTCCACTGCCGCGGGCCGGGGGGAATCGATGGAGAGAGGGGCGTCGGTGGCCTGCCGGATCGCGGTGATGAGCCACTGCATCTTTTGCACCTCGTCCGACGGAAAAGCGCCTGCGTTCACGTCGATCCAGTTCGCGCCCGCCGCGACCTGCTTCAGGGCAAGGTCCTGGATGTACGGCGCATCCTTCTCCTCGACGGCCTTGCGGATCTGCTTGCGCGTGGAATTGATGAGCTCTCCGATGATCAGCATGCAGCCGCCTCCCTTACGCCTTCGCGTCGAAAGAGAACCCCACTGACTGGTATTTCGAACGGAACTCCTTCACCTCGTCGCCCACGAACTTCTTTTCCATAAGGCAGCGTTTGAAGAGCTCCGCTATCTGTTCCATCTCCGGCTCGCGCATCCCCACCCGGGTCATCTCCTGCACGCCGAGCCTGATGCCTGCGGGATTGGTGGCCCGGTCCAGGGGCTCGAAGGGGAGAAGGTTCATGTTCACGATGATGCGGTTGTCCTTCAGATTGCGCGCTGCCGCGTCCCCTCCGCCGAGGTCGCTCATGTCCACAGCCACCTGGTGGCTTTCGGTGAACCCGAACTGCTCTGCCTGGACCTTGAACCCCAGATCGTAGAGCTTCCGGGCAAAGTGCCGGGCATTTGCAATCACCTGGCGCGCGTACTCCACGCCGAACTCCAGCATTTCATACGTGGCAAAGGTGAGCGCCACCAGGGTTTCCAGGTGGTGATTGGAGGAGGAGCCGGGAAAGGCGCCCTTGTCGATCTTGCGCCACTCATCGTCGTCCAGGTTGGAGAGGATCACTCCGCGCTGCGAACCGAAGAAAGTCTTGTGCGTGCTCCCCGTGACCAGCGGCGCGCCGTCCCCCAGCGGATCCTGGAACTGGCGTCCCGCAATGAGCCCCAGCACGTGCGCCGCGTCGTAGATAAGGTGGATCCCTTTTCTTTTGCAATAGGGCGCGATCTCTTTCAGCGGCTCGGGGAACAGGAACAGGGTCTTGCCCATGATCATGACCTTGGGCTCAAGCGCCTTCATCAGGTCGAGGGTGTGGTCAACGTCGATGTGCCAGCCGTCCGGCGTGAGGGGAAAATTGACGATGTTCTTGGTGTACTTCCCCACCGACCCCGCCTTGTGGTGGCTGATGTGGCCGCCGCCGGGCGTTGAATTGACCATGACCACGTCTCCCGGCCGGATGTAGCGGCTGAAGACGGCATCATTGGCTATTGTGCCGCTGATGGGCCGCACGTCGGCGTGCTTGCACTGGAAAAGCGCCTTCATGTGCTGCTTGAGAAGGCTCTCGATCTCATCGATGATCTCCGTGCCCTGGTAGTAGCGCTCCCCCGGGTGGCCTTCAGCGTAGCGGTGGGCAAAGTCTGAGCCCATGATCCCCCGCACCCGGCTGCTGGTCACGTTTTCGCTCGCGATCAGGTTGATGCATGCGCCCCGCCAGTCATTCTGTTCCTTTACCAGCGTCTCGATGTGGGCAGCGTTCCTCTCGTACATCTGTCTTCCTTTCCTTTCAAAGCGCGGCCAGATACTCGTATGCCATGTCGTCCACGCCGGGGAGCTCTTCGTGCCCGAAGTCGGGGTAGATCACGAGGTCCTTGGCGCACGTCATCTTATTGTACGCGGCGAACTGGGTCGAGGGGGGGCACATGTCGTCCATGAGCCCCATGGCGATGCGCGTCTCCGCCCGGATGCGCGGCGCAAGATGCTGCACGTCGATGTACCCCAGGGTCGTAAAGATCTCTTCTTCCCGCTCGTGCAGAGGGTCATACGTGCGGAAATACCATGCCAGCTCCTCGTAGGCTTTTTTTGCAAGGTCCATCTCCCACACCCTTTGGTAGTCGCAGAGAAAGGGAAAGAGGGAGAATGCCCGGCGCACGCGCGGCTCCAGCGCCGCGCAGGCAAGCGTGAGCCCGCCGCCCTGGGAGCCGCCGGTAGCGCCGACCCGTTCAGGATCCACGTCCGGCTGTGCCATCACGATCCGGGCAAGCTGGACCGTGTCAAGGAATATGTGCCGAAAGAGCAGGTTGTCGGGCGTGTCGTCCAGGCCGCGGATGATGTGCCCCTTCCACGTGGAACCCTTCACCCCTCCGACATCCTCGGAAAGCCCCCCCTGGCCGCGACAGTCCAGCGACGCGATGGTGAATCCCAGCGCCGCCCACTTCAGCTTGCTGCTCCAGTCTCCGCTGTTGAGCGTGTAGCCATGGAACTCTAGAACAGCGGGATGCTTCCTGGAGCTTTTCGCGGGCCGCACGTACTTGGCGTGTATCCGCGCCCCGCGCACGCCCGTGAAATACATGTCGAAGCACTCGGCGTATGGCGCATTCATCGAGTGCGGTACAAGCTGCACCTTCGGGTCCGTGGCTTTCATCTCAGCAAGAGCCCGGTCCCAGTACGCGTCGTGGTCCGCGGGCCGGGGATTGATCCCGGCATAGCTCCTCATCTCTTCGAGAGGCATGTCAATGAGCGGCATGATCGTGTCCTTTCCTCGAGCGCCGTATCAATGCTTGAAGCATCTCTGCCCGGTGTAGACCATGGTCACCCCTGCTTCGTTGCAGGCTTCGATCGACTCGAAATCCCTGTCGGATCCGCCGGGCTGCACGATCGCGGTGACCCCTTCCCGGATCCCCACATCCACCCCGTCGCGGAAAGGGAAGAAGCCATCCGACACCATGCAGGAGCCGGCAATGCCCCCCTTCTGGCGCGCCACCTCCCGGTCGATCTCGGCCCGGGCCTCGGGCTTGGCCAAAGCAGCGTAGGGGGTGTGAAAGCTCTCCCACGACAAGCGGTCGGCGAGCTTGCGATACGCCTTGTCGCGCGCGATCTCCGCAACGCCCACCCTGTCCTGCTCTCCGGTTCCGATTCCCACGGTGGCGCCATCCTTCACGTAGATCACGGAATTGCTGGTGATGCCGGTCTCCACCAGCCAGCCGAAGAGAAGGTCGTCCCGTTCCTTTTCAGTGGGCAGGCGCGCTATGCGGTACTCCCTCCCCTTATGCGCGGCCTGCGCGGGCAGGAAATCCGATCCGGTGCGCGCCGCGGGCACGAACCCGGTCTGCGCCACGATGCCGCCGTCGATGAGGCTCTTGAAATCCAGGTACGGGGCGCCCACAAAGGATTCCAGCCTGTTCATGTTCGCGATGCGCATCACCCGGA
Organism: Spirochaetia bacterium; assembly: GCA_049519415.1. Lineage (GTDB taxonomy): Bacteria > Spirochaetota > Spirochaetia > SZUA-6 > Fen-1364 > Fen-1364. The sequence goes on from JBEKQU010000019.1 coordinate 9,903, forward strand.
GGTTTTTCCACCGGGAAAAAACGTCCATGACCCCGGGGCCGAACTCGGGGGCAACCACGACCTCGGCATAGGTCTCGGCAATCAGCTCCGCCGTCTCCCTGTCCACTTCCCTGTTGAGCGCGATGGCGCCGCCGAACGCCGCGATCCGATCCGCTGTATATGCCTTTTCGTAGGCCTTCGCGAGGGTTGCCCCCTTTGCCGCGCCGCAGGGATTGTTGTGCTTAACAATGATCGCGCAGGGGGTGGAGCCGAAGTAGCGCAGGATGTTGAGGGCATTGTCGGCGTCGGTGATGTTGATCTTGCCCGGATGCTTGCCTGACTGGAGAAGCTCCACGTCAGAGGCGAGGTATCGCCCGGGCGCCACAATAGTCACGCCCCCGAGGACAAGATTGCCGTTCACCAGACGGTAAAGAGCCGCCTCCTGGCCGGGGTTCTCTCCATACCGCAGGCCTTTCTCCTCGCCTTCGATCACCCATGTCGCTTTTTCGTACAGAAGGGTCTGCTTCTCCACGCCGCTTGTAAAGCTGATCTCCATCCTGTCGGGGAAATGATCGTCCATGATGCGTCGATAGGCGCTTCTGAAATCGGGTCCCGCCACTGTATCAGCCCCCGTTCACTATGGCATAGCTGCCGCGGGCGGCTTCCCACCGCACGCCGGACAGGTATGCGGCGATCGCCTCGTCGTAGCGCGCGATGAGGCGAAAAGCCTTCTGCGCCAGCCTGAACCGGGTGGACAGGCAGGTCATGCCGTCCGCTGACAGCTCCTCGATCACCGCCGGGTAGTCCCCCGGATCGGTGAGCACAGCCACCCGGTGAAAGTTCTTGGCCGCGGCGCGGACCATGCAGGGTCCGCCGATGTCGATGTTGCCGCGGGCGTCCTCCAGGGTGGCGCTGGGAGCGGCAATCGTTTCCTCAAAGGGATAGAGATTGGCCACGACCATGTCGATAGGAACGGCGCCTGCGCGCGCGCAATCCGCTGTATGGGACGCGTTGTACGTTTCCGAAAGCAGCCCGAGGTAGATTTTATAGTCGAGAGTCTTCACGAGCCCGCCCTGCATCTCCGGCTGCCCGGTGTATGCGGAAACATGGCGCAGCGACTCCGAACCGGAAGCGCCCAGGATTTTCTGAATAGCGGCGTGCGTGCCGCCCGTGGAAAGAAAGGAGACACCGGGAATCGCCTTGAGCAGGCCCTGCACCAGAAGATCCAGGCCGGACTTGTCCGAGACGCTCGCCAGCACGGTCTTCACCCGCACGCGATCATCAATGGTCTGGACTTTGTTGATGGCCATGCCGGTCCTCCGCGGCGCCATGCTATGGGTTTTCCAGGGAAGATGCAAGCCATGCACGGTATTCCGTGCGTTTCTGCCCGCGCGCAGGGCTCTTTACGCCTCCTGGCCGGGCAGGTTACCCTGCGCTCATGCTGCCCCGTGAGAGGGTCCAGACCGCGCTTGCGTTTCGCACGCCTGACCGCATCCCCCTGCAGGTCCACCCGTCACCAGCGGGATTGTACGAGCACGGGCAGAAGCTCCTCGACCTGATGCGGTTGTGCGGCCATGATTTTGGCGATACGCTGCTCACCCAGCTCCCTGATCCGCCGGGACCCGAGGACTTTGATGAGGACGGCCGCTACCATGCCATTCGTACGGACGCATGGGGCACGACCTGGGAGTATCGCATCTTCGGGATCTGGGGCCATCCCATCGACTGGCCCTTGAACGACCTTTCCGCCCTGCCCGCATGGAAGGCTCCGGATCCGCCGGCAACCTCCGGGTCCGGGTTTCAAACGGCAAAGGCCGCCGCGAATCTTCACCGAAAGACGTGGTATCTTGTGGGCGACGCAGGGTCGCTCTTCGAGGCGCTGCGCGGGGTGCGCAGGTTCGAGTACATCCTGATGGACATTGAGGATGACACGCCGGAAATCAATCGCATCGCCGACATCATCACCATGTACGACAAGAGCCTGGTCCGGTACGCCCTGCTTCTGGGAGCCGACGCCGTGGCGTTCGGCGACGATCTGGGCACGCAGAACGCCCTCATGATCTCACCTGACGCCTTCCGCAGGTTCTTCAAGCCCCGGTACAAGGAGCTGTTCGCGCCCATCCTCCAGGCGGGCAAGCGGGTCTTCTTCCACTCCTGCGGCCAGGTGGCCGCCGCGCTGGAGGACCTGCGCGACGTCGGCGTGTGCGCCCTCTGGCCCCAGCTTCCCCTGTATGACCTTGCAGACCTTGCCCATCGATGCAGGGACCTGGGAATCGCCGTACAGCTTCACCCCGACAGGGGGGATCTCATGCAGCGGGGAACGCCCGGCCAGATCAGGGACCATGTCCTGCGGCTCCTGGACCTCTTTGACACGGCGCATGGCGGCTCATGGCTGTACATCGAGATCGACCCCGGCTTCCCCTGGCGGAACGTGGAGGCGCTCTTCTCTGTTGCGATGGAAGCGCGAAAATAGAAAGCCGCGCGGGCCGGCTCCAGCGCACTGCGTCATCGCGCCGCGTTGAATCTTTCCAGTTCCGCTGATAGAATCCGCGCGCAATGCAGAAATCCCCCGCGCGATCCGTTCTCCTCTCCGTCGTGTATGGGGGCGTCGTGCTTCTCCTCCTGCTGCTGGCCCTGTTCGCCCGGGGCTTTTCCCAGGACGTGGGGGATGCGCGCGTCGGGGGACGCTATACGATGTTCCCCCTCTTCCCCTCGCGCTCTCTGGCGGAGTTGACCCTTTCCTGGAACGGATTTTCGCTGCGCTTCTCCCGCGGCGCAACGCCCGGCCTGCGGACCTGGGAATCAACGCCGGACGGCAATGAGGTGGTCTTTGATGGCGATGTCCGGCTGCGCCTGTTGCCCGGAAGCGATGTCGGAGGATCCCTCACGCTTGCGCCGGTCCCGGGGACCGGCGCGGGCGCCACGCTCGTCATCCCTTTTACGGTAACGGGCATTCTTGCCCAGCCGCCGGCAGGAGCCGCGCTCGCATGGTCGCGCGCGGGCCGTACCTACCTGCTCTCTCTCCCCGCCGGCGCGCACGCTGATGCATCGACGGGGATTCTCACCCTGCCGCTGAGCGCGGGCGCGGCAAGCCTCAGAATCCAGGGCATCCCGGCCGCGGCTGCCCCGGCGCGGTCAACGCCTGTGCGCGTCACGGCCCAGCCTGCCCGGATTCCCGACGAAAGCGCCATGCCGTCCACAGGCCAGATGCAGACTGCGCTGACCGGGTTCGCCGACAAGGCGTACGCGGGATGGGCGCACACGCGCTACTCCTCTTCCGCCGCGGTCTGGGCATTGCCCGATGGAAACGCGGGGTTTTCTGAAGACATCGGCATCGGGCTTCTGGCGGAATCGATCGCGCGCGGGACCTGGCAGAAAATCTTCCCCCTCTGGAGTGATGCATTGGCGCGGCAGCAGCAGCGAACGCCCAATGCACAGCTCACATTTTCCTCAAGCACGTACGTGGGCGGGGTGCGTGATTTCCTCCGCGCTCTCCAGGCCCGGGCCGGCGCGCAGGTCGAACAGGTCGGCGGCCTTCTGGCCCAATCCGACAATTCCGTGCTTTCAACGCAGGGGCTCATTCCCCTCCTTCTGGACCACGGCAGCCCGGAGCTCATGCAGGCGGCGCTCGGCTTCCTGACCGGGAGGAACGTCGCGCGCCTCGATATCCCCGGCTCCCTCGGGCTCCTGGAAGCGCTTCTGGCGTACACGGAGGATGTCTCCGCAAACGACGCCGTCACCCGCGCCATGAGCGACGTGGTCACGAAGAAGATCCTGGCTTCCGTACGTTCCACCGATGCCGGCGTATTCCTGGAGACCGGCAGCGGCGCTTCGGACATCATGAACAGCATCCGCTGCGGATCGCTCCTCCTGCGGGCCGGCGCTGCGCTTTCTTCCTCCCTGGCAAGCGCGATCGGCCGGGGGCTGCTTGCCGCCGCGGTCTCGCTTGCGGACAACAACGGCTTTCTGCCGGCACGCCTCACCCTGGCATCGGGCCGGATTTCCGCCCGTCAGGGATCGCTCGCACCGGAAGCGTTCTACCAGCTCCTACCCCTGGATCGCCTGATCCCCCGGGAGGTCCCGCTTTCGAGGCGAATCGGTCCCGGCATATGGATGTGGACCTCCGCGCGGCTGGCGGCAGTGGAAAGCACTGCCACGGGGATCCGGCTTGTGCTCGGCTATCCCGCGGGCATTGCCCACCAATTCGTGGTCCAGGGCATCCGGCCATTCACCCAAATCCGCCTGCATGGCATTCCGTGGCACACGGACCCCACGTATTACAACTACTCGGATGGGTGGGCGTACGACGCCACATCGCGGACCTTCTACGTGAAGCTCACGGGCCGGACTGACCAGGAAGAGATCGACATCATCTATTAAGGGCCCGGGAACCAGGGAACGGCGGCTTCAGATGCGCGGGGCCTGCATTCCTGCTTAAAAAGAAGAGCGGCGGGTGCAACCCGCGCTCAGGCGGTGCGCCGCTTCCTGTGATCGGAATCGATCTCCAGCTCGCGATAGAGGGTATAGACCGTGGCCTCCAGTTCGCTTTTAAGCCTCTGTTTTTCACGGGGGAAGGGGTTTGTCACGTCGAACCGTATCGGCTTGCCAATGAGAATTCCCTTCACCTGCCTGTTCACGGCCACGGGCAGGAACTGAACGGTCTTGCGGGTCTTCTCGTAATAAAGCTTGGCCAGGTGGATGAAGCCCGTGCAGAACTCGCAGAGCACGTCGTTGATCTTCCGCGTGGAATCCTCGGCGAACACGAGGATGCTCTTCCCCTGCACCAGCAGGGAAAGGCTGCGCTGGACTGTGCTCGCGATCTGCTTGCTCTTCTCATACACGGGAATGGCCCCGATGTCCTTCATCAGCGCCACGCAGATCCGTCCGATGACTCTTCCCAGATACGCGCTGAGCGGCGGCTTGAGGTGCATCTCCTGCTCGAGAAATTCGATCTGAATGCGCGACGCCACCGTCTTCAGATCAGTCACTTCGTGGGAGACCCAGGGGTACATCTCAAAGGGAAGGTTTGTGATCACCGAGACCGGACCCAGCGCGCCAGCGTGGTTGGCAACCATGATCACGGGCTCTTCGGCATTGAGGTTGCTGAGCCCATGGAGATGGGAGTTGAAAAAGAGTCGTCGAAAAACCTTGTATAAATGCCGCGCAACCATGACTCTCGCCAACCAAGACTGTCTTTGCATAGACAGCCTATGTAAATATACTTGTCTCCCGGGAAAGAGTCAAGAAAGATTTTAATCAGAATCCAAAGGAGCGCTGCTGGTCGACAGGGCCAGGCGGGGAACGGCGTTCCTGGCACGTTGATCAGGACCAAGCATGGTCTGGAGGAGCAGCGGAATAGTGAGAAAGAAGAACAGGCACACGAGCACCGCTATGAGGTGGAACAGCCCCAGAGCGCCCCAGAGACTGCGCGCGGCCATGGCGCCGCCGATGATCCCTACAGCGATGACCGTCCCCACCTTGAAGACGCGCTGACGGACGCGCACGAACAATGCCGTCGTGATTCCGAGAACCACGAAGAAATACGCCATTGCGCCGTCCCACCTGCTGAAACGCTCCGTCAGGCTCCGCAAGGCATCGACAAGAAATCCCGCTGATTGCGTCACCGTGGCGATCCAGATTCCCAGCACTGGCAATGGCAGCAGCATGAGCGACAGAAGAATCCAATCCCGGCGCGCAACGGTCACTGCGGTGGAGGCGATCAGCCAGAGGGTGAAGGAATAGAGCACGCCGAGCATTGCCAGGTACCACAACGGAGCAGGAGAGCCCTGACCCCACAGGAGGAACGACACTGTCCTTGCAACAGGGTCCATGGAGAGGTAGCTCACGATCAGGAGAGGCAGAACGGCGTAGCCGACCCAAGAGTACAGCCAGTTGGGCGTCCCATTGCGCCATCCCACCAGGGCGATGATCATGATCGCGCCAAAGGCCGCGCCAAGGAGAAGGGGATACCGCCACACGTGCGTGGCAAACAGCGCCGCGATGATGAGGTGGGGTTGGCAGCTGATAAGGGCTTCGGTCCAGCTGCCGCGGCTGTATGCCTCATACATGAGCCGGGCGATCCACCGCGCATCCCCGAAAGAGGCGAGGGCGGAGCCTGCTGCTTCCTCCTCCAGCATGCCCTGCTCGCGCAGGTCATTTACTTTTTCCTGAAAGTGGGTATACAGCTCATTGATCACCCGCTGTTCCCTGCGCGGGTCCAGATGGAGATGGGCTCTTACTTCCTCGAGGTAGCTGCTGACCTCGGGCTGCATACGCGGGTCCTCATGCCCCCGAAGGCTTCATGACAAGCGCCATGGCGCTTGCGAAACTCTGCCACATGGCGAGCTTCTGCTGAAGCAGATCCTGGCCCTGGGCAGTGATGGAATAATACCGCCGCTCCTGGCCATTGGGGAGCTTCTTCCATTCCCCCCGCACCAGCCCTTCGTTCTCCAGCTTGCGGAGCGCGGGATACACCGTTCCCTCCTTGAACCGGAAGTAGCCGCCGCTTCTTTCCTCGATCTCCTTGATCAAGCGGTAGCCGTAAGTCTCTCCACGCTCGTTGATGAGAAAAAGCAGAAGAGAATCGGTGTTTCCCCGAAGCAGATCAGAGTCATAGCCGCGAGTTGTGTCCGCCATACTTGCTCCCTTTCACTCACGCTCTGCCGCAATGGTAGTGAGGGCGGCGCGATCCTGTCAAGGGCCGCCCCATGGTGAACGCTTGCATCACGCGGCAATTCCTTCTATTGTGAGGCCACCGTGGCTCACGCGGACATCGAGGGGAAATATTTTCTTTCCTACGAGCATATCCACCTGAGCGTCCGCGCCCTGGCGGAAAAGATCATCGCCTCTGGTTTTGACCCGGACCTGATCGTGGCAATCGGAACGGGGGGATTTATTCCGGCGCGGATCCTCAAGACCTTTATCACAAAACCGATCCTCACCGTTGGCATTTCCTACTACGGCCCGGACAGGAAGCCGACCGAGACCCCCCGGACCATTCAATGGATCGACGAGGTGGAGAAGAAACTTTCAGGAAAACGGATTCTCCTCGTGGACGAAGTGGACGATTCCCGCGTCACGCTGGAATACTGCCTGCGGGAACTGCTCCACCACTCGCCCGCGGAGATTGCCGTGGCCGTCCTGCACAACAAGAAGAAGGAAAAGAAGGGGAGAATCCCTCCGGAGGTCAGCCGCTATTTTGCGGGAGAAGAGCTGGACGACAAGTGGATCTGCTACCCCTGGGACGCGCTGGATATCACGACGCACGAAAAAACCGCGCGGTCGGGAATAATACAGTCATGACCCCGCGCGCGCACCCGGCCCTTTGGGGAGGAAAGCCGCAATGGCAATGGAATCCTTCTGGCTGAACGACGCGCGCCCGCTTGTGGATGTGGCCATGGGCCGGGCTCCGGCTGATATCGTCATACGCGCCGGCAAATGGGTCTGCGTGCAATCCGCGGAGATCATCGCGGGCACCGATATCGCCATCGCCGGCCAGCGGGTCGCGTACGTGGGAGAGAGCGCCCGCCACTGCATCGGTCCCCATACCCGGGTCATCGAAGCGGACGGGATGCACCTGGTGCCCGGCCTGCTGGACGGCCACATGCACGTGGAATCCGGCATGCTCACGGTGACGGAGTTTGTCCGGGCCGTGGTCCCCCATGGAACAACCGGCATGTTCATCGACCCGCACGAGATCGCCAATGTGCTGGGCCTTCGCGGCGTGCGGCTGATGGTGGATGAGGCGGCGCGACAACCCATTCACGTATTCGTCCAGGTGCCCAGCTGCGTGCCCTCCGCACCGGGGCTGGAAACCCCGGGAGCCGTGATCGGACCCGCCGACGTCGCGGAGGCTCTCACGTGGCCGGGCATCATCGGGCTGGGGGAGATGATGAACTTCCCCGGCGTGATCGAGGGAAATGACAAGGTGCACGCCGAGATGGCCGCCACCCGGCAGGCCGCAAAAGTGATCGGCGGGCATTATGCATCCCCGGACCTCGGGCTTCCCTTCCACGGATACGCGGCCGGCGGAGCGCAGGACGACCATGAAGGAACGAGGATGCAGGACGCGGTTGCGCGCATTCGCCAGGGCCAGCGCGTGATGCTCCGCTACGGCTCGGCGTGGCACGACGTTGCGGCCCAGGTTCCCGCCATCCTCCAGCAGGGCCTCGATCCGAGGCATTTCATCCTCTGCACCGATGATTCCCACTCACAGACCCTGGTGAGCGATGGGCACATGGACCGCGTGGTGCGGCACGCAATCGCGCAGGGCCTCCCTCCGCTGCGGGCCGTGCAGATGGCCACGATCAATACGGCCGAGCATTTCGGCGTCAGTCAGACAATGGGCCTGATCGCGCCCGGCCGTTCGGCGGATATCCTTCTGGTGGCTGACCTCGCTGATTTCAAGGTTAGCATGGTGATGGCAAAGGGACGCGTCGCGGCGGAGCACGGCCGTGTTTTCCTGGAAATGCCCGCGGCTCATTACCCGGATTGGGCAATGCGCACCGTGCATCTTTCCCGGCGCGCCCTGCCGGAAGACTTCCGCGTACGCGCCCCCGAATCAGCAACGGAGGCCACCGCCCACGTCATTGGCGTGATAGAAAACCAGGCGCCGACCCGGCACTTGGTGAAAAGGGTGGCCGTGAGCAACGGCGAGGTCCCTGCGGATGTTCGGCAGGACATCGTAAAAATAGCGCTGCTCGATCGCCACCACGCCTCCGGCACGGTGCGGGTGGGATTCGTGCAGGGCTTCGGCTTCAGCGGCCGGTGCGCGGCCGCGACCACGGTTGCGCACGACTGCCACCAGCTCATCGTGGCGGGCACCGATGACGCGCAGATGGCGCTGGCCGCGAACGAGCTTGCCGATTGCAACGGGGGTCAGGTGGTCGTGAAGGACGGCCGAGTCCTTGGGAAAGTCCCGCTTCCCATCGCCGGCCTCATGTCGGATCAACCTGCGCCCATGGTCGCGGAGCAGGCCGGCTCCGTGCTCCGCGCGTTCAAGGAATGCGGCTGCGCGCTCAATAATCCCAACATGCAGCTCAGCCTCCTGGCTCTTGTCGTCATCCCCGAGCTGCGCCTCTCCGACCGGGGGCTCATCGACGTCACGGCGTTCGCGCCGATCCCCGTGCTGGAAGAAGGCAATCACGCATGATGCGGCGCGGCGGATAGGGCAGCGCTATTCCTTCTCAAACGGCGTGCCGAGCGCTGCCGGAGGGGTTGCGTTGAGAGCGCGCAGAATCTTCGTGACCCTGCGGCGCACGGGCTCGGGCAGCCGTGACAGCGATCGCCCCACCCACTCGGCATTGCCGATGTTGACGAAAAGAAGGGTCAGTATCATAAGGGGAAATGGAGCAACCTGCAGGACCTGGGAAGGAACACCGGGCAGCGCGGGTTGCAGCACGAGTCCCAGCCACTGCAGGAGAGAGAAAAGGTAGGCGCCAAAGGCTGCGCGGAAGGGGTTCCATCCGCCGAAGATCGTGATGGCAAGAACGATCCACCCCATGCCGTCCAGCCCGGAGATCGTCCCTTTCCAGCCCGCCTTCACTGAAAGAGAGTAGAGCGGACCCGCCAGCCCCGCGATAGCGCCGCCCGCCACGGTGTAGAGGTACCGCAGCCTGCTGACGTTCGCTCCCCGCACGTACGCCGCGGATGGCCGTTCCCCGATCCCTCGCAGCATCAGGCCGGGCCGAGTGCGGAAGATATAGATCCAGGCGGCGACGATCAGGAGAAAGCTCGCGTAGGTCATCACGTCCTGCTGGAAGAAGAGCACGCCCAGGACAGGAATGTCCTTGAGCAAAGGAAGGGAGAGGGTGGACACCCGCGGTCCGGATTCGCCCATGACGGGATTGCCGAGGAAGTAGGAAAGGTCGCGGCAGAGCAGGGTGAGCACGAATCCCACGGCCACCTGCGATTGGCGAAGCGTGATGCTGGCAAAGGCCAGGACTAGCGCCACCAGGCCGCCGATGAGCGCGCCGGCCAGGAACCCCAGCACGAGGCTCTGCGTGGCGCATGCCACGGCAAAACCTCCCATGGCGCAGAGCAGGATCTTTCCATTCATGGAGAGATTGGTGACGCCCGCGCGCTCGGAGATGGTTTCGCCGATCACCCCAAAAAGCAGGGGAGCAGCGGACGTAAGGACCCCCGCCAGGCCGATGAGAACAATGCTCGCCTCCATTGCGCTACGGCCCCTTCCCCGTGCGGCCGCCAGCCTCGGGTGCGCCCGCTTCACCCGCCGCATGAAAGAGGCGCTGCCGCACGCCCTGCGCAAGCAGGACAAAGAGCACCAGCGTGCCCTGCAGAACCCCGGCAAGGGATGAGTCCTGCTTGAGCACTATGGGGAGCTGGATGCTGCCCACGTTCAGCGCCGCAAAAAAAAGCGCCACGGGAGCCGCAATGACCGCCTTATAGTTGGAAAGCATGGCCACCATCAACCCAAGGTAGCCGTAGCCGCTTGAGATGGAGGGAATGAGCCGATGGTAGACCGAGGTCACCTGCACCGCTCCCGCGATTCCGGCGAACACGCCGCACAAGGCAAATGCACCCATCATGTGCTGCCAGGTGGGAACGCCCAGCAGATAGGCGGCGTTCGCGTTCCTGCCCACCGCCTTGAGCCGAAGCCCGAAATGCGTGCCCTGGATCAGAATGTACACCACCACGATCGCGAGCACCGCGATCACCAGGGCGGCGGGGCTCAGCCGGGACTGCTCCGACAGGGTGGGCATCCAAAGGGCGGCGGGGAAGGGGACTGTTCCCGACATCGACGCCACGCCCGGTCTTTTCCACGGGCCGAAGATGAGCCAGAGATTGAGGGCCGATGCTACGAAGTTCAGCCCGAGTCCGCCGAAGATCTCGTTCACGCCGCCGAACGTCTTCAGCGCGCCCGCGAGCATCGCCCACAGGGCGCCGCCGACAATGCCGGCAAAGAGGGCGAGCGTGATGACAACGCCGGGATCAAGCCCGCTTGACTGCAGGCCGCGCAGCATCCACGTCGTGAACACGGCGCCCAGCGTGATCTGTCCCTCGATGCCGATGTTCCACAGGCCCGCGGTGAAGGTGATGAGGAGTCCCGCAGTGGTGATGAGCAGGGGCACCCAGGAGACCAGCACGTTGGCCGCAACCTCCCAGGAACCCAGGGCCCCGAGCACGATATTGATATAGGCGGCAATGGGCGGGGCCTTGGCGGCAAGCAGGATCAGCGTGGTGAGAAGCAACGACAGGACGATTGCCCCGATCTGAAGGAGCGTGTTCGCCGAGCGCCCGCTATGCACGCACGGCTCCCATCGGGAATCGCTCCCAGCCCATTCCGCCGATAAGCTCCCCCAGCTTCTCCACCGAAAGCTCCCTTGCCGGCAGGGGCGGAGAAACCCGGCCCGCGAAAAAAACGAGCACCCGATCGCTGTACTGCAGCACCTCGTCCAGATCAGCGGAGATGAAGATGATCGCCGCTCCCTGGCTGCAGCGCTCCTTGAGCTTGCCCCAGATGTAGAGCGTGGATTCAATGTCCAGCCCGCGCGTGGGGTGCTCCAGTAAAATCAGGTCCAGTGCGTTCCGCAGCAGTGCAAGCAGCATGCGCTGCTGGTTTCCTCCCGAAAGCGCCTCCACCGGGTGGGAAGGGGTCCCCTTGATGTTGTACATGCTGATCCGCTCTGCGGCCAGGTGAGCCGCCTTGTGACGGTCGATGAACAGGCCTTTGCCGCCCTCGGAGAGAACGAAATGATCGGCCAGGCTGAGGCCGGAAACAAGACCCTGCTCCAGCCGGGCCGCGGGCAGGTAGGCAACGCCTTGTCGCATGAAAAAGTGGTACGTGCGCCCCGTGACGTCGCGGTCTCCGAGGCTGATCCTTCCCGCAACGGGTCGCGTGAGACCCGCGCACGCGGAAAGCAGGACAGCCTGGCCCGAGCCTTCCATGCCCGCCAATCCGATGACCTCTCCGGCCCGGGCCTGAAAGGTGACGTCCCTGATCTGCAGCCTCATCGCTTCCAGGCAGACATGATCCATCGAAAACGCCGTTGCGCCAGGGGCGGCGCTCGTTCCGCCCCCAGGAGAGACGTCCTTTGCGAACATCATTCGCACCAGGGTCCGGGTCTGGTATGGCGGCTGCGCCGTGCCAACGAGCTCTCCCTGGCGCAGGACGGCAATGCTGGAGCAGAGCAGCTCCACGTCCTCCAGCTTGTGGGAAACAAAAATGACGGTCATGCCCTGGGCTGCGAGCATCCGCAGCGCTGCAAAGAGTTTTTCCTTCTGCGGCTGGCTGATGCCCGTGGTCGGCTCGTCCAGGATCAGGACCCTGGCCCCGAACCAGAGAAGCCGCAGGATCTCCAGCTGCTGGCGCTCGCCGACGGTCAGGGTGTCGATGTACGCGTCGGGATCCAGAGTGAAGCCAAACTGCGCCGCCAGGTCCCGGAGCTCATGCGCCGCCCCGCGCCGATCGGGGAACAATCCGCCGTCCCTGCCGAGGATGAAATTGTCTAGAAGCTTCAGAGGCGGGAAATCCAGGGGGTCCTGGTGCAGCATCCCGATTCCCCGCCGGATGGCGTCCGCCGGGGAATGGATCTCCACTTTCCTTTCATCCAGGATGATGCCGCCCGTGTCGGGCCGGATGAAGCCGGAAAGGATCTTCATCAGGGTGCTCTTGCCCGCCCCGTTCTCTCCCAGGATGCCCTGGATGAAGCCGGGAGGAATGCGCAGGGAAATGCCCGCGTTCGCGTGCACCGGGCCATAAGACTTGTGTATGTCGCGCAGTTCAACCTGCATGGGATGTAAAAACGGGAGGGGCGCCCAGAGCCCGGGCACGGGGGCCCAGCGTGGTACTCCGCGCGAAGGGGGAGCGCCCTATGGGCGAGACAAACCGTGTCTCGCCCCCCGAATGCGTGCGGTGAAGAGCCGCTTACTTGGAAACGCTCTGGCCCTGCATCCCCTGCAAAAGCTGGGGCAGGTACCAGATCTGCTGGTCAGTGGCGTCCTTTCCGCTCTCAAGGTAGGCGGTGCCATCCTGGAGGGAGATCGGTCCCTTCCAGAGATTCAGCCCGCGGGCGAGCTCGGCGATGAATTTGTCCACTGTGCCAGACGCGGACGCGGACAGGGCGGCGCCCTTGTTGAAGCCCACGGCCGTGGTGTCGGGCGCGTTGATGTTCTTCCAGTCCGGGGGGTTCCACTCGAAGTGGGACTGCCACGTGCCGGCCATCGCGGCTTTGACCGCGTTCACGTACGCCGGGCCCCAGTTGAAATACGGCACGCCGAGGTTGACGTTCGGCGCGGTTTGGTAGGCGTTGACGTAGTCGTAGGCCAAAGCCCAGACCTTCTTGCCCTTGGCCGCGAACTTCACGGCTTCCGTCACGGCTTCCGTGGTGTCGATGCCGGAGACCACGACGTCGTAGCCGCTGTTGAAGAAATCGTCGGCGACCTGCGACGGGTCGGAGGTCACGCCCGGGATATTGAACCAGAACCCGATCCAGGTGACCTTGAACTTCAGATTCGCGGGGTCCTTTTTCAGGTAGTTCGTCCAGGCATAGCGCGCGCCGAGGTACACGGAGGAGGCGAGGCGCCGTGTTTCATCATTGATGAGGGGCCCGAGGTAGCCGATCTGTCCTGTCTGCGTGGTCATTGCCGCGGCAACGCCCGCGATCATCTTGCCGAACTCCATGCGGCCCATGATGTTCACCATGTTGGGAAGGTCCTGGTAGGTCTTTCCGTCCTTCCACACCTGGCTGCCCGAGCTCATGATGACGAAGATGTCCTTGTGCGCCATGGCGAACTTCACCGCCTCGTCGCTCATGTCATCGGAGCTGAAGATGATGAACCGCGCGCCCTGAGCCACGAGGCTCTCCGCCAGCTGGGACACCGTGGTGCCCGGCCTGTCCGACGTGTTGGCCTTGTCGATGTAGACCATCTTGGTGCCCGGCACCTTGTTGACGACGTACTGCACGGCGTCGTAGTTGGCCTGGCTCCATCCCTGGTCATTGTACGGCCCGACGAGCACAAGACCGATGGTCAGTGCCTTTCCCGCAGCCTTCATCGTGCCCTGGCCCGCTATTCCGGCCGTTCCCGCAACGGCGAACACCAGCAGAATCAGGAAGAGCTTGTTGAATCTCCGCATATCCCTTCTCCTTTTTCACCGCGTCGTGCATCCCCTCCCGCGCTACAATTCGCCATCCAAACAAAGGAGAGCACGGCATGTGTGCTTGGATGTGAACGAGTATACCGTATTTGCACGATCCGTCACAAGCCTACGCTGGGCCTTCCGTCCGTCCCTGGACTCGGCCCAGCTCGGCATCCTTGCCTATGGTCGGCCTCCCGTGCATCCCTGCACTCGGCCGACCTCGCCGTCCCTGGCTAGGGCCGCGTTCGTTTTCTATCCCTCGGGAACAGCGCGGCTTCCTTGACGCTCGCCAGGTCCAGGATTTTCTGGGTCAGCCGTTCCATCCCGATGGCGAAGCCTCCGTGGGGAGGGCATCCGTACTTGAAGATCGAAAGGTAGTCCGTGAGCCCTTCGGGGTCCAGATCGAACGCATGGAGGTTCTCCATCATCATGTCATAGCGGTTGATCCGGATGCTCCCCGACGTGACTTCCAGCCCTCGGAAGAGAAGGTCAAAGGATCTGGTCCTGTTGTTCTCCGCCGGGAAGGTGTAGAAGGGCCGTGACTTGCGGGGATACGCATAGACAAAGGCTGCTTCAATGCCCGCTGTTTTCATGGCCCACTCGCACAGCATTCTCTCGCCCTCGGGAGTGATCTCGTAGACCTTTTTCCCCGTCACCTTGCCGACGATCTCCTTGGCCTCGTCGTGGGAAACCCGGGGGATCTTCGCGCACAGCTCGGGTGCGGGCACGGAGGCCTTCCATGCGTCCAGATCGCGCTGGTTGGCATCCTTCACGCCCTTGAAAATGGCGGCAAGAATCCCCACCTCGAGGTCCATAAGCTCCTGTTCATTCTCGATAAAGGCCATTTCCACGTCCAGGGAGACGAACTCGTTGATATGCCGGGGTGTATCGTGCTTCTCCGCCCTGTAGGCGGGCCCGATCTCGAACACGCGCTCCAGGCCGGACGCGATCAGCGCCTGTTTGTAGATCTGCGGGGACTGGGTCAGGTACACCCGGGTATCGAAGTAGTCCACCGCGAACAGCCCCGTGCCGCCTTCCGTCCCGGTCCCAATGAGCTTCGAGGTCTTGATCTCTGTGAAGCCTTCCTTTCTCAGGTGCTCGGCAAAACAGCGGAGGATCGTGGATTGTACCCGAAAGATGGAGAGGATTGACGGGTTGCGCAGCGAGATCATCCTGTTGTCGAGGATGGACTCAAGGGAGGTTTTCCCCGGATCCTGGTTCACCGGGAAGGGCAGGTCCGCCGCCGCTGACGCGATGATGGCGAGCTTCTGGACGCGCATCTCGATTCCGGCAGGCGCCTTCTCATTGGCGGCGATCAGGCCCTCCACCGTGATCACTGTCTCAAGCGTCACGTCCGGCTTTGCGTCGAATACCAGTTGAACGGTGCCTGTCCTGTCGCGCAAAAGCACGAAGGAGACCCCTCCCAGGTCCCGAATGCGATGCACCCAGCCGCAGAGGGTGGCGGTTTCGCCGACCTTGCCGGCCAGCTCAGAAACAAGCGTCCGCATTTCCCTGCTCCATTCTCCCCAGCATCTCTTCCTCGCTCTGCGAGAAAGCCGAGCACACCACCAGCTTGGTCCAGGCGGACTCCGTTGTCAGCGGGCCCATGGGGATGGCTCCTTCGCGCCACAGCTCGTGGGAGGTGACGTAGCGGGAGAAGTCGACGATCCCCTCCTGCTGTGAGGTGCAGAAGAAGTGCACGCCCTTTTCCCGGGCCGCGAGAAACGCCCGGCGCAGCGAGTAGGGGGAGTCGCGGAGGTTCGCCGTCCCCGTGTCGTACAGCTCCAGCACGAAGTTCTTCACCCCGCGGTCCATGAGCTCGATGAGGTGGTCGCCGCGCATGCCGGGGTACACGCGGAGGATGAGCGTGGAATTGATTGCCGCTTCGATGCGCGTGCGCAGCTTCTCCCTGTCCCCGGCGTCCGGCATCTCGTTGAACAGCGGGCTGCCGGTGTGGCAGGGCCGCGCCATGTTCCAGTTGCGGAAACCATCCGCCGCCATGCGTTCGAACTTCAGGTTCACGGGGGACAGGAGCCTGCCGCCGAACACCACGTAGACGCCCGGCTCGGCCTCCGCGGCGGTCTTCAGGGCCATGCGCAGCGCGGGGATGGCGTCGCTGCCGGGCTTTCCCGCCGGCTGCAGGGATGCGGCCAGCACGATGGGCACCGGCGGCCGGGGGAAGAGCCAGAACACCAGGGAGGCGGTGTAGGGGAGGGTGTCGGTGCCGTGCGTCACCACGATGCCGGCGGCCCGGCCGCGGCGCAGGCGCTCGTCCAGGCCCGCCGCCAGGCGCGCCCAATCCTCCGGAGTGATCTCCTCGCTCAAGATCCTGCCCAGCTCTCCCTCCTCAAAGGCGATGGTCCTGCTCAAGGATCCCTCGGCCTCCAGCAGGCGCATGAGCTCGGCCGGGTCCCCCGGTACGACGTCCCCCTGCTCTGTTTCCCTTGCCACGATCGCCCCGCCGAGCGACAGCACCTGGATCACCGATACGGCGAGCTTTTGTTTCACGAGCGTCTGCACAAGGGCGGGGTCGGCCCTGCCGGAGGTCTCCCGCATGATCTCGCCTACCAGGAACGTGGTGGGCCTGCTGTCGCCCGCCCGGATGCCAGCCACGGCGGGCGCATTGGCCGCCATCACTTTCTCTATAATGCCGCCCAGGATCGCGGGATCGGTGATCTGCTCCCATCCCTTTTCCTGGATGATGGCCAGCGGATCCTTGTCCTCGGCAAAGATCATCTCCACGACCGATTTCGCGATCCTGCCGTGGATGCGTTTCTGCGCCAGCAGGGCGAGCAGCTCGGCGAATCGCCGCGGCGTGAGCGGGCTCTGGTCCAGGGTCACGCCGGCCCGGTTGAGGTGCTTCTTCACATCAGAGGCAAGCCACAGCGCGGCGCTTCGGGGATCAGCCCCCCGGCCCACCGCGGCTTCGAAAAAATCAGCGGTCGCCTTTTCCTCGCACAGGAAGTCCGCCTGGTCCTCCGAAAGCCCGAAGGTCGCGATGAGCCGCGCCTTGCGGGCTTCGGGCAGCTCAACGAGGGATTGCTCCACGCGCTGCAGGAAAGCCGTGTCGGGCGCGAACGGCGGGAGGTCGGGCTCGGGAAAATAGCGGTAGTCGGAGGAGCTTTCCTTTGTGCGCATCCCCTCGGTGACGTCCCTGTTCTCGTTCCACAGGCGCGTCTCCTGCGTCACGCTGCCGCCGCGCTCCAGAATCTCCGTCTGGCGTTCGATCTCGAAGGTGATGGCCTTGCGCACGAACTTGAACGAGTTGAGGTTTTTCACCTCCACCTTGCTTCCCAGCCCCCGTCCTTCAAGATTGACCGAGACGTTGGCGTCGCATCGCAGCGACCCCTCCTCCATGTTGCCGTCGCACACGCCGAGGTAGCGCACCATCCTGCGCAGCTGCTGGAGGAAGACCTCCGCCTCCTCTCCCACCTCCATGTCCGGCTGCGTGACGATCTCCAGAAGGGGAGTGCCCGTTCTGTTGAAGTCGAGGAGGGTGATGTCCCCGGCGTGGATCATCTTGCCCGCGTCCTCCTCCAGGTGCACCTCGCGGATGCGCACCCGCTTCCTGCGTTTGCGCAGCTCGATCTCCACCCACCCGTCGGTGCCCAAGGGGGAACGAAACTGGGAGATCTGGTAGTTCTTGGGAAGGTCGGGATAAAAGTAGTTCTTGCGCTCGAAAAGGCAGGAGGGCGCAAGGGTGCAGTTCAAGGCGCGCGCCACCACGTAGCCCATCCGCATGGCTTCCGCGTTCAGCGTGGGCAGCACGCCGGGATACCCCATGCACACGGGGCAGACATTGGTGTTGGGCTCGTCGCCGAAAGCTGCCCGACACCCGCAGAACACCTTTGTGCGGGTGAGCAGCTGCGTATGCACCTCCAGGCCGAGGAACGACGTATACACCGCTACCTCCATCCCGCCGGGAATCCCGGCGCATCGGGAGAGGGGAACGCCTTCTCAAGCTGCCGGCAGAGGGAGAATAAAAGCCCCTCGGCAAAGGCCGGGGCGAGAAACTGCATGCCGATGGGAAGCCCGGATTCCAGGCCTGCCGGGAAAGACATCGCGGGAAGACCCGCGAGGTTCGCCGCGCACGTGAAGATGTCTGCGAGCTTTTGGGAAAATGGATCGGCTTCCGCGCTGCCGCGCTCGAACGGAGGCACGGGATACACCGGCATCAAGACCAGGTCCACGCCGGAGAAGGCCTTTTGGAAATTGTTTCGTATCGCGGTGCGAATCTTCTGGGCGCGCAGGTAGTACTCGTCCTGGAAGCCGCTCCGCAAGACATAAGTGCCCAGCAAAATGCGCAGCTTCACCTCGTCCCCCAAGCCCTCGGTGCGCGATGCCACCATCATGGCCTCCGGGGTATCGGACCTGGTCGTGCGATGCCCGTAGCGCACGCCGTCGAACCGAGCGAGGTTGGCGCTGGCCTCGGCAGTGGCGATCACGTAATACGAGGAGACGACATGGTCGAGGGTCGGGAAGGGCACCTCGCTCACGTCATGGCCGAGGTCTTTGAGCGTGCGGCGCGTTTTTTCAAGGGTCTTCTTCACATCCGGGTGCATCGGGACGTCGGCGCATTCGCGCGGCACGCCAATGCTCAATCGCCCCTTCTTGATCGGCGGCGGCTGCCAGGGAAGGGAGGAATGATCGAGCGGATCCTGGCCGCGCATCAGGGAAAAGGCTTTTTCGGTCATGTCCACCGTCTTGGCCATCACCCCGATGACCTCCAGCGAGGAAGCGTACGCTACGAGGCCGTACCGGGACACGGCGCCCCACGTGGGCTTCAGGCCATAGATGCCGCAGAAAGAGGCGGGCTGTCGAACCGAGCCCCCCGTGTCGCTGCCCAGCCCGAAAGCCGCCATGCCGGCTGCCACCGCTGCTGCCGGGCCTCCGCTGGAGCCTCCCGGAACCCGGCGGAGGTCCCACGGGTTTCTGGTCTCCATGAGGGCGGAGTTCTCCGTGGAAGATCCCATGCCGAACTCGTCCAGGTTCGCCTTTCCGGCAACAACGGCGCCTCCCTGCTGGAGCCTCTCGACAGCCGTGGCAGTGTAGGGGGAGACGAAATCGCGCAGCATCCGGGATCCGCACGTGAGCTTGAAGCCGCGCACTGCGATATTGTCCTTGACGGCAAAGGGTACTCCCGCAAGGGGAGTGCCTTCTCCCCCCGGCCCGACTAACACGGAATCGGCGCTGCCAAGGCCGGGATCGAACTGGAGGAAGCAGCCGATATCCTTCTGGCGCGACTCGGCGAACGCCTTCCACCTCTCCCTGGGTCCCTCGGATGTCGCGACCTCGCGCCAGTCCATTATTGGATTGCCTCTCCGCCCTGTCGCAGGGCGACGTGTGGTATTCTTTGCGGCTCGTGGCCGCAAATGCCGCGGATTACCGTGGCCGCAAATGCCGCGGATTACCGTGGCCGCAGCGGGGATCACAGCACGTTCGGGATGACGATGAAACGCTCTTCGCGTTCGGGCGCGTTTTGCAGGAGCGCATCCGCAGCGTTCATGTCTCTCTCCTGGTCCTCCCGGAGCCTGTTCTCCCGAAGCAGGGCGTGAGTGGTGGGCTCAAGGCCCGACACGTCGATCTCCTTCATGTGGGAAAAGTGCGCCAGCATCTGCTCAACCGCCCTGCCCAGCTTTGAAAGCTCATCTCCGGAAAGGGCCAGGCGAGCCATTCGTGCAGTGGTAGAAAGCTCACTGGCATCCATGTGTGTAGTTAATCCGGCGCACTTCTCCGTGTCAACTGGAACCCCGGTCCGCTGCTCGCTTGACGTTCCTATTCCGGCGACCGTACATTCTCAATAGCGAAATCTGTGTTCATACATGCATTTTTAGTCGTATTGCAGCTCCGGAAGCCTCTTTTGGAGTGGGTTTTCGTCCGAAATTCAAAAATGCGTTTGACGGCGAGCAATGGCATGGTACAATACTGCGCGCAAGAACGAGGAACGTGAGTGGTAAAAAAAGAGTTCCCAAAGATACACTTCTACGACCAGGATCTTGTCTCCCTTTATGATGAAACGTGGACTTTGCTCACGGATTACTGGAAGAAGGGCTCGGAAGCGAACGGCTTCCACGGCAGATATTTTTCCCATCCTGACAGCACGCGAATAAACCAATTTGACGCTTGTTTTTCCTCTTTTTTCCTCGTCTACTCCAACCGGATCTACCCGGTAATGTCCGGGCTGGATAACTTCTACGCCAAGCAGGAGGAATCAGGGGCTATACGGGGCGAATACAGAGAGTCGGACGGGAAGCCGGTGCATGCCAAGGACAACCCCAAGGGCATCCTCCCTCCTCTGTTCGCATGGGCGGAGTTCAACATCTATCACAAGCTCGGGGTCAAGAAACGCATCCGCGAGGTGCTGCCCATCCTGGAAAAATATTATCGATGGATCGAGTCTGCCTTCAAGATGCCGAACGGCCTTTATTCCGTTCCCCTGGCCGCCACGATGATGGAAAACTCGCCTCGGGACGGGATGTGCTACCCCATCGACTACAACTCCCAGATGGCCCTCGCCGCCTTCTACATCTCTGAGCTGGCGGACATCATCAACGATAAAGAAACGAACTACACCTATAAAAAGGCATATTTCTCCCTCAAGACCAAGATCAATGCCCTTATGTGGGACGAGAGGGAGGGGTTCTACTACGACCTGGACAAGGCGTCCAAGCGCTTGAAGGTCAAAACGATCGCCTCCTTCTGGCCTCTCATCGCCGAGATCCCCAACGAAGCGCGTGGAGAGCGGCTGATCGAACACCTTGTGGACCCCCGAGAGTTCGGGATCGAGAATCCTTTCCCCACCCTTGCCGTCAAGGACAAGCATTTCGACGAGCAGGGAGTCGGGTACCGAGGCTCGGTCTATCCGCCGCTGAACTACATGGTCATCAAGGGGCTTGAAAAGTACAAGCGCTTTGATCTCGCCCGTGAGTTCGCGATCCGGCACCTTTACCACGTTCTGGACGGCCTGTATACGAGCAACGGGAAGAAAGGCTCTCTGTACGAGGCGTACGCGCCGCATACTGAAGGACCCGCCAAGTGGCCGGGGAAAAAGGGCTTTCCCCGGACAATGTTCATTCCCTATACAGCCTTGACCACCATTTCCCTGATGCTTGAAAACATCATCGGACTGAACATCTCCCTGCCCCGGAAAACAGTGGATTGGACCATACCGACCCTGGAGGCAATGGGGATCGGCGATCTCGCCCTGAAAAGGAACCTCATCTCCATCCTCTGCGCGAAAAGCAACAGGGGTTGGGAAGTGCACCTGGAGAGCGAGAAACTTTACTACCTCACCATCGATCTGTTCGGCGCCCGGAGCAAGACTCTTCCCATCCCTTCGGGCAAGTGCTCGATATTGGTGGATAAGTTATAGACGCGGATGTCGAAGGCTCCCGCCGCGCTACGTGCGGCTGCCGCCCTCGGGTCGGCCAAGGCCATGGACGGCCGAAACGCCAACTGTGATTTTAAAACGTACTGCGGCCCTTGAAAGATCGGGAGAGGGTCTGCTTGTCCGCAAACTCCAGGTCACCCCCCACGGGAAGCCCGAAAGCTATTCGTGATACCCTGGCGCCCGAATCCTTCAACGCCTTCACAAGGTAAAGCGCCGTGGTTTCCCCCTCCACCGTGGGGTTGGTGGCAAGGATGACTTCCTGCACGCCGTTCTGCCGCACCCTTTCCACAAGTCCCGAGATGCGAAGATTGTCAGGTCCCACCCCATCGATCGGCGAAATCGCGCCCATGAGCACGTGGTACAGCCCCCTATGCTCGTGGATCGATTCGATGGTGAGAACATCGCGCGGCTCCTCGACAACGCAGATGGATGTCCTGTCCCGCTGGGGATCAGTGCAGATCCCGCAGGGGTCTACATCGGTATAGGTGCCGCAGATGCTGCATGTGCGGATGGTCTGGCGCAGGAGACCGAGGTCCTCTGCCAGGCCGCGGACAAGGGCTTCATCCGCGCGCAGGAGAAAGTAGGCGATTCGGGAGGCGCTTTTCCTGCCCAGTCCAGGCAGGCGGGCGAGGTTCCCGATCAACCTCTCCAGCGCGTTCATTCCTAGAACCCCAACATCCCCGGCGGCAGCCCAAGCATGCCTGTTGCCTGGGAGACCTCGTCGCGGATCTTCTCCCTGAGGCGCTCCATCGCGTCGGTGACCGCGGCAAGAACGAGGTCCTGGAGCATTGGGATGTCCTTCGGATCCACCGCTTCGGGGGCGATAATCACCTTTTCCACCTGCATCTGGCCGTTCATGTCAATGGTGACAAGACCGCCGCCCGCTGAACCCGTCACATGCACGGTTTTCAGTTTTTCCTGGATCTCTCCGACCCGGGACTGCAGGCCCTGCAGCTGCTTGAATATCTCAAACGGATTGGTCGCCATGACCTTCCCCTTTCACCACTTCCCCGCGGAATACCTTCCTCAACAATTCAACCCTCTGGTCGACCTTGACCGGCTCGGTCTTCGCCTCTTGGTAGGCAAGACGGATGCGCGTGACCCCGGGAAGCAGGGAAGCCATCCTCGCCGTAAGCATGTCCTTATCCTTCTGAACGATCTCTCCCTGAAACCGGTCCCTTGCTGAAAAGGCGAGCACCAGTTCTTCCCCGTCCAGCGACGCCGCGGCCGCCCTATCCAGGGCCGAGGCAAGGGCGGGCTTCTCCCGGCGCAGCGACTCCGCTCCCTTGCGGAGCGCCCGCATTGGATCAGCCTTTTCCTCCCCGGCCTCCTTGGGGTCGGCCGCGGTTGGAGCGGCCACTTTCATGCCCGGCGATGAGAGGAT
The DNA here is from genome assembly GCA_049519415.1 of Spirochaetia bacterium. Taxonomy (GTDB): domain Bacteria; phylum Spirochaetota; class Spirochaetia; order SZUA-6; family Fen-1364; genus Fen-1364. The sequence continues at coordinate 32,754 of JBEKQU010000019.1, forward strand.
CTGCCCGCGCATCTCCCGCAGCGCATCCCGGACGTCAGAGGGAGTGATCAGGCCGTTGAGCTGCGCAAGCCGGGAGAGCACAAGCTCCAGCTCGAAGCGCTGGTTCAGCGAGAAGCGTATGTTGCGATAGAGGGCGAGCAGCAGCTCGATAGCCTTCTCGATCTGGGCGGGGGTCAGCGATTCCAGCACGCCCTGGTCGAAATCGCCGGGCGCGTAGCCCAGGAGCGTATCCTTGGTGATGCCGCTCTTGAGGAAGAGAAGGTTGCGGAAGTATTCAGCGAGGTTTGCCACGAACTGCTCGATGGACACCCCCGTGGCGAGCACCGCGTCCATCCGCTCCAGCACCTTGCCAACGTCGCCGGCTCGGAGGATCCGGGCGAAATCGTTGAGCTCGTCTATGCCCAGCACGCCCAGCTTTTCCCGTATCCGGTCCAGCGTGAGGGAGCCGTCGGCAAAGGACACAAGCTGATCCAGAAGCGTATAGGCATCCCGCATCGAGCCGGTCGCTTCCTTGGCAATCCAGATCAAGGCGCGCTCCTCGACCTCCACACCCAGCTCCTTGGCAGCCTCGCGCAGCTTTTCCTTGATCTCCCCGGTGGAGATCAGGCGGAAGTTGTACTGCTGGCAGCGCGAGCGGATCGTGGCAGGGACCTTGTGCACCTCTGTCGTGGCAAAAACGAAGACGATGTACGGGGGCGGCTCCTCGATGGTCTTCAGCAGCGCATTGAAGGCGCTGTTGGAGAGCATGTGCACCTCGTCAATGATGTACACCTTGTATCGCGCGGCGTTGGGAGCAAAGAGCACTTCATCGCGTATCTCCCGTACGTCGTTCACGCTCGTGTTGGACGCGCCGTCAATTTCGATCACGTCGAGGGAGGAGCCGCGGGCGATTTCCTGGCAGCTTGCGCAGGTGCCGCAGGGCGTATCAGTGGGGCCCTTTTCACAATTCAGCGCCCGCGCCAGGATCCGCGCAACGGAGGTTTTTCCCACGCCCCGGGGCCCTGCAAACAGGTAGGCATGCGCGATGCGGCCCTGTCGTATTGCGCTGGTAAGCGTGCTGGTGACGAACTCCTGGCCGACGAGCTCGGCGAAACTCTGCGGCCGCTTCCGAGTTGCGGTGACTTCGTACGACATGGCGGCGGCCTCCAACCGCTCCTGAAAAGCAACCCCTCCAGCTCCATTCAAGCCGTTTACGGCTCATGAACACGCTGCTTACCGCTGCTCCCTTCCGGGCCTGGCGGGGTTGGGCAGCAGCTCATAGCGTATGGCCTGGATATCAACGCCAAAGGGGTTGTACGGAGAGAGTGGGATTCGAACCCACGGTACCCTTACGAGTACACACGCCTTCCAAGCGTGCACCTTCGGCCACTCGGTCATCTCTCCCGGAGAGAGTGGGATTCGAACCCACGGAGCCGCAAGCGGCTCAACGGTTTTCGAGACCGCCCGATTCGACCGCTCTCGCATCTCTCCAAAATCGGCTCCGTGCCCAAGAGGATTCGAACCTCCGACCTTTAGATCCGCAGTCTAATGCTCTATCCAGGCTGAGCTATGGGCACATAACACTTTGAAGCATCCTGGGCTCCCGGCGTCTGCTCCGCAGCCGCCTGCCGCCCTTCGCACGGCCTCGCCGTGCTGGCCTACGGGCTCGCTTCCGTCCATCCCTGGACTCGCTCGCCCTCGCCATCCAACGTCGCCAGGAGCGACAGGGCTACGGAGAGGGGGGGATTCGAACCCCCGGTACCCTTTAGGGGTACAACGCCTTAGCAGGGCGCCCGATTCGGCCACTCTCGCACCTCTCCAACTCCAGCATCCCCCCGGCAAGCGATCGCCCGCCTGAAGATCCTCCTCAACTTTCCTCTTGCGAGTGTGACCAAGGGGCAGGGGAAAAGTGACCGGAGAGGGAGGGATTCGAACCCCCGGAACCGCGGAGCGGCTCAACGGTTTTCAAGACCGCCTCCTTCGACCACTCGGACACCTCTCCCGAGCAAAAGGAAATACATCATCCCTGCGCCAATCCTCTCGGCGCGAAGAAACGTATCGCTCCCGCTCTACTGGCAGCATTCACTATAATCATCGACCCGAGCTTTGTCAACAAAAGCACTGTGCCGCAAGTAATTATCAGTATGGCGACTGAATGAAGCAGCTCTCATTTTGTCCCATGATAAACGGCCGTTTTCAAGGTTCAAATACCGGTTCCCATCCTCAGGAAGGTCCAAAATGAGAACTGCTGTTGTGCCGCGTGCGCCGGCAGCCGCCTGTCAGATGATGATCTCCAGCAGGCGCTCAAGGTCGTCCGAGGAAAAATAGGAGATCTCAATCCTCCCCTTCTTCCCTGTCCCTTTGACCTCCACCTTGGTTCCAAGCTTTTCAATGAGCTTCTGCTCGATCTCACGCAGCTCCGGCTCGCGTTGCGAAAACCCTTCCCGCGAGCCGCGCCCGGATCCCGCTCTGGCTTTTTTGCCCTTGTTCAGGGAGGAAGCCATATCTTCAGCTTCACGGACGGAAATATCCTTATCGATGATGCGCCGCAGGACCACGTGCTGATCGGAAGGATTCATGAGCATCAGCAGCGCCCGGGCATGGCCAGGCGTGATGGCCCCTGCGGCAAGAGCCTCCTGCGCTTCTTCAGGAAGCTTGAGAAGCCGAAGCGTATTGGCCACGGTGGACCTGTCCTTGCCGACCTTTTGCGCGACCTGTTCCTGGCTGAGACTGGCAATCTCCATAAGCCGCTTGTACGCGCGCGCCTCCTCAATGGGCGTGAGGTCTTCCCGCTGTACGTTCTCTATGAGCGCGATCTCCAGCTTTTCCTGGTGTGTAAACTGCCGCACAACCACGGGCATCTTCGTGAGGCCCGCGAGCCTTGCCGCCCGCACCCGGCGCTCGCCGGCAATAATGACGTACGCTCCCGCTTGATCCGCCTCAACCAGGATGGGTTGGAGCACGCCTTTTTCGCGGATGGAATCCGCAAGCTCTCTCAAGGCGGAATCGTCGAAGTCATGGCGCGGCTGATGGGGATTTGAGGCAAGGGCGGAGAGGGGCACCTCGGTTACGGAAGAAATCCCGCTATTCCCGTCTTCGCCGAGCAGCGCTTCTATGCCTTTGCCGAGGGCTTTCTTAGACATTGAGCAGCACCTCCTCCGCCAGCTTCTGATAGCTGCGGGCGCCGATGCATTCGGGATCGTACAGGTTGATCGGCTTGGCAAAGGAGGGGGCTTCGCTCAGCCGCACGTTGCGGGGGATGATTGTGCGGAACACCTTCTCCTTGAAGTAGCCGGTCACCTCCTGAACGATGTCGTGGGCAAGACGCGTGCGGGTATCATACATGGTGAAGAGGATCCCGCCGATCTTCAGCTCGGTATTCATCGCCTTCTGCACCTTGTTCACCGTCTTCAGCAACAGGCTGAGGCCCTCGAGCGCAAAATACTCGCATTGCAGCGGTATGATCACGAAATCAGCCGCCACAAGGCCGTTCAGCGTCAGCAATCCAAGGGAAGGGGGGCAATCGATGAAGATGTAGTCAAAGGCGTCCACCAGAGGAGCCAGGGATCGCTTGAGGAAGTATTCGCGATCAGTCTGGTCGACCAGCTCAACGGTGGCTCCCGTGAGATCGATGCTGGAGGGAATGATGGAAAGATTGGGAACAAGGCATTCCTGTACGGCGGCGTTCGGGAGGGCTTTGCCCATGATCACTTCATAGATCCCTGGCAGGTCCCTCCTGGCGCCCACCGAGCTGGTGGTGTTGCTCTGGGGATCGAAGTCCACCAAAAGGACGCGCTTGCCCGCCTCAGCAAAATAGGCTCCCAGGTTTACAGCCGTAGTTGTCTTGCCAACGCCTCCCTTCTGGTTGGCGAAAACGATGATTTTCCCCATCGCATCAGGAATATCTCATTTTCCAATTGCTGGCAATAGAAGGCTACTTCTGTATACGTAACAAGCGTTGGGCTTTTTCACGCCGCTTTTCGAAAAAAAAATAAAAGACTTGCGCTTGCAGGAGACATGCTGTATACCAAATGCCGTTCAGCAAGCCTGCTGGGACATCCTTGGGAGGGGAAACTCGTGTTCGTGTCTATAAAAAAGCGCAATGGCGTTATAGTCCCTTTTCGTCCTGACAAGATCACAACGGCAATCGCCCGTGCCGGCAAGGCAACAGGGGAATTCGACGAAGAGATCGCGGAAAGGCTCACCCTCCGGGTGCTCAATCTTGCCCAGCAGGCCCTGCCCGGCGATGTTCCCTCAGTGGAACAGATCCAGGACATCGTCGAAGAAGTTCTTATTTCTTCGCAATACAAACGTACTGCCAAAGCCTATATCATTTACCGTGACCAGCATGCTCGCATCAGGGAGATCGTGTCACGGGCGGACGTTGACCTCATCGACCGCTACCTGGAACGGGCGGACTGGCAGGTGAACGAGAACTCCAACATGGCATATTCACTTCAAGGCTTGAACAACTATGTTTCCTCGGAGATCAGCAAGATCTACTGGCTGAACAAGATATTTCCGCCGGAGATCCGTCTTGCCCACTCCGAGGGGGATTTTCACATCCACGACCTGGGGATCCTCTCGGTCTACTGCGTTGGTTGGGACCTCGAAGACCTTCTCATCCAGGGCTTCAAGGGAGCCACCGGCAAGGTGGAGAGCAAGCCCGCAAAGCACCTTCGCAGCGCGCTTGGCCAGGTGGTGAACTTTTTCTACACACTTCAGGGCGAGGCCGCTGGAGCGCAGGCCTTTTCCCACTTTGACACCCTGCTCGCTCCCTTCATCAGATACGATGGCCTGGACTTCGGCAGCGTGAAGCAGGCGCTCCAGGAGTTCGTGTTCAACATCAACGTTCCCACGCGCGTAGGCTTCCAGACGCCTTTCACAAACATCACAATGGACCTCGGCGTTCCGGCCATGTTCCGCGACAAGCCCGTGATCCTGGGCGGCGAGTACAGGAACGAGATATACGCCGATTTCCAGGAGGAGATGACGATCTTCAACCACGCTTTCCTGGAGGTGCTTTCGGAAGGCGATGCAAAGGGACGGGTATTCACGTTCCCCATCCCCACCTACAACATCACCAAGGATTTCAAATGGGACGATCCCGTTCTCGACATCCTCTGGCGCGTCACCGCTCGCTACGGCATCCCCTACTTCTCCAATTTCGTGAACTCGGACATGTCTCCCGAAGATACCCGGTCCATGTGCTGCCGGCTGCGGCTGGATCTGCGCGGGCTGGAGGGCCGGAACTCGTTGGAAAAACGGGGAGGCGGCCTTTTCGGCGCCAATCCGCTCACGGGATCCATCGGCGTGGTGACCATCAACATGCCGCGGCTCGGCTTTCTCTCCGTCGATGAGGCTGAGTTCCTGCAAAGGCTCGGCGACCTGATGGAGCTGGCGAGCCAGACATTGGAGATCAAGCGAAAAATTCTTGAGCGCTTCACGGAAAACAACCTCTACCCCTACACCAAGCACTACCTCCGCGGCATTCGCGAGCGATTCGGGCAGTACTGGAAGAATCATTTCTCTACCATCGGGCTGGTGGGCTTGAACGAGGCGAGCGTGAACCTGCTGGGAACGAACCTTGGAACCCAGACGGGCCAGCTCTTTGCTCTCCGTGTGCTGGATTTCATGCGGGAAAAGCTCCTGGAGTTCCAGGAACGGACGGGCAGTCACTACAACCTGGAAGCCACGCCTGCTGAAGGGACCTCCTATCGGCTGGCGCGCATCGATGCGGAGAAGTTCCCGGGCATCAGGTCGGGCAATGAAAATGGCTCAGAGGGAAAGCCGTTTTACACCAACTCTTCCCAGCTTCCGGTGCAATACTCGGACGACATCTTCGAAGTGCTTGACCTGCAGGACGAGCTGCAGACCAAATACACGGGCGGCACGGTCGTGCATCTCTTCGTTGGAGAGGAGATCACGGATCCCCAGAACGTGAAGAAGCTCGTGAAGCTGATCTGTGGCCGATACCACCTCCCCTACTTCACCGTGACTCCTACCTTCAGCGTCTGCCCCACGCATGGCTATCTGTCGGGGAAGCAGGAAATCTGCCCCACATGCGGAGCTCCGGCGGAAGTGTACTCCCGGGTGGTAGGCTACCTGCGTCCGGTGAATCAGTGGAACGAAGGCAAGGTGGAGGAGTTCAAGGCCAGGAAGACCTTCAAGCTCGCCTGACCCGTACCAGGGTTCGGGAAACGCGGGGATGAAAATCGGCGGCTTTCAGAAGTTCTCGCTTTCTGATTTTCCCGGCAGGATCGCCGCGATCGTTTTTACCCAGGGCTGCGGGTTCCGCTGCCCGTACTGCCACAACCCCGAGCTCGTCGATCCTTCGCGATACGCTGCTGCCATCCCGCAGGAGCAGGTTCTCGACTTTATGAGGTCCCGCCGGGGACGGCTGCAAGGGGTGGTAATAACGGGCGGCGAGCCGACGCTGCACGACGACCTTCCCCGGTTCCTGGCCGGAATCAAGGAAATGGGATTCGCCGTCAAGCTGGACACGAACGGCAGCAACCCTTGCCTGCTGGACCGGATCATCGCCGAGCATCTTGCCGATTACATTGCAATGGACCTCAAAGCGCCGCTGCTCTCCTATTCACGCGTCACAGGGGTCAGGGTCAAAACATCGGACATAGAACGCAGCCTCCAGCTGGTAAAAGGCTCCGGCCTTCCCCATGAGCTGCGCACAACGTACCTGGAATCGGTGCTCTCCGTCCAGGATATGCGCGAAATAGCTCGGCTTGCACGAGGCTGCGAGCGTTTCGTGCTGCAGAAATATCGCGCCACAAAAGCCCTCGATCCGCAGATCCTTCATGAGCCTTCACCCGGCGACGCCAGGATCGAGAAGATGCGGCGTCTCCTTGAAGCCGCAGGCCTGAAGGTGTCGGTGCGGTAGCCCCCTGCGTGCGGTGGGGCCCGACCGCGGCCGCGTCAGTCGATCTCCCCAATCACGCTGCGGCCAATGCCCGACGGGCAGGGCCGGGGACGCGCATCCGCCGGGAGGGAAATATTTCCTTGACAACGTGTATCATATATCGTAAAGTACCGGTACTGTTACGGATCGTTTTTCTACAAGATGAAAAGCAGGCGGCTGAACATACGGGCCATCTCCTCGGAAATCAAGGTGTCCACCGCCACCATTTCCCGCGTGCTCAACAACAGGCCCGACGTGAGCCCTCGCACGCGTCAGAGGGTGCTTTCCTACCTGAAAAAGATCGGCTACCACCCCCGCACGCTCGACGACTCCCTTCACCTCATCGGCCTGGTCGACACGTTTTCCCGTCACACGCTGAGCAGCTACTACCTCTCAAGCATCGCTGATTCTTTCGACCGGAGGGTCCGTTCCTACGGCTACAACACGATGCTGCTCCCCTCGGACCAGATACTGCGGGAGTTGCACACCCACGCGCACGCGAGCATTCTGAAGCGTTTGGATGGGATCCTCTGGATGGAGCCCATCTTCTCCAAGCGCTTTGCACGGATCCTCGCCGAGCACAAGGTGCCCTGCGTCGTCATCAACAACTGCGAGGACGACGTCGACATCGACGTCGTGGAAAGCGACAACCGGTCGGCCTCCCGACAGGCTGTTGAGTTCCTGCTCGACAAGGGGCATACGGCGATTGGATTCGTGGGCGGGTGGCTGCATCTGACCAATCACAAGGACCGTTTCGACGCGTACAAGGAGCGCATGGCGGAGGCCGGCATTTCGATCAGGGATGATTGGATCATCGACGACATCACGCTCTGGAACGACGAGGGCGGCAACGAGGGAATTCACCGTCTCCTGGGCAGGAGCAACCGCCCATCCGCCGTCGTGCTGTGCAGCGACTACCTCGCCGTGGGGGCGTATCGGGCGGTGCGGGAGTTGGGATTCTCGATCCCCACGGACGTCTCCATCGTCTCCTTTGATGATTTCCCGCTGGCTCCGTACCTCGACCCGCCGCTCACCACTTTCCGCCAGCCTCTGCAGGAGATGGGGGAAATTGCCGCGACAAAGCTGATCGGCTTGATCACGGGCGAAAGAACGCCGCAAAGCCGGCATTACCTTCGCTGTCCCCTGATCGTGAGGAAATCTGCACAGACATTTCAGCGCGCCCAAGGCGCGGGAAGGGAGGAGCCAAAGACACAGAAATGACATGACCGCGGTATTCCTATCCCGCGCGTTGCCGGGACCAAATTCTCTTATAGGAGGTTCGTATGCGTGACCATCAAAAACGAGTGCTAGTCGGTATTATTTGCCTGCTTCTCCTCGTCGTTGGGACGACGGCTGTGTTCGCCTCCGGCGGCAAGGAATCGGGGGGCGCCAAGGGAACGGTGACGTACTGGGACCAGGCGAACGTCGCCGATCCGACGGATCCGGGCGTCGTGTGGCAGCAGGGAATTTATGACACCTTCAAGGCGAAGTACCCCAATATCAACGTCGAACGTACCATCGTCTCCAACGGCGACGAGTATCTGAACAAGATCACCACGTCGATGGCCGCGGGGACCGCGCCGGACATCTTCCAGACCTGGCTCTCCGGCAGGTTGGAGCCGTTCGTGAAGGCGGGCCGGGTGATCGCACTTGACGACATCATCAACGGCGACGCGGAACTGAAGGATACGATCACCCCTGCATTCCTCGACACCGGCACGTTCAACGGCAAGGTCTATGCCCTGGCCACGACCCTGACGGCCGAGGTCATCTTCTACAACAAGGCGATATTCGCACAATACGGCCTTTCCATCCCCGCCACCTTCGACGATCTCATGAACGTGATCACCACCCTGAAGAAGAACGGAATCATCCCCTTCGCCATGGGCAACAAGGATCCCTGGGTGGGCTCCATCCCCTACATGGCGATCTTCGACAGGATCGCGGGCGTGCAGCTCTACAAGGACATCATGGTGGACCACACGTCCAAGTGGAACGACCCCGCCTTCATTGATGCCTCGACATACCTTTTGAAGATGAGGGACGCAGGCGCGTACCCCGACAACTTCAACGCCCTCGAGTACAATGAGGCGGTGGAGCTGTTCAAGTCGGGCAAAGCCGCCATGTGGTTCAATGGGACGTGGGAGCTTGCGAACCTGCTCAAGGATATCCCCGACAAGAATCTGGGATTCTTCAACTTCCCCAACATCCCCGGCGGCAAGGGCAGCTCGAAGGGCTTCCTCTTGAACAAGGACGAGGGGTACGCGATCTCCTCCAACGCGAAAAACAAGGACGGAGCGGTACTCTACCTGAAGCACATCTTCTCCAAGGACCGGCAGAAGGTGAGGGCGGAGATGGGCACCCTCGTCACGACGCGCAACCTTGGCACGGACGAGTCGAAGCTCCCCGCGATTACCGTCGCGCTGGGCAAGGCAATGGCCGGCGCCGCATACGGCATCATCCCGTGGGACAACCCCCTGGGCGTGGATATGGGCAAGGAGATCAACCTCGCCACACAGGCGGTCCTCTCGGGCCAGGATCCGAAGGATGTTTTCACCAAGCTGCAGGCCGTGTCCCTGAACACGTGGGGCAAGTGATCCCGCTGTCTCTCTGCACGGACGGCTGTTTCACTCTGCGTCGGGCCATGACGGCCCGACGCAGCTTCTCGCTTGTCCCGAATAAAAAAAGCGTGTATATCGGCTCTTGAAGACCTGATTCGCAAAAGGGGCAAGCCATGGAGCGGATGCTGCGGAACAAATGGACGATCTTTGTCTTCATGTTTCCACTGGTCCTGGTCTTTACGCTTGTTGTTCCCGTCCCCTTGATCTCCTCCCTGTTCATCAGCCTATTCGACTGGAACCTCATCGGCGCCTCGCAGTACGTCGGCCTGCGAAACTTCGTCTCGCTGTTTACAACTGACTTCATCTTCCCGCAGGCTCTCGGCAACACCTTCGTCTACCTCCTTCTCTCCATCCTCTTTCAGCTCCCGATGGCTTTCTTTCTTGCCAACCTGCTTTACGGCGCCCGGGGGGGGAAGGATGTTTTCCGGGTGGTGATCTTCCTGCCCGTTGCCTGCTCGAGCGTCGCGATCTCCCTGATGTGGTACTTCCTCTATCACCCCGAGATGGGGCTGGTGAACCAGGCGATACGGCTCCTGGGCTTCCGCTCTTTCAAGTGGGCATGGCTGGCAGAGCAGAAAACGGCCATGCTGGCCGTGACGGTGAGCGTGGCATGGCAGTGGACGGGATACCACATGGTCATCTACCTTGCCGGCATGGCGAACATCCCGGGTGAGCTTGTGGAATCCGCCCGTTTGGACGGCGCCAACTCCCTCCAGGTGGTGCGCCATATCGTATTCCCCTTCCTTCTGCCCATGATCGCCGTCTCCACCATCCTCATCACCACCTCGTCCCTGAAAAGCTTCGACAGCATCTACATACTCACCTTCGGAGGACCGAACCACGCCACGGAGGTCCTCGCGTCTCACATGTACATAAAGGCATTCGCTCAGATGAAGTACGGCTACGGCAGCTCGATCGGCGTTATCCTTTTCTGCCTCTGCATCGTCTCCACGGTCGTCATACAGCGCGCCGCGGCCCTCTTCGGCTACGAGGAGGTCGGCGCATGAAAGCACGCACGATAAAGGGGCTCCCGGTCTATGTGTTTCTGAGCCTGTACGCGCTTGTCATCCTTGTGCCCATGCTCTTCATCCTCCTCGCATCCTTCAAGACGAACAGCGAGATTTTCTCCGCGCCGTGGAGCCTGCCCGCGAAGTTCAATTTCTTCACCTATTTCGACATCTTCATCAACTACTCCGTGTACAGGTATTTCCTCAACAGCCTGTACTATTCCGTGGTTTCCGTGATCGGCATCGTCGTGCTGTGCGCCATGGGTGCCTACGGGATCGTTCGCCTGAAGTGGCGGCTTGCCAAAGCAACAAAGGCGTACATCCTCCTGGGCCTGATGGTCCCGGTGCACGCGATGATCGTGCCCCTGTACATCATGATGATGAAGATCGGCCTGCAGAACCCCCGGTTCACGGTCATCCTCATCTACGTGGCATTCTCCCTCCCCACCTCGCTGTTCATTTTAACCGCCTATCTCGCCGAGATCCCGCGCGAGCTGGAGGAGGCGGCGGTGCTGGACGGCAACTCGCTCTTCGGCTCGTTCAGCAGGATCGTGGTCCCCCTTATGCAGCCCGCCCTGGCCACCGCGGCGATCTTCGCATTCCTCAGCGCGTGGAACGATTTTTTCGTGGGCCTGATCTTCATCAACGCCGACAAGTACTGGACCATCCAGCTAGGGATCAGCAAATTCAAAGGCGCCTTCAGCATCCGCTACAGCTACCTGCTGGCGGCGGTCGTCGTGGCGCTCCTTCCCACTGTCATCGTCTACCTGTTCATGAACCGCAAGATTATTGCCGGCATCACTGCCGGCGCCGTGAAGGGATAAGGAGAGACAGCGCATGGCGATCATCATCGATTTAAAGGGAATGTGGACGCTCCTGTTCGGGCAGGAGGGTGAGAAAAACCCGGCATCGTTTGAGGAGGCACAGAAGGCGGGCTGGACGAAGATCGACGCCGAGGTGCCGGGGAACGTCGAGCTGGACCTTTTCCGCGCAGGCGTCGCGAAGGATCCCTTTTTCGGCACGAACCTCTATGGCTTCCGCAAGTACGAGTTCTGTCAGTGGTGGCTGCGCAGGTCCTTTGCCGCGCCCACCCGTCCTGAAGGTCAGTTTGAGTCTATTTTGAGGGTCGAAGGCCTCAACACCTTCGGCACGATATGGCTCAATGGCGTTGAGCTTGGCGCAACCTCCAATATGCTCGTCGGCCACGAGTTCGATGTGTCTGACGTGATCGCTTGGGGTCGGATGAACGAGATCACGGTCAGGATCGAATCGGCCATGAACAAGGCGCGTCAAAGGGAGCTCCCCGTGCACCTTCTCGGCACTGAATCGCACGACGAGATGGTCGCCCTTCGGATGCCCGCCCATTCTTTCGGCTGGGACATCATGCCACGGTTCCTTTCGGCGGGCATCTGGCGTCCTATCAGCATCGCGACGAGACCAAAGAGCCACATTACCGAAGTCTACTACGCCACGACGAAGCTTGCGGTTGAAGGCGCCGAGCTCGCGGTGCGCTACAGGTTCCGCACCGACGATCCCCTGATCGAAGGGTTTTCGATCCGGCTGCGCGGCGCCTGCGGCTCGAGCAGGTTCGAAAGGAACATCGTCGCGAACTTCGTCTCCGGGGGATTCAGTGTGAAGATCCCTGATCCCCAGCTCTGGTGGCCCCGGGGCTACGGGGAGGCGAAGCTGTACGAGGTGGAGCTTGCCCTGCTCAAGGATGGCGCCGTCGTGGACGCCTGCAAGGAGCGGATCGGGCTGCGCACCGCGAGGATCGAGAGACGCTACGAGGAGGGCGACAAGGGGGAATTCAGGATCCGCATCAACGACACGCCCATCATGGCCATGGGATCCAACTGGGTTCCGCTGGACGCCTTCCACAGCCGGGACTCGGAACGCCTGGCAGCAGCCTTTCAGATGGTAAATGAAACGGGCTGCAACATCCTGCGCTGCTGGGGCGGGAACGTCTACGAGGACAATCCCTTCTTCGACTTGTGCGACCAGAACGGGGTGATGGTGTGGCAGGATTTCAGCTTCGCCTGCGGATCCTACCCCCAGGATGAGGAGTTCCTCAAACAGGTGACGGACGAGGCAGAATGCGTGATCCGCAAGCTGCGCAACCATCCCTCCCTCCTCCTATGGGCGGGTGACAATGAGATCGACCAGATGTTCTGGTACCTGGGGTATAGGGAGCCTCACGCCCGCATGAACCGCATCTCCAGGGAAACGCTTCCCATGGCGGTGAGAAACCACGATCCATATCGCACCTACATCGAGTCCTCGCCCTGCATCCCCTACACCCTCGAGGGCGACCTCACGGTGCCGGAGCAGCACAACTGGGGTCCGCGGGACTACTTCAAGGGGGAGTTCTACGGCAGGACCACGGCGCATTTCATCAGCGAGATCGGCTACCACGGATGCCCTGCCGTCTCCTCGCTTAAGAAGTACATCGCCAAGGACAAGCTCTGGCCCATGCCGAATGACGAATGGGACACGCACAATACGGAATACATCCGATGGGACCGCAGGGAGTACAACCGCAATCTCCTGATGCGCAACCAAGTGAAGGCTCTCTTCGGCGCCGTGCCCGATACGCTGGAGGAGTTCGCGCTGGCCTCCCAGATCTCCCAGGCCGAGGCCAAGAAGTTCTTCATCGAGATGGTGAGGTCGCGAAAGTGGAGGCGGACAGGCCTCATCTGGTGGAACCTCCTGGACGGCTGGCCGCAGATCTCCGACGCGGTGGTGGACTACTACCTTTCGAAGAAGATCGCCTATTACTACATCAAGAGGTCACAGGCGCCGGTCTGCCTGATCATGCGGGAGCCGCAGAATTGGACCTACGAGTGCATCGTGGACAACAACACCCTCTCGGAGCGCGACATCGAATGGCGGATCGAGGACGGCGACACGGGCGCGCTGAGGGCAGAGGGCAGGACGACGGCCCGGGCGAACGCAAACACCTTTGTCACCGGCATCCCAATGATCCCGGGTACGCATGAGTTCTTCGTCATGCGCTGGACAATGGGAGGAACCCAATTCGCCAACCACTACATGGCCGGCTACATCCCCTTCGACCTTGGCCTTTACAGGAAACGCCTCGAGAAGATCGAAGCCCTTCCTCCCTCCTTCCGCGCAGCGAATTGCGTCCGGTAGCTTGGACGGCAGAGGGATATGCGCATGACGAATCGACAAAGGCTCCTCACCGTCCTGAACGGCGGAATTCCCGACTCCGTTCCCGTGAGTCCGGATTTCAGCAACATGATTCCGTGCAAGATGACGGGCAAGCCCTTCTGGGACATCTACCTGCACAAGGACCCCCCGCTTTGGAAGGCCTATCTCGACGCGATGAGGTTCTTCGGGAATGACGCGGGATTCGAGCTGTACGACTACGGTCCCGTGGACGTGGTGGACGGCACAAGCAGCGGAACCGAGGAGCGGATCGTCCACCGCGACGCCGAGCGAATCCTCACGCAAGCATTCGATCCACGAACAGGCGAGTGGTCTCGGCTGGGAATTCTTTATTCGTCGGCTAATCCCCCCGTAGAAAGAGTGGATCCAGACCGCTTCGGTGTCCCCCAGCCGCCCCGCGAATGGGAGAACGTGAACACCAAGCCACAGGCCAAAGGGTATGATCTGTGGTGCGTCATCAAGAAGGAGGTGGGCGAATCCGGCATCCTGGGCATGTCGAGCGGCTTCGGCACGGTGGTGCTTGGCAGCGAGCGCGATGTGTACTCATGGTACGACGATCCCAAACCATGGATCGAAAAGATCGAGCGCATGACATTCGATGCCTTGAAACGAATCGACGCGATCGCGCGCCTGCCGGTGAAGCCGGATTTCCTCACCTGCGGGGGCTCGGGCACCCTCATTTTCCAGACCCCCGACTTCGTCCGCGATCATGTGCTGCCGGGGCTCAAAAAGGTGACGCGCCGCGCGAAGGAGTTGGGCATCCCCACCCACGTCCACTCCTGCGGGCCGGAGCGGAAGCTGATCGACATGGTGGTGGACGAAACGGATCTCACGGTGATCGATCCGCTGGAAGTTCCTCCCATGGGGGACTGCAACCTCTCCGAGATCAAGAAAAAATACGGCGACCGAATCGTACTGAAAGGGAATCTCCATACAACGGAAGTGATGCTTCTCGGCTCGGTGGAAGACGTCATCCGTAAGAGCAGGGAGGCGATTGACGCAGCCAAGCCGGGAGGGAGGTTTATCCTTTCCACCGGCGACCAATGCGGCAGAGAAACCCCCTTCGAGAACATCCGCGCCATGATCGAGACAGCCAGGACGTACGGAAGATATTAGGCCAATACCACCTGCTCAGCCGTGCAGATCACGTTATGTAGCTCTGCGGCGGTCGCTGCATCCTCGAGCCTTCCTTCCAGGAAATCGCTCTCGAAGATTCCGGCAATATGGGAGAGAAGAATCTGGTGGATACGGGGGGTATCCGCGGGCGTCAGCAGGATGAAGAGCAGGTTGATGTCTTCATTCGCAACAGGGGCGGGGATAGGCGTCTTCATGCGCGCAACGATGACCATGGGCCGCGAAAGACGCGAAAGACGGGCGTGCGGGATCGCCAATCGCCGGCCGACATAGCTGCTTCCCAGTCTCTCGCGGTCAGCCACGGAGAGCATGATTGCATCACGGGAAACGGGCAGGTCGGAGACGCTGATGCGCAGGAGGGCATTGCGGGTTGCCGCAAGTATGCTCGCTCCTTCGACGTCCAGGAGCGTGTGTTCGGGCATGAGCAGGTCAGCCAGCCGGATCGTCGGCTCATTCGGATACTCTTCTTCAATGGTCCCGATGACCTCTTCCACCGCGTCCTCCAAAGTGATGATGCCCGTCCACTTCCCCTCTTCAGCGAACACGAGCGCCATATGGGCTGCCCTGCGCTGCATCTCTGAGAGCCGCTGCTCAAGAGGATCCTGCTCCTTGAATTGAAGGCAGGGCCTGACGAATGACTTCAGATCCGAGGCCTGCTTCCCGGCACGATCGGCAAGGAACAAATCCTTGATGTGCACGTAGCCAAGGGGCTTTTCCGGATCCTCGCCAAGAACGGGATACCGGGAATACCGGTACTCCGCGATGATCTTTTCGTTCTCAAGCCGGGGCGCGGTCGTGCTGAGACACCGGACGAGCCGGCGCGCCCGCATGGCATTTCGGACAGTGAGCGTTCCCATGTCCAGGACGTTTTCCATGTGGAGCAGGCGTCGAAAGGAGAGCATGCCGCTGGATTGCGACTGGTCCAGGATGATCCGGATCTCCTCTTCCGAATGAGCGCCGTGGCCCGTGACGGGAGGAAGCCGGAAAACGCGCAGTATTCCGTTCACCGTGGCATTCAGAAGCCAGATGGGAGCTATGAAAATATAGCGGAAAATCACCATCGGCCAGGCAGTGAGGAGCGCGGATTTCTCCGTGCTGCGGATGGCCACTGATTTCGGCACCAACTCCCCAAGCACGATATGCAGGAAAGAAACCAGGAGATAGGCGATTGCGATGGCCACGGAGTGAGCTGTTATCCTGGTCGCGACGCCGGTAATCCCCACCCATTGCACGGCAGGCAGGATAAGCTTGGCAAACGCCGGCTCCCCGACAAAGCCCAGCCCGATGCTGGCAAGCGTAATGCCCACCTGGCACACCGACAGAAACTCATCCAGGTGCGCCTGGATGCGTTCGACGATTCTTGCCCGCCCGTTCCCAGCCTCGGCGAGCGCCTCCACCTGGGTCGGACGCATCTTTACCGCCGCGAACTCCGCGAGCACGAAAAATGCGTTGAGGAAAATAAGCACAATGGCGATCAGGACATAGATGGACAACAACATGGCAGACCTCGGACTCTCAATGAATACATCCTGATAAATAGTACATCGAGCAGGTGAAAATGTTTCACGTGAAACACTTTAACCGGATCACCCCTCTTCCGCTGGCGCGTCCTGGGGCTGCTCCTCTTTGACCACCCGAGCCACCCCGACTACCACATCCGGCCTGGTTATGTTCACGATACGCACGCCCATGGCGGTTTTTCCCAGGGTTGCCACTTCGGAGAGCCTCAATTTCAGGGCATTGCCTTGTGAGGTAATGCAGACCAGGTCGTCCTTGTCATTCACTGAAAGCACGCCCACAACCTCCCCCGTCTTCTCGGTCGCCTTGTAGCAGATCTGGCCCCGGGTTCCTCTGCCATGGGGGGAGAAGTTGTCGTACTCTGTTCGTTTCCCATAGCCGAACTCGCTCACGAGGAGCATCTGCTCGCCCTCTCGGACCATCGCCAATCCAGCAAGTTCGTCCTTGTCTGAAAGCCTGATTCCCTGCACGCCATGGGAGGCCCTGCCCATCGCGCGCACCGCTTGCTCTCCGAATCGAAGGGCATTGCCCTTTCGCGTGACAAGCACCACCTCGTCCTTGCCCGACGTGAGCTGCGACGTAACAAGGCCATCCCCCTTGTCCAGTTTGATGGCCACGATGCCGCGGGTCTTGGCATTCGCGAAGTCGGAGATCGCCACCTTCTTCACAACGCCCCTTCGGGTGGCCATGAGCGCGAACCGTTCGTCGGTGAAGTTGGGAAGACTTACGACAGCGGTGATCTCTTCCTCGCTCCCGAGGGAAAGGAGAACCTTGATACTCTGGCCTTTTGCCTGCCTGCTGCTCTCGGGGATCTCGTGCACCTTCACCCAATACGCCTTGCCCTGGTTGGTGATGAAGAGCACGAAGTGATGGGTGGAAGCAATGAAGAACTGCTCTATGAAATCATCCTCTTTCAGCAGAGCTGATGAGGATCCCTTGCCCCCCCTGCCTTGCCGTCGATACGCGGTCACGGGAATGCGCTTGATGTAGCCGCGGTTGGAGATGAGAATGGCCATGTCCTCTTCCGCGATCAGATCCTCGATATTGATCTGCTCGGCCTCTTCCTCGATGATCTCCGTTCGCCGGTCATCCCCGAACTTCTTCGCAATCTCCTCCGTCTCTTCCTTCACCACGCCGAGAATCTTCTTTTCACTGGACAGCAGGTCCTTCAGGTGCTCGATGAGGGCGAGCACCTCGGTGAGCTCATCAATGACCTTCTGCACCTCGAGGCTGGTCAGGCGCTGCAGCCTCATGTCGAGGATCGCCTGGGCCTGCTTTTCAGAGAAGGCGAACCTCGCCATGAGATTCAACCGGGCACCCTCGGTATTCTCCGACTTCTTGATGATCGCGATCACTTCGTCGATGTTTTCCAGGGCAATCTTCAATCCCTGGAGGATATGGGCGCGCTCCTCTGCCCTGGCAAGGTCGTATCGGGTCCGGCGCGTTACCACTTCCTTGCGGTGGGCGATGAAGTACTCCAGCATCTCCTTCAGGGAAAGCGTTCTTGGCAGCCCCTTCACCAAGGCAAGGTTGTTGACGCCAAAGGCTGTCTGAAGCTGCGTGTGAGCAAAGAGCTGGTTGAGGATGACCTTGGGGGAAACGCCCTTGCGCAGGTCGATGACGATCCGCATTCCATGCCTGTCCGACTCGTCGTTCAGGTCCACGATCCCGTCGATCTTCCTCTCCTTGACCAGGTCGGCTATCCGCACGATCAGCGCCGACTTGTTCACCTGGTAAGGAATCTCCGTAACGATGATTGAGTCCTTGCCCACGCTGGAGCTCTCCACCGTCACCTTTGCCCGGACGATGATCTTGCCCCGGCCCGTGAGATATGCATCGCGGATCCCTTTCCTGCCGAGGATGAGGCCGCCCGTGGGAAAGTCAGGGCCGCGTACGATCTTCATGAGCTCCTCGTGGGAAGCATCCGGCGCATCGATCAGCTTCACGATCGCCGCGCAGATCTCCCGCAGGTTCTGCGGAGGAATATTGGTGGCCATTCCCACCGCAATGCCGCTGGATCCATTGGCAAGGAGAAAGGGGAAAGCCGCGGGCAGCACCAGGGGTTCCTGCTGGGAGCCGTCATAGGTTGGGCCGAAATCAACCGTGTCCTTGTTGATGTCGCGGAGCATCGCCTCCGCGATCCAGTTCATCCGCGCCTCGGTGTACCTGACCGCTGCAGGGGGGTCGCCGTCTATGGAGCCGAAGTTGCCCTGGCCGTCCACCACCGGATAGCGCATGTTGAAATCCTGCGCCAGACGGACCAGGGAATCGTAGATGGCTATATCGCCGTGGGGATGGTACTTGCCCAGGACGTCGCCAGTGATGCGGGCGCACTTCTTGTACGGCTTGTCCGCGTGCAGGCCCATTTCGTTCATGCCGAAGAGGATCCTGCGGTGTACGGGCTTCAGGCCGTCTCTTACGTCGGGAAGGGCGCGCGAAACGATGACCGACATCGCATAATTCAGATACGAGATCCTGACCTCTTCCTCGATCGGAAGCGAGATGGTGCGGGATTTCACGTCGGACACGGTCGTTTCTCCCTCTACGGCTCTCTGAGCTTACACGTCGAGGTTGGTCACTGCCAGCGCATTATCCTCGATGAACTTTCTCCTGGGCTCCACGTTCTCTCCCATGAGGGTGGTGAAGATCTCCTCCGCCTCCACGCCGTCTTCGAGCTTCACGTGGATGATGCTGCGCTTCTCCGGGTTCATCGTCGTCTCCCAGAGCTGCTCGGGATTCATCTCCCCCAGACCCTTGTAGCGCTGGATGGATACGTCATTCTCGCGCTTCCCATGCTTTTTCAGCTCGTTCTCTTTCTCCGCGTCATCATACGCATAGATGACCTGCTTGCCGAACTCGATCTTGTACAGCGGCGGCATGGCGATGTACACATGCCCCCTTTCCAAAAGCTCCCGCATGTAACGAAAGAAAAATGTGAGAAGGAGCGTGCGGATGTGCGAGCCGTCGACATCGGCATCCGCCATGATGATGATCTTTCCGTAGCGCAGCTTTGAGAGATCAAATTGGGCTCCGACGCCCGTTCCGAGGGCGGAGATGATGGGGAAGAGCTTGTCATTGGTGAGGACCTTGTCGATGCGGGTTTTCTCAACGTTCAGCATCTTGCCCCAGAGCGGAAGGATGGCCTGAAACACCCTGTCCCTCCCTTGCTTCGCGCTTCCGCCCGCCGAGTCGCCCTCCACAATGTACAGCTCGCATTTATCAGGATCGTCCTCGGAACAATCGGCAAGCTTTCCCGGCAATCCGGAGTTCTCCAGCAGCCCTTTTTTTCGGGTGAGTTCACGCGCCTTTCGGGCAGCCTCCCTGGCCTTTGCTGCCATGATGGACTTGTCGAGGATCTTCTTCACCACGTCCGGGTTCTCGTCGAAGAACAGCGTGAGCCGGTCATAGGTGAGGCTTTCCACGACGCCCTTCACCTCTGAGTTGCCCAGGCGCGCCTTCGTCTGGCCCTCGAACTGCGGCTCCGGCACCTTTATGGAGATAACGGCGGTGAGACCCTCCCGCACGTCTTCTCCGCTCAGGTTCTCCTCCAATTTCTTGGAAAGGTTGAGCTTTTTCAGGTAATCATTGAGACAACGGGTGAGCGCGCTCTTGAATCCGATCAGGTGAGTTCCGCCTTCACGGGTGTTGATATTGTTGGCAAAGGTGAAGATGGTCTCCGTGTAGCCGTCGTTGTATTGAAGACCCACTTCCACCCGGGTGTGATCCCGTTCGCTGTCGAAGTACACCGGCTCCTGGTGGATCAGCTCCTTGTTCTTGTTGAGGAACTCTATGAAGGACTTGACCCCGCCGTCGAAATGGAAGATGTGGCTCTTCTTGGGAAGGGCGCGCTCATCAGTAACGGAGATCTGGATGCCTTTGGTGAGGAACGCCAGCTCGCGCAATCGGTTGGACAGCACGTCGAAGCTGAACTCGATATCCTCGAAGATCTGCTTGTCCGGCTTGAACCTGGTCACCGTTCCCTGCCGGGTCGTGTCCATGGTGATGGCGACCGGCTTTTCGGGAACGCCGCGGAGGTAGCGCTGGAAATGCACCTTTCCGTCCCTGTGCACCTCCACCTCGCACCACTCCGACAGTGCGTTGACCACGGAGGCGCCCACGCCATGGAGCCCGCCCGACACCTTGTACGTATTCTTGTCGAACTTGCCGCCCGCATTGAGCTTGGTCATGACGACCTCGAGCGCGCTCACCTTCTCCGTCGGATGGATGTCGATGGGGATGCCGCGGCCGTCGTCTTCAACCGTGACCATGTTGCCCTTGGAAAGAACCACATCGATCGTCGTACAGGCGCCGACCAGCGCCTCATCGATGGAGTTGTCGACGATCTCAAAGACGAGCTGATGCAGGCCGTCCAGGCTGGTGGAGCCGATGTACATGCTCGGCCGCTTGCGGACATGCTCCAGACCTTTGAGAACCTGTATGTTGTGTGCGCTATATGTTTCGTGCATGGGAAATGATCGCGAAGCTCATGATGACTGTACGAAGATTTTTGAAAAAAATCAACACGCATCCCACCTGCTGACCCTCCGCGGCCATGCACGGACCTCACGGCGGACCAAAGCCGTGAAAAAGCAGAAATAGTGCTGAAAGCGCGAAAACTGCTCTTGCCGGATTCATCGCGATAGGCTACACTGCCCTAAAGGGCGTGTGAATAATCTGTGGATAGACCATGAAGAATTCCAACGGGCTTCTTGAAAGATCAACTAACGCTCTCATTGATACAATATGTTATCCCTTTTTCAAGAGCAACGTTTTTATTTGTTATGATATAACAAATTATAAACATGAGTTTTCCGGCCATGATCACCCTCGGGGGGTTCGCGCGAAAATTCCGGTCCTGCTTCCGCGGTGGAGGCATAACGGGAATGTTAATAACCTGTGCATAATATGGCAATAAGAAGGGGACAATCCCATGGAGTCGGGCAAGAAAACATATGAATCGTTTTGGAAGCAGGCCCTGAAAGAGATCGAGGAGGATATTTCCGAGCAGGAGTTCTCGGCATGGTTCCGCGGAATTGAATACGTGGGCGCCGGGGATAGCCAGATCGCGCTCACGGTTCCTTCGTCGTTCATCAAGGATCAGATATCCCAGAGATATCTCACAAAAATCGAAGAGAAACTGGCGGAGTTGGCCGGGCACGAGCTCACCGTGAAGTTCTCCATACAGAAAAAGACGTCCTCACGGGCAAGCCGCGACGAGCAGGCGCGCATCCAGAAACCCGAGGAACCGGGAACGCGCAAGCGTCAGCATCCCCAGCTGAACAGGGAATACACCTTCGAACGGTTCATTATCGGTGAGTCGAACTCTTTTGCCGCCAATGCCGCGCTGGCCATCTCGAAGAACCCCGGGACAGGCTACAACCCCTGCCTCATCTATGGCGGGGTGGGATTGGGAAAGACGCACCTCATCCAGGCCATCGGCAACTCCGTCTATCGGGAGTTCCCCGATCTCAAGGTGGCATACCTGACCGTGGAGACCTTTGCCAATGAGTTCATCCTTTCCATCCAAAAAAAGACCGGCCATCAGTTCAAGAACAAGTACCGGCTCGTGGATGTCCTGCTCATCGACGACATTCAGTTCCTCGGAGGCAGGGAAGGAACGCAGGAGGAGTTGTTCCATACATTCAACGCCCTCTATGACGCGAACAAGCAAATGGTCTTCACCTCTGATCGGCCGGTTTCGGAGATCCGCACCCTTTCCGACCGTTTACGCAGCCGTTTCGAGCGCGGGTTGAACGTGGACCTGCAGCCCCCCAACTACGAGACGCGCATCGCCATACTCAATCGCAAAGTGGAAGAAAAGAAGGTGAAGATCCCCGACGACGTGGTGGAGCTCATCTGCCGCAACATCAATACCAATGTCCGGGATCTCGAGAAGGCCCTTACAAAGCTCATTGCCTATGCCGAGCTGGTGAACAAGCACATCACCCTCGACATAGCCCGGCAGCAGTTGAGGGACTTTTTCTCCCAGCCCAGCCAGAAGAACATAACGATCGAGCTGATCCAGAAGATCGTGTCCGACTACTTCGGGCTTTCCTACAAGGACCTGCGGGGAAAAAGGAGGACCAAAGCCGTCGCTTTTCCCCGGCAGGTTGCCATGCACCTGTCCCGAGAGCTCACGGAGTATTCGACCACAGAGGTGGGCGCCGAGTTCGGCGGCCGGGATCATACCACGGTCATGCACGCATGCCAGAAGATCGAGGACAGGATGAAACTGGATCCCAACATCGAACCCACGCTTCAGAACCTCGTGAAGAGAATAAAGGAAAACAATGTCTAGCGCCTGTGGATATCCTGTGCGCAATCCGCTTTCAATGACAGCGGTAGATGCGCGCTACTCTGTTGACAGGAGGGCTCTCATTGTGCGAAATCCACACTGATGGCGCTTATAATGGGAGCATGTGCGTATTCTGGGGAGAACTCCCGATGGTTGTTCCGGCAAGCATCTCTTTATCCCGCAGGGAGTTGGAGCGCTTTTCCACAAATCAACAGCGCCCACCGGCACTACCATTATCCAATGATCTTCAAGAAGAGAAAAGAATAAAAGGAGGAGAAGATGAAGTTTACCTGCTCCCGTGATGATATTCTCAAGGAGATCTCCGTTGCGCAGGAGGTCATCTCATCCAAGAATTCCCTTTCAGTGCTTTCCAACGTCCTCCTCACCGCCTCCAAGGGAGAGTTGCAGCTCATGGCCACCGATTTGAAGGTGGGATTTGAAACGAGCATGCCCGTGGATATCGTCCAGGAGGGCTCGACAACGGCGTTTTGCGACAAGCTGCTGAACATCCTCCGATCGCTTCCCGAAGGCGACGTGGAGCTTGAACAGGCCGATCCAACGATGCTGCGCATCAGGCCGCTGTCCAAGAAGGTCGACTTCCAGCTTCGCTGCATCCCCTCGGACAAGTACCCGGAGCTGGCGCGCGCTTCTGACACCATGTACTTCGACTTCCCGCAGAAGGATTTTAACGAAATGGTGTCCCGAACCCTCTTTGCCGTGTCGGACGATGAGACGCGCTACTTCATGAACGGGATATTCGTGGAAAAGCGGGATGACAGCCTGATCATGGTGGCAACCGATGGCCGCCGCCTTTCATTCATCTCCCGTAAGATTCCGGTCCGCATGGAAAACCTCAAAGGGGTCATCCTTCCTCCAAAGATTCTTACGATCATTCGAAAGCTCTCCTCCAGTGAAGGTTCCCTCTCGCTCGCTCTCACGGACAAGAACGTTTTCATCCGCCTGGGCGGCACGCGCCTTTCGTCCAACCTCATCGACGGCCAGTTCCCCGACTATCGCAGGGTCATTCCGGACAACCAGAAGTACAGGGCATTGGTTGAGAAGGAGGCCCTGGAAGATGCATTGCGCCGCGTTTCCCTTCTGGTTGAGCAGAAGTCGCGCAAGGTGGTCTTCTCCCTTTCCGATGGCGCTCTTACCGTAATGTCAAAGGAGAGCGAGCTGGGCGTGGCAACGGAGGAGCTGTCCTGCACGTACGAGGGACCGCAGATGTCCTTCGCGGTGAACTGCCTGTACATGAGCGAGCCTCTGCGGGAGATCGCAAGCGATACGGTGAGCATGGAGTTCAGCGACGTGAACAAGGCCATCACGCTGAAACCGGTTCCTGACGAAGGATACACGAACATCATCATGCCCATGCAGCTGGATTGATGGGGTTTGAAAGCCTTCGGTTTTTCAATTTCCGCAACCTCAAGGACGGCGAGCTCGATGTAAAGGCGCGCGAGGTCTTTCTTGTGGGTCAGAACGGACAGGGAAAGACAAATCTGCTGGAGGCGGTGCACCTGCTCAGCCTGGGGTCCTCTTTCCGAGAGAAAAAGGACAATGCGCTTTCGCGAGATCCATCTTCGGCAACGGGCCTGAACGGCCGGTACGTCAGCCCCGAGTCCGGCAGCAGGGACCTCAGTCTCCAGTTTGCTGCGGGTCGGCGGAAGGAGATTCGGGTCAACGACAAGCCTCTTGCGGAACGGCGTGACCTGCTCTCAGAGGTCCTCTGCGTTTGTTTCGTTCAACAAGATATGGATTTCATCACGGGAACGCCTGAAGACAGGCGCAGGTTCTTTGATCAGACCCTCGTGCTTGCCGATCTTTCCTTCCTGGACACTCTCCGCGGCTATCGGCAGGTGTTGAAATCGCGCAACCTCTGCCTTAAACAAGGCCGTGATGATCTGCTGGACGTCTACGATGCCCAGCTTGCTTCCCTGGGCCTGAACTTGCAGGGGCGGCGGGCCGATCTGGTGAGGGAGTTTGATGCGGTTTTTAAGCCGCTCTTTTGCCAGATCACGGGCAGCGACCAGGGAGTGAGCATCCGGTATCGACCCTCTTGGGAGGGCCTTCACACCACAGAGCAGGTTATGGCGCACCTGGCGGTCCGCAGGGAGCGCGACCGCATTTTTGGAGCCACGGTTTCCGGTCCCCACCGGGACGCCTGCTTTTACCTAGGGGAAGGCAGGGATTATTCCCACTTCGCTTCCACCGGCCAGCTCCGCTTGTGCGCGCTCACGCTCCGCGTCGCGCAAGTCAGGTTTCTTGCCGCCAGAACCGGGCGCAGACCGGTCCTGCTCCTGGACGATGTTCTTCTTGAGCTTGATCCTGGCCGGAAAAGCGCCTTCCTTTCCCGGTTCCCTCCGTACGAGCAGGCCTTCTTCACGTTTCTGCCTGATGAGAGCTGGCAGTCCTACCGGACGCCGGAGACCCTGGTTCTCACGGTCGAAAGGGGCGCGTTTCATCCGTGAAAAGCGTGGGTGATCTTCTGAAAGAGTACCTGCGGGAGAAGGGATGGCTCTCGGGCAATCCCTACGAGCCGCTGTTCCGCGACTGGGAGAAGATCGCGGGCAAGGCGCTGGCCGCGCACGCGCGGCTGGTGGACGTGAGGAACAACATCCTGCTGATCGAGGTCGACCATCCCGGCTGGCTGCAGATGCTGCAGCTGCGAAAGGCCGCGCTCCTGGAGGCGGCCCGTAAAACCGCTCCCCTGGCTGCCCTGGAAGGCATCAAGATACGGGTGGGAGCCGGCCCCTCGCTTTCAAACGACCGTTGACACAAGTGTGCTTCCACCCTATATTCTTCCAGATATACCTGTGACAAGAACACCTGCTCGTCAGGATAAGCAAGGAGCATTTTCCAATGAAGCGGACCTATCAGCCCAGTAAAACCAAAAGGACAAGAAAGTTCGGCTTTCGAGCGCGCATGGCCACCAAGGGTGGCCGGCTTGTCCTCAAGCGCAGACGCGCAAAAGGACGTATCAAGCTTACAGCCTCTGATGAGAAGAAGCCTTACTAGACGGGAACGACTCCGCAGAAGCAGGGACATCAAGGGAATGTTCTCCTCGGCGCGCAGGGTCGAGTCGCGGGGAGTGAAGCTCTTGTACAAGGGCAACGGGGGCCCGGCCACGCGATTCGCGGTGGTCGTGGCTCGGGGATGCGGGGGAGCGGTCAGAAGGAACCGGGAGAAGAGGATCACCAGGGAGGCGTACAGGAGCCTCAAGGAGTCGATCCTCCCGGGGAATGATCTGCTCTTCCTCATCGTCCGTTTCGGGGCCCACTTTTCCGAAAGACGAGCCGTCATGGGGCAGTTGATCGGCCGCGCGGGTCTTCGAGGCTGAGCGGATTGAGACGGCAGTGAGATTCGTCGCAGTATTCCTCATCACTCTCTACCAGAAGATCGTTTCCCCCGCGTTCCCTCCCTCCTGCCGTTTCGTTCCCACCTGCTCCCAATACGCCAAGGAAGCGCTTTTAAAACATGGATTTTTCAAGGGATCCTACCTCGCCGCCCGGAGGTTGCTCCGGTGCCACCCATTTCACGCGGGCGGGTACGACCCTGTTCCCTGAGAAGAAGGAATTATGGACAAACGAACACTTCTAGCCGTGGTGCTCTCCGTCGTGATCATTGTCGGGGGCATGATCATCACGCCGCTGCTCTTCCCGACAAAACCGACCACCACGGCGCCATCGTCTCAACAGACCTCCGCGCAGGGGAACCAGGCCGGCTCTCCCCAGGTGCCTGCTGGGACCGCGGAGGCTGCCGCGCCAACCCAGACGGCTCCGGCAACGCAAACAGCCCAGGCTCCCGCGGGGACGACGGGGACCTCCGCGACAACTGCCGTAACCGCAGCGGGGCCCGGAAGGGTTGTGCCGCTTCCCGAGTCCGCCCCGCCAGCGTCCCAGAGTGAGACGATCACCCGGGAGACGGACCTGTATAGGATGACGTTCGACAGCGCCGGCGCCGCGCTCGTTTCGGTGAAGCTCAAGAAGTACAAGAACCTTGACGGCTCCTCCGTGGACATGGAGCTGCTTCCCAAATCAGAGGCTGCCGGTGAGATGCCGTTCGCCCTCTCCTTCGGCGACTACAAGGCGGACCAGGTGAACGTGCCCTTCGCCCTGCGGGAGACGGGTGACGGCAACCAGTCCACCTTCGATTTCTCCCGTTCCTTCCTCTCTCCGACAGGGGTCCCCTTCACGCTGCACAAGACCTACGTGTTCGACAAGGACGAGTACCTCTTCGAGCTGCGCGTCACCATAGAGAACTCCGTAAACGAGTTCCCCAACCTGGACTTCGGCGGATACGCGTACACGCTGACCCTCGGGCCGCAGATCGGGCCGCACTATACCAAGCTGGACGGCAGGAACGACTACCGCAACTATGCCTACTGGGCGGATGGCAAGCGCCAGGACCCGAAGGTGGGCATGGGCTCCCTGAAGGAGTTGGACAAGCAGGTGAGCTGGACGGGGATCGTGGGCAAGTATTTCACCGCCATCGCTGTTCCCGATGCCACTCCGTACCGTCTCGTGTTTGATTCGCGCAAGCTGGTGGAGGGATACGACCGGTCGTCCATCTCCTTTGAAAGGCCGGTGCTGAAGAGCGCGAAAAACACCGACACCTTCAGGTTCTACATGGGCCCGATGAAGAAGGAAATCCTGGCCCTGTACAATGACGCCGCAAAGAACCAGTTCCAGATCTCGGGCCTCCACGCGGACGAAGTGGTCACTTCATCGATCCTCATCGGATGGCTGGCCACCCTGATGAAGTACATCCTGGACTTCTTCTACCTCCTGATTCCCAACTACGGCATTGCCATCATCCTGCTCACCCTGCTGACCAAGGTTGTCTTCCTCCCGCTGACCTTCCGCGGCTCCGAGTCCATGGCAAAGATGGCGGCTCTCAATCCAAAGATGACGGAGATCCGCACCCGGCTGAAGGACAAGCCAGAGAAGATGAACCAGGAGATCGCGGAGCTGTACAAGAGGGAGAAGGTCAACCCACTTTCGGGCTGCCTCCCGATGCTGCTGCAGCTTCCCGTTTTCTTTGCCCTGTACAACCTTCTGAACAGCCACTTCGAGCTCCGTGGAGCCCTTTTCATTCCCGGTTGGATCCCCGACCTTTCGGCTCCTGAATCGGTGTGGAACTTCCCCTTCACCATCCCCCTGCTGGGATGGACCGCGCTGCGCGCGCTTCCCCTCCTGATGGTGGCCAGCCAGCTTCTCTCCAGCAAGTTCACGCAGCCGTCCGGTACGCCGCAGCAGGGCGGGGCCCAGGCAAAGCTGATGATGTACGCGCTGCCCATCGTCTTCCTCTTCATACTTTACGATATGCCGTCGGGGCTTGTCCTGTACTGGACCGTGCAGAACATCCTCTCCACGGCGCAGCAGGTCTACATCAACTGGCTGAGGAAAAAGAAGGACGCGCAGTCCGCGCCGCCCGCCGTTCCCATGAAGTTCGGGGGCAAGTCCGGCGCAAGAACCTTTCCGAAGCCGGCCAGATGAGCGACGACCCTCAGGAGAACGCGCACGAAGAATCGCTGAATGAGCATATCAAGTCCAAGGAGACCGACATGATAGTGAAGGAGTTCGAGGGACGAAACGAGAAGGAGGCCATCGACAGGGCCATCGAGGAACTGGGCCTCGACAGGAACGAGATCGATTTCGAGATCGTGGAGGCCAAGCGCCCCGGCATCCTCTTTCGCGGCGGCAAGGTGAAGATCCGCGTGCATCTTCTGGAGGAGGAGAGCGAGGAGTACGAGGATGCCGTGGAGCCCGGCAATGAGAAGGAGGAGCGGCGGCCCGTTTCCCGCAGGATCGAGGCCAGCGGAGAGTTCGAGAAAAAGGTCATCGACTTCACCATTGGCCTGCTGGACAGGATGGGGTTCCCCGCGGAGGTGAACGTGAACTTCCGTGAAGAGGGCAGGCTCGGCCTCGACATCGAGAGCGACGGCTCGGGGATCCTCATCGGCAAGCAGGGAAAGACGCTGGAGGCCCTCCAGTTCATCGTCAATCTGGCCGCGGGACGCCAGGGAAGCGATTCGACGAGGATAATCCTGGACACGCAGGACTACAGGAGCCGCCGGGAGCGCGCCCTGATCCGCATGGCCAACCAGGTGGCGGAGCAGGTGCGGCGGAGCAGGGAGTCGCAGCTTCTGGAGCCCCTGAATCCCTTTGAGAGAAGGCTCATCCATACCTCCCTGGCGCGCTACGGTGACATCGAGACGGTGAGCGAGGGTGATGGTTTGTACAAGCGCATCCGCGTGATCTGTCGCGGCGAGCGCGATGCCCCCCGGGAGTGAGCCATGCCGATCTTCGAATACGAGTGCAAGGACTGCAGGAACGCATTCGAGCTGTTGGTGCGATCCGACACGAAGATCGCATGCCCCTCCTGCGAGAGCGAGCGCGTCGTGAAGAAGCTGAGCATCTTTGCGGCGCACAGCGGGAAACCCGATGGCGAGGTCCCCGCCTGCCACACTGGCGGCCACGGCTGCGATCTGGGCAAGTGCGGCTCCGGCTTCTGCGGGGTGGAGTGAGCTGCGGGGTGGAGTGAGCCGCGGGGCGCCGTAGCTCCCGCGGGGCGTGTCAGGCGGGCGGAGCCCGTCAGAGGTAGCGGACCCCGCATAGGTCCTCCCCCATTTCCCAGAGTCGTTTCGCGGCCCCCGAATCATGGGAAATTTATTCTCCTCTTTTCTGAAGTGATGCGCCGTCCCGGCGCGTCGAACTTGTTTGACAGCGGAGTATGCCCGCGGTTAAGGTGGAAAGGTGGCGCCCGGAAATGCAAGAGCCGAGCGGGGGGCGGATGGCGAGCTCATCGAGCGCGTGCGCAATGGAGAGACGCGGCTGTTCGCCGAGCTTGTGCATCGCCATCAGGACGCCGTGTACGGCATGGCGCTGCGGTTCGTGGGCAGCCGGACCGAGGCCGAGGACGTGGCGCAGGAGGCCTTCCTCCGCGCGTATCGCGGCATCCCGGGGTTCAAGGGAGACGCGAAGTTCTCCACGTGGCTGTACCGGATCACCTTCAACCTCTGCGCGGACTGGCTGCGGCGCAACAGGAGGCCGGACCGAGCTGCCGCATCGATTGACAAAGCGGACATGCCTGCGGACGAGAGGGCGGATCTGGAGAAGGGGCTTGTTGTCTCAGAGGAGCGGGAAAGGGTCAGGCGCGCGCTGGACGGTTTGGAGGAGATCTACCGAGGCGTCATTCTCCTCCTCTATTACCAGGATATGTCCTACGACCAGATCGCGGAGGTCCTCGGGGTCCCGCTGAAGACAGTGGAGACGCGCCTGTACAGGGCGCGGAAGATGCTCCGCGTGGCGCTCGAAGAGCCGCGGCACGGGGGAGGCCAAGCATGAGATGTATGCGGGTTGAGCCTCTGATTGAACGGTACGTGGATGGCGCTCTGGAAGAGCCTTTGTCGCGGGAGGTGGAGAAGCACGTTGGGTCGTGCGCTCGCTGCGCGGCCCGGGTCTCCGCGGCGCGACAGCTCCTTTCCGCGTTCGCCGCAGATCCGACAGTCAGGGCGCCCCGGGGTTTCGCCGACCGGGTGATGGACGCGGTTTACCGGGAGGCCCTTATTCCACGGCCCGCGGAATCAGGCAGCCGAGACGCCGGGCGGGAAGTGGGCAGGACACGCCTCCTGCCGACGATTGCTCGCATGTACCGCAGGCTGGGCCTGAGCTTCATGCTCGCCGCGGCGGTGCTCGCGGCGAGCCTCTTCATCCCCCGGGTCGCGTATCCCGCCCTTTTCAGCCAGAATGGGGCGGATGCCGGCTTCGATACAGGAAGGGGCGGCATCGCAGTCGTGCGGAACGCGCTGGATGGCGCGGATAATGCCGTGCGGGAACTTCTTGGAGAACCACAGAATGGAGGGAGCCACAGATGAAATGCGCCAACCATCCCAAGACTGATGCCGTGGCCGCGTGCGCGGAATGCGGGAAATACTACTGCGCGGCGTGCGCCATTGAGCTGGATCACAGGACATGGTGCCGGGAGTGCCTCTCCCGGATCGTGGCCAGGACCGGGGCAGGCTCCCGCGTGCATCCCGGCTGGCGGAAGCTTGCCGCCGCCCTGCTCAGCATCGTGCCCGGAGCCGGGCACATGTTCCTGGGCCTCATCGGCAAGGGCTTTGTGCTCATGGGGCTGCTGATCGTTTCCCTCTTCCTCATTATTCTTTATTCCGATGCCACCGGCATGTACTGGATGACCGCGTACCTGATACCGACGCTGGGCGTTCTGTTCCTCAGCTATGCCGTGTTTGACGCCATGGCCATCGCCGATGCGCAGAGAAGCGGAAGGGAAGCGCCGGCGTCAGTAGACGATGACACGATGAAGGCGGTCTGGGAGCGCGTGCTTCTCAACAAGCGGACCATGGGATGGGTGATACTGGTGGCGGGTGTGGTGGGCATCCTGCGCATCTTCTCCGAGCCGTTCAGCCGGCTCACCATGAGCCTGATGGCAGTGAGCTTCCCTCTCACCGCGCTGGTCATCCCGGTTGTGCTTCTGGTTGTCGGTATCCTCCTGCTGAAAAGGAGCCGAAAAGAAAGGTAAGAGAGGCGACATGCAGAAGACCGGCGTCGCGGTCTGGGAGCGCGTGGAGATTCCCCAGAAAAAATGCGCCGTGTGGCGTTTCCCCCGGCGAAGCATCTGGGTGGAGCGCATTGAGAGCGAGTGGCACGTGCTTTCGCAGCCCGAAGCCGAACCCGGTGGAGAGGCGCGCTGTGCGTTCGTACCGCGTACGCAGAAGCCGATATCCTCCGAATGGCGGCACTACCTGCACAGGGACGGCGGTCCGGTGCAGCCTGCGCCCATGCTGCCGGACAAGCCGGTGGTCGTGCGCCCCGACAGGTCGCTCACCCTTTTGCCGGGGCAGAGCACGATCTTTTTTCTGGAGCTTCCCGTGTGGTTCCGTCTCTCCACGGCCGGCTATCGGCCCGCCCGGATCTTCGAGGAACCGCTGTGGGCGCTCACGCGCACCTGGTTCGGCGATCCCGTCAATGGAGAGCTGTGTTGGGGCCTGGCCACCCGGCTGCACCACGCCGTGGATTCCATTGCCACAACCGCGGATATCGCCGTCTGCCCCCTCATGATTGAAAACGACTCTGACACGGACCTGGCGTTTGAGAAAATCTGCCTGCACGTGGAAAACCTCAGCATCTTCCGGGGGACCCGGCTTTTCTGGACGAACAGCCTTCACGCGGTGTTCAAGGGCCCCGATCAGTTGACGCAGATCGAGATCATTCATGCGCCGCCCGGCTTCGAGGAGGGGATGACGCCCGTTTCTGAGGCGCGCGAGCCAGCCGCGGGGTGGAACATCAGAAAGACCTTTGGAATGCTGAGATCCTTCACCGATTTCTGAGCAAGGGGAGGCCGCATGTTTTTCCAGCAGATCGCGAATTGGCTCCGTTCCCTCTCCCCCGACATCCTGACCAAGGCGCTGTGGGTGGCCGTCACCGTGGTGGCGGGGCTGTTCCTCGTGCGGCTCCTGGCCGTGGTCATCCAGCGCTACATCATGAGGAAGTCCACCCCGCAGCGCCAGATGATCGCCCGCAAGATCATCACCTACTCGGGCTTTTTCCTTGTCTTCATGGCGGTGCTTGCGGAGCTGGGGCTGAAGCTCACCGCGTTCCTCGGCGCCGCGGGAATCGTGGGGATCGCGGTCGGGTTCGCCTCCCAGACCAGCGTGTCCAACATCATCAGCGGGCTGTTCCTGATCTCCGAGAAGCCCTTTGCCATTGGCGACGTGATACGCATCGGCGGCACCACGGGGATCATTCAGTCCATCGACCTGCTCTCCATCAAGATCCGCACCTTCGACAACCTCTTTGTGCGCATCCCCAATGAGAAGATCCTGAGCTCCGAGGTGACCAATATCACCCGCTTCCCCATCCGCAGGATGGACATCACGCTGCAGGTGGACTACGGGCAGGACATCGGCCGGGTGCACGACGTACTTGCCCAGATCGCGGGCGCCAATCCCTGGAG
This sequence comes from Spirochaetia bacterium, assembly GCA_049519415.1. Classification (GTDB taxonomy): domain Bacteria; phylum Spirochaetota; class Spirochaetia; order SZUA-6; family Fen-1364; genus Fen-1364. Next base: position 65,385 of record JBEKQU010000019.1, read on the forward strand.
CCTGGACGAGCCGGAGCCCGTCATCATCATCAGCGATTTCAAGGAATCAGGCATCGAGGTGCAGTTCGGCCTGTGGTTCGCGAAGACCGACTTTGTCAATTTGAAGAACTCGATCATGAAGGACATTGTTTCCCAGTTCGACGCAGAAAAGATAAGGTTCGCCCACCCCAACCGGCTGGTGAGGATGGTGGAAAGCGGTTCGACGCTGTCTGATTCTACCTCTGTATGATCTGCTCCCTGCGGGGGCCCACTGACACCCACTTGATCGGCGCGCGGATCCGTCCTTCTATGAAATGCACGTATTCCCGGGCGCGCGGGGGCAGCTCCTCGAACCTGCGCACGGACGTGATGTCGGTCTTCCAGCCCGGAAGCTCTTCGTAAAGGGGTTTTGCCGCAGCCAGAAGACGCGAGACGGGAAACGCTTTTATCACGGCGCCGCTGATGGTGTAGGCCGTGCATACCGGGATCGAGTCCCTGTATCCCAGGACATCGAGGTTCGTGATCGCGACCTCGGTGGCCCCCTGGACCCGGCAGCCGTAGGAGGTGGCCACGCAGTCGAACCACCCGACCCTGCGGGGCCTGCCCGTGGTTGCGCCGTACTCGCCCGCTGAGCCGCCCAGCTTCCGCAGTGTTTCCGCCTCCTCGCCGTGCAGCTCGGTGACGAACGGGCCGGCGCCCACGCAGCTGGAGTACGCCTTTGTCACGGCCACCACTCGGGAGATGGCCCAGGGAGGAATTCCCGCGCCCACGGAGCCGAAGCCAGCCAGCGGGGAGGAAGAGGTGGGATAGGGATAGATGCCGTGGTCGGGGTCTCGGAGCGTGCCCAGTTGCCCTTCCAGGAGGATCGTCTTCCCCGCCTCCCCCGCGTCCAGGAGCAGCGTGGTGGTGTCCGTGACATAGGGCGCCAGGCGTTCGCGCAGCGCGCCGACATGCGCCATGATCTCATCCACGGAAAGCGGCTGCTTGCCGTAGAGCTTTTCAAGGAGAACGTTCTTCTGAACAAGCGACTTGGCGAGCCGCGCCCGCATCAGGGGCTCGTCGTAGAGCTCGTTCACCTGCAGGCCGATCTTCAGATACTTGTCCGCATAGAACGGCGCGATGCCGGACTTCGTGGAGCCGAAGCTCTCCTTCCCCAGCCTCTCTTCCTCCAGAGAATCGAAGAGAATGTGGTGGGGGAGGAGGACCTGCGCGCGCTCGGAGATCCGCACGTCCGGCCGGGGCACTCCCTGCTCCACGAGCTTCTCGATCTCCGACAGGAACGCGGATACGTTCACCGCGACCCCGGGGCCGAGGACATTGATGACCCGGGTAGAAAACACGCCGGAGGGCAGAAGGTGGAGCGCGAACTTGCCGTATTCGTTGATGATGGTATGCCCGGCATTGTTGCCGCCCTGGTAGCGGACCACGAAGTCCGCCTCCCGCGCCAGGTAGTCGGTGATCTTGCCCTTCCCTTCGTCGCCCCAGTTCGCTCCCACCACCGCGATCACCGGCATCTGATCCTCCTTGCGCGCACGAGGCCATGGTACACAATCCGAGCTGACATGCAAAGCCGGCCAGAACGCGCGCCTCTACTGTACTGGGCCGAGGGAAGAGCCGAACACCCAGCCCGCTGGCTCCTTGATATGGTACCAGTGAGCAGTTTGGCCGCCGATGGTGTCCGTGCCCACGGTTTGTTCCTGGATTTCCACCTTCTGACCCTTGGACAGCGTGACAATGACCTTCCCCGCTGTCGGATCGGGAGCATCGAGGACGCTTACGGCATCCTCCAAAGTCATCATGACGGCCGCGCTTGCGGGTTGAGTTGGCGTGGGGGGAGGCGGGGGAGGGGCGTTCAGCGCCGCAAGAGCCTGGGTCAAATCCGGCATGAAGATCGAATCCGGGTAGTCCTTGGCCGCTGAAGAAAGAAACGCCTGCTTTTGTTTGGCGTTTTTCGATGCCGCGGCAAGCTGTAAAAGGATGGCTGCCTGCACATCGGATGGCTTGGAGGATACGCCCTCGTTTCTGAGGTAGACGCCCTTCAGCAGCATCTTGGCTACGGCGTCGTAGCAGGTGACCCTTATGAAGCTCATGCCGGCGGAGTCGGAGTGGATGGCCACGATGGTCATCACGGGAATGGTTTCCGTGGTTGCCGAGGTGTTTGCGGGAGCCGAGTACAGGACGGCGTCATCAGTGGTGATGACGGCGAGGATGGCGCGGGAAACGATGAAATCAGCGCGCACCCATCCCTCGCTGCCGGATTCACGCCGGACGTGCTGGTACTCCCTTTCCTTTCCCGATTGCACCACCTTTTCACTTGGGCCAAGAAGCGCGAGCTTTTCTCCAATCGGGATTCCTTCCTTGAACGTAAGCGCGCCCTGGGCAAGGGTCCACAGCGGGAGATCGCTCATGATGGCAATGGCGCTCTTCGCGTCCGCAACCACTGCCGGGGGAATGAGGCTTGTCGGTTTACGCTCGCAGGAGAGAACAGAGATGAGTATGAGGAGCGCGAGAGGGACCAGTGAGCGTCTCATGATCACCTCCTGGGGACTTTCCCTCTCTCAACGGTAGAGTGAACGGTCGCTGGTGTCAACCCGTCCCGCGGCGCGCAATCACGCTTACTTTGTCTTTGCCATCTTCATCAGAAGGTCGACGGTGCGGTTGGAGTAGCCCCATTCGTTGTCGTACCAGGAGACGACCTTGAAGAAGCGCTTTTCCCCCTTCAGGTTGTTCTGCAGGGTGGCGAGGCTGTCGTAGATCGAGGAGCGGTCGTCGTGGATGAAGTCCGTGGACACCACCTCGTCCGTGCAGTAGCCGAGGATGCCCTTCATGTAGGTTTCGGAAGCCTTTTTCATCAGGCCGTCGATCTCCTCGATGGAGGTATCGCGCGCGGCCCGGAAGGTCAGGTCCACCACCGAAACGTCGGGCGTCGGAATGCGGAAGGACATGCCGGTGAGCTTTCCCTTGACCGCGGGAAGGACTTCGCCGACCGCCTTGGCAGCGCCCGTTGTGGAGGGAATGATGTTGATGGCGGCCGCCCTGCCGCCGCGCCAGTCCTTCTTGGAGGGTCCGTCCACCGTCTTCTGGGTTGCCGTGTAGGAGTGGATGGTTGTCATGAGCCCCGTCTCTATCCCGATGCCTTCCTTGAGGATGACGTGCACCAGGGGGGCCAGGCAGTTTGTGGTGCAGGACGCGTTGGAGACGATGTCGTGCTTCTTGGGATCGTACTCGTTGTCGTTCACGCCGATCAGCAGGGTTTTCAGCTCGCCCTTGCCCGGCGCCGAAAGGATGACCTTTTTTGCGCCCGCCGTGATGTGGCCGCGGGCCTTGTCGGCCTCCGTGAAAAGCCCCGTGGATTCGATGACGTACTCGACCCCGAGGTCCTTCCAGGGAAGCTGCGAAGGCTCCTTGGTTGCAAGGATGCATTTCGTCTTGCAGCCGTTCACCACGAGGATGTCGTCGTCCGCGGCGCCTGCCGACTTCTCCGTGGCCAGAGTGCCCGTGAACCTGCCGTGCACGGAATCATACTTTAGCTGGTAGGCGAAATACTTGGCCTCCGTGCTGATGTCCACCACCGCCACCACGTCGATCTCCTTGCCAAGGAGGCCCTTGTCCACCATGGCCAAAAAGACCTGGCGGCCGATGCGCCCGAACCCGTTGATTCCCACCTTGATTGCCATGCGAAATCTCCTTCCGGAATGTATGGGGTATCATCTCGCGGTTTTTTTTCGCGCGATGATTGGAATGACGGAGTCAGGAATCCTCCAGCAGCTTGAACACCTCATCGGCCGATTCGGCGTGGATAATCGCCTTGCGCTTTTCCTTGTTCCTGATGATGAGGGTGAGCTTTGCCAGGATGCGAAGGTAGTTTTCATGCTCCTCGGGTCCCGCGATGAGGAAGGCGAGATGCACCGGCTTCTCGTCCAGCGACTGCCATTCCACCCCGTCGCGAAATACCCCGATCGTGATGAAGAAGTCCTTCACCCACTTGCTCTTGATGTGGGGGATGGCCACGTTCTGCCCGATGCCCGTGGTGACGATGTATTCCCTGTCGAGAACAGCGTTCTGGAACTGTTCAAAGTCGATCACGTGCCGGGGGTCGTCCGAGAGCGAGATGAGCTTTGCCAGGGCATCCTGCTTGTTGCGCGCCTCCACAAAAGCGATCCTGTCCCGCGCAATGTAATCTTTTAAATTGATCATAGCACCCTTCAATTTAGCGAATTATCGCCCGTGGTGCAAGACCGCTGACGCCGCGCCAGCAATTCCAAATCTCGGCTTGGGGGGCGAGAGGGACTGGCCGTGGTCGCGTTTTCAGCCAGGGTAGTTGCCCGACCACGGTGTGACAGGCTCGGAGGGATAGCACGTATGTAGAGGAA
>JBEKQU010000020.1:0-68211 GCA_049519415.1 Spirochaetia bacterium
GTTTGTGGCAAACCGCTTCCGGCCCATGGCTACTTGATGGAACCGGCGACCATACCCTTGATGATGGACTTCTGGGCGAAGAGGAAAAGGATCACGATGGGGATCATGGCCATGAGGATGGCGGTGAGGATGAGGTCCCACTGCTGGACGTAGGCGCCCGCGAAATTGGACACGGCCAGGGGGATCGTCATCACCTTGTTTCCCTTGCCGAGGATGAGGAGGGGAAGGAGGTAGTCGTTCCAGATCCAGATGCCGTTCAGCACGAGGACCGTGGCGTGGATGGGTCTCAGGATGGGGAAGATGATGCGGTAGAAAGTTTGCGCGGGTCGGCAGCCGTCGATGGTCGCTGCTTCCTCGAGCTCCAAGGGAATGCTCTTGATAAATCCATGAAAAAGAAAGATGGACTGCGACATGCCGAACCCGATATAGGCGAGGATGATTCCCGTGTAGGCCCGCAGGAGCCGCACGTTCGTCAACGTGTATATCTCGCGAAACCACGTGAGGAGCGGGAACATGACGATCTGGAAGGGTATGACCATTGCCGCGACGAAGGTGACGAAGATGCTCATGGAGAGCCTGGTCTTGGTTCGCACGAGCACCCACGCCGCCTGCGAGGAGAGCACGTTGAGGAGAACGAGCGAAACAACCGTGATGATGACCGAGCTGATGAACGAGGAGGAGTATTGAATATTCACGCTGGTCCAGATGGTGGCAATGTTTTGAAAGATTTTCAGCCAGTTGCTGGGAAGCGCGAGAGGGTTGTGGGTGATTTCAAAGGGGCCCTTGGCAGAGTTTATGATGACGATGAAGAAGGGAAAGAGGAACAGGAGAAAGAGCACGATGGCGAGGACCTCGGGGGCAATGAGTCGCGCGGTGCGGTGCGTTTTCACAGCTCTATCTCCCTTCTCTTGTTGATGGAGACCTGGATGACCGCGACGATTACCAGCACGACGAAGAATACGACTGCGCGCGCCTGGCCGCCCGCCATGTCGTTGGACTTCAATCCCTGGTTATAGATGTTCATGGCGAGCAGCTCGGTGCCGTAGATGGCCTTGCCCATGTACATGACGGAGGGCCCGCCCGCCGTGAGGGAGACGTTGACGTCGAACTGCTTGAAGGAGTTCACCAGGGTGAGGAATATGGTGACCGTGAATGCCTGCCGCGTCATGGGCAGGGTGATGGCGCGCAGCCTTCGAAAGGCGGATGCGCCGTCAATTTGCGCGGCCTCGATGAGCTCCTGGGGAATGGTCTCGATGGCGGCTACGTAGATGACCATGATGTAGCCCGCGTACTGCCATGCCCCCACGATGACCATGGCGACAAGGGCCGAGTTGCTTTTGGCTAGCAGGAGGTTCGACGGGTTTACCCACGAGGCGATATGGAGCATCGTTCCGATGGACGGGATGGCGTTATTGAAGATGAATTGCCAGACGTATCCGAGGATCAGGCCGCCGATGAGGTTCGGGATGAAAAAACCGGCACGGTAGACATTCCGACCCTGGAGCTTTCGCGTCACGAGCATTGCGAGACTGAAGGACACGACGTTGATGACGATCATGTTGAGCACCGTGTAGGCGACCGTCACGAGGAATGAGTAGGTAAAGCTCGGGTCTTTCAGGATGCCGGCATAATTGGCCAGGCCGACAAGCTTGAGGGTGTCGCCTATCGACGCCGTGGCCGACCAGTTGGTGAAGGAGTAGTACGCGCCCAGAAGAAAGGGGATGACGATGACAATAGCAAAGGCGAAGAGCACGGGCGCGAGGAAGAGCCAGAAAATGGCGGGATGTTTTGCTTTCCGCATGGGGTGACGCTCCTCACTCGGATGATAAACCCGCCACCCTTCGAGCGTCGGGTGGCGGGTCGGATGCGGATCAGCCGAGCGGCCGATCCGCGGAATGGACCCTACTTGGCCAGGCTCTGGAACGCCTTGGTCATGAGGTCGATGAACTGCGCCTTCGTGATGGCCCCGGTGGCGAACTGGTTGTAGATCGGTCCGAGCGTTTTCGCGCGGAAATCATTGGTGAAATTATACTGGTTCCAGCTATAGATCTTGCCCGCGGCGGCCCAGGTCTGAACGGACTTGGAGAGCTGGCCTGACGGGCTGAGCTTCACGTTCTTGTATGCCGGGATCATGCCGGCATCCACGACCATGTACTTGTTGCCCTCGTCCGTGTAGACAAGGTCGTTCAGGAATTTTTTCGCGGCCGGAACGTTCTTGGAGTTCTTATTGATGACGTAGAAGGAGGGGGCGGCGACAAAGATGCCGTCCGTGACCTTTGCCATGGAGCCGTGCGGAGCAAAGGCCATGTTGAATGTCGCCTTGGCCTGCGCCATGTTGGGGTCTATCCAGTTGCCCTGGTGTATGAACGCGGCCTGGCCGGAAGCGAAGGCGCCCACCTGATCGTTATACGTGCCCGTGGTGAGAACGGCCTTGTCGGCGTACTTGAAGAGGAGCTCGACCCAGTCAGCGTACTGGGACAGGCGCTGTGCGTCCACCTTGCCGGCGAGAAGGGCGTTCGTCACGGACATGTCACCGTAGGGGAGCCCGTTGGAAAGCAGCGAATTGAAGTTGTGGTCTCCGGTGACCCACGCCATGTCGAGGCTCGCCGCCATGGAGACGACTGACTTCAGGCCGAGAGCGGCTTTCTGCGCGTCTATCTTCGCGAAGGCGGCCTTGTAGGCGGCGTAGTTGTTGAGCGTCTTCGGATCGACCCCCGCTTTCTTGAGGATATCGGCGTTATAGGCCAGGCCCCATCCCTCGACGGAGACTGGGAAACCATAGACCTTGCCGTTGACCTTGAAGGGAACCGACGTATCCTTGACCCACTTCTCTCCCGAAAGGTCGAGGATTATGTTCCCCCAATTGTTGTAGGCCTGGATCCCTTCAATGACGAAAATGTCAGGCATGTCGCCCGCGGCAAAGTCCGCCTTGAGCTGCGTGCCCAGATCGATGCCGGAAGTGCCGCCCACGGACTTGACGGTCATAGGGATATTGTTCGCCGCGGACCATGTCGCGGCATATGCCTTCAATACCGCGTCGATCTCCGGCTTGTTCTGTTCCAGGGTGATGCCCTGGGCGAACGCCGCGGTGCTGATCAGAACGATCACGAGCACCAGCACTAGTTTCTTCATAGCATCCTCCATTTTCAAGACGTTGGTTCGCACAAACCCCCTCACCGAGGGGGAGTTGAGAAGCCTTTATAGTAGTAGTGACTAGGGTACTCCCGCCGAAAGCTTAAGGCAAGGCCGATCTCGCAACGCCGGTCATGCAATGGGCGCCTTTTCACGTTGTGTCCCTTTCAATGACCCGCACGTCCAGGTGCACGCGCTGGAGCGGCCGGTCCGGTTCATGGATGCGGTCGATGAGGAGCTGCGCGGCCACCCGGCCGGATTCTTCCAGGGACTGGCTCACCGTGCTGAGGTCCATAAAGCCCGCCACGTCGATGTTGTCGAATCCGAGGACCGCGAGCCGGCCGCCCAGCATATTGTCCGCTTCCACGCACGTAAACCGGGGATTCACGGACTCGATCATGACGACGTGGAGGTTGGACTGGATAAGCCGGCGTGCGTCCGCCTCCCCGACCTGCATCGACATGATGATCAGGCCATCGAACCTGCTCAGGAAAGACATCGAGTGCAGGTATTCGGCCAATTGTTCTAGGGAGTCCACCGCGCATACCACCATTTCGCAGCGCGCTTGCCGAAAGACACCGGTCATGCCCTGGAGGCGCTGTACGAACGAAGGCGCGGGAAAGAAAGGAGAAAGCACCCCGATGCGGCCGATGCTTCTGTGCGCCCGCATTCCCGTATGCCCGTAAGGGAAATAGTCGAGCTGGTCAATGGAGGACCTGATGCGCCGGGCGGTCTCGGTGCTCACTTTTTCAGGGGAGTTGAGGAAGCGCGACACGGTGGAGATGCTCACTCCAGCGTGGGCAGCGACGCCGTATATGGTTGACCCAGCCTTGCCTGGCATGGTATTCCTTCTATATGAAAGTGCTTTCATGAAAGTGCTTTCATGCAGACTATGATATATTTTATTAAATCTGTCAATTGGTTTTTTAAGAGGAGCTGGAGGAGGATATAACGAATGAAGGGTGACATCATCGTGGTGGAAGAGCATCACAGGAAAGCAGCGGGTGCGATCGTTCCAGTCGTAATCGACAGAATCAGGAAAAAACCATCGAGGTATATCATCACGGTTGCGGGTGAATCCGGCAGCGGCAAATCGGAAACCGGGAAGGCAATTGCCGACGAACTGGAAAAATACGGTATCCGATCGGTGATACTGGGGCAGGACGATTACTTTGTTCTCCCGCCGAGGTCGAACGACGCTCAAAGAAGAAAAGACCCGGAATGGCTTGGACCCCACGTCGAGGTGAGGCTTGACGTGCTGGAGGGCAACCTGAGAGCCGCGCTCCAGGGAAAGACTGAGCTGATCAAGCCGCTCATCGACTATGACAGGAACTCCGTGGAAGAAGAGAAGCTGAGTCTGGACGGCATCAAGGTGGTGATCGCGGAAGGAACCTATACCTCTTTGCTGAAGCACGTGGACACAAGGATATTCATCGCCAGATCCCGCCTGGATACCCTGGAGCACAGGCTGAAGAGAAACCGGGGAGCAGAGGCGGGAGATCCATTCATTGAGCAGGTTTTGATGACAGAGCACAAGATCATCGCGGGGCATGGACAGCTTGCGGACTTCGTCATCACAAAGGACTACGATGTGCTCGCGATGGACTGATCCTAGAGGTATGCCATGGTGATAAGGAACCAGGTTCAGCTTATTACCTATCCTGATTCGCTGGGAGGAAGCTTAAGGGCACTCGATGAGGTGCTGCGTACGCATTTCTCCCATCTTTTCCCGGGCGGCATTCATATCCTGCCGCCGTTTCCTTCTTCCGGAGACAGGGGGTTTGCTCCCTTGACCTATCTGGAGATCGAACCGGGATTCGGGAGCTGGGAGGACATCAGGCGCATCGGCGAGAGCTCCGCCGTCATGCTCGACCTGATGGTGAATCATGTTTCCCGGCAGTCCGCCTATTTCCAGGACTTTCTGAAAAAGGGCCGCCGCTCACGCTTCGCGGACATGTTCATCACTCTGGACAAGCTGTGGCCGGAGGGGAATCCTTCAGAAGAGGATCTCTCCCGGATATTTCTGCGCAGGCCATCGCCTTTTTCCCGGTTTACCATCAAGGAAACCGGTAAGGAAGAAGTGCTCTGGACCACGTTTGGAAAACAGGACCCCTCCGAACAGATCGACATGGATTGGAGGTCGGATGTTTTTCGGGAGCTCCTGACCGACTTCATCGCGAATTTCAGCCGCCGCGGCGTGAAAATGGTCCGGCTGGACGCGGTTGGCTATGTTGTCAAAAAAGTCGGGACGAGCTGCTTTTTTGTTGAGCCGGAGATATTCCAATTCCTTGATTGGATCAGAAAGCTGGCGGATTCCTTCGGGATCGAGCTGCTTCCCGAAATCCATGCCCACCATGCAACCCAATTCCGTCTATCAGAACATGGATTCTGGATATACGATTTTATCCTGCCGTATGCAGTTCTTGACGCCCTGCTCAGCCAGAATGGCAAAAAACTGAAAGACTATCTGCGGATCCGTCCTCGCAGGCAATTCACCATGCTCGACTGCCACGACGGAATCCCCGTCAAGCCGGATCTGGACGGGATGTATGCAAGCGAGAACGCGAAAATGCTTGTGAAAACCTGCGTTGAGCGCGGCGCAAACCTGAGCCGTGTCATCTCCTCGAAGCACAAAGACCCGGATGGTTTCGATGTCCATCAGATCCGTTGCTCCTACTATTCCGCCTTGGGCTGCAGCGATGACGCCTATCTCTCGGCCCGGGCCATCCAGTTCTTCACGCCGGGAATACCGCAGGTCTACTACATGGGCCTGCTTGCGGGGGAAAACGACGGGGAAGCAGTTCAGCGGACCGGGGAAGGCCGGGAAATCAATCGTCATAATTACAGCCTTGAAGAAATCGAGGCTCGTATCAGGAAGGATGTGGTCCAGAGGCTGTTCAGGCTCATCCGGTTTCGAAACGAGCATCCGGCCTTCAACGGCGAATTCCAGGTGCTGGATACCGACGACAGCATCATCCGCCTTTCCTGGCGGAGGGAAGAAAAGTTCTGCACCTTGACCACGGACTTGAAAACCAGCAGATCCGCCATCGAATATATCGATGCATCAGGTGAAAAGGTGCACTACCGGATCTAGCGGTTTTAGCGGGTCGGCGGGCAGCTTCATCCTCTCTGTTGCGCGGATCATGGCAGGAGTGCGTATTCCGCGTTCCGCCGCCGTCGTTTCCTTTTAATTCATCGAGGGCTTGAACCCGGTCTGGAGGATGATCTGGTAGAGAGGGCCTTTCCTGGCAAACGCGTCCGCCCATGCCCCCGCGGCGTCGGTCCGAAAGATGATCTCCTTCGTTGCCTTCAGCACAAGCCAGGACTCTGTTTTCAGCTCGCCTTCCACCTGGCCGGGACCCCATCCGGAGTAGCCGGCGTAGACCCGGACCGCCGGACGTTCCTCTTCGGGAAGATCGCTCCACGCTTCTTTCAGGTACCCGATCATGGACCGGGTCGCCGGCTCCGACAGCACGCCCTCGACGGGTTGGTCAGCGTCGCCCGGATGACCGGGAAAAGCGGCGTGCAGAAGGAACAGCACATCCTGTTGGACCGGACCGCCGACAAAGACGGGGATCGACGCGGCGGGAGAGCCTTCCATGCCGTCTACCAGGTCCCCGAGCGTGAAGGGCGAGGGACGGTTCACCACGAGACCGAAAGCGCCGTTGTCGTCATGGGTGATCATGAGCACAACGGTGCGCCGGAAATTCGGGTCCATGAGGGCGATTTCCGATACAAGGAAATAGCCGTCCAGGTACCGGGGAGTGTCGTCACCCATTGCCAGCGTTCCTCATCTTCCTGAGAATGTCCCAATACGCGCCGCGCGCGCCGTTTGCAATGGCGCGGACAAGCAGTTCGTTGTCATTGTAGTTGTAGTCGCGCGCCGCGTCGGGCCCGCAGGGGAGAAAGAACCGTTCGTCGCCGCCGATCAGCTCCCGAATAAAAGAGTCGGCATCAGGCCCCAGGCCCGGGGAGAGGAAGAAGATCGGCCGCAGTAATCGTTCATTGTCAAGCTTGGCCCCGTAGAGGTCAGGATTGCACTCGATCTGCCCCTGCGCGCGGATCTTCTCCGCTAGGCCCGTGCCGTCATAGACGCGCACGCCTAGTGAGACGCCGACGCAGTCGGGACCGACGCGCCGCACCAGGTCGATCGATTCGCGCGCCGTAGCACGCGTCTCTCCCGGCCCGCCGAGGAGCAGGTCGTACATGAAGGGGATGCCGGCCTTTTTACAGTAATGGGCCGTGTTTTCAAGGTCAGCGGGTCCGAAGTGCCGGCCGAGGGAGCGCAGCATCTCCGCGCTCCCGCTGTCCGCTCCGAAGTCGATGCCGGCGCAGCCTGCCCGGCGGAACAGGAGGGCCGTCTCCTCGTCGAAAGGCGCTATGGAACAGTAGGCGTACCAGCGAAGCCGATCGGCCAGCTCCGCGTCGATGATGGCCTGGCAGACCTCCCGCGCGTGCACGAGGGGGAGGTTGAACTCGCAGTCGCACGTGTGCAAGTGATCAATGCCCTGGCCGAGCAGGGCGCGCAGCTCCTCAACAACCATGCGCGGCGGCATGAGCCTGCTGCGCCTGCCCTCTGAGACGGGGTCCGCGCAGTAGGCGCATGTCATCGGACAGCCTCGCTTGGTTTGGAAACCGGCCTGGCCGCCCTCCGCGAAGTAGCGGCGGTTGTCGACGAACGACCGGGCGCGCCGCGGCAGCCGTTCGAGGGAGACATCGGCCGCTCTGTTGCGCCGCAGCCCGCTCTCGTCCCACCAGACCAGTCCGGGAACCGGTTCAAGGTCCGCGCCCTCGCGGAGGGCGGCCAGGAACCGGGGAAAGGATTCCTCGCCCTCGCCGGCCAGTCCGAAGTCGGCGCCGCAGTACTCCACGACGGCTTCCGGCATGACGGAGAACCCGACCCCGCCGAGGATGATCGGCGCTTCGGAGTGATCCCGCAGCGCGCGCACCGTGTCGCGTATGCCGGGCAGGAAGAACGCGCCGCTTGAAAAAAAACAGTCATCAGTATTCCGCACGCTCACCGCTATTGCGTCGGGGGTGGAGGAGGAAACAGCCGCCTCCATGGCCTGCTCCGCGTTTTCAGAGAAGCACAGGTCCAGCAGGGAGAGCTCGTGGCCGGCGGCGCGCAGGCTGTCCGCCAGGTAGTCCAGCCCGATCGGCGCCACGGGAGGCTTCATGCGGTTCGTGTTGACCAGGAGCACCTTCATGCCAGGGACCGTCCCAGCGCGTACGCTCTCTGGAGGGCTTCGGGGCTGCCGCGCGCGGCGTCCTTCGGACCCAGCCCGTCAACGAGAAGCCGGCCGGCGAATCGAAGCTCCAGGTATTCGAATCCCAGCTCGAAAAGCTTCACCAACGGCTCAGCCGCCCTCATTCCCTTCTCCTCCCACGCGGATACCAGGTACACGGCTTTGCCTCTGACCAGCGGCCGGCCCTCCTCCGTATTGAACACGACCAGCCGGTCGAGGAAGGCCTTCATGATGGCAGTGGGACCGTACCAGTACACGGGCGTGGCAAAAAGGAAGGCATCCGCCGCGATCATGGCATCGTACAGCAGCTTCCCGTCATCAGAAAAGATGCAGGGCCTTCCCTTTTTCCAGCAGCAATCGCAGCCGGTGCACGGGTGGACCTTCAAGGCCCGCAGCGCAAAGCTCTCGGTGCGCCAACCCGCCTCACGGGCCCCTTCCAGAACGCGCTCCGCCAGCGTGTCCGTGTTCCCGTGGGGTCGAGGGCTGCCGAGGAATGCAACGAAGCCCTTTTGCATGCGCCGATGGTGGACCACTGCCGCGGAGTATGTCAATGTACGGGCATGGAGGCGAGAGGCGTGCCCGACAGCGTGAATGACGTGCGTCCCTTCCGCGCCCTGCACTACGATCCGAAGGTCGTGAACGACATCGGCCGTTGCCTCTCGCAGCCCTACGATGTCATATCCGCGCAGCAGCAGGATGCCTATTACCAGCAGCACAGCTACAATGTGATCCGGCTCATCTTGAACAAGATCCAGCCGGGGGACGGGGAAACGAACAACCGCTATACCCGGGCGCGCGATTTGCTTGCCGGCTGGAGATCCCAGGGAATCCTCCGGTCCACCGCGCGGCCCTCGTTCTGGGTCTACGAGCAGGAGTTTGACCTGCCGGAGATCGGCCGCAGGAGGGTGAAGGGGTTCATCGGCGCCGTGCGCCTCTGCGACTACACCGAGCGCAGGATCCTCCCGCACGAGAAGGTGCTGAAAGGACCTCTGGAAGACCGGATCAGGCTCACGGAGACCACCAATACGCAGTTCGAGTACATCTGGAGCCTCTACCAGGACAGGGCATACGTCATCGACAACATCCTGGACGACCAGGAGAAGGAATCGCCGATCATCGACTACGTCGAACAGCCCATCGGCGTGCGCCACCGGCTGTGGCGCCTCACTGATCCCGGCACGTGCGACATCGTGCGGCGTACAATGGCGCGGCTGAAGATTTACATCGCTGATGGGCATCATCGCTACCAGACCATGCTCAGCATACGCGACGCCATGCGGAGGAGGTTCCCCGACGCCGGACCGGGCGCGCCCTGGGAATACATCATGATGTTCCTCGTGAACTCCGAACACGAAGGGCTCACGATTCTTCCCACCCACAGGATGCTCCACGGCATCCAGGTGGACAGCCTCTTCAAGCTGGGCGCGGACATCCTGGAGCACTTCCACGTGAAGAAGTACGTTTTCCGCAACGAAGATGAGCAGGAGGTGCGCCGCCGCTGGCTGCGCGACCTGCGCGACGTGGAGCCGGGCGAGCACACCTTCGGGGCGTACATCGTGAACACCAACGGCTACTACCTGCTCACGCTCCGCGACCAGGAGGCATACGAGGAGCTGGTGAAGCTGGACAATTCCTCCGCGTGGAAGCTCCTGGACGTGAACATCCTGAACACGCTGATCCTGGACAGGATCCTGGGCATCACGGAGGAGCAGCTCAGCCTGTCCACCAGCATCTCCTACACCAAGGACGTGGACGAAGCGCTTGAAAGGGTGCGCGAGGGGGAGATGCAGGTCGCCCTGATCCTCAATCCCACGGCCCTGGGGGACGTCATCACCATCGCTGAAAACAATGAAAGGATGCCCCGGAAGTCCACGCACTTCTACCCCAAGCCGGTGTCCGGGCTCGTCTTTTACCCCATGGATCCGGAGTTCCACGGCGTGAGCTGAGGAAGCGCGCCCGCGGAAGCGTCATTTCTTTCTTGGCAAGACGCGGCCGCCGGGGTATACTCAGCGGAATGAGCAGCGGACTAGGCGATGAGCTTCACGCGGTGCCGCTCGAGCGGGAGAACCAGGACCTGAAGGAGATCCTCGAGATCGCCTTCCAGATCACGGCCCAGCTCGAGATCGAAAACGTCATCAAGAACGTGATCTGGAGCTTTGTGTCGAAGTTCCAGACGGAGATGGTGGCCTTCGCTCTTCCCGGGGAGATTGATGAGAATGCCGTGCAGGTCATCTCCTACAAGGGCTTGAAGAAGGAGGATCTCGGTCTCACCCTCCCTTCATTGCAGCCGGTGCTGGCCTTCCTGGACAAGGACGAATACAGCCAGATCTCCTTCTCCTATTTCCGCGAGAATTTCCCGGACAAGGATTTCGTGGAGCTCCTTGCACCGCTCTCCCTTGACGTGCTGGTGCCCCTGCGCACGGACAAGGGCTCCATCGGCATCCTGATGCTTCCCAAGAACGGAGCCGGGCGGTCGTACGACCTGCAGGAGATGCAGTACATCACCAGGATCGTCCGGTTCGCCTCCATCGCCATCGAAAACGCGAGCCTCTTCCGGCAGGCCACCACGGACCGGATGACGGGCCTGTTCTCCCACCATTTCTTCGAGAAGACCCTGGACGAGGAGCTGGAGCGCGCCCGCCGGTACAAGTCGACCTTCAGCCTCGTGATGTTCGACATCGATCACTTCAAGAAATTCAACGACGCCTACGGCCACCTCCAGGGAGACCGGATCATCCGGGACATTGCCCGGCTGCTCTGCAAGTCCATCCGGCAGGTGGATTTTCCCGCCCGCTACGGCGGAGAGGAGTTCGCCTTGATCCTGCCCGCCGTGGACGTCAAGGGCGCCCTGGTGGTGGCCGAGCGGCTGCGGAAAAAGGTGGAAACCTACCCCTTCCCCAGCGCCAATGGCGGCGCGCCCCTGCACGTCACCATCTCCGTGGGGGTCACGGAGTTCGAGCCGGAATCGGCGTATGCGCCCAGCGAGATCATCCGTGAGGCGGACCGGGCGCTGTACCAGTCCAAGGAAAACGGCAGGAACAAGGTGACTATCACCGCGACCCGGTCTGCCTGACCGCCGGGCAAAGGGCGTACGATGGTCATTGTCCTCGAACGCACCATCCGGGAAACGGACAAGAATAATATTCTCGAGTTCCTCGCGGCCAAAGGCTACACGATCCGCGAGATTGTCGGGCAGGAGGAGACGATCCTGGGCGCCGTCGGCGTCTTGGGCATCGACATCCGCGAAGTGGAGCTTCTGCCCGGCGTGGCCCGGGTCATCCCCATCAGCTCCCCCTACAAGCTGGCATCTCGCGAGTTCCGCAAGAATGACACGATCATAGCGCTGGGCAGCGAGGCGCACCCGGTGCGGATCGGCGGCATGCGCATCGTGGCGATCGCGGGGCCGTGCGCGGTGGAATCGCGCGCGCAGACACTGGAGTGCGCCGCGGCCGTGCGTGAATCAGGGGCCGTGCTCTTCCGCGGCGGCGCGTGGAAGCCGCGCACCTCGCCGTATGCCTTCCAGGGGCTCGGGGAGGAGGCGCTGGCCTACCTCAAGGAGGCGGGGGAGGCCGAGGGCATGCCGGTGGTTTCCGAGATCGTGTCTCCCGAGCACGTGGATCTCATGCGGGACTACGTGGACGTTCTGCAGATCGGGGCGCGCAACATGCAGAATTTCGAGCTTCTCAAGCGCGTGGGCAGCCTCGGCAAGCCGGTCCTCCTCAAGCGCGGCCTTGCCGCCACCATCCAGGACCTGCTCATGTCGGCTGAATACCTTCTAGCCGCGGGCACCGACGCCGTCATTCTCTGCGAGCGGGGCATCCGCACCTTCGAGACCTCGACGCGCAACACGCTGGACCTTTCCGCTATTCCCGTGGTGAAGAAGCTGAGCCACCTGCCCATCATCGTGGATCCCAGCCACGGAACCGGGCTGCGCGCAAAGGTGAGTCCCATGGCCCTGGCAGCCGTGGCAGCGGGCGCCGACGGGATCACCGTGGAGGTGCACACGGACCCCGAGCACGCGCTGTCCGACGGGCCGCAGTCCCTGTATCCCGAGCAGTTTGAGAAGCTCATGCGCGACATCGAGGCCCTTGCCCCCGTGCTGGGCAAGGAGCTGGCGCGGCTCCCTGATCGGGAAGCCGCGGCGGCGAAACGGCCCGACATCACCGTCGCCGCGGCGGAGTCGGGCGCAACGGTCGTCGCGTTCCAAGGCGAGCGGGGCGCTTTCGGCGAGCATGCCATCCGGCACTGGTTTACCTCTGATGTGACCGCGCTGCCGGTGCCCGAGTTCAGGTCGGTGTTCGATGCCGTGCTCCAGGAAAAGGCGCGCTTCGGCGTTGTGCCCATCGAGAACTCGCTCACCGGCTCCATCCATGAGAACTACGACCTCCTGCTGAGATACCCCGACCTCCGCATCGTCGGCGAGCAGAAGATACGCATCGTGCACAACCTCATTGGGATGCCGGGGGCGGGAATAGAGGACATCCGGCGCGTTTTCTCGCATCCGCAAGGCCTTGCGCAGTGCGGCCGATACCTTGACGCGCATCCTGACTGGGAGCGGGTGGCATTCTACGACACAGCGGGGGCCGTACGCCATGTGGCGGAGATCGGCGCAAAAGAGAACGCCGCGATTGCCAGCGAGGAAGCGGCGCTCGTCTACGGCCTCTCGGTGATCAAGCAGGGACTTGAGACGAACGTGCAAAACTACACCCGGTTCTTCGTGATCGCGCTCGAGGAGCAGACGCTGCCCCCCGAGGCAAGCGCGCGCAAGCCGGGCAAGGCATCGCTCTGCTTCGCCGTTGCCGACAAGCCCGGCGCCCTGTTCAAGGCGCTGCAGGTCCTTGCCGGCAGGGGCCTGAACATGAAGAAGCTGGAGTCGCGTCCCATTCACGGCAAGCCGTGGGAATACCTGTTCTACGTTGACGTTGACATGCCGGCCGATGTCGGTGAGTTCACGCGCGGCATGGAAGAGCTTGCGAAGTTCACCAAAGACCTGCGCGTGCTCGGTACCTACGGCAGCGGCTGAGCCGCGCGCCGCGGCGCGTCCGCGTCGCGATCACTTCCCCGTCATGTTGCGGAGGATCCTCCGGTAGAGCTGGGAAAACTGCTCGATGCGCCGCAGCTTCCATCGCGCGTCCGACGCCCAGACGCTGTCGGGGTGCTTCTCCACCACGCGGGCAAAATACCCGTGCGCAGCGCGAAGGAAGGCGAGGCTGCTCCCGAAGTATTCCGATGCCGTGTAGCGGCGCGTGAACCGGGGAATCCGGCCGGCCGCAATGTGGCGGTTGACGTCGGCGATCCCATGAATGGCAAGGGAGAAGTTGATGAACCCCTGCTTGTAGTAGGCGTAGCCGGGATCGCGGTGCAGAGCAACGGCTGAACGGGAAACGGCGGAGACAGGGGCGGCGGCCGGTTTCCCGGCCGGCGCGTGCGCCGCATCCTCCCGGGGGCGTGACGGGCCGTCCGCCCGCGGTGCCCCGGGCCGAACGGCGCACATCAAGGCATTGTATGCCTCGGTCAGCGTGATGGTGGCCAGCTCCTGCAGCGCCTTTTTATCGCTGGGAAACCGATCAGGATGATTCTCCATGACCCGCTGCCGGTAGGCCTTGCGGATCTGATCGCGGGTTGCGTCTTCGGTCACTCCGAGAATTTCCCTGAAATACCCGTCATCCATGGTGCCATTTCTCGATGGGTCGGAGCGCGCTGTCAACCGGCGCCCTTTTCTTTGTATTCGTGGCGCCTCTGGTTCGCCTTGATGATGCTGTTCTTGATGGTGAGCAGCTCGATCTTGATTCCTCTCGTGGTCTTCTTTTCCTGCATCACCCGGGCCTGGAACATCGTGTTGAGGGACCCCAGGCGCCTGTGGATAAGGAGCAGCTCGTTGAGCTGCTTGTCGATAAAGCCGGCAATCTCCTCCTCTTTCGTTGACGCCAGCTTGCGGAAGCCGGCGCTCGTGCCCGAGGCGAGCGTGGCCAGGAGGCTCGCTTTTTTCTTCACCTCCGCGGAGAACGCTGAGAAATCGAGGGTCTCCGTCTTCGGGGGCGGCGTCCCCGGTTCCGCGTATTGCAGCTTGTACACGCGATCTCCCGCAGGCTGGCTGGCGCCAACCCCAAGAAGCCGCCTGAACCAGCCGCTCCCACCCCCCCGCGATCCCAGGATGATGCGCTCGTTTTCCTCCAGCACGGCAAGCGCCGTGGCAAGCTCCTCATGCGGCCGGCTGAACAGGCGCACGGCCTCCAACAGGATTGCGCGGCCATCCGGCGCGGCGGTAGTCTCCGCCTTTGGCGGTTCCGGCAGGGCGAGGGAGGCGAGGATCTTCTGCTTTCTCTGCGCGCCGTCCGAAGCCAGCTCCTCGTCGGTGATCTCTTCAGTGAGGGCGGGATACCATGGCGTGTTTGCCATCTTGTTCGCAAAACCGCGCCGGAGAGCGCGCTGCATCTCCTCCTTGCGCGCGCGGGGCTCGGCCGCGCTCATGCTGATCCCGGGCAGGATGTCCCGGCGGATCGCCGCCTTCCACGACTCACGGTGATAGGCGATCAGCTCGGCCAGCTGCGCGCGGATCTGGTGCGTCAAGCGCACGATCTGGATCTCCGAGTCCTTGAGGATCTGGGAGGCCATGGTATCCGCTCCCATGCGCACCTTCATGAACGCCCGGGCAAAGCCCCGGGTGGTCGGGCTTTTCGAAGATTCGCCCAGCTCAAGCCAGTTGATGTACGCGAGGAGCGAGGATACCTTCTTCAGCCGTCCGAGGCCCAGCGACTGCAGCTCCAGGGGGTACTCGGTGGACACGTATTTCAGCTGGCGCCGGTAGGCGGCCAGGCGGTAGCTCACCTCGTCGGAGTTCTCGAACTCGGGCAGGGTCTCATCGCTGGGTATGACGATCTCCGTGAAAACCTGCTCGTAGTTGTAGGGGTCCTCGCGGAGAAGGCCCTTGCGGATGAGCATTGCAACGACTCCCTCGAAAAGCGCCACGAATGAGGCCAGCGCCTCCCTGAGCCTGGGGATTTGCGTGGTTTCAAGCCATTCCCTGCGCTTGTCCAACGCCAAGTCGAGCTGATCCTGATAGTCGGCGGATCCTTCCATCAGCCGAGAGTATACGGTATAGTTTTGGCGGCCGCAATCATAAATGCCACGGAATACCGTGGCGGCGGCCGCAATGCCGTCACGGTGTGCACGCCGTGACATTTGCCTTTATCACCGAATGGGTACCGCGGGTTCATTCACGCCGGAGAAGCTCGTGATGTGCATCCTCTCCTCCCGCCGCGGCGGGGAGGAGGAGCTGCTGCCGCCGCTCGTGGAGCTTTGGGGCGGCGTGGATTTCCACTGCGTTCCGTTTCCCTTCACGTTTACTCACTACTACGACGCGGAGATGGGCGGACCGATCCAGCGGTCCTTCGTGTCCTTCTCCCGTCTGGTGGATCCCTCAAGCCTTGCCCTGATCAAGCAACAGACGAACGCCCTTGAGGATCGATTCCGCGTAGACGGCCTTCGCACGGTGAACCTGGATCCGGGGCTCATGGCGCTGTCACGGTTCACCCTTGCCACGACAAAGGAGAGCGCGCATCGCATTCCCCTGGAAGGGGGCATCTATGCCGAAATCACGCTTCTTTATGCACGGGGGAGCTTCCGGTCCCTCGAGTGGACATACCCGGACTATCGATCCGAACGCTACATTTCGCTTCTCAACGAGATTCGAGCGCTCTACAAGACGCAGCTCGCCTCCCCCGCGCGAGAGTAGGAGACCGCTGACGGCGCGGCCGCGGTGAGCCGTGCCCCGCGCACTATGAGCCGCGCGGGTGATCGGCCTCAGTATGCCCCGTACTCGTCAATGGCGTCGTACAGCGCCACGAGATTCTCCCATGGCACCTCGGGCTCGATCATGTGCGACGGACCGAGCAGGAGCCCGCCGCCCGCGCCCACTGTATCGATGCGTCGCTTCACCTCACGCCGCACGTCGTCCGGCGACCCAAAGGGCAGCGTTCCCTGAATGCCGATCGTTCCCCAGAACGCAAGCCGCGAGCCGTAGCTGCGCTTGAGCTCCGCCGGGTCCATGCACTCGGGCTGCACCGGGTTGAGTATGGTGACGCCGATCTCTATGAGCTCCTCGATGATCGCGCGGCAATCCCCGTCGGTGTGGTAGAAGACGGGGATGCCCGGGGCCGCGGCGCGCGCGTCGTTGATGATCCTGGCCAACCGGGGCTTGAAGAACCGCCGCCACATCGCCGGGCTCATGATCATGCCGTTCTGGGCCGACACATCGTCGCCCAGCATGAGCACGTCGCATCCCGCGCGCGCGTACGCCGCGGCCTGGGCCGCCCGCAGCGCGGTGAGCCGGTCGAAGAGGCATTCCGCCATTTCCGGCTGGGATACCATGTCGGTAAGCAGCTCTTCGAGGCCGCGAATCTGCCAGGCGACCTCATAGATCGTGGTTGCCACCGGCGCCGCGGCGGCGAAGCCTTGCTCGTGCAGCCGGGCCACCTCGCAGGCAAGGCCCGCGATCCGGTAGTCCGCATCGAGATCGGGCAGCGGGTAGTCGACGATGTCCTCAATCGTGGTCGCGCCGCGCAGCGGGGAGACGATATGCGTGAAGTGTAGGGCCGGGTCCGACCCGCGCTCGTTCGCCACGCCCCATTCATTCACGTCCGCGTCTTTTCCATGGTAGCGGGCATGACGGGCGGGGTCCCGGGTGGGGGGCTGGGACACCAGGCGCGTGTCCACTTTGAAATATGCAAGGGGATCGGTCTGCCCGGTCTTGCGCGTGAAAAGCTCGTAGGCGGCCGGGGTCAGCCCCCAGCTCAGATCGCGCGGCACCCGGTCGGGCTCTTCCCGGCGCACTGCGGCAAGGACTCTTTCTCTCGAGGTCATCCGATATCTTCCCCCTCGCTGATATTGCCCGGCTGCTCCCTGTCTTTCAACTAGCAGATGACATGTGCGGACTGGGATGCGGCGCGGCACGACATCGAACGCTTTGTTCCGTTACAAGCCGATTCGCCCTCGCGCTGGGAGAATAGGGCGGCAATGGCGGCCAGGCAAGCGCTGGGAAGGCCGGGCACATTACAATGGGCATGCGGATTCGGCCTGCCATGGTTTTTGTTGCAGCCCTTCTGGCCACGGGTTGCTCCCTGCTCAGCCCTGACGCATGCGTGAATGTCATCATTCCCGGTCCGCCCAAACAATGGCTGCGCGCTTTCCCGGATCTGAGTTTCCTTCTTGTCTTCCTGGATGCCAATGGAGATGAGCAGCATCAGGAAGTGACGGAGTGGCAATCCGCGGTTTCAATTTCATGCGCAAAGGCGGCAAATACCCCCATCCTTGCCTATCCCCGTGTCTCCTGGGACGCCACGGCGGCAGATGCTGGCCCTGGGCTTCTCCGTCCGGCAGGCGGGCTGTATCCTGCTTCTCTGCTTGAACCTCCTGACCAAGGATCGCTGCAGCTCTCCTGGCAGGACGGAGCCGCGGCGCTTGTTGTTTCCCGTCTCCGCGCGATCGGCAGGGACGTCTCCCTGCTCAATGCCGGCCGGCTCATGACCTATCTGCGCCAGGAACCGGATCCCTGGAATCTGGACCTTGACGCAATGGCAGAGAAGATGGCGCGGGGTGAGTTCAGGGTGTACGACATAGATTCTTTGACATGCCGGGACGTCCGCATCAGGCCAGGTGTGGGCACCTGGTTCCTCGAGGGCCCCTTTTCCCCCGCATTGACCGCGGAAGATGAGGTGATTGCATTGCAAGGCGTGAGCCTAGGGAGCCATGGCCTTTTCTCAACCGATGGGCGTTTTTTTAAACTCCAGGTGGGAGCGTACGAGACTGTGCTGTTGCCGGTGCAGTAAATTCTGCTTCACTTGATAAATCCAGACTGATGGCACATGTTTCAATAGACACGTGAATGGAGGGAGGAGATGGAGCTCATCTTTCTTGGCACGGGAGCCGCGGAAGGCGTGCCGGCGGCGTACTGCCGGTGCGCGGTCTGCCAGGGGGTCAGGCAAAGAGGCGGCGTGGAGATCAAGACGCGATCGTCTCTGCGTGTCGGACCACATCATCAGATCGACATCTCCCCTGATCATTACTGGCAGATGATCAGGGCCGGCACGGACATGTACGATGTCGAGCACGTGCTTGTCACCCACACCCACCGGGACCACTTCGCGCTCTCAGCGCTCTGCGACAAGGAGATGTCCCAGGTGCTCAACGGAAAGCCTCTTTCCCTGTACATGTCGAAGCCGGCAAAGAAATACGTCGAGGCGCTGATCGCGCACATGTCGCTCTCAGAGGAGGACATGCGCTGGATCGATTCCAACCTTGTATTCCACGGTCTTGAATACTACCAGGAATACGCGATCGGGGGTTTCTCTGTGCGGACGATCAAGGGAAACCATACGGCGTATGGGGTGAACGAGTACTCGATCAACTATCTCCTGGACTTGCCCCACGGGAAGAGCCTTTTGTATGCCTGTGACACCGGCTTTTACCAGGAGGAGACGTGGGCGTATCTGGCGGGGAAGCGCGTTGACACCCTGATCCTGGAGTGCACATTTGCAGGACAAACGGACCGCGGGGAGTTCCCTGTGGGTCACCTGGACCTGTCGAGCTACCTCACAATGCTGCGGCGCATGGCAGGGATCGGATTTATTGATGCGCGGACCGCGGTGTTCGCGACACACTTCAACCCGCATCAGGGCCTCGATCACTTCAGCATTCATGACAGGCTTCAGCAAAGCCCGTATCGCGCGGCCGCGGCCTACGATGGGATGCTCGTGCAGGTGTGAAACCCGGGCCGCGGCTGGGCAGTTGGACGTGGAGAGCTGAACCGGGCGGCCGCTCCGGTGCAAACAGCCGCGGCCGCGTGTCGGTGTGTCCCTATACCACCGTCTCATCGGCGCGCGCAACCATGATCCTGCCCTCTTCCTCCATCTTTCGAATCACGCCCACGATCCGCTGCTGGGCTTCTTCGACGTCCCTGAGGCGCACGTGGCCCAGTGACTCCATGCGGACCTTCATGGCTTCGCTGTCCGCTTTCGAAATGCAATCCCAGATCACCTTCCGCACCTCTTCATCCGTCGCCTTGAGTGCGAGCGCAAAGTCTTCCTGGACGGCTTCCTTGACGACCAGGCCGATCGCTTTGCGGTCCAGCAGGACGATATCCTCGAACACGAACATGCGTTTCTTGATCTCCTCGGCCATCTGCGGATCGAGCTTTTCCAGCGATTCCACCACGCCCTTTTCGAGGCTCCGGCTGCCGATATTGAGGATCTCCACCACGGAATCGATGCCGCCGGCGGCGATGTAGTCCTGCGAGGTAATGATCGTGGAGATGCTTTTTTCCAGCACGCGCTCCACTTCCCGCAAGACCTCGGGACTGGTCCTGTCCATCATGCAGATTCTTGCCGCCACATCCGTCCGCATCTCTTCGGGTATCTTTGCCAGCACGCACGCGGCGAGACTGGGCTCCAGGTAGGAGAGGACCAGCGCGATGAGCTGCGGATGCTCCTTGCTTATGAACATGGCAAGCACACTGCATTCGGCCATGGTGAACCAAGCGAACGGTCGTTTCCTTACATCGACTTGTTCGGTTGAACCCGCGTCCCGATCCGTGTTCGGCAGGAGCAGATGGTCCGCCATCTCCTCCTGCTTCCGAGCGAGATTCGTGATGCTCCCCTGGAGCGATTTCACGGTAGCCCCGATCTCGGAGGAAAGGGAATGCAGGGCATCCTGGAGCGTGTCGACCTTTTCTTCCTGTGCTTTTTTGCCAGCGGCACCCAGCGCCCGCAGGTCCATTGCGATACGGTTTTCATCCACGGAGTAGGTGGTACGGCGTGCGCCACGTGTGCGATGCGCCGTGAGCCTCAAGATGGGAGATCCGCCGGAATGCAGGAAGGCTTTTCCTTCAGCGTACCGCGGAATGCCGATGCGCGCCCCCCGCTTCAAGTTCGCTAATGTGCTGAGCGCAACGTGCTCCCCTTCGAAGCATACCTCGGCAACCATGGGGAGAGACGCTATCGATGCAGACGCGATCTCCGGCCCATGCCGCAGTCCCGCGTACACGTATTGCGCGGAAAGCTTGGGGATGATCGGCTCGATGGTCAGGTAGGGGATGCAAAGGTTGATCATGCCTTCCGCGTCTCCGATCCGAACCTCGAATGTCACGAGCACGATCATTTCGTTCGGCGGCACGATCTGGACGAAATGGGGATTGCACTCGAGCTTCGTCAACCGAGGCCGCAGGTCCATCACGACCACCCATGCCGCGCGCAGGTTTCCCAGCATACGTATGTAGATCCCCTCCATCACGGCGCACTCGATGTCGGTGAGCGTGCGGAAATGATTCGCAGCCTTTCCCGGACCGCCGAACAGCCGGTCGATGAAAGCGGCGGTGATTGCGGGGTCGATCATAAGAATCGCGGACCCTTTCAGAGGATCCATGTCGATGACGCCAAGGGTCGTGGGATTCGGGACGGAACGGATGAACTCCTCGTAGGTGAGCTGGTCCACCGAGGCAACGTGCACGTGGGCCAGGCTACGGAGCGCCGAGGAAAGAGCGGTCGTGGTCTGGCGCGCAAAGGTCTCGTGCATTATGGAGACGGTCCGTATCTGGTCCTTGGAAAACTTGTCGGGACGCTTGAAGTCGTAGATCTTGATCCTGCGTCGATCTTCCGGGCCGGGCATCACCCCGGATGTGTGTGTGTCGGGCTCCATGGCTAGGTCCCCCTTTCCATGAACTCCGTGATGCGGATCCCGAAGTTCTCGTCGATGACGACCACCTCCCCTTTTGCCACCAGCTCCCCTGCCACTACAAAGTCGACCGGTTCCCCCGCGAGCTTGTCCAAAGGGATGATGGAGCCCTCCCCGAGGGATGCCAGAGAGCTCAAGGTGAGATTCGTCGTGCCCAGGACGACCTGCGCGGGAACCTGCACCTCCTGCACGTTTCCCAATTTCATTTCCTTCCCTCCTCTGCCGCTTCAATGACCTTGAAGAAATACCTGCCGCGCCTTCTCACGATCTTCCCGCGCGCAAGGATCTGGCCGCCGGCCTCAAGCTCGCAGGTATCCCCGCCGGCCGGGGCAAGCTCGCCCTTCTGCACGACATCGGCCAACGAGGCCGTGGTAAGCTCGATCCGGTTCACGATAATGCGCGTCGGAAGCAGGATCCTGTCGAGAAGGCTTTTCTGCTTTTCCATGGATCATCCTCCATGGAAAGAGGATGGCCCGCGCGGGGCCTGAAATCTTGCACGCGCGAACAGGAAAATCGATACTTTTTTTACCTTTTGCTGAAATTCCGGTATTCCCGCGGGCTCTTTCCCATGATGCGGCGGAAGTACCGGTTGAAGTGCGAGAGGTTGTTGTATCCCACGGCGAACGCGATCTCCACGATACTCGCGTCCGAGCGCTTCAGCAGAAGGCAGCTTTTCTGGATCCGGATCCGGTTGATGTACTCGACAAGCGATACACCGGCATGGCTTCGGAAGAGGCGCGAAAAGTAGCTGGGGTTAAGCCCATACCGGGCGGAGAGCTCTGACAGTGAGAGTTGGTCCGCTGAACGCGACTGGATGTACTGCATGGCCTCGTCTGGGTGGAAGCGCAGCGGCGCCTGGAGCCCCGTTGGCGTCGGGGATCCCGTTGCCGGGCTTCCACGTCGCGCGCGGGCCAGCATGAGGATCGCTTCCATGAGCTTCAGGCGCATCATGCCCTGGAAGCCGGGTGTCCGCGCCGAGGATTCCCTTTCCATGGAAGAGAAAAGGGCGCGCGCATCCTCGCGCTCGCGACCCGAGAGCCGCACGACAGATGGCGTCAGGGTGCCCAGCATCTC
This sequence comes from Spirochaetia bacterium, assembly GCA_049519415.1. Taxonomy (GTDB): domain Bacteria; phylum Spirochaetota; class Spirochaetia; order SZUA-6; family Fen-1364; genus Fen-1364. The sequence goes on from JBEKQU010000020.1 coordinate 22,179, forward strand.
CACCACGAGGTCGACGGAGCCGTTCAGGGCAAGGGGATCGACCAGGGACCGGCCGAAGCAGATGGATCGAATATCAGCGCCCGCGTCCTTGAGGAGCCGGCATCCGGCGCCGGGGGGAATGAGGAGCAGGGTGTCGGGGGGGAGGGCCGCGATCCTGCCGGCATTGAGCAAACGCACAACACCGCCCAGAACGAGGAGCAGCCGGAAGAGCCCTGGCCCAGCCGATGAGTCTTTTTGAATGGAAAAGGGAAAAGCAGGCTCCACTGGCTCGATGGGATGCCTCCTCCCGGCGCTACATTATACTCTCAAGATCATCGCCCGGGTCAGGACCCGGGCGCCTTTCTCCGTGATCAGGACATCATTTTCCCATCGCACGCCGCCGTGCTCGGGGTGGTACAGGCCAGGCTCAATGGTGAAGACCATGCCGGGCAGGAGCTCGGGATCGACGCTTTCCCCCTGGCTCCTGAGCAGAGGCGCCTCGTGCGTGTCCAGGCCGATGCCGTGGCCGAGCGAGTGCGGCATTTTCCAACCCGCGGCGGAGAACACCTGGTCCGCCTTCCACGCCGGCGCCTGGGGCGAGCCGCCGGGCTTTGCGGCATCCACGGCCGCGCCATAGGCCTCCTCCACCAGCGCGATCATGCGCTCCTGCTCCGCGGAGAGCCTTCCGCGTGCGATGGTGAGCGTCACATCGCTGGTGTATCCATCGACCTTCACGCCGAAGTCGAGAATGGAGAAGCCCGGGCCGGCAAACGGTCCGCCGGAGCACGACGGGAAGGGATGGATGGCCCAGCTCCGCGAAGGCCCCGCGGCCAGCGTCTCGAATCCCAAGCCTTCGGCGCCAAGGGTGAGGGCTTCCCGCTCGATGAGCTGTGCCATGTCGAGCTCGCGCAGGCTGTCGATGTCGGGCGCGCCAAGGCGTGCCGCGATCGTGTCGATGAGGGCGTTGGTGATCTCAGCAGCCTTCTCAAGGGCCGCTATTTCCCCGGCGTCCTTCACGGTGCGCGCCTTGCCGATGAATGACTCAAAGCCATCCGAGCGAAGGAGGATCTCCGCGCCGGGCATGTCATCCTGGAGCTCACGGTATCGGAGGTGGGACGTGCGGCCCGGGAACTCCACCTTTCTCCGAGCCCGGGGCCCGCCTACCGATGCTTCGACGCCGTGCTCGCGCAGCACCGTCTTCACCGCTTCGCGGGAGGATCGCTTGAGGTCCGTGTAGGGGATGACCTGGTCGACAACGCTCCGCTCCTGGGCCATGTTCACGTCCCACGGCACAAGAACCGTCACGCCGGAGGCGAAGATGAACAGGAGCGCGTCCATGGGGTGGCCGGACAGCCACCGCAGCGAGCTGCAGCGCTGGTTCTCGAAATCGTCGATCACGCAGGCATGAATGCCGGCCCGCTTGAGCCATTCGGCCAGCCGCGCCTGCCGGCCGCGGAATGCCGCCGCGGATGCGTCAGAGGGCCGCAACGATGTTCACCAGCTTGTTCGGCACCACGATGACTTTGCGGATGACCTTCCCGGCCAGTATCTCCTTGATCCTCTCATTGCCCAGCGCTTTCTCTTTCAGGACTTCCTCCGGGGTTCCCGTGGGCAGGCTCTCCTTGGCCCGGATTTTGCCGTTGATCTGGAATACGACCTCCACGAGCTCTTCCGCGGTAAGCGCCTCCTCCCACGACGGCCAAGGCTGTCGGGCAATGGAGGGCGCATTGCCCAGCTTCACCCACAGCTCCTCCGCCAGGTGAGGCGCGTACGGGGAGAGGAGCAGAACGAACGGGGTCCAGAGTTTCCGGGGCATCTTCACAAGACCGGCCGTCTCATTGAGAAAGATCATCATCTGGGCGATGGCCGTGTTGAACTCCAGCCGGTCCGTGTCCCTGCTCACCTTCTTGATGGTCTTGTGCAGCACGCGCAGATGCTGCTCGGGCGGCTCCTCGTCGGTGAGGGGAAGCTCGGCGGCGCGCCAGATCCGCTCCAGGAAGCGCCTGGCTCCGGCGATGCCCTTGGTGGACCACGGCTTGGAAACCTCCAGCGGTCCCATGAACATTTCGTACACCCGCATGGTGTCGGCGCCGTAGTCGCGCACGATATCGTCGGGATTGATCACGTTGCCGAGGCTCTTGGACATCTTCACCCCGCTCTCGCTGAGGATCATGCCCTGGTTGATCAGGCGCATGAACGGCTCGGGGGAGTTCACCAGGCCTTGGTCGAAGAGGAACTTGTGCCAGAACCGCGCGTACAGCAGGTGCAGCACCGCGTGCTCGGCTCCTCCCACGTACAGGTCGATGGGCATCCAGTAGTCGATTTTGTCCCTCGCGGCAAAGGCCGTGCCGTTCTTCGGATCCAGGAACCGGAGGTAGTACCAGCAGGAACCGGCCCACTGGGGCATGGTGTTGGTTTCCCGCTTCGCCGGCCCGCCGCACTTCGGGCACGCGGTGTTCACCCATTCCGGAATGGCGGCGAGCGGGCTTTCGCCGGTTCCGGTGGGCCTCACCGTCTTCACCTCGGGCAGCTTCAGGGGAAGCTCGCCGTAAGGAATGGCAACCGTGCCGCACTTCGGGCAGTGGACCAGGGGGATGGGCTCCCCCCAGTAGCGCTGCCGGGAGAAGATCCAGTCGCGCAGCTTGTAGTTCACCGCGCGCCTGCCGATCCCTTTCTTTTCCAGCCATTCCACGATCCGCTTCTTGAACTCCGGCGTGGCCAGTCCGTCGAACTCCCCGGAGTTGACCGCGATCCCGTCCGAGGGATCCGCCTCGGCCAGTTCGTACATGCTCCCGTCCTTGGAGACCACCTGCACGATGGGAAGGCCAAACTTCTTGGCGAACGCGAAATCCCGCTCGTCATGTCCCGGCACCGCCATGATGGCGCCCGTGCCGTACGAGATGAGGATATAGTCGGAGATCCAGATGGGGATCTTTTCCCCGTTCACGGGGTTGATTGCGCTGGCGCCGGTGAACACGCCGGTCTTGTCCTTTGCGAGCTCCGTGCGCTCCATGTCCGACTTCAACGCCGCGGCGCTGATGTACTCCTCCACCACCTTCCTCCGCGCGGCTGTCGTGATCTTTGCCACGAGCGGATGCTCGGGCGCCAGCACCATGTACGTGGCGCCGAAGAGCGTGTCGGGCCGGGTGGTGTAGACCTCGATGGCGTCGCCGCCCTTTTCCAGGGCGAAGCGCACGTTGGCGCCTTCGCTCCTGCCGATCCAGTTGGTCTGCATGAGCTTCAGCGAATCCGACCAGTCCAGCAGGTCCAGGTCCGCGAGGAGCCGCTCGGCGTAGGCGGTGATCCGCAGTATCCATTGCCGCAGGTTGCGCCGGGTGACCTGCGTGCCGCACCGGTCGCACACCCCGTCCTTCACCTCCTCATTGGCAAGGCCCGTAAGACAGGAGGGGCACCAGTTGATGGGCACCTCGGCTTCGTACGCCAGGCCCTTCTCCCACAGCTTGAGGAAGATCCACTGGGTCCAGCGGTAGTATTCGGGTTCGCAGGAGGAGATGCGCCTGTCCCAGTCGTAGGAGAAGCCCAGCGACTTGATCTGGGAGGTGAACCGGATAATGTTCCGCTCGGTGGAGAGCCGGGGATGCGTGCCGGTCTTGATGGCGTAGTTCTCCGCGGGCAGGCCGAAGGAATCGAAGCCCATGGGATGTAGGACCTGGTACCCTTTCATGCGGAGGTAGCGGCAGTAGATGTCAGTGGCAAAGTACCCCTCCGGGTGTCCCACGTGGAGGCCGGCGGCGGAAGGGTAGGGGAACATGTCCAGAACGTACTTCCGTTTCTCCCGAGGCACGGCGGGGTCCTCAGTGGTGCGGAAGGTCTTGTGCTCCTCCCAATAGGCCTGCCACTTCTTCTCGATGTCGCTGAATGGGTATCCGGTCATGGCGGCATGATAGCCAGCGGGAGATTGCTGGTCAACGCGTGCACCGTATTCGGTGCGATTTGCGTGCACCGTATTCGGGCGGCCGGCCGCTTGCCCCGCTCGCCGCGGGATCCTACAATGCAGGCATGCCGGTTCTCCCTAGTTTCTTCCTCAAGCGGCTCTATGTGAAAGGCAGCCTGGTCAACACGCCAGAGGGCTGCGCATTCAGCCTGCGCAATGGTCTGGGCGCAGGATCGCTCACCCAGTTTTACGGGCTCGTTGTGGATGGTCAGAGCTATCCCGCCGAGGCGTTCTCCGTGCTGCTGCCCAATGGCGAAATCCGTCCCGGCAATGAGGTTTCACCAGAAGCGCCCCTGGCCCTGGCATCGGATGTCACCTATATCATCCGCCTGAACGCGGTGCGCCTTGCCCGGGGCCAGCATGCGCTGAAGCTGCGAATTCTCACGCGAGAGCTGGGCGCGCTGGATATCGCGATATCGGATGCGGTGGGAGAGAAGCCCGCCGCCGGCCCAGGGGCAGCGGCGAAACCCGCTGCGGCGGCTTCCGTGGATCCCCCGCCCGTCGCGCGTCCGCTGCGGATCGCGATCATCGGCGCCGGGAGCGCCGTGTTCGCGCGGCAGCTTATGGCCGATGTTCTCACCGCACCGGGCCTGGATTCCGGCGCCTTTGTCCTGGTGGACATCGACGCGCGACGGCTGGACCTGGCGCACCGCATCGGCGAACGGATGGCCGCTGCCTCGGGCCGGCGGTGGCGAATCGAGGCCACGGCGCATCGGCAAAAGGCGCTCGCCGGCTGCGACTACGTGATCAACACGATCGAGGTGGCGGGCCTGCGCAACGTGCGCCACGACTACGACATTCCGATGAAATACGGCATCGACCAATGCATCGGCGACACCATTGGTCCCGGGGGCATATTCAAGATGCTGCGCACGGGGCCCGCGTGGCTCCAGATCCTGGGCGACATCGAGCGGCTCTGCCCGCGCGCCGTGGTGATGAACTACACCAACCCCCTGTCGGCGCTCACCCTCCTGGCGCTGCGTGCCACGCGCCTGAACGTCATCGGGCTGTGCCACTCGGTGCAGGACACCTCTCAGCGGCTGGCCAGCTACCTGGACGTGCCCTTTGCCGAGCTGCGCTGGCGCTGCGCCGGAATCAACCACCTGGCGTGGTTCACCGAGCTCACGCGCGGCGGGGAGGATATGTATCCTCGGCTGGCAGAGCGCGCCAGGGACCCCGAGGTGTACGAGGCCGACCCGATCCGGTTCGAGGTGATGAGGCACTTCGGCGCTTTTGTCACGGAGTCCAGCGGCCATCTCTCCGAGTACGTGCCCTACTTCCGCAAGCGGCCCGAGCTTATCGCGAAATACGCCAGGGCCGGCTATCGGGGGGAGAGCGGATTCTATGCGAACAACTGGCCGGACTGGAGGCAGGGCGGCGATGATTCAATCCGCGACATCATCGAGGGCCGGTCAACGCTCGTCATGCAGCGAAGCGATGAATACGCGTCCGCGATCATCGAGGGGATCGAGCTGGCCCGTCCCCAGGTCATCCACGGCAACGTGGCCAACCTCGGGCTCATCGACAATCTGCCGTCCAGCGGGTGCGTGGAGGTGCCCGTGCTCGTGGATGCGACCGGCATGCATCCGGTCCGGTTCGGGCCCCTTCCCCCGCAGATGGCGGCGCTCGACATGGCGCACATGCCGGTGCACGAGCTGATGGTGGCCGCGGTTCTGGACCGGGATGCGCGCGCCGCCCGGCGCGCGCTGCTGCTGGATCCTTTATCAGCCGCCGTGTGCTCTCCTGAGGAGATCGGCTCGCTGTTCGACGAGATGTGGCAGGCGGAGCGGCAGGACCTGGCGTGGTTCGAGAAGTGACGTGATCGGATCGACCTTTACGTGCATCGCCACCGCGAGCTTCGGCCTGGAGGCGGTGGTGCGCTCCGAGCTGCCGGCCCTGGGCATCGAAGCGGCGCGCGTGGAGGACCGGCGCGTTTTTTTCCCGGGATCTGCCCGGGACATCGCCCGGTGCAACATCTGCCTGCGGACGGCTGACCGGGTGCTTATCCAGGTTGCCGAGTTCCCCGCCCAGGATTTCGACTCCTTGTACCAAGGGGTGCGAGCCATCGCGTGGCGCGAGCTCCTGGCCTCCTCTCCCGCGGTGACGGTGGAGGCGCGCAGCGTCTCTTCCCGGCTCACCGCCATCCCCGCAGTGCAATCCGTTGCCAAGAAGGCCATCGTCGACGCAATGACTGGCGCACGCCGTTCCCCCGGCCGCATGCCGGAGACGGGCCCTCGCTACGACGTGGAGCTGGTCCTGCGCGCGGACCGAGCGTCGGTCTGCCTGGATACCACCGGGCCGGGTTTGCACAAGCGCGGCTACCGGCGGGAGACGGGTGAAGCCCCACTTCGGGAGAACCTCGCCGCGGCCCTGGTGCTGCTGTCCCGCTGGGACCCCTCGCGTCCCTTTGCCGACCCTTTGTGCGGATCAGGAACGATCCCTATAGAGGCTGCGATGATCGCCGCGCACGCACCGCCCGGAATCGCGCGGGCGTTCGCAGCGGAGCAGTGGCCGCTCCTCCCCGCGCGGGCCTGGGCGGAGGCGCGCGAGCAGGCGCGCGACGAGCAGCGCCGAAGCGTGGAGGCCAGCATCACTGCCGCGGACCTTTCCCCTGCAATGATGGAGGCCGCCGCCCGCAACGCGCGGCAGGCGGGGGTGGCGGACATGATCAGGTTCCGCGCCGTGCCGCTTGCCTCCTTCACGCCGGACGGCGACTACGGATGCATTGTCTGCAACCCGCCCTACGGTGAGCGCCTGGGAGATGTGCGGGAGGTCGAGGCGCTGTATCAGGCCATGGGAAGGCTGTATCGCGGCCTTCCCACCTGGTCGTTCTTTGCGCTCAGCGCCAGGGAGGATTTTCAGCGATTTTTCGGCGCCCGGGCGTCACGCAACAGGAAGCTCTATAATGGAAACATCCGGTGCTGGTACTATCAGTACTTCGGCCCGCTGCCGAAGCGCCGCGATGCTCAGGCGGACCGGTCCGCGTATTGATCCCGCCGGACCCTGATGGCCCGCTCGAACACGGCAATGAGCCTCACCGTCATTGCATCCGCGGTCCAGTTCTGAGCCGAGGCCCACGCTTCCGCCCGCTTCCGCGCGTGCAGCTCCCGGTCGGTGAGGAGGAGGAGGACCTTTTCCGCGAACTGCGAGACGTCCTCTTCCACGAGGTATCCCCCCCTGCCGTCCGTCACGACCTCTTCCGTCCCGGGGGAGCGGACCGCCACAACGGGCGTGCGGCACATCATGGCTTCAACGAGCACGAGTCCCTGCGTTTCCGTCTTCGAGGCGAACACAAAGGCCTCCGCCAGGGAAAGCGCATAGGAGAGCTCCTTGCGGTCCAGGTATCCGGCGAACCGGACATGGGAGGAGAGGTTTCGTTCCTGCACCAGCTCCCGCAGCCGGGCATCGTGCGGGCCTTTTCCGGCAAGGACCAGGAGGGCTTCGGGACACTCTTCCTTGACCTTCGCCATCATCTCCAGCAGGAAATCGGTGTTTTTCTCCCGCGCGATCCTCCCCGCGTACAGCAGGATGCGCCGGCCGGCAATCCCGGGCAACTTTTTAGAGAATCGCGCGGCCACGCTCTGCTTTTCGTCGGGTCTGAGGGAAAACTCTTCCGGGCTTATTCCGGTGGGGATGACGTCTATCGGACACTGCACGCCATAGGAACGGACGAGCCTCTCCATCCACCGGGACGGCACGACCAGCCCGTCGATGAGCCGGTAATCCGACCGCGACCAGGTGCTGGCCACGGTGCGCGCGAAGGACGTCGGGATGGCAGGCATGTACGACGTGATGTAGTGCTCGTAGTAGGTGTGGCAGGTCATGATGTGGGGAACATTGTTGCGAAGGCAGTAGGTTTTTCCGCCGAACCCGATGGTAAACTCGGTATTGGAGTGCACGATGTCCGGCTCGAGCTCTTCCAGGAGCCGACGGATCGTCAACCGGACAGAGGGGTATCCGAGTCGGTCCTCCGGAGACAACGGGAACTTGAAGGAAGGGAGGCGGAAGACGTATCGATCGTCGGGCACTGAAAATTCCGAATCGGTCTGCGGGTACTGCGGGGCAATGACGTAGACGGTGTGCCCGTTTCGCATCAGGCTGCGGCGGAATGTATCGATGGAGACGGTGACGCCGTTTATTCTTGGCCAATACGTGTCGGTTGTAACAACAATTTTCATGACTTTATTCCTTGATGCCCATTGCCCGGTCGTGCGATCTCCATGTTACCCGTTTTCTCCCGATACTATAACAAGCACGCTGCCTCTTTCCGTCACCAGCGGCTCCGCTCTTCGGCAGCCTGCCAAGGGACTTAATTGCGCGTTTATAATATACTGTCGGGAGAAGCGAATGGCTCAGTCACTGCACGATGATCAACCACGGTGGAACTCTCTTCCCTTGCGACACATCGGCAGCTTTTGGCTCCTCATCGCCGCCCAGTTCGTGGAGCAATTCGCCGACGCCCTGAACCTGCTCCTTCTGCTCGCTCTCATGCGCGCCGCGTTCGCCGACGATACTTTGCTTGCCAACCAGGCGTTGTTCATCCCCATGTTTATTCCCATCATCCTCCTTGGTCCCGTGGCGGGGGTGTTCGTCGATCGTCATTCCCGCCGCGGCTGGATGCTCACCGCCGCTGCGGGGAGATTCGTCTTTATCGGCGTCATGGCCCTCCTGGCCCGTCCCCTGCTCGCGGGCTCCCGGGCGGCGTTGGGGGGAACGATCGGCGCGATTCTCGCTGTTTCCAGCCTGTGGCAGTTTTACAATCCTGCCCGGTCAGCCGCGCTTCCGGAGGTGGTTCCCGCGGCCAGGCTTGCCGTGGCCAACTCCGTGTCCATCACCATTCTCCTCATCATGCAGATCGTCGGCTACGTGATGGGCGGGATCCTCGGGGACAACATCGACCTTTCCAAAGCGCTGGCCGTCAACGCGGGCCTGTACCTCGGAACGCTTCTCCTCCTGTCCGTCATCCGTTTCCACCCCTCGGGAGATCACGTGTTTCACCCCCTCTCCTTCCGCCAGATATGGAAGGAGCTGTGGGCGGCGCTGCGGCTGCTTTTCTCCCGCGCGGCCCATCTGCGGGGCAGTCTGGTGAAGGTCATCGGCCTCGCGGTGCTGACCGGCGTCTCCTTCACCGCAATGCAGGGATTCGCGCAGGAGCTCACCTCCGGTTGGCTCGCGGGCACGGAGACGTTCTTGAAAAGCCGCCTGGGCATCGCGTTGGGGCCTCTCTCGCGTTTCACCTTCCTCCTGCTCGCGGCGGGACTCGGGGCTGGGTTGGGGATCGTCCTCCTGGGCTGGTTGAAGGATCACGTGTCGCAGAATCTGCTCATCCAGTGCGCGCTTCTCCTGGCCGCGGGCAGCTTCCTTCTGGTGTCGATGTCCCGCACGTTCAGCCAGGCCGTGCTCGGAATGGTCGGAACCGGGTGGGGGGCCGGCCTCGTGCTTGCTCTTGTGGAAGCCCGGATTCAGATCTGGATCCCCGCCCACGCGCGCGGCAAGGCTTTGTCGGCGTATTTTCTCCTGCGCAACGGCGTGGTGATCCTCGGGGTGTCGGCCCTTCCCAAGGTGCTCGGCACTCTTACCGGCCCGGATCCTCGCCTGCTCCTCAACTATGCCGCCTGGGGCGCGGTGTTCTTCGGCGTGGCGACAGCCGTGGCAGGCGCGATTCATCGCAGGACGTGAGCGATCCCTTTCCCCCCGCTGCTACCGGGTACGCAGCGCGTCCGGCGCAACCACTCGCACGCTTCCTCTTCCGATCCTGATCAGGCCTTCCTCCTGCAGCCTCGCCAGGTGCCTGTTCACGGTCTCACGGGTGGCACCCACCGCTTCGGCGATTTCCTCCTGTGTGCAGGCGATCTCCCCGTCCGGCGCCTCGCACCGCTCCCGCAGGTAGCGGATCAACCGGTCCATGGGGTGGTTGCACTCGATGCGGCTGTGCAGCGCGTAGGAGCGCCGCGCCAGCTCCATCAGGAAGAACTGCCTCATGCCGGGCAGCTCGAGCAGCCGCTCGAACCCGGGTCGCGGAAAACCGGCCACAGTGCAGGACTCTTCCGCAACCGCATCGTTCAGGTACGGCGCTCCGAGAAGCGCCTCGGCGAGCCCGAGCCAATCGCCCTTGCCGAATCGTCCCATCTCGAGGGTGCTCTCGTCGGATCGGTACATGACGCTGCGAAGACTGCCGTCGAGGATGAGGTACGCCGCATCCGCTCTGTCGCCCTGGTAGAAAAGGGCCTTGCCGGTTCGAAGGGTCAGGCCTGAGGCCAATCTCTCCGCGGGCCGCCGTCCCTCGTTTCCCAGCGTGTCGAAAGGCGGCGTCCGTTCCAGCAGATTTCCCGTGCTCATTCCAGAAGGCCCATATAGGGTTCGAGGGTGAGGTAGGGATATATGATGGAGAAACCGAACCTGCCATCCCGTCCCATGAAACCGACGATCACGATCATCTCGCTTTCGTGCAGCACCGCGGAGCCCGGCAAGGCTCCACTCTCAATCACCGCTTGTATATTCAGGTCGACGAGGTTCTTCCACGCCCCCCGCAGGCAGGCGAGGAGGGCCTTCCGTCCTTCGGTCGTTTCGAAGATGTCCCGCATGGGCTCCTCATCGCGATAAAAGAAAATGATCGGGTTTCGGCCGGACATCAGGCCCATCTGTTTTTGCATCTTCTCGATCTGGTCCCGCGCAAGCGGATTGATCGAATGCGCGGATCCCTCCTCCTCAATGAATCCCTTCACCTCGCGGGACGGTCCATTCTTTTTGCGTGCTGATTCGCGTGTGCTTCGCACCTTCGCGATCTCGGCGAGAAAGCGTTTGCACTTCACCTCCTTTGGCAGTGTCGCGATGATTTCGCCGAAGTTGAGTTGATCGACCCAAGCCGGAGCGAGGGGTTGGTCAACAAGCATGTCGGCAAGGCCGGGCAGCCCGGCCTTGAGGTTGCGGAGAAAGAGGGTGTGGATGTCGTTCATCTTCATAATGTTGTTGAGAGTGAATACGTCAGGCTTCAAGAAATCGTACGCGACGCACCTGAAAGACGGCGAGTCCGGCTCCGCCAGGTATCCGGAGGAGCGGATGTTCGTCTCCTTGAAATGCGTGCCCTCGATCTTGACGATGCGTATCCCCATCTCCTCCTTCAAACACACCACCTTGCCTTCCGCCACGGGGACGCCCGCGACGAGGAGCTCGGCGTCGATGTCCGTCAGGTAGGGTTTCCCGAGGCTTATGATCGTCCCTGGACCCGCGTTCTTCAGCTCAGCCAGAGACATGCGGATGGAGCCGAGACTGACCATCGTGGGGAGAATCTCGACAAGATCGTCCCGGGCCCCCGGCCCCGGCGCGGACCGCTCCTGGCTCGGTCGCTCTGTCACCCTGATCCCGAAAACGTCGCCGAGGACCACAACCTCGCACGGGCAGAGCGGCGTTCCATTGAAGTGGATCATCGACGGCGCGCCGCATATCCGCGTCGTTCGGACGATGTCGCCCTTCTTCAGCGTGCTCGCTTCGAAGGAGGAGAGGTACCCCTCCCCGATGCTCACCGTCAAGGTTCCCTTGGTCGTGAAGAAATCGTTCATTGCTGCACCTCCATTCTGATTCGACAATGCTCCACCGCGGCCGCATTCACCATGAAATCGGTCTGTGAGGCGCGTCACAATCTTTTCCGCATGCGGCACACGAAAAATCCCTCCCGCAGTTCGTCGGGGAAGATGCGCAGGCACAGAGCGATCTGAGGATCGAAGCCGCGCGCCATGCCGGCATACGCGCCGGGGACGGCAAGGGGAATCTTTTCCACCTCCACGGGAAGGGACTCCAGCGCCCACTGCGCGATCCGCTCGTTTTCATCAAGGTTCAGGGTGCACGTGGAATACACCAACACCCCGCCGGGCTTCAGCGCGCGTACGCCGCTTGCCACGAGCTTCCGCTGCAGGCGCGCGCATTCGGCGACCTTCTTCTTCGACCACGCGCGTGAGCTGTCGGGCTCGAAGACAACGAACCGGCCCTCTCCCGAGCAGGGGACGTCGAGCAGGACCCGATCGAAGCTCTCCGGCATTTCCTCTCCCAGCTTCTCCCCCCGGCCGACCCTCACCTCTGCGATGGAGCATCCCTGCACCCGGATATTATAGGCAAGGCGCTTCGCGCGGATCGCATCCACGTCGTTGGCCACCAGGAAGCCCCGATTTTCCATGAGAGCGGCCATCTGCGTGGTCTTGCTCCCGGGGGCCGCGGCCACGTCCAGAATGCGCTCCCCCGGCTGGGGGTCAAGCGCGAGCGCGGGAATCATGCTGGAAAGGCTCTGCAGGTAGACGTGTCCTTCGGCATAGAGCTGCCAGCGCTCAACGTCGCGCTCGCGCAATTGTCCGAGCACGAACGCATCGGGGTACCACGGCACGCGCTGGTGCTTCACCGCGTTGGCCTTGAAAAACCGCAGGAGCGCGGCGGCGTCGGATCGCAGCGTGTTCACGCGCAGCGTGGTGGGCCGGCTGCATCCCATGCCCCGGAGTATGCGCTCGGCCGCGGGCTGGGCGAAGGTCGCGTCGAGGAGCTGGAGGAATTCCCGGGGAAGACGCCGCCGCGCCTCCCCGATCGATGCAGGGCGCGCCACGGCGGATACTGTATCATGGGGGCGCTTGACTTTCGCCTCCACGGCCCGTATTTTACATTCCGGTAAATCCCCATGCATGCCCGCATCTCAGAGACCGCGGCCAGAGGACTGGCCTGGCTGAGGGACGTCGCGCACCCGGCCCGGATCGCTTCCCGGCTCGCGCGCGGCCTCGCTGGGCTTGTCATTGTGGGCCACGCCGCTCTTCTCCTGGCTGTACTCTTTGCCAGCCTCGCGCTCCTGCTCGGGAATCCTCCCGTGACCGCGCTCATGGTGTATCGCGGCATCACCGCCCACCAGAAATCGCAGCCCATCCGGTTCATTCCCCTGCGGCAGATTCCGCGCATCGAACGCAGCATGGTGATGCGTCTTGAGGATTATCGATTCTACCAGCACCGCGGGGTGGACCTCGGCGCCATCAGAGACGCGTGGACGATCAACTCCTCCATCGGCAGGACCGTGGTCGGCGGCAGCACCATCCCCATGCAGCTCGCGCGCAACCTGTTCCTCACCCCAAGGAAAACGTATTTCAGGAAATACGTCGAGGCCATCATCGCCGTGGAAATGGACCTGATCCTTCCCAAGGACAGGATCCTTGAGCTGTACCTGAACTGCATCGAATGGGGGAAAGGCATATTCGGCATCGGGGCCGCTTCGGCGTACTACTACAAGACCGGAGTGGGCAACCTCAGTCTTGATGAAATGCGCCGCCTGGCCACCATCATCACCAATCCCCTTCTCTACAATGTGCAGACATTCCATGAAAGCGCGCAGATGGCGGAGCGCTACGCGTACCTGGTGAGCAGGTTTCCCGATCCCTCCGCAGAGCCGACAGGGTCCGAGCCGGTGGCGCCCGTGCCGGACGCGCCCGTGCTCGACACACCCGTGCCGGACGCGCCTGCGGCGGTCGAATCGCTCCCCACGGCCGCCGCGCCCTCGAGCACGCCTTCTTCTCTTCTTGTGCCGTGACAGAATCGTCTCCCCAGCCTATACTTCCCCTCCATGATCGTGCTGTCCGCCGTTTTCTCCACGGTGTTCCTTTCTCCGCTCCTCTTCGCGCTTCCCATTGTGGTAGGCATCGCGCTGCTGCTGATGCACAGGCGAAAACCGGCGGCGTGGCTCATCTCTGTGCCGACGTTTCTGCTCCTGGTCCTGTCCACGGGAGCGGCGCGCGACCTGATCCTGCGGCCGCTGGAGTATCGCAATCCGCCATTTCCCGCGCATGCCCCTTCCGTGGATGCAATCGTCGTGCTGGGGGGCGGCGTGGTGCGGGGCACGCCGGAAGAGGAGTACGCTGGCCTGGCGCAGGCATCCCTCAAACGGCTGGTCGCCGCCTATACCCTGTATCGGCGGCTTGATGTCCCGGTGATCGTCTCAGGCGGCTCGACATGGAGAGAGGCCGGCGAACGATCTGAGGCGGACATCGCGGCGGCAACTCTTGCGGGTTTCGGCATGCCGGCCGATGGTGTGATCAGGGAGGGGAAAAGCAGGACAACGTGGGAAAACGCGCGGGAGGTCGCGCGGATCCTAGCCGGCCGCGGGGCGTCGCGGGTCGCCCTGGTGACGTCGGCGGCTCATATGCCGCGCGCGCTGCTTGCCTTTTCCCGGGCCGGCGTGGCCTGCGTGCCCGCGCCGGCAGACTACCTGTCCCGGATGAGGCGGTGGACCCTTAGTGATTTTCTTCCCCGCTTCGAGGCGTTAAGCGAGTGCTTTTTCGGATTCCAGGAGTATTTCGGAATCGTACTGTACACGGTCCGCCGGTAGGAGCCCCACGGCCGCGCCCGGTCACTTTGCGTCGATTTCTTTCCGGTGAGTGTCGCAGAGGCGATAGAGGGATCCGGTCGACGGGTTCTTCCGGGTCACCTTTGCGCCGCAGCGAACGCACAGACCGCTGTCCCGTCTCTTCCTGTACAGCAAGGCCGATCTCTCGGTGCCGGAGGATTTGTAACGGCTCACTTGCAGCCTGTATCCCTTGAACAGCCAGGTCCCTATGCCTCTTTCGTTCCCCGTGCGGAGATCGGCAATGACGCGCTTCAGGGCATCCGGCGTTATCTTCTTTGGTTCCATGCTACGCCCTCCCTCTGACATTCATGCCTAAAAAATAATAGCATCGCCCCGAGGAGAAGGCAAGCAAATAGAGCCGCGGCCAGGGATTGCCCATTGGCGTATTTCCGCCCAGCACCGTTGTCAGGAGGGCTGCAGCGTCAAGGTCCCGATGTCCAGGAGCTTGTCGCCGCGGATGTAGTCGTGCACGAAGAAATCCCCCGGCACCTTGAGAACCTTCTTGAAGGTGAGGGGCTTGTACATGCCGTGCGCAAAGCCGATGCGCATTTCGACGCGGAAGCTCTCCGCTTCCCCCATCTCCACCTGCGGCCAGAAGCTGAAATAGCCCTTGGTCTGTTCGTTGGTGGTATAGGGGTTGCGCCAACCCGCCTCCGCGGGAACGGAGAGGGCGTCGTTGATCCAGAGCGTGGCCTGGGCGGAGATGACGGGTTTCCCGTCCCCCCCGTCGACGATCCTGCCGAAGATGTGCGGCATGTTGTAGAAATAGGTGAGCTGCAATGACGCGTCCTCTCCGGCGATGGGGGCGGGAACGCGCCGTGCGTGTTGGGGAGCGTTGTCCCGGCGGCGCCGCGCCACCACCTCCACCGCCCGATTGATCAGGGTGATCAGCTCGATCACGTTCAAGAGGCGCTCGCCATCCTCGCCATTGCCGGTGTTGGCCGGGATGAACTCGTGCGTGAACCCGCGCTCGCTGGTGATATACTTCGGCGGAGTTCGATTCAGCGCATATGCCGCCACATCCAGAATGAACGCGCGGGTCGGATGTACGTCTTTCCTGTCTTTGAGCACGATCTTCACCGTTTCAAGCACAAGATCTTCATTGTAGTTTTTCAGCCGCATGAAAAATGTGTCCTTTTCATGTTCATTGTAGCACATTCCCGGTCCGGGTTCAGGAATTTTCTAAAATCTCAAAAAGGCGCGGAGTGCGGGCCAACCATGGCCATTGCCATGGTTGCCCAGGAGCTGCCCGAAGCCCTATATTCGTGCTGCCATGGAGACACGGGAGAACACGGGGCATTTTTCCGGCCGGGCGGAAGCGCAGCATGGCCGCATCTGAGCGTGCTTCCCGGAGCGCGCGGCCATTGCCTCCCCGGATCCGCGCCTGCATCTACGATCTGGACGATACGATTATGGAGAGCGAGCGCATCAATGACGAGCTTTTCTCCGACCTCCTGCGGAGGGAGTATGGAATCGATCTTACCCCCGCCGAGCAGGACTACCTGTACGGATTCGCGTGGAGCGGAGTATTCGATTGGCTGAGAGAGAATCGCGGGCTCAAACGCCACCGCGAGGCGATATGGGCCCGGTTTCTCGAAATAAAACGGGGGTTCCTCAAGGGGCAAAGACTGCGCGTAGCCACGGGGTTGGACCGCATGCTCGCCCTGCCCGTGCCGCACGCGATCGTCACCGGCTCCACCCGGGAGGAGATCCGCATGATGATGGAGAACGCCCGGCTTCCGGCGGAAGCCTTTGCCTTCATTCTCAGCGACGAGGATTGCGATCGGGGGAAACCGGATCCGGAGGGCTACCTGCGCGCCTTGAAGCGTCTCGGGGCGGCCGCGGGGGAGGTGGTTGTGTTCGAGGATTCGCTGCCGGGGATCCAAGCCGCGCGCAGCGCCGGCATCGTGGTGGCCTTCATCGCGGAGCTGGCATCCCGCGACAGGGCCGCGGAGGCCGATGTGCGCTTCGACACCTTCTCCGACGCATGGATGGCGGTGAAGGAAAGGATCCGCGCGGCCGCTGACCCGCGGGAGCCGGCCGCAATGAGGCGCTGAGCGCCTCGCTTAAGAATTGCCCCATTCTCCCGTCTCTGGTAGGATCGCTCCCATGGCGAATATGAGCCCCGGCGAGAAGCTTTCCGACCGCTACGAGGTCATCCGCGAGCTCGGCAGGGGCGGGGCAGGCATCACCTATCTTGCGCGCGATGCCACGACCGGACGCGACGTGGTTGCCAAGCTTCTCCATATCGGGCTGCTGGGGGATTGGAAGACCGTGGAGATGTTCGAGCGGGAGGCTGCCGTGCTGAAGCACCTGCACCACGGGCAGATCCCCGCGTACGTGGATTTTTTTCCGGTGGACTTGGAGGGAGCGCCCCGATTCGCCCTGGTGCGCGAGTTCGTGAACGGGCAGAGCCTGCAGGCGCTCGTGGACGGGGGGTGGCGCGGCACCGAGGAGCAGATACGGGACATCGGCGTCCGATTGGTGGGCGTCGTGGCATACATCCATTCCCTTCGGCCTCCCGTGGTCCATCGGGACATCAACCCGCGCAATGTCATTGTCCGCGCGGATGGCGAGGTTTTCCTCTTGGACTTTGGCGGCGTCCAGGACGCCATCCGCCTGTCCTCGGGCGCCACTGCCACAATCGTCGGCACGCCCGGGTATACGCCGATGGAGCAGTTCGTCGGCCGCGCCACTGTCAGGTCCGACCTGTACGCCGTGGCCGCCACCCTGCTGTTCCTCCTCACCCACAGAAATCCCGCCGACCTGCCGGTGAAGGATATGAAGATCGACTTTGCCGCGTGCATCGACATATCCACTCCGGGGCTCGCGAGCGTGCTGTCACGTTGGCTGGAGCCGGACGAAGGCAAGCGAACGCTGACCGTCGCGGACGCTATCACGCTTTTAGAAGAGACCGTTCCACGGCCCGCTCCCAGCGTTTCCGAGAATGCTTCGCAGCCCGAGCACCCGTCCCCGGCCGGATCAGGCTCCCCGCATCCGCCGGATGGCTCCCGGACCAAGATGACGGTGGAGAACGGGACGGCGCGTTTTCTCGTTCCTGACGCGGGCAGCCGAATGGGGAGGCGCGGACGGACTCCTCTGGGCATCTTCTGGCTCGCTGTCGCGGGTTTCTGGATCGCCCAGTCGACAGTCATGCACGGGTCTCTCACCACCATCCTGTACACCCTCCCCATCTGGGCCGTCGGAATCTCCGTGCTCGCGCGCGTGTTTTCCAGGAGGTTTGGCGCGCTGGAGATCGACATCAGCAAGGAAGGCCTGACCTACTCGTGGAAGCGTCCCCTTTTCAAGCGACGCTATGTCGTACCCCTCGAATCCATCGGTGAATGCCGCATCGAGGGCGGATGGGATTCCTCCACGGGAGCCTGGAACAGGCGCTTTCCCCTGTCTGATTCGGGCTTCGGGTTCGGCGACGGTCCTTGGGACCGCCAAATGATGCGCTCCCGGCGTCACGAAATGCGCCGCATGGGGATGCCCTCCGGCCAGCTCTCCATTGACCTGGGGGGCAGGACGCTGCGGTTCGGCGACGGTCTTTCGGCAGAGGAGCAGGAATGGCTTCGGGACGCGATCAACGAGCAGGTGCGCAAGGCCCGGGAATTGCGCTGAGCAGCGTGCGCGCGAAAATCGCACGGAATACCGTGCGCGCGATAATCGCACCGGGTACGATGCGCGACTTGACAGGCAACGAGTCAGCCGCAATCATGAGCTGGCCAAAGGAGAAGTGATGAAAATGGTTCCACTCATCGACGGGATTTTCTGGGGAGCACTCCTGATCATCATCGGGGTGTGGTTCCTAGTGCGACATTATGTGCCGGTGCACATTCCGGTGATTCGCATCATCATCGCGGTGCTCTTTGTCTATATCGGCATACGCGTCCTGGTCCGCGGGCCGGTTGTGCACGACCGCAACACCATGGTGTTCTCGGAGTCAACCCTCCAATATTCCCCCGAGCATGGTCGGGATTACAACGTGATTTTCAGCACCGGCTCCGTCGATCTCTCGAACGTCACGGTGACGAACGCGAGCATCCGCGCTCAGGTAAACGTTGTCTTCGGCAGTGCGACGCTGCGCATCAACCCTTCCACCCCCGTGCGCGTGACCATGTCCTCAGCTTTTGGAACGGTGGAAGCTCCCAACGGAAGGTCGATCGCGTTCGGTGACACGGTCTATACAAGCGCCTCGTACAAGGACGGCGCACCCGCACTCGATATACATGCCACCGCCGTGTTCGGGCGGCTATCGATCCTCCCGTAGAGCCCAGGAAGGGCTGTCATGCAGGTCAACTGGGTCACGGACCCCCGCAATGTGCATTCCATCCGGGGGATGGTGGAATGCTTCCGCGGGGACCGGCTTTCCTGTCCAGCGCTGAAGATGAAGAAGGGGGACGGCTACTGGACCCTCACCTACGGAGAGATGCGGGACCACGTGCGGAATCTCGGCGCCGCTCTTCTTTCGCGGGGGCTTCGGAAGGGAAACCGGGTGGGCCTGATCTCGGAGAACAGGAGCGAATGGGTCATCACGTATCTCGCCGTGACCTGCGCTGCTGTCTACAAGATCCCCCACAGCTTCGACGTATCCAAGGAGGAGCTGCCCAAGACCTCCATGCACAAGGTGAAGCGGTTCATGTTCGCGGGAGCGGGGCGGTGAGCGCCCCCACGTAGCGCGCTCACCGCTGTTCGACCCGGCTTTGAATGGGTAGATTCTCACTCGGAGGCTCCGATGAAAGAGGACACTTCAGATCGACGCGCGCTGGCGACGCTGGGAGGGGGGTGTTTCTGGTGCATGGAGGCGGTGCTGCAGCGGATCGAGGGCGTTCTGTCCGTGACGCCGGGGTACGCCGGCGGCGCCACCCCGAATCCCACCTATGAAGAGGTATGCACGGGCGAGACGGGTCATGCCGAGGTGGTGCAGATCGCCTTTGATCCGTCGCTCATCAGCTACGAGGAGATCCTTGACATATTCTGGCAGGCGCATGACCCCACCACATCGAATCGCCAGGGCCCTGACACCGGCACCCAGTACCGCTCCGTCATCCTGTACGCGGACGATGCAGAGCGCGCGGCGGTGGAGAAGTCGAAGGGGAGAGCGCAGGCGAAAGTTCACGATCCCATCGTAACGGAGATCCTGCCCCTGGAGAGGTTCTGGAAGGCCGAGGATTACCACCAGAACTATTACAACACGCATGCGAGCGAGGGCTACTGCCGGATGGTGATCTCCCCGAAGCTCGCGAAGCTGAAGCTGGAATAAGACGCCTGGACGCCGTCTGGAGGGAAACGTCCCATGAACGAAGGAGAGAGTGATGAATGACCCGGTGTTTCTGTCAAAGCCGATTCTTGAGAGATTCAAACTGGACGGGCGGACCGCGCTCGTCACGGGGGGCGGGCAGGGCATAGGACGCGCATTCTGTCATGCGCTCGCGGAGGCCGGCGCCCGGGTGGCGGTGGTTGATGTGAATCGGGCGGCGGCGGAAACGGTGGCTGATGAGCTTGCTAAAAAACGCCTGGTTTCGCTCGCGATTGCCGCCGATGTGACCAATCCCGATCAGGTGCGGAGCATGGTGGACTCCGTTGTCTCGCACTGGGGAACCCTCACCATAGGAGTCAACAATGCGGGGATCGGAGACTGGCTGGCCGCGGAAGAGGTGACGCGCGAGCGGTGGGACAGGGTTCTCTCCCTGAACCTTGACGCGGTGTTCTTCTGCGCGCAGGCGGAAGCTCGCGTGATGTTTCCCAACAAATACGGCAAAATCATCAATACCGCGTCGATGTCGGGGCACATCGTCAATGCCCCGCAGAACCAGTCAAGCTACAACATCTCCAAGGCGGGGGTCATCCACCTCACGCGGAGCCTTGCAGCGGAATGGGCGGACCGGGGCATCCGGGTGAACAGCATCAGCCCCGGTTACACCTGGACAATGCTGGTCGAAAAATTGGTCTCAACCCCGGAAGGGAAAGCCATTATGGATCAGTGGATGCCCCGGATTCCCATGAAGCGGATGGCGGAAGTATCCGAGCTCCAGGGCGCCGCGGTATACCTTGCGGCGGAAGCATCTGACTACATGACCGGTCACGACCTTGTGATTGATGGCGGATATTGTCTCTGGTAGGGCGCAAGAGAACGCCCCGCGCCTGCCGGGTCTCAGTGGTTCGTCGGGGCGCCGTTCCGTGGGGACGCGTCGAAGGCCGCTGCTTATTATTTCTTTCGGGCGACGGGGAACAACGGCAGCACCGTGCGGCCGTAGACCTCATTCAGCACCTGGGCGATCGCCGCATACATGGCTGAAAGGCCGCACAGGATCCCCTCGTATCCGGCAATGATCTTTATGGCAGCGCTGCCGGTGAACTCTCCGATGGCAAGAAGCCCGAAAAGAAGCGTGAGCGTGCCGAAAACCGCCAGCAGCGCGAGGGTGAGGCGGAAGGTCCCCACGAACATGCCGAAGGTAAAGAGGCACCAGAGCGCAAGATAGCAGCCCATGGCCATTTCATTGGCCGGGTCGGTGACGCCGATTTTGGGGAGCGCCCAGATGGCGACGAGAGAGAGCCAGAAGGTGCCGTACGCGGTGAAGGCGGTGGCGCCGAAGCTGTTGCCCTTCTTGGATTCGAGCACGCCGGCAATGATCTGCGCGATGCCGCCCACGAAAATACCCATGCCGAGAATCATGGAGTTGTTGGGATACAAGCCGGCATTGTGGATGTTGAGCAGAATGGTGGTCATGCCGAATCCGGTAAGTCCAAGCGGCGCGGGATTGGCGGTGCTGTCCTTGACGACTGTTTCGGTGGCCATGTGTCTTCCTTGGTGGATCAGATGTGCGCCCAGCGTACCACGGCGCGGGATCGGCGGACAAGACCGGGATCCGGGCCCGAGGCCGGGCGCGGCCATTGCGAATGGGGAGGGTTTCTGGTAGCGTGGGCAGTCATTATGATGCCGAGCACCCCTTCTTCCACCCCACGCCGCGCGATGCCCCTGCTCGCCATCTGGGGAACGGTCCTCTTCTGGGGCCTCTCCTTCGTGAGCTCCAAGACGATCCTGAACTCCGGCGTGCCTCCCATGACCATGGTCTGCATCCGGTTCGTGATCGCGACCGTCGTGCTGAACCTCTTCCTCCGCCGCTTCGATCCCGGGGCCCGGCTGCTGAAGAAGGACATCCTCCCGCTTGCCGTCAGCGGCCTGTTCGGCGTAACGATCTATTTCTTCTTCGAGTCGCGCGGCATCAAGCTCACCTCCGCGTCGCACGCGTCGCTCATCATCGCCGTTATTCCCGTGATCACCGTGATCGCGGAGGCCCTGATCTTCCGCACCCGCGTCTCATGGCTCACCGGCATCGGGGTCGTGCTCTCCGTGGTGGGGGTGGTGTTCGTGGTGGAGCGGCCCGGCGCAGGCGGGCAGGGCGTTGTCTCGGTGGCCGGAGACCTGTTCATGTTCGGCGCATGCCTCTCCTGGGTCATCTACATCATCCTGAGCAAAAACCTGCACCAACGGCTTTCGGAGATCGCGATCACCGCCTATCAATCGCTGTTCGGCACCGCATTCCTTATCCCCCTCGCGCTCCTGGAGATGCGCCAGTGGGTGCCTATCTCACTCGTTGCGGGGTTAAACCTCGCGTACCTTGCGCTGTTTTGTTCGGCGTTGTCGAACTTCCTCTACATTTATGCCCTCTCCGCGCTCGGCCCCATCTCGGTCAGCCCCTACGTCAACCTCATTCCCGTGGTAGGCGTGCTCGGCGGCGTGGTGCTCCTTGGAGAAAAAATCGTGTGGAGCCAGGCGGTCGGCGGCGTGGTGATACTGGCGGGGGTGCTCCTGGTCAGCTGGCGGCGGCCGAGCGCACCGCCGATCGAAGGCTGAGAAGGCTTCTCAGCGTCACTGCCACCAGGATGATAGCGCCGCCGACCAGCGCCCACGGTCCCGGGCGCTCGCCCAGCGCAAGAAAGACCCAGATCGGGTTGAAGATCGGTTCCAACACCGCGGTGAGCAGCGTTTGCACCGCGGTTACGCGCTTCACGCCGAAGGAGAGAAGCAGGGAGGGTATCCCGATCTGGAACACGCCGAGGAACGCCAGGGCGCCCCAGCCCGCCAGGGTCGGCCCCTTCCCCCAGAGGAAGGGGAGGGAGATGACGATGATGATGGCGTGGCTGAGGAGGATCGATTCCAGGGACGAACCCTGCTTCTGCGCGCGGAAGGCGACCATGGAGCCGGCAAAAAAAAGACCGCTGACAATGGCCAGCAGGTTGCCCGCCATGCCGCCGATGCTGAGCTTGTCCAGAAAGAAGAGCACCATTCCGCCCAGGACCACGCAGATCGTCACGCCGTCCACAACCGAGGCCTTTTCCTTGAGGAGTATCCATCCCAATACCGCCGCGTACAAAGGCGCCGTGTACTGGAGCAGGATTGCGTTGGCCGCGGTCGTGAGCTTGTTGGCGGCGACGAAGCAGAGCATGCATCCCGCGTAGCAGATTGCGCCCGCGATCTGGGCAAAGGACCACGTGAAACGCGGCCTGCGGAGGTACAGGAGGATGACGATCGCGCCGATGAAGCTGCGCACTCCGCAGATTGCGAAGGGGTTCCAGGACACGATCTTGATGAAAAGCCCCGCGCTGCTCCACAAGAGGGCGCAGCCGGCGATCGCCGCTATGGCAACACCCTGCTTGGGGGGAGCTTCCGGGGGCGAATCCTTTGTCATGGCGCGGCACAGGATGGCTTTTTAGCGCGGGAAATGCAAGCGGCTCCGGTGTTCTGGAGCGCGCGCGATGCGCGTCAGTCCTCGCACCCGAGGTAGCACTTCATCTTTTTGTCGATCACGCCGGCGTACAGCTCGATGAAGTGCTTGGAGGGGCTGGCGCTGATCTTGTGCAGGAGCACCTCTTCCACCTGGAAGAAGCCGACCGTTGCCTTCATCTCAATCGTGATGCGGATGGGCTTGCGGACCCCCTTTTCAATGCGGACCTTCTCAATGGCGGAGGCCGAGTACTTGTGGATGTCGCCCATGCGGGACTCGGTGGCGATCATCATGGGGATGCGCGCCCTGCCCTTCTCCATGTCGCAGCCGTCCGCAACGAGCATGAGCCCCGCCTCCAGCGAATGGATCTTCTGCGTGGCCATGTGGCCGACGATGCATTCCACCGCCAGGGACCGCACCACGACCCTCTTGCCCACGTCGTCGCCATAGACCTCCCGCAGGGTGCGGTCCATGATCGGCAGCGCCAGCTCCACGCCCGCGTGCTCGTGGTCCGCCCTGCCCACCGTCATCCCGATGTCATGGAGCATGCCCGCGGTGATCAGCGCAATGCAGCTGTCATCGTAGGTTCCCACGTCATCCGCTTCGAGGCTGAGGGGGATGCCCGCCCGATGCAGCAGGTCCGCCATGGCAAGCGCGTTGAGGACCACGGAACGCATGTGCACGGGACCGTGGTCGTTGAACCCGAGCCTTTTGATGGAGACGACGTTCGCGTACTCCTGGAGGTGCTGTATCTCGGGATCATTGAGGAGAATGTCCGCAGCTTTCCGCACGATGCCCTTGACCTTGGAGCGGATCGCCGAATCCACGGAGAGTTGTTTCGGTGATTTCATGGCCGCGTCACCGCCGCCCGCTTCTCCGCGGGGGAGTCCGCGTCGTGGACGAATCTTCCAATGAGGGATCTAGAGTTTTCCATGGGACGAATGTACTGGATTGTTCGCTGTTCGCAAAGCGCATTGACAGTCCGAATACCGGCGGCTATAAGGAAACATGATCCGGATCAACGAGAACTACCCGAAGCTCGCCGCGTCGTACCTCTTCAGCGAGGTTGCGCGGCGCGTGTCCGCGTTTCAAACCGCGCATCCCGACAGGCAGGTCATCCGGCTGGGCATCGGGGACGTGACCCTTCCGCTCACCCCGGCCGTGCTCGCCGCTTTCCACGGCGCAGTGGATGAGATGGGACGCGGCGAGACCTTCCGCGGCTATGGTCCGGATCTCGGCTACGACTTCCTTCGCTCAGCGATCGCGGAAAACGATTACCGAGCGCGGGGCGCCGACATCGGCCCGGAGGAGATCGCGATCAGCGACGGTTCCAAGTGCGACACGGCAAACATCCAGGAGCTGTTCGCGGGAGACATACGGATCGCTGTTCCGGACCCGGTGTACCCCGTGTACGTGGACACGAACGTCATGGCGGGCCGCACGGGCCCGTTCCGCGATGGCCGCTACGGCGGACTGATCTACCTCGACTGCACGGAGGACAACGGATTCATTCCCGATCCCCCGAAATCGCGGGTGGATCTGGTGTACCTCTGCTTCCCCAACAATCCCACGGGAGCCGCCATCACCCGCGAGCAGCTCTCCGCGTGGGTGGACTACGCGCGCAAGAGCAAGGCTTTGATCCTGTACGACGCGGCGTACGTGTCCTACATCCGCGACGATGGGCTGCCCCGGTCCATTTTCGAGATCCCCGGCGCCCGGGAATGCGCCATCGAGTTCAGGAGCTTCTCCAAGACCGCGGGTTTCACCGGGACGCGCTGCGCGTTCACCGTGATCCCAAAGCAATGCATGGCCTGGGACGCGGCGGGTAATGCGCATTCGCTTCTTGAGCTGTGGAGCAGGAGGCAGGCCACGAAGCTCAACGGCGTTTCCTATCCCGTGCAGCGCGCCGCGGCAGCCGTTTACACGGCGCAGGGGCGGAAGGAAACGCGCGGGCTTTCAGACTACTACCTGGGCAATGCGAAGATCATCCGCGAAAGCCTGTCCTCAATGGGGTTCCCCTGCACCGGCGGCGACAATTCGCCGTATATCTGGATGCGCACGGGCATGGATTCCTGGAAGTTCTTCGATCTGCTCCTGGACAAGGCGGGCGTTGTCGCGACGCCCGGCTCCGGGTTCGGGACGTGCGGGGAAGGCTACATGCGCTTAAGCGCCTTCAACATGCACGACAGGGTCGAGCAGGCCATGGAAAAAATAGCGGCTGTTGCGGGAGATCTGCGGGCCCTTTGATCCGGGATCCAGCGCCGCGCCACCCACGGTACCCCGTGGAGTTGCGCGGCAGGCCTATATCATATGCCCCATCTTGTTTTTCTTCACCTCCAGATACCCGGCGTCGTGGCGGTTGGCGGGGATCACGATGGGGATCCTGCCCACCACATTGATCCCTTCCTTTTTCAGCTGGCCTATTTTGTCGGGGTTGTTCGTAAGCAGGGCGACTGAGCGGATCTTCAGCAGCTCAATGATCGCCGCGGCCACCTTGTAGTCCCGCGCATCTACCGGCAGGTCCAGGTACTGGTTGGCCTCGATGGTGTCCAGCCCAAGGTCCTGAAGCTGGTACGCCTTGATCTTGTTCAGAAGCCCGATTCCGCGGCCTTCCTGCTTGAGGTAGATCACGGCGCCGAAGGGCTGTTCGGCGATATAGCGCTGCGCGGCTTCCAGCTGATCGCGGCAGTCGCATCGCAGGGAGCCCCACACATCTCCGGTGTGGCACTCGGAATGCACGCGCAGCGGCACCCTTTCGCGGCCTTCCACGTCGCCCTGGACGATGGCGGTGTGCTCCTTGTTCTCCCTGCTGTCGTGAAACCCGTACAGCGTGAAAGTCCCCAGACGGGTGGGCAGCTTCGCCTTGGCGACAAGCTGCACGCACAGCGCGTTGTCCACGCAGTAGGCGCCCGCGCCCTTGCAATAGTATTCCTCCAGGATGAAATCCGGAACGCCGGTCATCTTGGCGGTGAGCTCTTCTTTTGAAATGGTCTTTTCACAGCTCGTATCAACAAGACTGGCCATCTGTATATCCTTTCCGTCGGCCCTTCACCCATCATAAAGGTAGTGTCCGCTCGGACAGGGGTCAAGCGCGACAGAGCCGTTGACGCTTCAGCGCTTCTCCCGTAGACTCCGTGCCCATGATACCGCAAAAGGTGCGGAGCGTGCTGGACGCTCACGGTCTTGCCGCGACGGAGTTTGCGCCGGGGAGCACCGCCACGTCGGTGCTCGCTGCCCAGCAGCTTGGCGTGGCCGTGGGGCAGATCGCAAAATCGCTCCTGTTTGTCGGCAAGGATGGCCGGTACTTCATGGTCATGTGCCCGGGCGACCGCAAGCTTTCCTCATCAAAGCTGAAGGCGGCCACAGGCGTGAAATCCCGCATGGCCAATGCCGAGGAAGCCATCGCTGCCACCGGCTTCGGGCCCGGCGGCGTCTGTCCCTTTGGCATCGATCGCGCTATTGCGATATTCATCGACAGGAGTTTGGCCGCATACAAGACCATCTACCCCGCAGCGGGCACCGATTCATCGGGGGTGCCCATGACATTCGACGCCCTTGTCACCGTCACCGGCGGCGCCGTGGGCGATTTCCTTGTCGATGGCGCTGAAGAAGGATGAGGGATGCAGCCCGGTTAAGCGGCTTCCGTGCGGGCGGGGCAGCGTTCTGGGCGCCGGAAATGATGGCAGACCTTGCACCGGTGGCATAGGTTGATCGTGTCCTCCAGACCCGTGCTGGCCTTCATGACCCACTGCGGATCGGCGAGCAATCCCCTTCCGATGGCAACAAGATCCACCAGCCCGTCGGCGAGCGCCCGGTCAGCCTGTTCGGGCGTGAAGATACCGCCGACTCCGATCACTGGTATTTTCACGGCTTCCCGGATCCTGGCGCCAAGCAGCAGGCGATCGGACCAGGGGCTTCCCTCGGGCGCCAGTCGCGGCGGATCGCCGATTCCCGTGGATATATGCAGGTAGGGCATGCCGTCCTCGGCGAGCCATCGTGCAACCTGGATGCCCTCATCCACCGTGAGCCCTCCGGCCCTGTCGGCAGCGCCAAGCCTGCACGATGCCAGGATCTTCCCGTCACAAGCCCGCCTGATTCTTTTATGCGCCTCCCGTAGGAACCGGGCCCGGTTCTCCAGCGAGCCTCCCCACTGGTCCCGGCTTTGATTGGCGAGCGGGGAGAGGAACTGGCTGCCCAGGTAGCCGTGCGCGCCATGAATCTCCACGGCGTCGAATCCCGCTTCTGACGCCCGCCGCGCGGCCGCCGCAAAACAATCGAGGATCCGATCGATTTCCCGCTCGTCGAGGGCGATGGGTATATCGCGCGGTGGCGCGTCAAGTTTTTCGGCCAGCGCCGAGGGAGCCACGAGAGGCAGTCCGAAGGTGTTGGAGCTGTTCGTGTTTCTTCCCGCGTGGTGGATCTGGATGGACGCTGCCGCGCCGCTCTCATGGATGATGGCAGCGATTTTCGAAAGACCTTCGACATGGCGATCGTCGAATATGCCGATCTGGTTTCGCGCAAGCCGCCCTTCAGGGGAGACGGCGGAGGCCTCGACGATCACCATGCCCGGTCCTCTTGCGCGACGGTAGTTCTCCACAATGTCCGGCGTCACCAGCCCCTCTTCAGTCGCCTTCCACAGGACCAGGGGCGGCCTGACGGCGCGGTTGGGAAGACGCAATCCGGCAATCTCGAGCGGCGTGAACAGATGGCGATACGGCATGGCCGGAGAATACAGACAAGCTTTGGAGGAGACAAGCGGCGCAGCCCGCATCTATCACTTTTTTACAGCTTGCGCAGATGGGCAGGAGCCCGCTCAGCGTCTTCACGTCCTCCAGGGCGGCCCGCTACAAGGGGGCGCGCGTTTGCCGTGCGTCCACCGGTCCATTGCCGCGCCTTGGCCTTGACGCGGCGGGACGAGCGTGCAAAAATAGTTCCGTGGAGGACGGGAACGCACCCGTTCTCTTTTTTTGCGCCCGTCCGCGCAAGGGGAGGCCGCATGGAGACCAAGCTTCACGCGTGGCATGCAAGCAATGGCGCCCGCATGGTAGATTTCGGGGGATGGGACATGCCTGTCCAGTACGGGACCGGCCCCCGGGAGGAGCACCTGCGCGTGCGCGAGGCGGCGGGACTCTTCGACATCGACCACATGGGAAGGCTGGAGATCACGGGCCCTCATGCTGAGGAGTTCCTCCAGCGCGTGCAGACATGGGACGTGTCCCGGCTGGCGCCGGGCAGGGCCCACTACAGCATGCTCCTCAATGAGTCCGGCGGCATCGTTGACGACATCTTCGTCTATCATGGGGCGTCCTCCTGGCTCGTCGTGGTGAATGCCTCCAATGCCTCAAAGGATACGAAGTGGCTCGAATCGCACGCGCGCGGTTTCACCGTGTCCATAAGGGACCGACGCGGCGACACCTGCATGGTCGCGCTGCAAGGACCCGCGGCGCGGCCCGTTCTGCAAACCCTGTGCCCTCAAACGGATCTTGATCGCATGGGTTATCATCACGTCGTGGACTGCGCGATCTCGGGCGCCCCGTCAATCCTCTGCACCACAGGTTACACGGGCGAGCCGGGCTATGAGATCCTGTTCCCCGCAGAGGGCTGCGAGCATCTCTGGGCTGCCCTCCTGGAAGCAGGCGCGCCGCGGCGCCTGATCCCCTGCGGGCTGGCGGCCCGGGACTCGCTGCGCGCGGAAGCGTGCCTTCCCCTGTACGGCAACGAGATCGACGAGACCACGGATCCCCTCAGTGCCGGCCTTGCGCGCGCCGCGGTGCGCCTGGAGGGGCACGACTTCATCGGCCGCAAGGCCTTGGCCGGGCTGGCCTTGAAGCCGGCGTACCGGGTTCTCGTGGGCTTTGAAATGAAGGAGCCGGGGGTGCCCCGGCACGGCTACACGATCGCGGCGGATGGCCGGATCGTCGGCCACGTCACAACGGGGTTGTTCAGCCCGAGCACCGGCAAATACCTCGGCATGGGCTACGTGGAGGCCGGTTGCGCCGGCAGGGGCCGGGAGGTAAGCATCGTGATACGGGATACGCACAAGGCTGCGCGGATCGTGGAGCGGCCCTTCTACACATCGCCGCATTGGAGGTGACGCACATGGAGTATCAGGTCGACGAGAAGGCGCGCTATGCGAAGACTCACGAGTGGGTACGGGTGCAGGACGGGGAAGCGGTGATCGGCATAAGCGATTATGCGCAGAACAAGCTCTCCGAAGTCGTGTTCGTGGAGCTTCCCACCCTGGGCAAGGAGCTGCGCGCGGGATCGGCGTGCATGGTCATCGAATCGGTAAAGGCCGCGGAAGAGGTTTTTGCCCCTGTATCCGGGCCAGTCACCGCGCGCAATGAGAAGCTGGAGAAGGCGCCCGAGCTGGTGAACAAGGACCCCTTCGGGGAGGGGTGGCTGGTGAAGGTGAAGCTCGGCGATCCCAAGGAGCTGGACTCCCTCATGGATGCCGCGGCCTACCGCACGCTGATGGCTGAGGCATGAGCTTCATTCCCAACACGGACGCCGACCGGGCCCGGATGCTGGAAGCGGTGGGCGTGGGATCCATCGCGGACCTCTTCCATGACGTGCCTGCCGGACATCGCTTTCCCCATCTGGAGCTGCCCGCCGCCCTCTCCGAACAGGAGGCGCTCAAGGAACTGGAAGGGCTTTCCCGGCGGAACGCTGACTGCGGCCATGCCCCCTGCTTCCTGGGGGCCGGAGCGTATCACCATTTCATCCCCAGCGTCGTGGATTTCGTGCTCTCCCGTTCGGAGTTCTCCACCGCCTACACCCCGTACCAGCCCGAGATCAGCCAGGGAACGCTGCAGGCCATCTTCGAATACCAGAGCATGATCGCGCGCCTCACGGGCATGGAAGTCTCCAATGCGTCCCACTACGACGGGGCCACCGCAACGGCCGAGGCGGTGATCATGGCATTGAACGCCAGCCAGCGCCAGAGGAGGCGCGTCGTGCTTTCAGCGGGCGTGCATCCCCAGTATCGCGAGGTGGTGCGCACCTACACGCAGGGCATGGGACTGGACATCGTTGGCGATGATCGCGAGCGCGCTCTGGATGAGCTTGCCAGGCTGTGCGACTCCTCCACGTCGTGCGTGGTGGCGCAGAACCCAGACTTTTTCGGAAGGATCGCCGCGCCGCGCGATATGATGGAGCTCGCGGGCATTGTGCACGCCCGCGGCGCGCTTCTGGTGGTCGCAGCCAACCCCATACCTCTTGGCCTGCTCGTACCGCCGGGAGAGCTGGGCGCGGACGTGGTGGTGGGTGAAGGCCAGACGCTGGGCAACGCGATGTCGTTCGGCGGCCCGTACCTGGGCTTTTTCGCGTTCCGCAGGGACCTGGTGCGCCGGTCCAGCGGCAGGATCGCCGGGGAGACCGTGGACCGGGCCGGAACCCGGGGCTATGTCTTCACCCTGAGCACGCGCGAGCAGCACATCCGGCGGGAGAAGGCCACGTCGAACATCTGCACCAACCAATCGCTCAACGCGCTCGCAGCGGCCGTCTACATTGCTTCTCTTGGCCCTCGCGGGCTCACGAGGGTCGCGGAGCTGTGCTGGAACAAGGCGCACTACGCGGCGCGGAAGATCGCGCGGCTGCCGGGATTTTCCGTGGACGGAGCCGAGTTCTTCAATGAGTTCGCGGTGCAATGCCCGCGCAGCGTGGAGAAGATCAACCGGGTGTTGCTGGAGAAGCACGGCATGATCGGCGGATACGACCTTTCGCGGGAATACCCGAAGCGAAAGAATACGATGCTGGTGTGCTGCACGGAGATGAACGGCAGGGAGGAGATTGACCTGCTTGCGGATGCGCTTTCGGAGGTGGGCAATGTCTGAGCCGCTTCTATTCGACATGTCCCGGCCGGGCCGGGAGGGCGTGACGCTTCCCGGCTGCGACGTGCCGGAGACCGCGATCCCGGACGCTTTGCGGCGCTCCAATCTGCCGCTGCCGGAGGTTTCCGAGGTGGACGTGGTCCGTCATTATGTGCGCCTGTCCCACCTGAACTATTCCGTTGACGAGGGCCTGTATCCCCTTGGCTCGTGCACCATGAAATATAATCCCAAGGTGAACGAGGTTGCGGCCCGGCTTCCTGGTTTCGCGCACCTGCATCCCCTGCAAGACCCTTCCACCGCCCAAGGCGCCATGGCTCTCATCTGGGAGCTGCAGGCCATGATTGCCGAGATCGGCGGATTTCACGCGGTGACGCTTCAGCCATCGGCCGGCGCGCACGGCGAGCTCACGGGGACCCTGATCATTCGCGCCTATCACGCTGCCCGGGGCGACGCCGGGAGGGACCGGATCCTCGTGCCCGATTCCGCGCACGGCACCAATCCCGCCTCAACCACCATGGCGGGGATGGAGGCGGTGGAGATCCCCTCGGATGCGCGTGGCAACGTGGACCTGGCTCAATTGAAAGCGCGCCTGGATGGCCGTGTAGCGGGTCTCATGCTCACCAACCCCAACACGCTGGGCTTGTTCGAGGAGAACCTGCTGGAGATAACGCGGCTCGTGCATAAAGCAGGCGGGCTGGTGTACGGCGATGGGGCCAATTTCAATGCCATCCTTGGAGTAGCCAGGCCCGGCAGGATGGGCATCGACGTCATGCACTTCAACCTGCACAAGACGTTCTCCACGCCGCACGGGGGCGGGGGTCCGGGTTCAGGCGCGGTAGGTGTGGGGGAAAACCTGGCCGAGTTCCTGCCGGGGCCGGTCGCTGCGAAGATCGGGGAGGGGAGGGAGGCTCGCTACGAATGGCGCACGCCGAGCCGGTCCATCGGCAGGATGAAGAGCTTCAATGGCAACTTTGGGGTGCTCGTGCGCGCGTATACTTACATCCGCATGCTCGGGCCCGAGGGCCTGCGCGCCGTTGCGGAAAATGCGGTGCTGAACGCCAACTACCTCCAGGCCAGGCTCAAGGACACGTTTCCCGTTCCCCACGCGGACCGAACGTGCATGCACGAGTTCGTGGCGCAGGGAAAGCTCGCATCAGCCCCGGATATACGCGCGCTGGACATTTCCAAGCGGCTCATCGATCATGGCTTCCATCCCCCGACAAATTACTTCCCTCTCATCGTTCCGGAAGCCCTGATGATCGAGCCCACGGAGACCGAGAGCAAGGAGACGCTGGACAGGTTCATTGATGCGATGCAGACTATCGCCAAGGAAGCGGCATCACATCCCGAGCTGCTCCACGATGCGCCGCACGCCTCTCCCGTGCGCAGGCTGGACGAGGTGAAGGCCGCCAAGGAGCTGAAGGTGACGGCGGGCTGAGAAAAGGCTCCTTGTCGGCACATTGAAAGAGGCGCTGAAAGAGGAGGAACTGAAATGAGTGAGCCAGGGGTCATCGCATTGGAGCAGTTCATCGAGCATCCAGCCGCGAAGGTCTGGAAAGCATTGACTGATCCTGCCCTTGTCGCAAAATGGTGGGCCGCGGGAGATGTTCGCCCCGTTGTTGGGCATCGTTTTACACTCGATATGGGGCCAGGATTCGGGCAACAGACCTGCGAGGTTGTTGCCGTGGAGCCAGAGAGGCTTCTTTCCTATTCATTTGCTCCGGGCACGCTGAACACCACGATTACGTGGCGGCTAAAAGCGGAGGGCGTCGGCACGCGTCTATTCTTGGAGCACAAAGGCTTCGATCTCGACTCGCCCCTGGGAAAGGGAGCCTTTGCCGGCATGGGCGGCGGCTGGCCGAAAATCCTTACACGAATAGCGCCGGCCATTGCCGCATCTGCAGGCGCATAGCCGACGCCTGCTCTCCCATAGAACTCCCTCAGATACACACGGAAGGCTCGACCAGGGGCATGGGCAGGGCGGCAAAAAAGCCGAAGCGCTTGGGATTCCCCCGGACGCCCTTCGCGGAATAGTCGTTGCAGGCGCGGGCAAGCTCCTCAGCAAAGGAGGTCCCTTTATGGGCTTTCTCTATTTCATAAAGCGCGCATTCTTGCATCTCGCGTATGGCTGGCTACCCTTGGGCGGGAAGCTTCAAGAGCCGTTCCGCATTCCCATGCGAGAGCATCTCCAAATCCGTCCGGCTTATGGGAGCGGAATCTAGAAACTTTCTTCCCACGATATTCGGACTGTATGGATAATCCACGGTAAAAAGGATGCTCTGGGCGCCAAAAACCATGAGCGCGCACAAGAGGGGCGGCACCGTGAAGTACCCGCTTGTGGTGATGTGGAAATTCGTTTGAAAATACTCGCTGACCCTGCGCTGAAGGTGCGCGGCCGCCCGGCTGAGAATCAGGTCGGACCGGGCAAGACAATACGGCATGAACTCGCCCATATGGCCGATGATCACCTGCAACTTCGGGAACCGGTCGAAAACTCCTGCCACAACGAGCCTGAGGCTGTGGAGGCCCATTTCAGCGTGCCAGCCCCAGCCGCTGATTGAAAGGGAATGGGCGACGGCCTCGGGCAGGCCGCTGTAATATGCCTCGTACACCCGGCTCGGCGGCGGCGCGGGATGGAGATAGAGCGGAACAGCCAGTCGTTCCGCTTCCGCCAACAGCGGCTCAAACCGGAGGTTGTCAAGGAACTGCCCATCGATTGTTCCATCGATCATGGCTCCGACGAACCCGAGCTTCGTGACGCATCGTTCCAGTTCGACCGCGGCGCCTTGGGGATCCTGGAGCGCGAGCGCTGCAAAACCCGTGAAACGGCGCGGATTCCGGCGTATCGCCTCCGCCAGCATGTCGTTGGAGCTCCGCGCAACAGCGGCTGCGTCGGCGGAGTCAGGCCTTCTGATGCCTTCATATGCGGAGAGCGAAAGCACCTGCATGTCGATTCCCGCCTCGTCCATGTCCTCCAGACGGCCTTCTCCAAGATCGCTCAGCTTCTTGCTCACCTGGGCCATGTACTGCCCGGCTGTTCCGCTGGCTTGAGCGTTCGCCATGCCCCCGTGAGAATCGGGAATGGAAAAATGTTCTTCAACCGCGATTGTCTTCATGCCGTCTGCGCTGCCAACGAGCTAAAGGTCGTCTACCACTGGCGGTTCATCTGCTGGAAGCTCTTGTCGATATCCTCCCGCGAGGCCTTGATGGAGCGTTCCGTCATTCCATACCCTATTTCGTACACGTCGTTTGCCAGACCCAGCATCACCGCGGCCACGAACTCCCCAGGCTGAAGGTCCACCTTGAAACCGCCCCTCTTGGCTCTTCCCTCTGGATTCAGCTCTGTATCGATGGCGGGGGGAACCACTTCGAAGACCTTGATTCCGACTGCTAGCAGCTGATGCCTGAGAGCCATGGAGAAGGCGTGAAGTCCGGCCTTCGTTGCGCTGTATACCGGCATTCGCGCCGCGGGCACAAAGCCGAGCCCTGAGCTGACGTTGATGATCGCAGCCTCAGGTTTTCCGGCCAGGTGCGGAATCAGCAACCCGGAAAGGACAATGGGGGTTTCGAGATTGATGGGGATCTCATTCGATCCGGCCCGGAAGTCCGAGATTCCCTTGGTGAAGTCGATATCCCTCTGAATGCCGGCGTTATTGACCAGAACGTTCAGACCCTTGAATTGAGATGCCGCCCACTCCGCCAGCGAGGTGCGACCCGCATCCTCCGCGACGTCACATGTCCGGATCTGGAGATCGGGATGTTTCGCCTTTGCTTCACGAAGCCGTTGTTCTCTCCGGCCGCAGATAATGACCTGGTTCCCCTGCTTCAGGAAGGCCTCAGCCATTGCATAGCCGATGCCTGTCGCTCCCCCCGTTATCAAGACAGTGTTCCCAGAAGTTTTCACAGCAGTCCTCCCTGAGAAGCTTTTCCGCACACAGCGGTTCCATTATTCGATAGCGAACACACTTGGCCTGAAGACGGCGGCTTATTGTGTGGAAGGCCCAATGAAAAGTTAGGCTTTTCCGTAATCGGCGGCAAGCGCGCGCTCAGCGACACGGCGCCGAGGGTGAGCCCGCCGAAACCGGCTCCCTCGATGATGACGTTCTTCGCGGCTATGAAGCGTCACCGCTCTATGGATACTCCAAGGGTGAGGGCGGCGGTTGCCAGGATGTTTTGCGTATACGGATTGGCGGCGGTCTGCGTTGTTGCCGACGTATACGAGTACGCATTGTTTCCCGTGGCGCCGCCGCCGATGCTTCTCAGCGTCGCGTACGCCGTGGCGCCGCGCATGAACGCCGTCTTTGCGCTGAGCGCGGCATCCCAGATCCAGCCGGTGAACGGCTGGGCTGCGCCGTTGAAAAACGCACTGGACGCGTAGAAGCCGTCCGCTTCGAAATCAAGGCCGAACTGCGGAGAGAACCAATGCGCCGCGTGCACCTTCAGGATGGGGACCGGCCCTATATTCTGCGACACCGCCCGCTCAGCCGGGGACTGGCCCACGGAGGTGAATACGATGGACGCATTCCTCACCTGCAGGCTAATACCAGCCCCGAGGATCGTTGAAGGATCGTTGGAAAAATCATAGAGGTAGCTCAGCCGCCAGAAATCGAATCCGTAAGTGATGTCGATGGGAGTGCCGGGCGCAAAAGTTGCGTCATCGATGACAACGGGCTGGCCGCCGTTGCTGCCGTTGCGGTCAGCGACGGTGCTCGTGTTCAGGGTGAGAGGCTGATACAGGAAGGTGAACCGGTTGTGGCCGCCGAGAACAAGGTCCACGGAATAGCGCTGATACGGGAAGAGGATGTCCTGGCCGCCCTGGGTGATCATGTTGAAATCCGTGCCCTCAGCGCCAGCCTGGTAGGTGTGGTAGAGAACCGCGAGGGTCCCGATCTCGAAGTGGGGGATAATCTGCACGAACGGCACATTGTCCTTGACGGGGGCTGCTGATGGATCAGTCATGGACTGCGCAGCAAGAGGGGCAAGGCTTGCCGATAGAATCGCCAGAACTAGGAATATTCTAAACCCGAAATGTGATTTCATTGCTCTCTTTACTCCTTCTAAATGAAATATAATAAGGGTTTGAAAAAAAATCAAAAGGAAAGATTGCGTCAATTCATGGGACTAGTACGCCGCTCGTAGAGCTTCTTGAATGCCGCGATAGTTTGGTCATCTATCTTCCCCTTGAACCACGACTCTGCCTGGGGGGAGCTCACCTTCATGAGAGACATGGGAGAATCGATATGGCTTGTGCCTATGAAGTGGCCGATCTCGTGGCTCAGGACTCCTTCCAGGTAGTAGGAGTCAGGAGCGTTGGTCTTCAGGGTGGTGAACCGGGCGACCTGCTGATTGAGGATGATATCCGCCTCTTCGATCGCGCCTTTCCGATCGTATCAGCAACGAGTGACGCAAGCCGCCGCGGGGATTGATGTTTCATTCCGACCGGGGCACGCAATACGCAAGCCTGGCATTTTGCAAAGGCTTGGCGTCTCATGGGATGCTA
This sequence comes from Spirochaetia bacterium, assembly GCA_049519415.1. Classification (GTDB taxonomy): domain Bacteria; phylum Spirochaetota; class Spirochaetia; order SZUA-6; family Fen-1364; genus Fen-1364. Next base: position 58,543 of record JBEKQU010000020.1, read on the forward strand.
CAGAGCATGAGCCGCAAAGGAGAGTGCTGGGATAACGCGTGTGCGGAGACATTCTTCAAGACGTTGAAGACCAAGCTGAGTTTTTCGGACGCCTGACCGGTCTTGTCTCAGTCGAAGGGAGGCTGTATTTTGCCGCTGTCCGGCCTCGCGGGTTGCAAGCATTTCGATGTTATGTCCATTCAAGACAGATTCCCGTGGGCCGACCTGATGCTGCCGGTCGGTTCCGGACTTTGTTGCGAGGGCGGTCGAAAAGAGGTGGACTCGAATGATCCCACATACTTGACAGAATTGGCACAATGCACTACATTGTCTTGCAGCAAGTGGCATATGAAGCAAAGCCTTACAATACGTCTACCGGACCAACTGCGGGCAGAACTTGAGCAGATAAGTGCGTCAGAGTCCAAGCCTGTGAGTGAGTTGGTCCGTGAGTCCATTCAGCGGTACATCACCCTGTACACGTTTCGCCGTCTGCGAAGAACTGCCATGCCTTTCGCAGAGGCGCAGGGTCTCCTTACCGATGAAGACATCTTCAACAACATCTCGTGAGGATTGTTCTTGATACCAACGTCCTGATTGCGTCCTTTGCTACGCAGGGCATCTGTCATGAACTTTTCGGGATTTGTCTTGATCAGTACCAAATCTGCCTGAGCAAGTTCATTCTTGACGAATTGGCGGAAAAGCTCGAGAGCAAACTGAAAATGCCGCGGGGAAGGATCCAGGCAATCCAAACCTTTCTTGCCACCCATGTCGAAATGGTCAAGCATGGGAAGTTGAGCAAGAGAGTTTGTCGCGATCCGAACGATGACGCAATACTCGCTTTGGCACAGGCTGCGGACGCGGAGTACCTCATCACGGGTGATGAGGACTTACTGATACTGAAGAGCTTTGGTCAGGCTCGCATAGTATCGCCACGTGCGTTTTGGGAATCTTTGCGTAACTGAGCTAAGCCCTGAAAATGAAAGACACCTGCATTCGACAGGCTGCAATCTTCCAGAGGAATGGACATAACAAGTTTTTATGATGCGCCCTGCAGTTTCCTGGAGGGCGTTTGATGATCAAGGTGGTTGGTGGCTGTATACTGTGGATTCCTCGATGACCCGGGACTCCAAGAGGAGGACGGTAGATGGCCTTGCAACGACTTGTGGCACGAGCAGTGACCACGTTAACAAGTTTGGCAGGCCACCCACCGCCGTTCCGTACCAAAAACTTAGCACGCCACAGGCGATGCCGGATAGTAGGATGGAGTCACCAGCGCCTTCCAGGAAGTCTCCTCGTTTGGACCCGAGGTTTTTCGAGAAGGGAGGGGGCATGAGGTATCACGGAATAGATTTGCACAAGAAGTATGTCACGATCTCGGTGCGCAATGAGGAAGGAACGGAGGAGAAGTTCGTGCGAGCCCGGGCTGACATCATGGGCTACGTCGAAAGCCTGGGCAGTGAGGACGCGGTGGTGCTGGAAGCCTCGGCAGGAGCTATGTACTGGGCAGAGAAGGTCCAGAACCAGGGAGCCAGCTGCGTAGTGATCGACGCCTACCGCTTTCGAATCATCCGCGACTCCTGGCAGAAGACGGACAAGCGCGACGCGGCGAATCTGTCCCTAGCGTTGTGGTTGGCCTCACGCAGCGGGGAAATGAAACTGCCGGAGGTTTGGCAGCCGGGACCGGTGGTGCGGGAGTTAAGAAGATTCTTCGGGCTGTACGAGCTGTTGAACAAGCAACTCCGTCAGCTGAAGAATGAGATTCACGGAGTGCTGTTAGACAACGGAGTGCGGGATCGGGCGCTGGGCAAACGCCTTGCGGACAATCCCGCCAAAGCAGAAGAGCTTCTGAAGACGGTAGAACTTTCCGCGGCCAGTCGGGTGTGCATCCAAACCAGTCTGGCACTTTTGGCGAGTGTGGAGGAGCAGAAGGAAGCTCTCACACGCGAGATCTGCCAGGCAGGTAGGCCGCTCGAGGCCGAAGTGAAGCTGCTGATCAGCATTCGTGGGGTAACCCCGCTGTTGGCCTTGGTCTTCCTCTCCGAGGTAGGAGACATCACGCGGTTCAGGAGCGCCCGGCGGCTACATTCCTATTTGGGAGTGGTGCCTACTGTGCGATCTAGTGGCGGGGTGACACACAACGGGCGGATCAACCGACGCAGCCGGGGATTTACCCGCACCCTTTTCACCCAAGCAGTGATCCACCTGGTGGACTCTTCTCCCGTGCTGGCTCGCTTCTACCGCGAGTTGGTTGCTCGCAAAGGGTACGGGCGCGCTCGGATTGCGCTACTTCGCAAGATTTTCTCCATGATGCGCCGAATGCTTTTGGCGGGCGAGGTATATCGCTGGACTGAATCGAAGCTTTACCAGAAGAAGCTCAGTGGCTACGCGAAGGAACTCAAGAAAGGGGAAAAGCCGCGTGCGGCGTAATGTGCCCCATAGTCCACGATTTCCCTCGCTCGTAGCGGGCCGCCAGCGCATTTTCGAAAGGGGGGTGGCATGTTTACACCATTCGAAATGGGGCTTTGCACCGGAATCGGAACTGCGCGACGACGGTTGTCCACAGGTGTCCTGCGGCGGGTTTTTGATGACCCACCTTCGGACCCATGCTGGACAACCTAGCGAATGGACGGCTGATCTCGCGAGCAACAAATGGCGGAAAGGAGGAGAGGGCGTAACGGCTTGACGCGCATCATAGTAGGAGGAGAGGGCGTAACGGCTTGACGCGCATCATAGTAGCCGTTGCAGTTGTCCCCTAAGGTACAACCTGAAACGGTGGCCTGAGTTCCCCTGGACTGTCGGTACGTGGCTTCGGGCGGCGGGGCAACTGAACTCTATGTTGGGCCACATGGACCCAGGTGACCCAAGGTATCGATTCCATGAGTGACAGTCGCATCGGACCACGCTGAAAACACCTCCCGCACCACGCTTTCCGACATGACCGACGCTTCTGGGTTGAGGTAATAGGTGATCTTCTCCTGCATCCACCGATGCAGGCCCTCGGCTGCCTGGACAGTCGAGCAGGAGCCCGGAACGACCGCGCACAGGATCAGGAATGCAGCACGCGGCGATCTTCGAAGCAAAACGGCGCAGACGGATAAAGATTTTTATACGCAAGACTCCTTGCGTGACAACGGGGGCGCTGTAACCGGGCGGTCAGCTCCACGCAGCGGCGCTCCGGGCGCGGGCCGGATACAATTCGCGGCCTCTCAGCCCACACCGGGCGCGGCGTCGAGGGTCACGAGGGAGAGCGCGGGGAACCTGCGGAAGTCGCGATCTTCGCTGAGAAGACGTTCGACGCCGTGCTCCCTGCACAGGGCGGCAATTTGGGCGTCGAACACAAGGTTGCCCGTTGCCTCACCCGCGACTATTGAGGTATGCAGCAACGACCAGTGACCTGCTGATGGCATCAGAAGCCGAACAGAAGGGCTTTCGAGGAGCGCGTCAATAGCATCGACGGCCTGGGCGATGGTGGACGGTGGATCGAATACACGCCGGTGTGTCACCACCCGCACGAACTCGCCAAGGCAGAAAACAGGGATGCCCCATGGCTCCTGGCCTTCCGCAAGGAAGCGAACCCAGGCGAGAGCCTGATTGTGCCGTGCAGCATCCGAGCGATGCGCGGCCACGAGAACATTTGTATCAACGGCGATCATTCGCCTCGCTCCATTGCCTCATAGAGGGAGTCCCTATCTGCCAGGTCGATCCCCGGCTGAGCTTTGCCGGAGACTGCGCTCCATCTGAGGACGAAGTGATTGGTCCAGGGCCGCTGTCCCGCCACCTCTTTCCTGAGCGCCTGCTCGACGATTTCAGTTATGGTTCTGCCGCTTTCCGCCGCACGCTTCTTTACCAGCAGCATGATCTCGCTGTCGATATTTAAAGTCGTTCTCATATGCTAAAGCATATCATATTAGCATATATACGTCAAAGAAGAATCGTTCTCGAGCTGCTCTTCATCATCGCCCTCATCGCGTTCGAGCTGCCTGTGTCGATTGCCGCGTGGACGCTCATCCTGACAGAGGCGTACTGGCGTGGCGGCCAGGCGCAAGTCTCTTTCCGGGCAGCGATCATTTTCTCATGCCTGGCAGTTTCGGGGATGGCATTTCCCATTGGGATCCTGTTCAGCTACTGGAGAAGCTGAGACGTGTCTAAATCCAGCATCAAGAACCAGATCCGGCGCCTGCGATTCGAGATAGGGGAGATGACTCAGCAGGAGCATGCGGCCCGCGTGGGATGCACGCGACAGACCATCATCATGCTTAAGCAGAAAAGGTACGTCCCGTCGCTGGTCCTGCGCTGCGAATTGCACGGATGTTCGAGGCATCAGTGGTGACCGTGAAAGGGAAGTTCCGGTAGCACTCGCTTGTTCCGTAGTTGTCTGGAGCAGCACGCCGGTCCATGGAAGCCGCGCCCCGACTCTGATGCCTGGACACGGACCAGCGGCAACGGTAGTCTCCCTCCCGTGTCCAACCTCCTGATCAATCCCTACGCGGGCTGCCGCGGCGCCTGGGTGCGCGGCAATCTCCACGGTCACTGCAGTGAATCAAGCGCGTGCAGCTCCGTTCCGCTGATACGCGGCATAGAGAACTACCATGCAGCGGGCGCCCGGTTCGTTGCCGTGACGGATCACGATTGCGTCACGGACCTCTCCCGCGCAAAGGCGCAATGGACGGACATGACCTTCCTGGAGGGGTTCGAGTGGTCTGCCAGCGAGAACATCCTCTTCATCGGCGAGAAGGTTCCGCCCTTGTACGAGCTTTCTCTCGCAGAGGCTCTCCACCGGGCCGCCGGCCTCCTGACCGTGATCTGTCACCCCAAGCCAAGCAGGAGCTCGCAGTATTGGACCGTGCCCATGATCATGGCGTTGGATCCAGCGCCGGTGGGCGTAGAGGTTTTCAACGCCCACTACGGTCGGCGGCACAGGGTGTTTTCCGACCCCAATCCCCTTTACACGGACATCTGGGATGCGCTGCTCAGCAAAGGTCTCAGGGTTTGGGGCTTTGCCAATGACGATTCGCACGATCCGCAAGATTATGGCTGCACCCGGACCATGGCGTGCGTGGAGGACCTCTCCGCAAGCTCACTGATGCGCGCACTGCTGGCGGGACGGTTCTATGGCTCCACCGGGCTTCTGATGGAAGATGTTGCGGTGGATGCGGGAGTGATCCGCTTGCGGCTCTCCGCGAATGCGAAGGGCCGGTTCATCGGGCCCGGGGGCCGCGTGCTTGCGCAAGCCGAGAGCCGGGAGTTTTCGTATTCCGCCTCGGGCGAGCAGTACGTCAGGTTCGAGGCCGAGGCACGGGACGGACGGATTTTCCTGCAGCCCTTTATTGCTGCGTAGCAGCCCTTTTTTGCGAAATGAAAAGCGCGCGGGGTCACCGCGCGCCTGGTGCGATCATCGAGGCCAGGAAGCTCATTCAAATTCCACGGTGTAGTTATTGTCGTCGTTGTCGATCGCGAGAGAGACGATCCGGTAGTCACTTACCCCGGTTGTGTCCATGACGAGCTTCAAGTGTTTGGGCGCATTAAAGCTTGCAGGCCCGCCAGTGACGGTCACGATCACTCCGGTCGCTGGATTGCTCTCATCCGTCACCGTGAGGGAATAGGCGGTGTCGCTTATCCCGAGGGGGGGGAAGACGGCTTCGATTGTCACGGGATCCTTCAACGCGTTATAGTCTGAGGTCTTGGTGGGATGGAAGTCCTCGTAGATAGTGGACCTTGTGGCGCTGTTGAGGTCTGTCTGGAATTGCGCTATTCGGTCGTCAATGGACACCATCCCAAGGAACGAACAGCTGATAAGACCGCCGGCCAGGATCAGGACGACAAGCACGGGCAGCAGGATTCTTCTTATTCTCATTTATTTCCTCCGCTTCTAGATGTCCGCCTCAACAAGGTGAGGGACGATGGATGTCTCAAAGCCCGCAAGGAGCTCATTGTAATGGGTCAGGAAGCTGGTCCACGTTTCGGCGCTTGGTTGGGTAATGTATCGCGCTTTGAGGAATACGTACAGCCTCCCCGCCACGAACCTGCGCAGGGAGAGCGCCGCAAGGGAGGAGTAGCGTAGATTGAGCCCGAGCGCGGTGGTCTTGACCACCAGGGGGGTGACGACCTCGGATTCGTACTTGTTTGCCTCTTCTTTTCCCTTCTGGTTGATGATAGTGACCAGGTTCGCGCGCTCCGTGTTGAGCTGGGCCCTGTATTGCTTGAACAAGGCATCGTAGTCCGCGACGTCTTTCTCATACCCGGCCATCGCCGTCTCAATGCTCGTCATCGCGGCAAGCGGATCCGAGAGCATGGCGTCGAGCTTGCCTTCATTCCAGGCGCTGTAATCGACCTGGTTCCGCTGCACGGTGAACTTGTCTCCCGGCGGCCTGCCCAGCGGGACTTCCACGCCCTCGTTGGCCGCAAGGTCGACGGATTGCCCCTGGGATTCAACCGTGACCTCGCCCGCGTCCACGGCGATCAGCGTGGAGCCGTCGGCGCCGGAGAAGACGGTGAAATCCGTGCCGCGCGCGCCGGCAACGGCGCTGTTCGTGCTCACCAGCGGCTCGGATCCCGTGATCTTGCCGTAGTGGAACTTGATGGAGCCCAGCGCCACGGCGAGCACGGAAGAGGTCTTTCCGCCCTGCTCCCTTTCCATGAGGGTGAACACCGTGTTGCCGGCGATCTTGATGGTCACGCCCTTCTGGTCCAGCTCCGCCTGTCCGTCCCTGCCGGTCTTCAGCGTGTCGCCCGTGTTCATCACGTCGCCGATCTGCGCATCCTGCTGCCGGCCGTTGGAAAGCCGGATGCTCGCGTCGCCCTCGGTATAGGTGACGTCAGCGGGCACGGCGGAAAGGGCCATTGCCCCGATGAGGAGAAACACGGCGCCCGCGATTGCGCTTTTCATTTCAGTAGGGCCCCTTCCACCCAATGATCTTCCATGAGAACCAATCGCTCTTGACGATCAGGAGGACCCGGGCGCCGGTGCTGGTGGTGGCCTGGAGGACTCGGGCGCCCTTCTTCACGTACCGGATGAAAAAGGTCCGCACCTCCATGGTATCGGCGAACTGCCGGAAGCTGCCCGCCCCCGCCGCTGCGCCCTGGTCCAGGGTGGCCCCTTCCAGCCGGAACCCCGCCTTCACGATGCCGTCCCAGAATGCGGCGACGTCCGCCTGAAGCAGAACGATCTCTCCGTCCACGAGGAACGGCACGACGCTCATGGCCGCCAGCTTCTGCGCCTGGCCCGCGTTCACCAGGTCAGCCACCTGCCGCAGGGCGCCCTGGTCCTGCCCGTGCTGGAAAGAGGCGCAGGATGCCAACACCACCGCGGCCATGCATGCCAGCGGGAGGAATCTTTTCATTGAGAAGCCCATTGCCGTTTAGTGTACACCGGTCCCGGGGGAAATCAAGGCCGCGCCCCCGCTACGCGCCTCCCGTGTACGCGCAGGTGCGCGCGCCCCCCTGTACGCACAGATGCGTACGCGCGCCCGCGGGAAGAGCGGCGCCGTCTACCAGCGCTGATGCACTTCTTCGCGAATCAGCCTGTCGTAGATTCCCCGCACCTGCCGCATGAGGCCGCGGGACAAACGCGGAACGCCCGCCGCGCCGCAATTTTCCTCCGCCTGCGCGGGGGTCTTTGCGCCGGGGATGGCGCAGGAGACGGCGTTGTGCATGAGTATCCAGCGCAGCGCGAACTGCGTCATGGTCATGCCTCGCGGCAGGATCTGCCTCAGCTCCTCAACCGCCTGCAGCCCGCGCGCGTAGTCCACCCCGGCGAATGTCTCGCCCCGGTCGAACGCCTGTCCCTTGCGGTTGTACGCGCGATGGTCGTCCGACGAGAACCGCGTGGCGCGCGACATCCGGCCGGTGAGCATGCCGCTGGCCAGGGGCACGCGCACGATGATACCGATCCAGCGCGATTTGGCCTCCCGGAAGAAAAGGTCCGCCGGGCGCTGGCGGAACATGTTGAAGATGATCTGGACCGTCTTCACGCCAGGGTACTCGATGGCCTTGAGCGCCTCCTCCACCTTTTCAACGCTCACGCCGTAGTTCTTGAGCTTTCCCGCCTTGACCATGAGGTCCAGCGCATCGAACACCTCGGGCGTGTAATACACGGCAGTGGGAGGGCAGTGGAGCTGCAGCAGGTCCAGGGCCTCCACGCGCAGGTTCTTCAGGCTCCCCTCGACGAACTTCCTGAGCGCTACGGGTGTGTACTTTTCCGCGACGTGCGGGGAGAGCTTTCTACCCGCCTTGGTGGCTACGTAGATCGTCTCCGAGCGTTCGCGCAGCAGCTTCGCGATGAGCTTTTCACTGTGGCCGTTGCCGTACACGTCTGCCGTGTCGATGAAATTGACCCCGAGGTCCACGGCCTTGTGCAGAGCGGCCAGGGACTCCCTATCATTCACCGGTCCCCAGCCGGACCCGATGGCCCATGCGCCGAAGCTCACCTCGGACACCTTCATTCCCGTGCGGCCCAACAATCTGTAGTTCATCACGTACTCCGGTAAAAGTGAGAATATCATGGAAGGACCGGAAATCAAGTCCTGGCCAAATATTCCTCCCGTTCTGGCGGCATGGAGCTGCCGCAGCCGCGATCGTCCCTGCCAAGCCATCCGTTCGAATCTCGAGCTGTTTTATGGTACTCTGAAAGATGCCATGCTGTCAGAGATTCTTTTATGAAGAGCGATTCTGCTTTTCTGGACAATGTTCGAACATATTCCCGGCCTTCGGACCTCAAGATCACGGATATCAGGTTCGCGGACATTCTCGGCGCGCCCATGCGCTGCATCCTGATGAAGGTATACACGAACCAGGACATCGTGGGATTCGGCGAGGTCCGGGACTGGTCCAGCAGGTCCTACGCGGCCCTGCTCAAGGAGCGCCTGATCGGCGAGAACCCCTGCGACGTGGACCGCATCTTCAGGCGCATCAAGCAGTTCGGCGGACATGGCAGGCAGGGCGGCGGCGTCTCCGGCATCGAGGTGGCGCTGTGGGACCTTGCGGGCAAGGCATACGGAGTGCCTGTCTACCAGCTTCTGGGCGGAAAGTTCAGGGACAGGATTCGGATCTATGCGGATACGGACTGGGAAGGCAAGGGAACGGGCGCAACCATGGCCCAGACCTTGAAGAAGCGCATGGATCGAGGCTTTACGTTCCTGAAGATGGACCTTGGTATGGGCCAGCTTGTCGGGCATTCGGGAGCCGTGTCCGCGCCGACAGGCTACCTGGAAGAGGCGCGGAAGATTGGCCAGGAGTACGGCAAGTCCATCGGCAAAATCCATGCAAACCCCGAGGAGTACCGTCGGCTGCGCAACCGCTGGCACGATCTCACCAATGTGAGCAACACCCTCACCGGCGCGCACATTACGGAAAAGGGCGTTGAAATCCTGGCAGATTTCGTGGCCGAGGTGCGTGAGAACATAGGGTACGAGATACCCCTGGCCACCGACCACTTCGGACCTTTCAGCGTGGAGGATGCCGAGCGGGTCTGCAGGCGGCTGGAAAAGTACAACCTTGCATGGTTCGAGGATCCGCTTCCCTGGCAGTACACGGAGCAATACGTGCGGCTGTCGCGCGCATCATCCACCCCGCTAGCCCAACTTTGTCAGCCGGCGCTCCTAATTCCTTACGGCGTAAGGACCGAGCCCCAACTTGTGGTCCCTACACCTTTTGCCTCTCGGCTCGTCTGGTAGGGATCGGGTTCATCCTGAT
>JBEKQU010000021.1:0-65869 GCA_049519415.1 Spirochaetia bacterium
TCGGGCTCTTCCGCCTTCCCCGTATCTCCCAGGTGGCAAAACGGTTCCTCCGTTGCGGCGATTACGCCCAGGGCATCGCCCGCATCAAGTGTACGAATCCCGAATGTGGTCACGATTTCTTCATCCCCTTTTCCTGCAAGGGTTTCCATCCCTAGGGCGGGCCACTGCACCGCCTCTGCCCCTCCTGCTCTTAATAACGTACCCTCCTGTTCGCCAACCACCTCGCCGACAACCTCCTGCTCGCCCTTCCTCACAGACAGTTCGTCTTCTCCATTCCCTCGGGCGGCAGCCGCGCTTGCGCGGCGAGAGCCCCAAGGCTCTCAGGGTCTTCTTCCGACACGACCAAAAGCTGTTCGCCCCCGTCTCCTCCCTCATCTTCTCGATGATCTCCGAGTTCTATTCCCTCGTTGCCGGAAAACCCATCACCTCAGCTTGTGTCCTTTCCTTCCAGCCCTTTGGCGACCTGCTGCGAGCTAACGCCCACTGGCATGCTATCATCCTGGAGGGCGGATTCGACCCCGACGGCATGTTTTTCTTCCTCCCGATCCACAACACTCATAAACTCACCGAGTGCTTCCGCCGCAGGCTTATCAAGTTCTTTCTCTCCAAGAATCTTATTAGCGAGAACTTCGCCTCGACGCTCTTGTGCTGGAAAAACTCAGGATTTTCCGTCAATAACTCCGTGCGTATCGGCGCAGAGGACTACAAAGCCCGCGTCGCACTCGCCCAGTACATCGCCCGTCCTCCCCTGTCCCTGGCGAAACTCACCTACGAGCCTTTCGCTGGGAAGGTCATCTTTCATACTTCCTTCAACCCCGCTCTGGGCGAAAACGTGAAGGTCTGGGACGCCTTGCAGTTCATCGCACTGGCCACCCAGTTCATTCCTAGGGCGGCAGCCGTTTCGTCAGAAACGGCGAGAGCCCCTCCTCAAGGCGTTCGGCTTATTCATTACTCTGGCCTCTACTCATCCCGCAGTCGGCGGTGCAGCTGCCCGCCCTAGGGGTGGAAGTGGCCCCAGTGGGGTCACGTAGCGGCTCATGCCCCCCAGGGCTGGAAGCAGACGCATGGCAGTGAAGGCGACGATTCCTCACCTCAAGCCCACGCCACCGTCCCCGAGTCCACCTACCGCTCTTCTTGGGCCCGATTGATCGCGCAAGTATACGAGGTCGATCTCATAGGCGGCAGCTGTTTGCGCAGCAAACAGCGAGAGCCCCTTGGTTTGCACCCGATGCGGATCCCGGATGAAGATACTGGCCTTCATTACCGATCCCGCCGAGGTGCGCAAGATCCTACGGCACTTGATCAAGATCGGTCGCCCTCCCCCGGATCTTGATCCCAGTGGCCTGAACTGATTCCCAAAACAGATCTGCTCATGCGAATGGCCTTTACCATAAAGGAGCGGGAGCATACTGATCCCGATTCTCGCTGAAGAGTGTTTTTTACCTCCCGCAGCTTTCCTGCTGGTCTTGAAGCAATGCTTTTTTGTTGAGTTTTCTCTCACACTGATGGCCCTGTCCTTGGCATGGGAGATGCCTCATGTGTATCCAAAGGGATGTAGGGATGAAAAAAATGATCTTTCGGATTTTATAGAAGTATTGGAGTATTATCGTTCTTACTATCACTCCCTTCTTCACCAGGTCACCCGCACGCTGCTGCCCCCGCGGCGGCGGATGCCCTCGTAGAGCTCGCGCTTCTCGCTGAGCATTCGCGTAAAGCGTTCGCGCTCGCGATCCGCCTGCTTTTGCAGCTCTTCCGCGACGGCCCTGTAGGATTCGAGGGTTTGCTCGGGCAGGAAGGAGGAGGCCGGAATCGGCGGCAGAAAGCTCACGAAGTACAGCGTATCCTGAAATGTCGTGAAGATCTCCGTGCTCCCCTCCCGGCCCCGGAAGGAGCGCGTACGGCGGCGGCCCTCCTCGATCATAACGAATACGGGGAAGATGTCCGCCCCCGCGAGGTGGGCGATGCGCATCCCCCCGCTCCGGGGCCGCTCGTATCCCGGCCTGCCGATCGCCGTGTGGCCCTCGGTCAGGGAAACCAGCAGGGGAGTCCCCGCTCTCACGGCGGCAACCGCGCGTTGTACGGCATCCTCCGAGACCCGCTTGTCCAGCGCGATGAACTGCGCCGCGGTGAGGAGGCGCCCGATGACGGGGACCTGGAACGCCTCACGATCCATGACGATTCCAAAGCGGTTGGCGGAGAGATGAAAAAGGGCCACGGCATCGTAGGAGGTCGAGTGGTTCAGCACGACGTACACGCGCCTGCCCCGGGGCAGCGACTCGAGCTGCTCCTGGCCGAAGAGCAGCACCCTGCAGTGGCGCCGCATCCACGCCGTGGCGTACGCCCTGATGAGGGCGAAGGAGATGTCGGCGATCATGCTGCGTTGGAGGCCCGCGCGTGCCGCTCGATGATCGAACGGTAGCGGAGCACAACCTCGTCGACGACCTGTTCCCAGGACAGGTGGAGCGTGCGGAACGCGCCTTCTCCCGCCGTGCGGATCGTTCCGGGAGCGTCCATCAGCGCCGCTATGCGCGCCGCGAATGCGCCGGCATCGTTGGCGGCAAGGAAGCCGTTCTCCCCGTCCCGAACCTGGGAAGCCGTCGTTGCTCCCCGCACGAACACCCCCGGCAGGCCGAAGGCGGCGGCTTCCTTCTGCACCAGGGAGCTCATGTCGTACAGCGAGGGCAAGAGCAGCAGGTCGGCCCTGGCGTACAGCTCCTGCAGACACTGCCGGTCCTGGACTCCGCCCGTGAAACGCACCATTTCCGCAAGCCCCTCCCGTTTCACGAATGCCTTCATCGGGCCGGCGGCGGGCCCGTCTCCCACGAAGAGCATCCGGAATCTGCGGGGGCGCCGCGCGACCTCACGCAGCGCGTCGAACAGGAGCCGGAGGTTCTTCTCCCAGACCAGCCGTCCCACGTGCAGGAGGACGAAATCGTCGGTCCCCAGTCCCCAGGCGGCCTCCGCGCGGCGGCGGAGGGGACCACGATCGGCCGGCGGCTCCAGGTCGCTGCCGTTGGGCATCACCTCCACCTGCCCCCGGTACCCGTACTCCCGCAGCACGTCCACGGTCGACTCGCTGACCGTCCACACGGCGTCGACCTCGCCGTAGAAGCGTGTGAACTGCCGGGCCAGCGCCAGCGCCGCGCGATCGCTGTGTACGACGCGCCGGAAGTCCTCCCGGTATTTGGAGTGGAAGGTTGCCACGATCGGGATCCCGAGAGACCGGGCGGTGCGCAGCGCCAGCCGCCCCGCCACGAAGGGGTTGTGCGCGTGCACGATGTCGAATGGGATGCCTGCGAGGCGCTCCTGGAATGCCCGGTCGAGCGATGGCAGGCCATACCGGTAGGGCTTCTTCAGGGGCAGCGGGATCGAACGATAGCGCAGGACGGGTGGATCGTCGCCATCCGATCCATCGGCGAAGCCGGGGGCCGCGACCGTCACGACATGGCCGCGGCCGTACTTGCGGTTCAGCCAGCGTGCGTAGTTGAGAGTCAGAATGGCCACGCCGTCGATGATGGGAGGAAAGGAGTCGTTGAACTGGCCGGTGGCCAAAGCATTCGGGGGCATATCAAGGCGAAGTTTAGCCGCTACGCACGGGTGTTGCAAGAAACGCAAAGGGCCTTATCCCGGGCGAAGTATCGGAGTCTGGTCGCACTTGCTTTCACTTTCGAGCCTTCTCGTGAGAAGGAGGATTCCCGCGATCAGGAACACGGATCCAGCGCTGACAAACGCAATTTCGCCTGCCGTCGGGAGGAACGGCCTGTAGACCAGGAAGAAAAGACCCAGCGGGACGATCATCCCGATCGCGTTCTGCAGCGCAACCGTGACCACGACCCTGCCGTGCCGCAGGGCGTGCTGCGTGGCGAGCACCCCCAGAGCGCTCCCCGCTGCCGTGATGAAGAGCGCGGCTGCCCCGATCAGGATCTCCAGGGAGTCAACCGGGCCGCGGCCGAGCCGGCCCACGACCCCGGTGACGAACCCGGCGGAGCTGGCTCCGAGGCTGTAGAGGAGGCCGCTTTGCACGCCGAAAAGAACCCCGGCGGCGGATTCCACGCCGCGGGCGGCGCGGACGGCCGCCGTGCACCCCAGGATCAGGACCACCTCTGCGCCGATGAACGACAGGCCTCGGAGGAGCAGCGCAGGGTCCCGGGGAGACGTTGCGGTGGTGTCCACCGCGAGCCGCGACAGGCTGAACCCGAAGACGGCGAGGACGAAAAGCGTGACGCCGGCAAAGTCCGTCCACCGCGGCCGCTCCATGCCCGTGAGCACCGCGGCCAGGGCGAGGACCACGAGCCCGACCGCCATGAGCCCCGGCACCAGGGCGGGCCCGATGAGCAACACCGCCACGAAGTTCAGCGGCACGCCCACGGCGAACTGCAGCGCGAGCCCGGCGATCCACAGCGGGCTCCGCAGGAACGAGGCGCCCAGAGGTCTGTCCCGGGGGAGACGGGACACCGCCCGCTTCATGACGAGGACGCCGAGATTGTAGACGATGCCCGCGAGGACCGCCGTTGAGATGCCCAGCTCGTATCTCACGCGCAGATCATAGGACGTTCTCGCGGCAAGGGCTACACGTGCCTGAACGCATCGGACAACACCAAGAGGTTCCCGGGTCCCGTGTTCTGTGCGGACGAGGGGGCGGCCAGGCCGGCCAGCAGCAGGAGGCTTAAGAATCTTTGATGACTACAGGCCTTTTCAGACGCTGCTCTTGCTGCATAGCCTGTCGAGGCAGTCCTCTCATTCTTGACTTCTTGACTCGCTCATTCGATCCAGTCTTTGATCTCAGCCAATGCATCCCTCTCTTCCCGACCGCATGATCCGGTTCGCCGTCCAGCACGCGCTGCTCGTCATCATCGCCACATTTGCGGCAACGGTGGTGCTGGGTTGGTTTGCCCTCAAGGTGGCGATCAATCCCGATCTCGCGTCGCTCCTGCCGAAGAATTCCGAGGTCAACAAGATCTTGAAGGAATACGGCGGCGGCGCCGCATCAGCCGACTTTGTGGTTCTCGCGGTGACCGCCGACGCGTCTGGTGGCGACATCTTCGCGCCGGCCCGGCTCGCCGCTTTCTCAAAGGCCGTGAACGCGATTTCCGCACTGCCCGGGGTACGGTCTACGATCAGCCCTTTCAACCTGGTCGCGTTCGCTCGGGAAAGCGGGCGTCTGGTCATGCGCCCCATGAGCGCCGGCGGCTCGGCGCCGACCCCGGACGCCCTGCCTGAGTTCCGCGCGCGCCTTCTGTCCACCCGCTACGCCACGAATCTCGTCGTGTCCGCCGACGGCACGATGCTCATCGCTTATTTCCAGGTGGCGCAGGAGGTGGCGCCCCAGGGCATGATGCGTCGGGTGGACGCCGTGACCGATGATCTTCGCGGCCAGGGCCTCGTCCCCTACGTCACGGGATCGCTCCCCGCGAACTCGCAGACGGGATACTATCTTTCCCAAGACCTCAACCGGCTTCTCGGGCTCGCTGCCCTCATCATTGTGCTCTGCTACGTCGCGGGGTTTCGCCGGGTTCGCGGGGTCGTCTTCCCGCTCATTTCCGTCGTCTTCGGGACCATCTGGATGGCGGGATTCATGGGCATCATGGGGTACTCCCTTTCCCTCATCTCCATCGTGGCCCCGCCGCTCATCATGATATTCGGCAACGAGTACAACATCTACGCCACGAGCGAGCTCTTGAGAATCCCGCGCGAGGAGGGAGCGGCGCCGGGCTGGATCGAGCGGGCGAGCCGCAACGTGTCCCGCCCGCTCACCATGGCCTTTCTTTCCACGGTCGTCGGGTTCCTCAGCCTCTGCGTCACGGACATCCGCCAGACCCGGGAGTTTGCCATCACGGCCAGCTTCGGGTCGCTCGCGTGCGCGTTTCTTGCCCTGTATTTCCTCCCGGCGCTCCATACCTTCCTCAAGCCGCTGCCGCGGCGCGGCGTCTCGCGGAGTCGTTTCGACGCCGTGATGCGGGCGCTCGCGCGTTTCTCCTTCAAATTCCCCGCGGTGGTGCTCTCCGTCTTGGGAGCCGTCGTGGTTCTCTTCGCCCTTACGTGGCGCCTGCTGATCTTCAACACCGACACGTCAAACTATTACCCGCAGAACGACCGGGTCCTCCTCGACACCTACTCGATCTACGCGAAGGCCGGCGGATATGACACGATTTCAGTCTCCTTTGACGCGCCGGCGGGCGCGAACGGTTATTTTCTGGACACGGCGGCGCTCGTTCGCGTGGAGGACGCCGAACGGGCGCTGCGCGCGCTGCCCGACCTCTCCTACTCCTTGTCGCTTCCCGATCTCCTGCGCTCCATCAACATTGCCGCTACCGGAAAGGACGAGCTGCCCTCCAACAAGGCCATTGTCACGATGTTCTCGCGCCTCCTGGTCGCGGCGGGCGGCTCGTCGGCGAGCGGGGCGATCCTGGGCAACCTCACCAACAGGGACTTTACGCGGCTCACGGTCAGCTTCCGCGTCTACAATTCCGCCACGGGCCACTACATGGACGAGGCGCGGTTCCGCTCCCTCCTCGCCTCGATGAGGAAGATCCTCGCCGACACCCCGACGGGAGCCACGCCCGTCATCTGGGGGGACATGATCCGCATGCTCTCCTTTGCGGATTCACTGCGGCGGTCCCTGTTCATCTCCATGGCGATCTCAGTGGCATCCATCCTCGCCCTGACGATGTTCGTCTTCCGCTCTTTCCTCTACGGCCTCTACCCGCTCATACCGCTCGCGGCGGGGCTCCTGCTGAATTTCTCCCTGATGGCGATCCTCGGAATACCGCTGGACATGACGACGATCATGGTTTCCAACATCGCCATCGGCGTCGGCGTGGACAGCGCGATCTACCTGGCCATCCAGTATCGGCGCGAGCTCGCCCGTTCGCCGCGCGACCCCTCCGCGGCGCTGCAGAGAACCCTTGCGCTCATGGGGCAGCCGGTGCTCCTCTCCAGCCTTTCAATCGTGGCCGGACTTCTTGTGTTCGTCACCGCCTCCTTCCGCCCGGTGCTCTACTTCGGGCTGCTGGTGATGTTCACGCTCCTGGCGACCACCGGGGGCACCCTCCTCGCCCTTCCCGCGTTTCTGGGCATCGACACGCGCGCCCGTCTGGCGCGCGCCCGGGAGAGCACGCATGCATCCGCCTCGCCTTGACGATTGGCGGCCGCCGTTCTACTCTCCCGGGAGCGGAAGGATGGTCCTATGAGCACAACCATAAAAGCCGTCGAATCCCGCGCTGAGCTGAAGCGCTTCATCAAGTTTCCGCGCGAGCTCTATCGCGGCAATGGATGCTGGGTCCCGCCGCTTCAGAGCGACGAGCTGGATACCCTCTCTCCCGGGCGCAACCCCGCGTTCGAGAACGCCGAAGCGCGGCTTCTCCTTGCCCTCAGGGACGGGAGGATCGTCGGGAGGATCGCCGCCATTGTCAGCCACGCGGCGAACAGAAAATACGGCACGAAGAACCTGCGCTTCGGCTGGTTTGACGCCATCGACGACTACGATGTCGCGTGCGCCCTCTTCGACGCCGCGGCGGCATGGGGCAGGGACAAGGGCATGGTCACGATGACCGGACCGCACGGATTCACCGATCTGGATCCCGAGGGCATGCTCATCGAAGGATTCAATGAGCTGGCCACCATCTCCGTGATCTACAACCATCCCTACTACCCAAAGCTCGTCGAGCGTTACGGGTTTGCCAAGGAGGTGGACTACGTCGAGTACCAGGCGCTCGCGCCGGAAGGCACGGTGCTTCCCGAGAAGATGGTGAAGCTGGCGGAGTGGGGGGCGAAGCGCAACAATTGGCACCTCGTGAAGTTCACCGACATCAAGAAGCTGCGCGCGGAGTACGGACAGAAGGTGTTCGACCTGCTCGATGAATCGTTCGCCGAGCTCTACGGCACGGTCCCCCTCACCCAGAAACAGAAGGACTACTACATCGGCAAGTACCTCCCCTTTGCCAACCCGAGCTTCATAGAGATGGTTGCCACGGAGGCGGGCGAGCTGGTCGGTTTCATCATCGCGCTGCCCAGCCTTTCCCGTGCGTTCCAGAAGGCCCGGGGAAGGCTTTTCCCCTTCGGGCTCTTCTACATCATGCGCGCTCTGCGGAAGTTCGACACCATCGACTTCATGCTCGCGGGCATCCGCAAGGAGTTCCGCGGCAAGGGCGCCGATCTTCTCATGACGCTGGACATCTTCCGCACGGGCATCGCCAAGGGCGTCCGCTTCGGCGAATCCAATCCGGAGCTGGAGACCAACTCCCGGATCCAGAACGAATGGAAGATCATCTCCTCGCGTCAGCACAAGCGGCGCAGGATCTACCGGAAGAGCATTGAGTGAAAGGGGATCATCGCGGCCGTGTGATCGGCCTGGGCTGAGCGATTCCTCGCTGTCAGGCGCTGACAATCACGCCGCCCCTTCTTTCTCCTCAGCGGCAGGCTTTGTCGTCACGAACGGCCTGCCATCCTGCGCGCACAACTCCTCGATGATGATCCTGCCATCCTCTGCCACCGTCGGCAGCCCGGCAGCGGGCCGGGTCCACTGCCCGATCATGGCAAAGTGGGAAAGCCCGGGAATCCGCTTCTCGATATTCATGCGCATCGTCGCCAGCGTCGGCCTCCAGCCCTCAAAGGATGCGTGGTAATTGCCCGTGAAGTGCACGGTAGTGAGCGGAGTGGCAACGTCGGTGGCCTCGATGTCGGCCGAGATTCCCGGCAGGCTCTTTTCCAGCCAGGCCGTCATATCGGAGAGAATGCGCGCCTTCCTGGCCACGTACGCTTTTCTGTTGTCCTGCAGTCCTTCCCAGCTCTCCCAAGGGCTCTGGTAAAGGACGGTCAGCGCGGTCTTTCCGCTCGGCGCCATGGTGGGATCAAAGGAGTAGTTGTTCACCATCAGGAAAGGCACCGGCTCCCCGCCGATGTCCGCGGGAACTGCGGGCCTGATGGTACGCAGGCGCGGCAACTCGGACAGCGGGATATGCCGATTCAGCCCGTAGGAGACCTGCACCAAGGGCTTGTACAGCGGGAGCGTCTTGTAGACCTCTTCGAGGGCCGGAGTCATGTACCTGCCCTTCAGCATGCCGAACAGCGTGGCCCGGCCGTCCGCGGCGCTGATTACCTCATCGACATAGTGGTCGGTGCCGTCCATCAGGCGCACGCCGACAGCCCTTCCATCGCGCACGATGATCTCTTCCACCTGCGCGCCATAGTGGACGACTCCACCCAGATCCATGTAACGCTTCTCGACGGCTCGCGCCAGCGCGAGCGATCCTCCCTCGGGCCACCCTGCCTGCTTCTCATGCTGGACGGATATCAGGTTGAGCAAGATCATGGCTGGCATGCCGGGGATGGGCAGCGCGAGCTCGAAGAACGCGCGAAGGTCGGGATGGCGGTAGCGTGCGGCATACTGTTCGATGCTCACGCCGAATCGCTTGAAAGTGGGGATATATGCCCGCATTTTCCACATGCCGCGCAGCCTTGCCAGGAACCCGCGGATGCCCGGTTTCTGCGAGGGGGGTTTGGCTGAACCCATGCGTCCGCTCAGGCCTATCCAGAGCCTCGTGTCGGAGGCAAGCTGGTCCAACATTTTCATGTCGTGCGCGGAAGGGGCGACCGACTCTTTGAGATGCGCCACGAGCCTGTCCACGTCGCTGTACTGGGAGAGCCTCTTACCGCTGGGGAGCACAATGTCGCAAAAGACCTCATGGTTGTAGACACGCGTGCCAGCCAGACCGCCCAGCTCATCCCAGAGTCGGTACATTGAGCTGCCCGGGGCCGTTCCCACGAGGAAGTGCAGGCAGCCGTCGAATGTGTAGCCCTTCCTGGTCCAGCCCGTGCAGACGCCGCCGGGCACATTGTGCATTTCGAAGATCTCCGTCTCGTACCCGTTCATGCGGCCATAACAGCCCGCGGACAGGCCGGCGATCCCCCCGCCGATGATTGCGATTTTTCTTGCCATGACATTGCTCCTTTTATTCTAGCGCGCCGCGCGAAGCGCGGATTTACTGAACCAGTCTGGCCAGCATGGTCTCGATATAAAGATTTCTCGCGGCGTCATCGGCGTAGTCGATTCCGCCTGCTTCCCTCACCGCGTTGGACACAAGGAATGGAAATATCGCGCAGGAGAGCACCATGAGCGCCGCGCTCCTGGCGCGGATTTGGTGCGCCGCGCTCCTGACGTCCTCCTCCGCTGCCGGGCCGCGTGCTTCCGCGATCACCTGCCCCACCTTTTCCAGCATCTCCTTCATGTAGCGCCCATAAATGGTGCCGCCGCCTTCCTTGAGAAAAAGCGTGAGGAAGGAAGTCCGCGTGAGGCCGGGGAACTTCATCAGGCCGTAGGCATATCCCGAAATGAAGTCGCGCAGGCGCTGCCTCGGAGGCTTGCCGGCCGCAAAAAGAATGGTCATGCCCTTCTCAAAGGCATCAGCCGTGGCTGCTTCCACGGCCTGATCGATCAGCTCCTCCTTGCTCCTGAAATGGTAGTTGATCGCTGCGATATTCACGCCCGCGGCCTCGGCGATCCTGCGCGTTGTAAGTTCCTCCCGCGACGCCGTGAACAAGAGCTTCACAGCCGTGTCGAGAATTTTCTTGCGTGTGGACAGGTCTTCGTGCGCCATTATTCTCTCCATCTTTGATTAAATCTGTGTTTCATACATTGATTAATATATCATTTAAAACAGTTTTGTCAAGAGGGTAATGAAAAAAAAATTTGGCCGATGCGGGCGTGATTGTGTTGAATAAAAACGAATCGCGGCAAGAACTGCCGCGATTCGCTTCTGAATGCTCATTTGAACTTGGATCTACTCTCCCACCGCAATCCCTTCCTCCGGCTCAGCGTCGTTGGGCATCGGCTGGACCCGCGGGGAGTCCGCGGAGGAGGGGGCAGCCACAGCGAGCTTCCTCCTGCGTGTCCCCGCCATGAAGAATGCCACTGCCACCGCGCCAACGCCGATCAGGGCCGCGAGCCTGAAGGTTTCGTTGATGCTGTCCGTGAAGCTGCTTTTCATGGCAAGCTCGACGCCCGTTCCCATCTCCTTCATCCGCTGGGCTGCAGCGGCGAGGTCCGCGGCGCTCGGCTGCTGGGTTTCCGCCGCGGCGGCAGCCGGTTTCATCGCCGCCATCAGCCGGGCTGCCAGGCCGTTGGGGCCATTGTCCGGCACGCCGTACAGGCCGCCGGCCGCCACGTAATTCACCAGCACCGTTTGAGCCGCGGGTGGGAAGCGGGGAATCTCTGCCGCGTGGGTTTTGATCGCGCCGACCATGTTGGACTGCAGGGCCACGCTGAAGATGGCCACGCCCATCACAGCTCCAATCTGGCGCATTGTGGAGAGCACCCCGGAAGCGCCGCCCGATTTTTCCGGGGCAACGCCGTAGAGGGTGAGGTTGGTAAGTGGCGTCATGGAGAGGCCCATGCCGATTCCCATGAACACGAATGGGATGAAGAGCTCGGAGGCCCTCGTGTCCACCCGGAAGTGGGCAACGAGAAGATCGCTTACTGCGAGCACGGCGAGCCCCACGATCAGGATGTACTTGCCGCCGATGCGGTCCGAGAGGATTCCCGCAAGCGGCGAAGCCACCAGCAGGGCGCATGCAAAGGGGAGCATGAGGGTGCCGGTATGCAGCGGGTCGATCCCGAGCACCGACTGGCAGAACAGGGGCATCAGGAACATCGCTCCCATGAGGGCGAAGTTGAGGATGACCCCCGCGATCAAGCCGATGGAATAGTTTCTATTGGAGAAGAGGGAGAGGTCCACCAGCGGATCCACCCTGCGGCGCCGCTCGTACAGCACGAACGCCGCGCCGAGAACCGCCCCAAGAGCGAACAGGAAGGGGACGATGCTCAGGCCGAACGGGCGGAGGGCCGTTCCCGCCACGACGAAATCGCGCGACGCCTTGAGCCAGCCATACCGCGGGCCTTCGACAAACCCGTACGCAATGAGGAACACGGCCAGGGAGGAGATGATCACGCCGGCAACGTCGAGGCGGTGGCGCTCCTCCGTGTCCCTGGATTCAGGCACGACCCCCAGGGCAAAAACAAAGGCGATCAGGCCGAAGGGAACGTTCACATAGAACACGTACCGCCAGAAGTCCTTGACGCCGAAGAATGAGTTCAGGGCCGGGCCAAGACCCGACTGCGTGAGACACCCGCCGATGATCGGGCCCATGATGAAGGCCAGGCCCGCCACCGCGCCCCAGAACCCCATTGCCCGGCCGCGCTCCTCCCGGGGGAAGTTCGCCGTAATAAGGGAGAGGGTTGCCGGCATCATCGCCGAGCCGCCGATCCCCTGCAGGACGCGGAACGCGATGAGCTGGCCGATGTTCTGCGCCGACCCGCACAGCGCGGAGCCCAGCGTAAAGCCCACCAGCCCGGCGAGGAACATCTTCTTGCGCCCGATCTCGTCGCCGAGACGACCCAGGGTGATCAGGAAGACGGCGAAGGTGAGCATGTACGCGTTGCTGATCCATTCCATCTGCGACAGCGTGGCGCCGAACTGCCGGATGATGGTCGGCATGGCAAGGTTCACCACGTTGCCGTCCAGGTTGATCATGAAAAGCGCGAAGCACACGGTTCCCAGAACCAGCCACTTCGTGTTCCTTGACTGAAGATTCATCTTGCTTCCTCCATTTTATAAAACTCTGCATTCCTCAACACCACTTTCTCTCCGGACTGGCCTTCGGGCTCATCGGAAAAACGATGCATTTGAGCTCACTCAAATGTGGGAGGAGCGGGAGGGGATGAAAATCCTTCCTTTGTGTGATGTGAGAGGACGGCGCTCGAGTCTATGTTCTTGCCACGAGAGTATGAAAATGACGAAAACAGAAACACAAAGAATCGACGTGGATGCGCTGTACCGCCGCTACGGCCCCATGGTGCTGCGCCGCTGCAGGAGTTTGCTGCATAACGAAGACGCCGCGGCCGACGCCATGCAGGAGACCTTCGTGCGGGTGCTGAGACACCGGGACAGCCTCCGGGCCGACTACCCCTCCAGCCTTCTCTATCGCATTGCGACGAACGTCTGCCTCAATATGATGCGGAGCGAGCGCCGCCGGCCCGAGACCACCGGGGAAGCGATTCTGGACACCGTGCCCGGCCGGGACAATGTGGAAGATCAGGCGGTGAGCTCGGCGCTGGTGGAACAGATCTTTTCGGGCGTGAAGGACAGCACCCGGCGGGCCGCGGAGATCCATTACCAGGAGCGCGCAACCCTGGAAGAAACCGCGCAACGCGTGGGTCTATCCATCTCGGGCGTTCGAAAGCGCCTGGACGCTCTTCGGCGGCAGAGCCTTACGCGCGCGGCCGGCTGAAAAGGCTCAAAGGAGAAAAACATGATGTGGAATCCGTATTTCGTGGAGCACTATGTCCGCGAGAAGCAGCGCGAGCTCCTTGCCGCTGCTGGCTGGCGTCCGCGCGGCCTGAAAAAGCCCTGCCCCCGCCGGCCGGACTATGCCCCGGGCGCGACCACGCGCACCCGGGTGCCTGCTCCGGGGGAACTGTTGACATCGAGCGTTCCTGAAAACCTCTCCACTCTTTCGCGCATCCCCCGCAGGCCCAGCCCGCCGCCCCTGCGCGCCTGATCGGTTTCAAATCCCACCCCGTCATCGCTGATCGCAAGCTCGCATCCCGTCTTCTGGAACCGCAGGGAGATCTTCACCGACTGGGCATGCGCGTGCCTGATCGCGTTGTTCAGCGCTTCCTGCGCGATCTGGTACAGCTCCTGCCGGACCGGCGCGGCGAGCCTCTCCGTGCCTTCCACCTGGAAACCGACCGTCATCCCGCCGCGCGCCTCAACGGCATCAAGACGGATCTGGAGGGCATCCACGAGGCTGCCCTTCTCCAGCGCCGGCGGATTGAGCTCGAAGATGAGCAGCCGCATCTCCCGCAGGGCCTCCCGCGCGGTGCTCCCCAGCTCCCGGAGGTGCTCGGCTGCGGAACCGGTCTTTCCGGCGCCGAGCAACCGCGCGGCCGCCTCCGCGTAGAGGGTGACGCTGTAGAGCGACTGGGTGACGGAGTCGTGCAGCTCCCGGGCCAGGCGGTTGCGTTCGGCCAGGGCCGCGGCCCGTTCCGCCTCTTCATGCAGGTGCGCGTTGTCCACCGCAAGGGCTGCCTGGTCCGCAAGGGCCGTGGCCAGCCTCACCTCCTCGGCGCTGAATTGCCGGGGCTGGCGATAGTACAGCGTGATCGCGCCAAAGGTCTCATTGCGCACGATGAGCGGCACCGAGAGGGTGGCCTTGATTCCATGCGCCAGGAGAAGCTCCCGGTGGTGCCGGTCTTCCGGATGCTCCGGGATCAGCGAAGCACGCTGCCGTTCGGAAAGCTTTTCGATATCGGGAAAAGCGATAGGCTGCCGGGCTTCGATCGCGCCGCCCGCGCCTCCCTGGCCGTCCGAATACAGGACTGATCCCGCCAGGTCCTTGTCCAGGCCGCAGGAAGCGCTCACGCGGTAGACGCAGCATGCGGAATCATTTTGCAGCAGAGACGCGGAATCGCTGCCCATTATCCGGCAGGCTTGTGAAACGATGAAGTCCAGGATCTCGGGAAGCGGCCGGTGGGAGTTGAGAACCGCCAGGGTCTCCCGCAGGCCCTCGGCAACCTCCCGCCTGCGGTCCGCGTCCGCGCGGCCGACTATTTCCCTCTCAAGAAGCCGCGCGTTTTCCATGGCCAGGCCGATCTGCTGCCCCACGGCGATAAGCAGGGACAGCTCCTCGGGGGTCAGCGTGCGCTCCCGCCGGGAGTTCATGACCAAGCCGCCGAGCACCCGTCCCTTGACCGCAAGCGGAACAGCGATGATCAGCTCCAGCCCTTCAGCTTCTATGGCTTGGCGCAGGGGTCCCGGGGGATACTCTTGCAGGGACCACGTCAATGGATGCTCGAGGGTGAGCTGCTTGCCGGCGAGCCCGATCTCCAGAGGCAGGCGCTCCATCCGCTGGACAAAGGAATCCGAGAGCCCGGCATGCGCGAGCATCACGAGCGTGTCGCCCTGCAGCTCATAGGCTCCGCCGGTCTCCACGTCGAAAGCCTCCATGGTCCTGCGCAGGGACAGGTCCAGAATGCCCGCAAGGTCCACCCTGCCGGTTATCACTGCGGCCACTGAGTTCAGGAGCCCGAGCTCCCGGGTCCGCAATCCCACCCGCTGCTCCAAGGCGGCATAGGCCTTTTCCAGCTCCTGCGACGTGCGGCGGCTGGCCTCCAGCGTGCGGACGTGGTTGATAAAGAACCTGCTCATGAGCACGGTGAGAGTGACGAGGAAAACGGCAAGCGCAATGCCCGCCTCGATCCAGTAGCTCGCGGAGAGAGGATTTTCCGGCATGGTAATCCAGCGCGCAAGCACGCCCTGGGCCGCCAGAAACCCAAAACCTCCGTACAGCAAAAGGCTGATCCCCAGGCACAGCCATCCTGCCCGGGATCCGAGGAGGATCACTGCCGCCGCGGGAACAAATACCAGGTACAGCCGTCCGCTTCCCGCCAGCCCGACCCGCGCGAAGCTCGCAGCGGCGTTCACATACGCCAGGAGGAAGACCATCGACGAACGAACCGGGACGCTGAGCCGGGGGAGGACGGTGAGAGCGAGGAAGGAGACATAGACCCCCGCGTACACCCAGAGCAGCGGGGTCATCTGCCTGCTCACCACGGCGTTCAGAATGGTTGAGCCGTACCCGACGAATCCCGCAGTGGCCAGAATGATGAGAATAGCGTAGAGCGCCCGGGACCGCCACGTCTGGAGATCCGGCGGCTCGGAGCGCATGTCCTTATCCCCGTGTGCCTGTTTCATCGCCTCCCGATTCTACGATCGGCACGCAGGGAACGCAAGCAGATCCTGCCAGGAGGTCCCCTACAACCCGCAGAAGCGTGGCCGGTTCTTCGCATTTTCCGACGAATGCATCAGCGCCGGCAGAGATCGCTTCCCCGGCCGCGCAGGGATCCAGGGAATGCACGAGTATTTTAACCCCGGGCTGCCGCTGCTTGATCCGGCGGGTGGCGGCAATGCCGCCGAGCACGGGCATGCGGACGTCCATCAGGATCAGGTCCGGTTGGAACTCGGCCGCCAGCCGATCTGCCTCGGCGCCGTCCGCCGCCTCCCTGATCTCCACGTCCGCGAGCTCCGCGGCAAGCAGGGCCCTGAGCCCCTGCCGCGCATGTTTCTGGTCATCCGCGATGACGATCCTCACGCTGCCGTCCTCCTCGTAGTAGAACACACGGCAGGGTCGGGGCGCATCGATAAAAAGTGTGATTTTGGGGCTCTATTTCCCCGGGGGCACGTCGTCCAGGGAGGCGATCCCGGACCGCAGCGCATAGAGGGCCGCCTGCGTGCGGCTTGCGAGCTGCAGTTTCGAGAGGATGTTGCTCACGTGGCTGCGCACGGTCCATTCAGCCACGAAAATGGCCGAGGCGATCTCCTTGTTACTCATTCCCTGCGCGATGAGGCGCAGCACTTCCAGCTCGCGTTCCGTAAGGGGATCCGTCGTGGGCTTCCCCTGGCCCGGGTTGGACAGCTCCTGGAGCACCTTGCGCGCCAGGGAAGGCTCCAGGGAAGGCTCGCCGCGGTGGACCCGGCGGATCGCTTCGAGGAGCTGATCGGGGTTGGAATCCTTCAGTAGATACCCGAGCGCGCCCGCCTTGACGGCCGGAAACACCTTGTCATCCGCCGCGAAGCTGGTGAGGACGAGCACCCGGACGCCGGGCTTCTGTGCCGTGATCCTCCGGGTTGCTTCGATCCCGTCCATCTCCGGCATCACGAGGTCCATGAGGACCACATCCGGCTTCAGGGCCTCCGCTTTCTCAACCGCTTCAGCTCCGTTTTCAGCCTCGCCGACGACCAGCATGTCCGGCTCCGTTGCAAGCAGGACCTTCAGGCCCTTTCGCACGATGGTGTGATCATCGGCAATCAGCAGGCGTATGGCCTTCTTGGGCGCGCTTTTCATTGCGCCGAGTATAGCATGATTGGCGCGGTTGTCGACAGAAACGCCCGCCGCTGCGGAGCAGGCTTCCGCGCGCCCTGTCTCCCGTCCCTTGCCGGCGGCTTAAAGCCGGATGTAGAGCTTCTTTGCGTCCAGGGCCAGGGCCGCGGCAACGCAGAGCAGAAGCACCAGCGCGCTTGCTCCCCACGCGGCAGCCCCTGCCGCGGCGGCGCCAGCGATCGCCAGCGCGATGACCCCGAGCACGGCATGGAGCATGTAGAGAATCAGCGGATTACGGCCCAGGCTGGCCACGAACCCGAGGCTGCCTCTCCACATCTCCGTGATCACGACGAGCAGCGCCAGCGCGCCCGCGGAGATCCCCCCGGTGAAGAGGATGTAGCTCAGAGATACCAGGTGCTTCGAGAAGGGGAGGAAAAAGCTTGCCGCGATTCCCGCCGCGATCATTGCCGCCCCGAACGCCGCGGAAAATGTCAGCCTCTTTCGCGCATCCGCGTCCCTGATCAG
This sequence comes from Spirochaetia bacterium, assembly GCA_049519415.1. Classification (GTDB taxonomy): domain Bacteria; phylum Spirochaetota; class Spirochaetia; order SZUA-6; family Fen-1364; genus Fen-1364. Next base: position 17,401 of record JBEKQU010000021.1, read on the forward strand.
CTCTCCCAAAGCCGATGCGGTGATGATGAGAAAGGAGAGGCTGAAGGTGCCCCAGGGTCCGGCCAGCCCCGAGTCGTACCACCCTGCCATGAGAGTGCCCAGCCCCAGGGGGCGGAGGACCTCGACGCACGCCAGCATGAAAGCGCCGGCCCCGAGACGGACCCATGGGGGGAGAAGCATGAAGAAGAAGGAAAAGATTCCCGTGGCGCCGAGCATCTGGAGGATCTCCCACCGGGCCGCATGATCCACGAGCAGGATCCCGGCAGTGCCGAAGGCAAAGAGAACGGCGTAGCGGATGAACGCATGGAGGAGCGTCCTGCCGAATCCCCGTTCCCTGACCCGTGCGCTGAAGGAGAATGACGCCGACAGCCCGAGGGAGAACAGGAAGCAGGGCAGGATGAAATCCGCGAACGTGAGGCCGGTTGCCGGGGCGTGCTTGAACCAGCCGGGGATGGCGCTGAAGGGCGCCGCCACATTGACGGGAATCATGCAGAGAACAGCGATCCCCCGCAGGTCGTCGAGCGCCGCCCATCGGGGTTTTGTTGTTTTAGCCCTCTGCGCCAGGTTCTTCGAGCTCATCTACTGTCACTCCACCGTTTTCCGGCAGGCGGGAATACAGCCATGCGGCATCCCGCTGCCTGTACCAGAAGTCCGCGCCCCAGAATGGCGCGAGCGCGCCAGCGGGAGAGAAATGTATCTTCTCCGTTTCGATCCGTGAACCGCGGAGGGAAAGGATTTCCGCGCCCGCGCGGCGGACCAGCATCTTGTGCGCGGTGAAGTCCGTGGAGTCGATGACCCAGAACTCCCTCTCCGCCATGCCGGGCGGCAGGAGGTCGTACACGATCGGGCCGAAGATCTGGTACCAGGGAGCGCCGTCAATGTGGACCTCACGGTCGCTCTCCTGGCCCCGGACCCTGCCTTTTATACGGATGATGTCTCCCGTGCGTTCGGCAAGCATGTCATTGTCAAGGACCGTGTCCTTTTCCCGCCAGGAGACGGTGCCGTTGCCGGGCACCCACTGCATCTCATCGGTCGCGCCGTTGCCGGAGGATCGCACGCTGATTTCCGTCTCCGTCCTGCTCACCGCGTACTCCACCAGCGAGACCCTGCTGCCGTGGGTTTCCTTGTACTGCCGAAGCTCATTCTGCGCGCCGAGCCGGACGCAGACCGCGACCGACAGGATGAAAACAGCGCTCCTCAGTGAAGGCACCGCAGCCCTCGGTTTGTGTACCCTCGTGCCCGGGACATGACGCAAATATACGGTAGCCGCCCCTGCTTTTTCAAATGCGGCGAGAATGATAATCTCGCGAGGATGTGCGCGCTCCGCGCGATGACGCGCCGCGCTCTGGATCGGTGAGGGGTCCGGCGCCGGCGCGCTTGCCATTCTCCGGGCGCCGTGGTAGCTTCAATCCACCCAGCATGCGGGGCCGTGAGTGCTCAGATACTTCATCCGTCGACTGCTCCTGATCATTCCTACCTTCATCGGCATCACCATGGTGATCTTCGTCATCACCCGGCTGGTCCCCGGCGGCCCGCTGGAGGAGGCCATCCGCGCACACCAAATGGGAGTGACCACGGAGGGCGGGCGGGCCGGCGTGGCGCCCCTGAAGGGACAGAGCGGCCGCACGCTGAGTGATGCACAGCTCGCACAGCTGAAGAAGTTCTACGGCCTGGACAAGCCCATCGTGCCCGCATACGCTGCCTGGCTGGGCAAGCTCGTCCGGCTGGACTTCGGCAGGTCCACCCGGTACGGAGACCCGGTCCTTCCCATGATCATGGAAAGGGTCCCGATCTCCCTGTACTTCGGCATCGCCTCCCTCATCATCATCTACCTGCTGTCGATCCCCCTCGGACTGAGCAAGGCGCTCAAGCATCGCTCCCTCTACGACAACCTCACCTCCACGCTCGTGTTCATCGGCTACGCCCTGCCCGGATACATCGTCGGCATCATCCTCCTGTCGATCATCGCCTTCAAGCTGGGCTGGCTGCCGCTGGGCGGGTTCCAATCCTCCTCCTTCAACGACCTGAGCCTGTGGGGGAAGGTCGGCGACCGGGTGCGGCACATGGTGCTTCCCCTGATCGCGTATTCGATCGGGGATTTCGCCGTGATGACGCTGATGATGAAGAACAACCTCATGGAGAACATGGCGGCCGACTACATCAAGACCGCCGTGGCCAAGGGCCGCACCTTCCGCAGCGCCATGTGGAGACACGCCTTCCGCAACAGCCTGATCCCCATCGCGTCAGGGTTCGGAGGCATCATCACGGTCTTTCTGGCGGGATCCTTTCTCGTGGAGAACATCTTCAACATCCACGGCATGGGCATGTTGGGATACACGGCCCTGGTGGACCAGGACTACCCCGTGGTCATGGGGACTCTCGCGATCGCGGCCTTCGCCGCCCTGCTGGGGAACATCCTAAGTGACTTTTTCGTGTCATTGGTCGATCCCCGGATCAGGTTCGGCCAATGAAAAAGCGTTCCCCCCTCCTGCGCCTGGACCCCCTCACCCGCAGCAGGATCGACAGGTTCACGTCTATCAAGCGGGGGTACGTGTCCTTCCGGATCATGGCCGTGCTCATCCTGTTCTCTCTGCTGGCCGAGCTTTTCATCAACTCCCGGGCGCTTGTGGTGATCTATCACGGAAAGCTCTTCCTTCCCACCTACGCGCGGGTTTTTCCCGGCACGCAGTTCGGCCTGGGCTACGCCTATGAGGCCAACTACCGGGAGCTCGCAAAAACCCTCAGGGCATCCGGCGAGGGATGGGTCCTGCTGCCCCCTATTCCCTACAACCCCTACGAGCAGGATTTCAAGGAGGGCGTATTTCCCCCCTACCCGCCCTCCTTCGGGGAGCGCCATTTCCTCGGCACCGACCGGATCGGCAGGGACATCGTGGCCCGGCTGGTCTACGGGTTTCGCATCGCAATATTGTTCGCGATCCTCTACGTATTTGCGGCGTTCACCGTCGGCACCGTCATCGGATGCCTGATGGGATACTGGGGGGGCCTGTTCGACATCATCTTCCAGCGGATCATCGAGATCTGGGAGGAGATCCCTTTTCTCTACGTGGTCATGATCGTCTCCGCGATCTTCCAGCCCGGCTTCTTTCTCTTCATTGCCATCTACGTCATCTTCGGATGGAGCGCGCGCACGTGGAGCGTGCGCGCCATGACCTACCGGGAGCGGGAGCGCGACTACATCCTGGCAGCGCGCTCGATGGGCGCCAGCACGTGGCGCATCGTGACCGTCCACGTCATCCCCAATGTCCTGGTGGTCGTGGTGACCATGCTGCCGTTTGCCGTGGAGAGCGCGATCAGCTCCCTCACCGCGCTGGACTACCTGGGATTCGGGCTGCGGCCGCCCACGCCGAGCTGGGGAGACCTCATCAGCCAGGGCATCGCAACGCTGAAGGAGGCGCCCTGGATACTCTCCTCCGTGGCCGCCACCATGGCCCTGGTCCTGGTGATGATCGCCTTCATCGGCGAAGGCCTGAGGGACGCCTTTGATCCGAAGAAATACACGGTGTACAAATAGTTCGTCGAACTACCATGGAATTGAGCATGCGCGAAAGGAGAATTGAAATGAGAGTGAAAAGGGCTGCTGCATTCCTTGCTCTGGCAGTGCTTGTGATCGCTCCGGTGACGGCGCAGACGCCGTACACCTCGGCCGCCGTCACGGCGGATGAGAAGGCCATGGCCGCGGAGAAAACCCCGCGGTTCGCTTCCCCCCAGGTGGCTGATCCCGGGCTCCAGGTGCCGGGGCTGCCTGAAAAGCTCACCTGGTACACGAGCAAGCCCGGCGTCTGGGGCTCCAGCCGCGCCAAGCAGGGCGGCACGTACCATTCCTACATCACGGAGTTCCCCGAGACTTTCCGCACGGTCGGCCCCAATGCCAACGGCGGCTCTCGCGGGTATTTCCTCACGACGCCCAGCCTGACGGAGATGAACATGGACACCAAGGAGTTCATGCCCTCAATGGCCACGGACTGGGCTTTCGGCGCTGATGGAAAGACGGCCTACTACAAGCTCAATGAGAAGGCGAGGTGGTCGGACGGCACGCCGGTCACCAGCAAGGACTACCTCTTCCTGATGAAGATGATGAGAAGCCCCAACATCCAGGACCCCTGGTACAACGAGTATTACACAAACCAGATCGTTGACGTGAAGGCATACGGCGATTACGTGATCAGCGTGGAATCCTTCGCGCCGTCCGACCCGCTGGAGCTGCTGCTCAACACCTCCCTCTCCCCGCGGCCGAGCAAGTTCTATAACGACGATGTCCCCGCCGACTACGTCGATTCCTACCAGTGGAAGGCGGAGCCCACGGCGGGCCCCTACTCCCTTGCCGACTTCACCAAGGGCGAAAGCCTGACCTTCAAGAAGGTGAAGGACTGGTGGGGGTACGTGTACGACTACAACAGGTACCGGTTCAACATCGACACCATCGAATACAAGGTGATCACCGGCGGCAACGACATCGTGCGCAACTACTTCTACAACGGGGAGCTGGAGCAGTTCTACCAGATCATCCCCACTGAATGGGCGAACGCCGTTTCCGCGGATCCCATCAAGAACGGGTGGATCGACCGCGAATACGCCTTCTACGTTCCCCTCACCGGCGTCAGCGGCATCATCTTCAACACCCGGTATCCCCTTTTCTCCGACGTGAACGTGCGCAGGGCCATGTACTACGCCATCAACATGCAGAAGATGATCGACACGGTCCTGCGCGGCGAGTATTCCCGGTATCACAACATCGGCTTGGCGCACGCGTTCGGCGGCATCACCTTTGACGACGACACCATCCGCAAGCCTGACTTCGACCCGGTGGAGGCCGGCGCTCTCCTGGACAAGGCCGGCTACAGCATGGTGGGCGCCGACGGGATCCGCAAGAACGCAAAAGGCGACCGCGTCTCCTTCGAGCTGATCTACGCCTCCCCCAACCACACGGAGCGTCTTTCGGTTCTGAAAGAGGAGGCCAAGAAGGCGGGCGTGGAGATCACCCTCAAGCTCATGCAGCAGGGGTCCTTCACGGCCATCCTGGAAAAGAACTTCCAGGCCTGGTGGGGCGGGATGAGCACGAACGTCTACGACGACTACTGGGAGTTTTTCCACTCCAAGAACGCGGACAAGCCGCAGACCAACAACTTCTGGGGCTACGCAAACAAGGACATGGACGTGATGCTGGACACCTTCCGCGACACCTCAGACCTTGCCAAGAAGGCGGAGCTGGACAAGAAGATCCAGCGACTGGTGGACCAGGAGGCCCTGGTGGTGCCCAACTACTACGTGCCCTATTACCGCGGCGGGACCTGGAAATGGGTGCGTTTCCCGGCCTGGCTTGACCTGAAGTACTACGACGATTTCTTCGAGCCCCTGGCGGCGAACTCCGGCTACGGCGGCTACTTCGGCTACCTGTGGATCGATTCCGCCATAAAGGCCGAGGTGCAGGACGCGATGAAGAACAAGAAGGCCTATGCGCCGCGCGTCTATATGAACGAAACCAACAGGATGAAATGACGGGGGACGCTGCTTAGCAATGGAGGGGAAGGAGCTTCTTTCGGTGCAGGACGTCTCGGTCTCATTCGCGACCGACGCGGGTGCCATGGAGGTCGTGGACAGGGTGTCCTTCGGGATCCTCCCGGGCCGCACCATGGCCCTGGTGGGAGAGTCGGGATGCGGAAAAAGCGTGACCGCCTCATCCATCATGAGGCTCCTCCCCCAGCCGCACGGCACGGTCACGGGAGGCAGGATCCTTTTCGAGGGCAGCGACCTGCTCCAGCTTCCCCTCCGGGAGATGTACAGGATCCGGGGCAGCCGGATCTCCATGATCTTCCAGGAGCCCATGACCGCGCTCAATCCAGTCCAGACCGCGGGCAGGCAGATCGGGGAGACGCTGGAGCTGCACCGGGAGGAGATCGCGCGCAATGCCCGCGCTGCCGAGACGCTGAGGATTCTGAAAGAGGTCGGAATGCCGTCTCCGGAGAGCAGGATGGCCAGCTACCCCTTCCAGCTTTCCGGCGGCATGAGGCAGCGCGTCATGATCGCCATGGCGCTGGCCGGCCGGCCGCGCCTCCTGATCGCCGACGAGCCGACCACCGCGCTGGACGTCACGGTGCAGGCGCAGATCCTCCGGCTCATCGCCGATCTGCAGAAGAGCAGCGCGATGAGCGTGCTGTACATCACGCACGACATGGGGGTTGTGGCGGAAATCAGCGACGAGGTGACGGTGATGTACGCGGGGCAGGTGGTGGAAGCGGGGCCCGTGTCCGCGATCTTCGCGCACCCTCTGCATCCCTACACCCGGGGGCTGATCCGCTCCATGCCGCAGCTCGCCTCCGCGCCAAAGTCCCCGCTGCCCTCGATCCCCGGCACCGTGCCTTCCCCGCGCGCGTATCCTTCCACATGCAGGTTTGCGGACCGTTGTCCGCTCGCCGATGACTTCTGCCGGACGCATGCCCCCGTGCTCGAGGGGATCGAAGGCAGGCGCCCGACATTGAACGAAAGCCCAAGCAGCCCGCCCGGAGGGCGCCTTGTGCGCTGCTTCAAGCCGGGCCAAACGCAATGACCGACGCCACAACCGTCATCGAGGTCCAGGGCCTGGTGCAGCATTTCGCCCAGGGGCGATACACGGGCCGCACGATCGTGCACGCGCTCAACGGCGTGGACCTTGCGATCCGGCGCGGGGAGACCCTCGGCCTTGTCGGAGAGACGGGGTGCGGCAAGAGCACCCTGGTGCGCGCCATCATGCGCCTGTACAGGCCCACCTCAGGCAGGGTTTTCTTCGAAGGCACGGACATCACCCGGCTGCGGGAGCGCGGTCTCAGGTTCGTCAGGCGGAAGATGCAGATGATCTTCCAGGACCCGGCTGATTCGATGAACGGACGGCTCACTGTCGGCTACATCATAGAGGAGCCGCTCCTCATCCAGACCGGGATGAGCGCGCGCCAGCGCCGGGAGAAGTGCCTCGCGCTCCTGGCGGACGTGGGCCTGCCCGAGGATTCCTACACCCGCTGGCCGCACGAGTTTTCCGGCGGCCAGCGCCAGAGGATCGCCATCGCCCGCGCCCTTGCGCTGGATCCCAAGGTCGTGGTCTGCGACGAGCCGGTCAGCGCCCTGGACGTTTCGGTCCAATCGCAGATCCTGAATCTCCTTCTCGACATGCAGAAGGAGCACGCTCTGACCATGATCTTCGTCTCCCACGCGCTCGCCGTGGTGCGGCACATGTCCGACAGGGTCGCGGTCATGTACCTCGGCTCCCTCATGGAGCTCGCCGACTCGCGAACCATCTATGAGTCGCCGCGGCACCCGTACACCAAGGCGCTCATCGCCGCGATCCCTCGCACCGATCCAGCCCAGCGCGGACAGAGGATCCCCCTCTCCGGCGAGGTCCCCTCCCCTCTCCGCCTTCCTCCCGGATGCCCCTTCTTTTCCAATTGCCCCCTCCGGTTCGACCTCTGCGCCAGGGAAAAGCCTTCCTTTCGCCGCATCGGCGATGACCACTTCTGCGCCTGCCACCTGGCCTGAAAAAGGCGCGCTCGGCGTGAAGGCCGCTCCCGTTATGGACAGAGGCAGCATGTTTGCGCATGATAGCGCGGGAGAAATGCCGATGCCCGATTTCCCCGCTTTTTCGCGAGGAAGCCTTGATTCCCCTTCTCTTGCGCCGGAACTGGCGCCCCTGCGGGAGACTGCCCTGGAAAAAGTCATGCTTTCCCGCACCATCGCAATGATGCCCGTCATCGAGGCTGAGGCATGGCGGTCGCACGATGCTCAGGAAGATTGGCTGCTGTGGCGGGGCCGTCTTGCGGCGGCCAGGTTGAATCACATGCCCCTCGACATCACCCCGGGAGAGCTGATCGTCGGAACGCCGGATTTCGGGCCGGCTCGGCCGGAAGACCGGCGGCGGATCGAGGAGGCCGGCGAGACGCTCGCGCTCATCCCTCCCTTTCCGGGTGGGGACAGCGGGCACTTCCATCCTGATTTCGAGAAACTCTTCATAGTCGGCATCGGAGGGATCCGCGAGGAGATCGCAGAAAGATTGTCAGCGGCGAGGGATGCGGAGAAGAAGACCTTCTACCAGGCCTGCGGCATTGCAATGGAAGGATTCGCGGCGTTCGTACGCAACGTGTCCCAGGCCTGCGCGCGCCTGCCCAACTTCGGGGAAACAGCGGGGATGGTCGAACGCCTCAGCCATGCGCCTCCGCGGAGCTTCCACGAGGCACTGCAACTCCTGTACCTGACGATCGTCGCACTCTGGTTCGGGGAAGACCACGGGTTGACGGCGCCGGGACGGATCGATCAGACCCTGCGCCGTTTCTATGAGGCGGATCTTGCCGCCGGAGGTCTCAGCGTCGAACAGGCGTTTGACCTCATCTGCTGCCTGTTCATCCAGTGCAACAGGATCACCGGACCGGCGCTGGCCCTGTCGGTGATGGTGGGCGGCCGGGACCGCCGCGGCAGAGACGCCACCAATGACCTCACCTATCTCTGCCTGGCTGCGCGAACCGCCACCCGCCTGGCCTACCCCACGGTGGGGCTCGCCTGGCACGAGGGAACGCCGGGCGAGCTTTCCCGCTATGCCTGCCGCATGCTCTCCACGGGCATCGGCGATCCCGCGTTCTTCAATGACCAGCTCATCATGCAAGGGCTGCGCGACCAGGGGGTCTCCGTGGAGGATTCCTGCAATTACATGAACTCCACGTGCGTGGAGATCAAGGTGGTTGGCGCGTCGAACATGTGGGTCACTGCCCCCTATTTCAACTGCCCCCAGGCGCTCCTGGAGGTCATGGATCGGATCGCCACAAACGGCGCGAGCCAGCCCGCCACCTTCCCGGACTTCAAGGACCTGGTCAAGGAACGCCTGGCTGAGACGGTGGCTGCAGAGGCAGGGAAGCTCGATGCGATCTGGCGTCAAAGGGAAAATACCGGCTGCTTCCCCCTTGCAAGCTGCCTTGTCAACGACTGCCTGGACCGGGGAAGGGACTTTGACCGGGGCGGCGCGCGCTACAACTGGGTGGAGAACTCATTCGTGGGTCTGGCCAACCTGACGGACAGTCTGGTCGCGGTCAAGCGCCTGGTCTATGATTCGCGGGAGCTGTCGATCGCTGGGCTGCGCGACATCCTCGCCCGGGATTTCCAGGGCCACGAAGCCCTGCGCGCCCGGATCCGCGGCCGGTTTCCCTGCTACGGCACCGACAACGAAGAGGCGGATCGGATAGCCGTCGAAATGGCCGAATTCCTTGAACAGACGACGGGGCAAAACACGGTGGGTCCGCACGCATACGTGCCGGGGTTCTTTTGCTGGATCAAGCACGAAGAGCTCGGATCCGCAACCGGGGCCTTGCCGGACGGGAGGCGCGCGGGATTCCCCCTCTCTGACGGGGCGGGCGCCGCGCAGGGACGGGAAAAGGAGGGCCCCACCGCATCCCTCCTTTCAACCACCAAGTGGAATCACAAACGGGCGTTGGGAGGATTGGTCCAGAATGTGAAATTCGCCAAGAGCACCTTCCGCTCTGAAGAAGACCTGGCCGGCCTCCGCCATCTCATCGAAACCTTTCTGCGCCGGGGCGGGTTCGAGATCCAGGTGAACGTCGTTGACGCCGAAACCCTTCGGGAGGCGCAGGCCCGGCCCGAGGCGTACCAGGATTTGATTGTACGCGTGGCGGGGTATTCGGATTACTTTGTCCGGCTGAGCAGAAACATGCAGGAGGAGGTGATACAAAGAACGGAGCACGGCATGGCGTGAGGGAACGGGAGGCGATCAAGCGTCGGGGCGCGGACGCCCTACCGGTAGCTCTCCTTGTCCAGCCCGTATTTTTTCATGCGCTCGTACAGGGCGCGGCGTGAGATCCCCAACGCCTGCCACGTTGCGTTGATCTCGCCGCGGCATTCCTTCAATGCCGCGTGGATGACCTCCTTCTCCTTTTTTTCCATTTCTTCCCTGAGCCTGCCCGGTCCCGCGGGCACGGAGAGATGCCGCTCGTCGTCGAAACGCAGGTCAGGGGTGAAGCTGCCCGCGGTTCCCTCCCGGGAGGTGATCACCAGGCGCTCCACCGCGTTCTTCAACTCCCGCACATTGCCGGGCCAGTGGTGGCCCATCATCTCCGCGAGCGTCTCCTCCGACACGGCGGGCACGGGAATGCCGCTGCGCTCAGCGGCGCGGCGCAGGAAATGGGAAACGAGGAGCGGGATGTCCTCGCTGCGCTCGCGCAGCGGCGGGACCCGCAGCGTAAGGACCATGATGCGATGAGAGAAGTCCTCCCGGATGGCGCCGCGCCGCACCTCCTCCGACAGGTCCACGTTGGTGGCGCACACGAGGCGTATGTCCACCGCGCGCGGACGGTCGCTGCCCAGAGGCTCCACGATGCCGTCATCCAGGACGCGCAGGAGCTGCACCTGGGCGCGCGGGGAGATGGTCTCGATCTCGTCCAGGAGGAGCGTGCCGCCTGACGCGGCAACGAGCTTTCCCTCCCGCTCGCCCAAGGCGCCGGTGTACGCCCCCTTGGCGTGGCCGAACAGCTCGCTCTCCAGCATCGTCTCGGGCAGGGCTCCCGCGTTCACGGGAACGAACGGGCCGCGGCCGCGATGGCTCTGGTCGTGGATGGCGCGGGCCACCAGCTCCTTTCCCACGCCCGTCTCCCCCATGATGAGAACCGGCGCATCGGAGCGCGCCGCGGCTTCCACCTGCGCATACACGTCCCGCATGACCCGGCTCCTGCCGATCATGCCGAACCTGCCGTCCTCTCCATCGGAGATCCGGGAAAGCCGCTGCCGCAGATCGCTCGCCTCGCGCACCAGGCGCGTTTGTTCCGCGGCCCTGGTCACGTAGGCAAGCAGGACATCGTCGTCAAAGGGTTTTTCCGCAAAGTCGAAGGCGCCGGCCTTCAGGCAGCGCACCGCCATGCTGATGTCGCCGTGACCGGTGAGCATCACCACGGGCGGGGCCCCCGGCGTTGCCGTGACCCGGGCCAGGAACTCCTCCCCGTCCATGCCCGGCATTTTCACGTCGGTCACTATGCACGCGGCCTCCGGCAGGCCCGGCCAGGCCAGGGCGGCCTCGGCGGACGAGAAGACCTCAACGGCCCATCCCCGCAGGCTCAGCATCTGGCCGATGGAGTGCCGGGCAGCCTCGTCGTCATCGATCACGACGATGCTCGCCCCGTCCCCGGGTACCGGCTTCATGCGTTTTTCCCGGCCGGCTCGGCCTCGCGCTGCCCGATGGGCAGGCGCACGGTAAAGGTTGCCCCGGCGTCCGGAGCCCCTGCTGCCGTAAGAAACCCCTTGTGGTCCTGAATGATGGCGCGGGAAATGGAGAGCCCCAGGCCATGGCCGGTTTTGCGCGTCGTGTAAAAAGGCTGGAAAAGCTTGCTCGCCTGTTCCTCGGTGAAACCCTTTCCCGTGTCGCGCACCTCCACGACCACGAACGGCTCCGCCGGATCGCGCCTGCTCGTGATGGAGAGGCTTCGCTCCGGCACATCCGCCATTGCCTGGCGGGCATTGGAGAGCAGGTTGAGGAACACCTGCTCCAGGCGGATCCTGTCCCCCCAGATGAGCGGCAGGGAGTCGTCGAGCTGGAGGCTCACCGTCACCTCGGAGAGCTTCATCTGAGGCAGGAGGAACTCGATGCTCTCCCGGACCACGCCGTTCAGCTCCAGAGGGATGAACACGCTGTCCGTCCGCCGCGTGAGCTCGCGCATCTGGTTGATGATCTTCGCGGCCCGGTCCACCTGCGCTGAGATGAGGCGCAGGTTGTTTTTCACTTCCGCCTCCGCGCCCGGCTTCTGCTCCAGCATGTAGTACGCGTTGCGCGCGTAGTTCCTGATGCCGGTGAGCGGCTGGTTCAGCTCGTGCGAGATGGCGGCGGCCATTTCGCCCAGCTCCGCCAGGCGCGTGGAATGCTCCAGTTGCTCCTCCTGCCGGCGCACGAGGTCCGTCAGCTCCCGACACCTCGCCTCCGCCTGGCTTTCGGCGCCCTGATCCGGGCGAGCCTGCCGAGCGTTCGTCGTCTTTCCGCCGCGCAGCCGACCAACGAGGAACCCCGCCAGAAGGAACGGAGCCGCCAAAGCCGCATACAACGGCCGGCGGAAGGCCAGAGATGCCGCAATTGAAGCGGCGATCACGAGAACGAGAAATGCGTACGTGAAGTATGTTCCGATGCACTAAGTATACGCTCCGGCCGCCTTGACAGCAACCCTCGAATTGGTGAGATTGGCCCGATGAGCGACACGCTGCGGCAGGCCGCGGAGCGGCGCACCTTCTGGGGCTTCGCGGGAGACATGTTCTTTTTCGGCTTCGGCATCAGCTTCGCGGGCCAGACCACGGTCATTCCCTCGTTCCTGGCCAGCCTCACCAGCTCGGCCCCGCTCATCGGACTTGCCGCGACGATCTCCACGGGCGGGTGGCTCCTGCCCCAGCTCTTCGCCGCCAACAGGCTGGCGGGACACACCCGGCGCAAAGCGGCCGTCGCCGTGCCCGCGGCGTTTGGCAGGTTCATCTCCCTTGTCCTGGGGCCGGCCATGCTCCTGCTTGCCCCGCGCAGTCCGGGGACCGCACTCGCCGTCTTCTATCTGCTGTACCTCGCCTTCTGGACGCTGGACGGGGTCGCGAGCGTGGCATGGCTGGACATGATGGGAGGGAGCCTGACGGCCGCCGCCCGCGCCCGGCTGATCAGCCTGGGCAACGTCGCCCCCGGCATCGCGGGAATCGGGGCGGGAGCGCTGGTGGGAATCGTTCTCTCCACTCCGACGCTCCCGTGGCCCCTCAACTATTCCCTGCTCTTCCTGATCTGCGGCAGCCTGTGGACCCTTTCGCTGTTCTCCTTCCTCTGCGTAAAGGAATCGCCATCTCCGGCGGTCCCGAAGCCGCTCCCCTGGCCGGCGTATTTCCGCAGGCTCGCGGAGGTGGTGCGGGGCGATCCGGCGTTCCGCCGCTCCGTGGCGGTTCAGCTCGCGCTGAGCGGGGTCGGCATCGCCGCGCCTTTTTACATCGTGCATGGGCTGGAGGTCTTGGGGTTTCCACAGGCCAGCGTGGGCCTGTTCACCTCAGTGCAGCTCGTGGGCGGGGTCTTCTCCGCTCTCCTCCTGGGACTGCTCGGCGAAAGGCGGGGAACACGGGCGGTCATGCACGCGTGGGGATGGCTCGCGCTGGGCGCCCCCGCCATCGCCATTGGCGCGCGGGCCCTCGTTCCCGCGCTTCCCGGTGTTGTCCTGTATCTCTACGCGGGCGTGTTCGTCATCGTGGGCATGCAGGGCATGGCGAACATGGCCGGCTTCCTCAACTGGGTCCTGGAATACGCGCCGGCCTCCGACCGGCCCCTGTACATCGGCTTTGCGAACACGCTGGGCGGATTGTCCTTCATCGCGCCCCTGATCGGCGGTTGGATACTTGCCGCGACCGGCTCCTACCACGTTCTTTTCGGCATTGCCGCTCTAGGGCCAGTGGCCGCTCTGTTCCTCCTCCGCGGCCTGCCGGAGCCGCGCAGGGAGGTCCGCGCGGCAGGAACAATCCCATGAATGATCCGCTGCCGCCCATCGGCATAGAGGACATTCGGCGCGCGGCCGAGCGCATCCGGCCGTACGCGCACCGCACGCCGCTTCTCACCAGCGCCACGATGGACGCGCTCACCGGCGGCGCCGTGTTCTTCAAGTGCGAATGCTTCCAGCGGGTGGGCGCGTTCAAGTTCCGCGGCGCAGCAAACGCGGTCTTCTCCCTCCCGGATGACGCAGCGCGCCGCGGCGTCACCACGCATTCCTCGGGCAACCACGCCCAGGCCCTTGCGCTGGCCGCGCGCCTGCGGGGAATCGATGCCTGCATCGTGATGCCGCGCAACGCGCCCAAGGTGAAGGTGGAGGCAGTCCGCGGCTATGGGGCGCGCATCGTGTTTTGCGGCAATGCACCCGAGGACCGCGAGCAGGCGATGCGGGAAGTCGCGCGGCAGACCGGCGCCGAGTTCATCCACCCCTCGGACGACCTGCGCGTGATCGCGGGCCAGGGCACCTGCGCGCTGGAAATCCTGGACGCGGCGCCTGATCTGGATGCCATCGTGACGCCCGTGGGCGGAGGAGGCCTTCTCAGCGGCACGGCGCTTGCCGTGCGCGCGCTTTCCCCCCGCACGCAGGTGATCGGCGCCGAGCCTTCCGCCGCTGACGACGCCTACCGTTCCTTCACCACCGGCACGCTCTTCCCCTCGGGCAACCCGAGCACAATCGCCGACGGATTGCGCACGTCCCTCGGGCCGAACACCTTCCCCATTGTTCTGGCGTGCGTCGCGCGGATCGCGCTGGCAAGCGAAGAGGCGATCGTGCGCGCCATGCGGCTGGTCTGGGAACGCATGAAAATCGTGATCGAGCCGTCGGCGGCCGTGCCCCTGGCGGCAATCATGGAGGGCGCGTTGGATGTGCGGGGCAAACGCGTCGCGATCGTGCTTTCGGGCGGGAACGTGGACCTGGACAGCCTGCCGTGGACCGGCATCGGGAGGGAAGGCGCCCTGCCCCGGTGAGAATTCATGATTGCGCGGGCCGCGCAATTCACGTACACTCTCCGTCATGGCCTCCATCGCTGTGCCGGCGATCAAGCCTCCGGTCGGGAGAAGGATCGGCTACACCGCCGCCCTCGCGCTGGCCGTCGGCATAGGCCTGTGGCTTACCAGCCGCTACAGCTACCTCCTGTTTCACAGCATCGCGGAAATCTTCAGCATCGCGGTGGCCGCGGCGGTGTTCATGATCTCCTGGAGCTCGCGCGAATACCCCGAAGCCCGGCCATTCGTTCTTCTGGGCATCGGGTATCTGTTCGTTTCGTTCCTCGACGTTCTTCACACCCTTGCCTACCCGGGCATGACCGTCCTGCCGGGGGGACAGGATTATTCCACGAAGCTCTGGGTGGCGGCGCGCGGGCTGCAGGCCGTCACCACTCTTGCTTTCACGCTTCTCATTCGTCTTCGGCGCACGGCTCCCTCTGCGCTGGCGTTTGGCCTGATCGGCGCCGCGGCGGTCGCGGCGATTCTCTCCATCTTTGTCTGGAACGTTTTCCCCCTGTGTTTCGTGGAAGGCACGGGAGTCACCGTTTTCAAGAAGGCGTGCGAGTACGCGATTTCCGCGATCCTCGCCGCATCCATCGTGCTGGTGGCCGGCAACCGCGAAGGGATCAGCCAACAGGAGCGCTGGCTGCTCATCGCCGCCTTCGGCCTGAACATCGCCAGCGAGCTGGTCTTCACGCTCTACGTCAGCGCGTACGGCTACCAGAACCTGATCGGCCATTTCCTGAAGATCGGATCGATTTGTTGCGCCTACCAGGCGCTCTTTGCATCCAAGGTGCGCAGCCGCCTCGCCCTGATCGAGGGGCTGGAGCGTTCCAAGCAGCGGCTGGAAAAGAGCGAGGCGGAGCTGCTCAAGGCAAACCTGTCCAAGGACAAGTTCTTCTCCATCCTCGCGCACGACCTCAGGAACCCGATCAGCGGGCTTCTCTCCCTCTCGGAGCTGCTCGCGTACAAGTTCGACAGGTTGGAAGCATCGAAGATCCGGGAGATGTGCCTCCTGGTGTACGACGGGGCGCAACAGGCCTCGGAGCTGCTCGAATGCATCCTCCAATGGGCCCGGGCCCAGACGGGCAGGCTCGAGGCGCGGCCCTCCCCCATCCGGCTTTCCGAGCTGTGCGAAGGAATCACGGGGCTTCAGCAGCCGGCGGCTAAAAGCAAAAACATCCGCATCCAATGCCAGGTGAGCCAGGATGCGGTGGCGTACGCGGATGAAAACATGATCGCTACGGCGCTGCGCAACATCCTTTCCAATGCCGTCAAGTTCACGCCCCGGGGAGGGGAAATCGTTCTCTCCTCACGGTCGCAGGACGGATGGGAATGCGTCACCGTCAGGGACACCGGCATCGGCATGGGACCCGAGGATCTTCAGAAGCTTTTCCGCATCGACGTGCATTTCTCCTCCACCGGCACCGAAGCGGAGCGGGGAGCCGGCATAGGGCTCATCCTCTGCAAGGAACTGGTGGAGCTGAACAAGGGCCGGATCCTGGTCGAAAGCCAGCCCGGCAAGGGGAGCGCGTTCACGATCCAGCTCCCGCAAGGAACGCCGGCCTAGCTCTTTATGTTCCGTTTGCCGCCGTAGAAATCCCACCACGGTTTTGCGCCCTTGGCAAGGACCTGGTTGAGCGCGGTGATGTTCTTCACTCCCCGATCCTCCAGCCATTCGACCAGGGCGTCGTAGCCGTGCTGCGCATAGACGGGGATGCCGTCCTGCCACGTCGCGCGGCCGCACAGCACTCCGGAGAAAGGGGTGCCGGCTTCGGCCGCAAGCTCGAGGGTCTCTCGGAAGACCTCGTCGGTGACGCCGGCGCTGAGGTAGATGAACGGGATCCGGGCCGCTCCTGCCGCCTCCTGGAAGAGGCCCATGGCCTCTTTCCTGCTGTACGCCTTCTGTCCGCCGAATGTCGCGGTGCCTTCCACGTACGCCAGGTTGACGGGGACCTCGACCTTGAGCACGTCGACCGCGTACCGCGGCGATGAGAACTCCGCCATGTAGGCCTTCACGTACCCGGGCTTGGCCTTGGCGAAAGCCATGCCCTTTGCGTCGCCAAGCGAATCGTCATAGGCGATGATCTCCAGAAAAAAGGGAACGTCGACGGCCATGCATTCGGCGCCGATGCGCTCGACAAAGGCCTTCTTGACCGTGTTGATCCGATCGGGATGGGTCGGGTTGTAATAAAGCAATACTTTGATCGCGCTCGCCCCGGCATCGGAAAGCCGGCGAACGCTCCATTCGGGCAGCAGGTCGGGCAACCGGCTGTCATCCTTGGTGTCGTACCCGGTCTTCTCATACGCCAGCAGGACGCCGGTGCCCGGAGCGCGCGCCTTCACGGCCGGCAGGCCGTACTCGGGATCGAGAAGAATGGCGCTGGCGTGCCGGGTGAGCACGGTAGTGACGGCGGTCTTGAACCGCGCCAGATCTTCCGGAGTGGCCGGCGTGCCGCGCGCCTTGCCAATCGCCTTTTCCAGCGATCCGCGCTGGTCCATGGCAGCCGCCGCGATCACCCCTTTCTCATTCGCGCATGCATTGATGCCCGCAACCTTGCCCTTGCCTATCTTGACTGCCATTGTGGCCTCCGAAGCAAAAGCTACACATCCCCGTCCTCCTAGTCAAACCCATTCGGACACGAGCGTCCGGCGCATCCCTCTACTTTTTCTTCGTCCCGTACAGTGCCCGGTCCGCGCATGGCACCTGGATCGGGGAAGAGAGCTTGAGCGCGAGACGTTCGATGTACGCGGGAATGAGATGCTCCTTCACCGGAGCATAGGTGCCCTCAGCGGACAGCATCTGCCAGAAGGAGCTTGCAAGCGCATCATCGCTCCTGTCCTCGCCGAGCAGACAATAGTAGGGGCCATCGAGCAGGAGCACGGCCTTGCCCAGGTGCGCATAGGGATCCGCGGCGGAAGGAATGTCACGGGGGGGAAGGAGGGGGACGGGGTCGCCGTCGTTCATGATCCTGGTGATGGGAAGAAAGTCGAATTTCTTTACCCCTTCCGCGTCCGTGACCCGGGGCTGGCCCGTGGCGTATACATGGGTCACGTGAAACCCGTCCGTGGAAAGGAGCATGGCAAGGATCACGGCCTCCGCCGCTCCCAGCGAATGTCCGAAGATCACCAGGCCGTAATCGCGGTTGAGCCGGGGAAGAATGTCCTTGTAAACGGCAAGGGCCATGCGCTCGAAGCCGGCGTGAAGGTTGATGCCCAGCTTCTCATTCCTGTGCTTGAGGAACTGGAGATCATACAACCCGTTCCTGAGATTTGCCGTGCCGCGAATCCAGATCTCCTGCCTCCTGGCGCTGTCGAGCGTTCCGATCATGTACCGGTTCTTCGTCTTGGGAAGATCCACGAATGTCAGAGCATCATAGGACGCCCTGAGTGCCGCGCGGGTCTGCTCTTCCTTATCATACCGCATCACCCGGTAGGCCTCGGAGAGCCGCAGGATCGTTGCAAAGTCCACCGCGCCGCTGACATCGGGAGGCGCGATCAACGGCCGAGGCACGCTCGCGCAGGACTGCAATGCAAGCAGCGTCGCGCATGCAAGGCTCGCCGCTGCGCGAAACAGCCGTCCCCTCGATGACCATAGCCGCATGCAACGGGATATACCTCTGACTCCCAAGCCTTGTCAATGCCGGCCGCGGCGGCTACTATTTCAGGCCATGCCTGTGCTGGAGCCGGATACACTGCTGCAGCTTCCGAGCGTCACGGTCCTCAGGGCATCCGCTGGCTCGGGCAAGACTTTCGCGCTCACCGAGCGTTTCGTCCAGTTCCTCCTTTCCACCAACATCCCTCGGAACGATCTCTGCAACATCCTCGCCATCACCTTTTCAAACAATGCCTCCCGGGAGATGCGCGAAAAGGTGCTGGAATGGCTCAAGCGTCTCTCTTTTGAGGACAAGGACAGGCTGGCGGAGATCGAAACGGTCGTGGCCGGCTTCGAAGCGGAAGGGGTGCGCAAAGCAGGCGACCTCGTCGAGGAGATCCTCAGCCGCTATTCCGACTTCCAGGTGAAGACCATCGACAGCTTCATGTCCGCGGTTTTTCGCGCCTCTGCTCTGGACTTCGGATACGGTTCCGAGCTGGAAATCGTCCTGGACGCCCACCCCCTTCTGGAGTACGCCTTCAACCTCTTTCTGCGCGACGCGCGGGAGGGAACCCAGAGGGCGGGTCTCCTCGACGAGACGGTTCGCGCCGTGCTGGAGCTCAAGGCCAGCGATGCCGCCTTCTCCTGGGACCCGGCCGCGCCCCTGCTCTCCGAGATCACGGGCATGGACGAGCAGCTTGCCCTGCTCGATGTGCGGCCGCGCCTGTTCGACCCTCGGCTGCGGGATCGGGAAGCGCGGGTGCGCTCTGCCCTTGACCAGGTGGCCCGTTTGGTGGAGGCCTCCGGCCTCCAGCCGAATGGGCGATCCACATTCCCGAGCGTCCTTGCAAGCGCCCGTGCGGGCAGGTTCAGCGACCTGATCAGCAGGGGCATGAAGATGTGCCCCGTGAAAAAGCCCGGAGCAAAAGAGGAGGCCTCCCTTTCCCGCTACGAGGAGATCCAGTCGGCCTGGGAAGAAGCGGATGATGCGGTGGGAGAGTACACGGCGTGCTGGGCGCGGGCATTCTACCAGCCCGCCCTGCGGCTGCACGCGGAAATCAGCTCGACGGTGGAAAAGGTGAAGCGCGGCCAGGGCAAGGTGTTCATCGGGGACATCAACCGCGCGCTCAGCGATTTTCTCGATGGCGACATCGTGCCCGACATCTACTTCCGCATCGGCGAGAGGATCTGGCACTTCCTCATGGACGAGTTCCAGGACACCTCCCCCCTCCAATGGCGCGCCCTGTATCCCCTGGTGGAGAACTCCCTAGCCATGGGGGGCAGCCTCTTCGTGGTGGGAGACACCAAGCAGGCCATCTATGGATTCCGCAAGGCCGACTATACGATCATGCGGTCACTCGAATCCGGGAGCCCCTTCCCTTCGGCGGGGCACACGCTGAGGGAGCTGGCCACCAACTGGCGCAGCAGGCCGCGCGTTCTTGCGCTCGTCGAGGAGGTCATTCGACGGAACGCGGCCGGCTCCCCCGACTACAGGGAGGCCGCGCGCAGGAGCGGGCTGGACGAGTGGACGCAGACGCCGCTTGCGGGAGAGGACCCGGGCTACGCGGAGGTGGAGGTCCTTGCCCGCGACGACGAGGACCCGCCGGAAAGGGCAAAGATCCGGAGGATCATGGAAGAGCTGAAGTCCCGGGGATACGGCTGGGGCGATGTCGCGCTCCTGGCGTCGAAGAACGAGCAGATCATCCGCGCCACCTCCTGGCTCAATGAGCTTGGCATCCCCTTCATCTCCTACAGCAGCCTCGACGTGCGCGCGCGACGCATCGCGGGAGAGATCCTGGCCCTCCTGTCGTTCCTCGACTCGCCGCCGGATGATCTTTCCTTTGCCGCGTTCCTCCTTGGGGACATCTTCAGCCGCACCCTCGCGGCCCGCGGCAGGGACCCGGCGCTGACGCGCGATTTTCTCTTCCGCTGCCGCTC
Organism: Spirochaetia bacterium; assembly: GCA_049519415.1. Taxonomy (GTDB): domain Bacteria; phylum Spirochaetota; class Spirochaetia; order SZUA-6; family Fen-1364; genus Fen-1364. The sequence goes on from JBEKQU010000021.1 coordinate 37,446, forward strand.
CGATCGGCCGCTGTACAAGGCTTTTCAGCGTGACTTTCCCGAGCTGTGGAGGGAGTGCTTTGCCGGGCTTTTCCGCTCCACGGGGTACCTTCCGCTGTACGACCTGGTGAGCGAGGCATTCGCCCGGTTCTCCGTCTTCTCCATTGTCGGGGAAGAGGAGGCAACCCTGGCCAAGCTGCTGGAAACGGTGAAGGAGTTCGAGGGATCAGGATCCAACAGCCTGCGCGAGTTCCTCGGCCAGGCCGGCGGCGACGCGGGGGATTGGGCGATTGACGTGCCGCGCAGCGCGCAGTCCGTGCAGGCGATGACCATCCACAAGGCCAAGGGACTCGGCTTCCCCGTGGTGATTCTCCTGCTCTACGGCGACTCCCCCCACGGGTTCGCGTACACGCTCCTGCGCGAGGAGAGCAAAGCCGCCACCCTCGTGAAGATCACCCAGGACATCGTGAAGCGCGATCCCTCCCTGAAGGAGCTGTACGACGAGGAAGAGGTGAGGGAAAAGGTCGATCGGCTGAACGGACTGTACGTCGCGCTCACCCGGGCCCGGCGGGAGCTGTACGTGATCGGCGTGAAGCGCGACCGCGACACGTTTCCGTTCGACCTTCTTCCCTCTACCGGGTTTGGGCCGTCCGCCGATAAGGGCGCAGCCGCCCCCTCGGCCGCGCCTGCCCAGACGAACGCCCCGCTGTCGCACCAGACGCGCCTCGTTCTGCTCTCCTTCGAAAGGGGAAGGCTGGGCAGGGAGGAACGGAGGCGCGGCGAGCTGGCGCATAGAATGTTGGAGCTTCTCGGCGAAGCGCCGACGGACTTCCCGGCGGCGCTCGCGGCGGCCGCGGAGCGGGCGGCCCGGGAGGCGCGGCTGGACCCCGCCGAAACGGCCGGGCTCAGCGGCCTGCTCCTCCGCATGGTGAAGGAGACCGAGGCGGCGGCATGCTTCGCGCCGGCGCCCGGCCGGATCGTTCTCACCGAACAGGAGTTCTGCGACAAGGCGGGCCGGCTCCTCCGCATGGACAGGGTCGTGGTGGATCCGGCCGCGGTCACGGTGGTCGATTTCAAGACCGGCGCCGAGGATCCGGCGGCGCACGAGGCGCAGCTCAGGGACTACATGGGGATCCTCGCCGACGTGTATCCCGGTAGATCCGTGGCCGGCCTTGCGGCATATATCGATCTCGGGGTCACGCGGAGGATCGGGTGAACGCCACGATCCTTGCCGCGGGGGAGGACCTCATCGAAAGCGTGGCGCGGTGTATCGAGGAGTCGGCCGCTGACCCCGCGGATGCCACCGTGATATTTCCCGGCAAGCGGCCGGCGCATTTCCTGCGCCAGAGGCTCGCGCAGATCAGAGCCGCGGCCTTCGCGCCGCCGCGCATCCTCTCGATGGACGAGCTGGTGGACGAGATCTTCGAGACGCGTGAAGCCCGCGGGGGAGGGATTCGTCCGCGGTTGGAGGCCATTGATGCCGTTGCGCTCCTCTACGATATCCAGATCTCCGCGTCACGTCCGCTGGGCGGCGCCGCGTTCATGACCCTGGACAGCTTCTTTCCGCTCGGTATGAAAATCTGGAACGACCTCGAGGAGCTCCACATCGAGTGCGTGCCGGCGCGGAAGGTGGCCGAGGTCCAGACCCTGGTGGAGGAGGAGGTGCCGCCGCGCTCTCGGGAGAGGCTGCGGACGCTCGCATATTTCTACGAGGAGTTCTATCGCGTCGTTGACGAACGGGGCTTTTCAACTCGTTCCTCGCGCTACCGTCTGGCTGCCGAGGAGGCGGAACAGCGGGACATGCCCCGTTCAGGGCCCATTGTCCTGGCTGGCTTCTACGCGTTGACGAACGCCGAGCGCGCGCTCTTCCTCTCCCTGGCCGCATGGCCGCGCGCGCGGATGATCTTCCAGGACGGTCCCGGGCTTCGCGAGAGGCTTAAAGGGCTGGCCGTTCCCGGCGCGGCGAGCGCGGGGCAGGAGAAGCCCCGCAGGCCCGACACACGGTTCTCCAGCAGCCCTGATGCGCATGGACAGGTCTTTGCGCTGAACGCCGCGCTCTCCGCGCCCGACAACCAGACGCTCATCGTGCTGCCGAAGCCGGACACTCTCTTCCCGCTTTTGCGCCACTGCCTTTCCCGGTTCGATCCCGAGAGCTACAACGTCTCCCTCCCCTATCCCCTGCAGCGCACCCCGCTGCACGGCTTCCTGAACGACCTCATGGAGCTGGTGGGATCCATGGACGGGGAGCGCGTGTATCTGCCCGCCTACATCACCTTCGCGCTGCACCCCTACGTCAAGAACATACGGCTGGAGGCATCGGCGGAGGCCACGCGCGTGCTCTTCCATACGCTGGAGGAAAGGCTGGCAAAGGAGCGCACCCGCAGGTTTTCGACGTTGGAGGAGATCGAGTCGAACGAGGATCTTTTCATCGAAGCGGCGCGCAGGATCGGGGGAGACGACCAGGAACTCCTGGCCCGGGCATTGCGCGCCCACCTGGCCGACATCCACCAGCGGACGGTGGCCGGGTTCCGCTCCTTCCGCAGCGTGCGGGACTTCGCCGAGCGGTGCATCCAGCTCATCTCCTGGGTCCACGACGAGAGCACGGCGCACGACCATCCCTACTTCACCCCGTTCTCTGAGGCGTTCGTCAGGTCGCTGGAGACGATCGCGCGGTCCCTGTTGGCGGACAAGTCGTTTGATGACACCGGCAGCTATTTCGCCCTGCTCCGCCGATACCTGCAGACCTGCTATCTCCCCTTCCCCGGCACGCCGCTGCACGGGATGCAGGTGCTGGGCGCGCTGGAGACGCGCAACCTCCGTTTCGACCGGGTCTTTGTCCTGGACGCCAACGAGGGCTCCTTTCCCGCGACTATCGCTGAAAACACCCTCCTTCCCTTCCCCGTGCGCGCGGCCCTGGGCCTCTCCACCCATCGCGACCAGGAGGACATCGCCGCGTATCACTTCGCGCTCCTGGCCGCGGGCGCCCGGGAGCTGCACCTCTTCTCCCTGACCTCGGGGGAAAACCAGCGCTCGCGGTTCGTGGAGCGCCTGCTGTGGGAACGGCAGAAGGCGGAGTCGGTCATCGACGAATCCGGACTCGTGCGCCCCATCCAGTACCGGGTGACGCTCTCCACGGCGCTTCCCGCCGCCGTGCCAAAGACCCCGCAGATCGTGGAATGGCTGCGCGCCCGGAAATACAGCGCCACGACGCTGGACGCGTATCTGCAATGCCCGTTGAAATTCTATTACGACACCGTGCTCAACCTGGGGCAGAGGGAGGAGACCACGGGGGAGATCGAGGCCGTGGACATCGGCACCTTTGTGCACGAGGTGCTCTTCCGCTATTTCTCTTCCCGCACCGGCCGCCCGCTCTCCCCTGAGGACGCGGATCCCGCCGGCATGGCGGCGCTGGTGGAGGTGTTGTTCGAACAACGGTTCGGATCGGCGGAAACGGGAGCCAACAGGCTCCTCCGCGACCAGATCCGCCGCCACCTTGCAGATTTCGCAGGCGCGTATCTGCGCGGCCTCGTTGCCCGGCACAGGGTCGTGATCCAGGCGGTGGAGCATGGCATCGCAGCCGCCTGGCAGGGCTTTTCCCTCAAGGGCCGTCTCGATGCCGTGGAGGACCGGGACGGCACGTCCTGCCTGGTGGACTACAAGACCTCGGCCCATCGCGCCAACTACGCCCTGCGGCTTCCGAAGCTGGTGGTGGAGGATCGCGCAACGTGGAGCGCTGCCATCCCGACCCTTCAGCTCCCGTTCTACGTGCTCCTGCACGCGGCTGAAACCGGCCGCGACCCCGTCGACGTGCAGGCCATGTTCCTCCTCTTGGGACGCACTGAGATGAACGAGGGCATCGAAGTTTCTCTGTTCGACGACCCTGCCGCGGCGGCCGAGGCCTGGCCCCGGCTTGAGAAGGTCATCCTCGGCCTCCTGGCGGAGATCATCTCCCCGGATACGCCTTTTACCCCGGCGCTGGACCTGAAACGCGCCTGCCCCCGATGCGATTTCACCGGCATCTGCGGCACGGGTTGGCTGCACCGGGGCTGAGGGGGATCACGTGAGCGCTTTCGACCGTTTCACCGGCTTTTCCCAGCTCTATGACAAAAACAGGCCGCGGCCTCCCAGAGCCCTGCCAGGGCTGATGCTCTCCCTGGCGCGGAAGGACCGGGTGCGCCGCGTCGTGGACCTGGGAAGCGGCACCGGTCTTTCCACCTTCCTTTGGGCCCGGTATGCCGATGAGGTTCTGGGCATCGAGCCGAACGATGACATGCGGGAGATCGCGGAAAAAAAAGCCGCCCGCTACGGCCGTGGGAACGTCGCTTTTCGGAACGCAGATTCCTACCACACCCGCGTCAAGGCGAACAGCGTCGACATCGTCATGTGCTGCCAGGCATTCCATTGGATGGAGCCAAAGGCGACGCTCGAGGAAGCGCACAGGATCCTTTCACGCAAGGGCATCCTGGTCGTCTGCGATTGCGACTGGCCTCCCACCGTCGGGAGGGAAGCCGAAGAGGCGTATCTCCTGCTGGAGAGCACGGTGAAAGGAATCGTCGCGCGAAATCGGACATTGGACCGGGTGAGACGCTGGGACAAGAGCCGGCACCTGGAAAACATCCGCGGATGCGGCCATTTCTCTTTTGTGAAGGAGATCCTGCTTCTCAACAGGGAACAGGGGAACGCCGCGAGATTCGTCAATCTCGCCTTGAGCCAGGGAAGCATCCAAAACCTTCTGAAGCGCGGCGTTTCCGCCCAGTCGCTCGGCATTCCCCGGTTCATCCGTACGGTGCAGCGATCATTGAGCGGAAGCACGCCATTCTACTTTTCCTACCGCATCCGCATCGGCATGAGGTGATCCGTCAATGCATCACTGCCGGCCGCGGGAACCCCGGCGTCGAGCGCCCAATCGCTTTGCCAGCCGCTCGGCAAGACTCACCAGGCCCTGAAGGAGCAGCAGGGGACCGGCCATCAGGGCTGCCGCGCCAATGTTCGACGTCGCCATGAGCGCCAGGTTGAAGCGCACGGGCGCGGCGTCGTCGATCTGATAGGTCCAGGTGCTCGACGGCCGTTGCGTCCCCAGCCGATCCAGGCGCAGCGCATCGGGATCATCCGCACGCCGCGCGCAGGCTGAAACAATGGCGAGCTCTACGGCCTCAAGGCCTTCGTCGAACGCACCGCCGACGCGATGAATGTATTCCAGCCCGGGTTCCCTCCCCGCGTACCGCTCCAGGTCGATGCCCTCGCGCACCTCCTCCACCAGCAGAAGATGGTCCGCCCAGAAATGATCGAGAAGGCAGAAGAATGCGGCAATGGCCTCGGGCCGTGCATCGGGCACCAGAGCCAGCGCCTGCTCGATGCCGTCGGGAAGCCGTCCCTCATGGAGAGCATGATCGCGGAGCGCGCGCACCTGCCGCCTGTCCAGCTCCACAAGGAGCGCGTATTTCCTTACGCTGCGGCGGATCGAGTGATGCTGTGCTTCTATGATCGACTGAGCCCTGTTGATCTCTTTCAGGACCCGGGGATCATCGGCCGCATATCCCTGAGGGAGAAACTCGCGCACCCCGTAGCGCTCGAACAGGGGGTCTTCCAGGCTGACGAAGAACCGGGACGAGCCGGGCTCGCCCTGCCTGCCTGAGCGGCCGCGCAGCTGGTCGTCCACCCTCCGGCTCTCGTGCCTGTTGGTGCCGATGACGTACAGGCCCCCGAGCGCGAACACCCGCCCGTCCCCTTGCAGCCTGATGTCGGTGCCCCGGCCGGCCATGTTGGTGGAGATCGTCACGGCGCCCCAACGCCCGGCGCGCGCGATCAGCTCAGCCTCCCGCGCGTCGTTGCTCGCGTTCAACACCTCGCAGTCCACCCCGGCGCCGCGCAGCAGGCGCGCCAGCTCCTCGGATTCGCGCACCGATCCCGTGCCCACGAGCACGGGCCGTCCGCGCGCGTGGGCATCCGCGATCTCCCGCACGAGCGCGGCCATCTTCCGCCCGCGCTCCGCGAACACGACGTCCGGCTTATCCACCCGGCGCACCGGCTTCACCGTGGGGATGATCACGGTGGCAAGCCCGTAGCACTCGGCAAGCTCTTCCGCCGAAGGCACGGCGGTCGCGGTCATCGCGGCGATCTTCTGGTACAAGGCCATGAAATGCTGGATCGTGATGCTGCCGAACACCCTTCCTTCAGGCCGAATCCGCACCCCCTCCTTTGCCTCGAGGGCCGCTTGCACCCCCCAGGGCCACTGCCGGCGATCGGCTATCCTTCCCGTGAACTCGTCAACAAGCTCGATCCTGCCGTCCTTCACGATGTAGTCGACATCGCGCCGCAGGAGCTCCCGGGCGTGCAGCGCCGCGTACACCCGGGCAAAGCAGGCCGCGCCGCGCTCCTCATGAATGCCGGCAACCGCCATCTCCTGCTCGATCCGGCCATGCCCGGGGAGGAGGAGCGCTATGCGCCGCCCTTCGCGATCAACGGTATAGTCGCGTCCCGGCCGCAGCGTACGCGCAACCTCATCAGCGCGGCGCGGATCGACCGCATCGCCGGCCGCGGCGCCGGCAAGCACCAGCGGGACCCGCGCCTCATCGATGAGGATGAAGTCCGCCTCATCCACGATTGCCATGCCGAGGCTCCGGTGGACAATGTCGCAAGCGTCGTAGCAGAGCCCGTCCCGCAGGTAATCGAATCCCGCTTCCCGCGCCGTAAGGTAGGTCACGTCCGAACCGTAGGCCGCCTTCCTATCGGCAGGCGCGGTTCTTGCCCCGATCGATGCCGCGCGCAGCCCCATGCAGTCATAGACCGGCCGCATCCATTCAGCGTCGCGATGCGCGAGGTAGTCGTTGGCCGTGAGAACGTGCACGCCGATGCCCGTCATGGCGTGCAGACACGCGGGAAACACGGCGGCAAGGGTCTTGCCCTCGCCCGTCTGCATCTGCGCGAGCTTTCCCCGGTGCATGACGATTCCCGCCACGAGCTGCTCGTCAAAGGGGCGCATGCCGAGCAGACTACGGCATGCTTCAGCAGCCAGGGCGAACACCGGCGCCAGCTCATCCTCCAGGTCCACGCCCGCGCGAATGCGCTCCCGAATCGCTTTCGCATCTCGGTTGAGCTCCGTGATGCTTTTACCGGCCACCTCAACCGCCCGGATTTGGGCAACAATTTTTTCATAAGATTGAAGGTCATACTCTATGGCTACCCCGCGCGCCGTGCTCAGCGCGTACGCCGCCTTGTCGCGGAGCCGCATGCCGCTCTTCTTTTTTTCTGATGCCATTTCCATCCCTCTTTGCCACTACGCACACCGATTCGGGACCTCGCGACAACTGGATGCCGCGCGTCATCCGCGAAAAGAAGAACCGGAGAGCTAGCAGAGGGGAGGAGCGCGAGCGGAAACGCGAGGGGAAGCACGGCGGACATGGACGACCGCCGGTGAACGGGGGAAGAAAGGCAGAAAGAGAAAGACGCACAGCGACGTGTATACGGAGACAAGGGCGAGCAGCCCCACGCCGGCCGCGGTCAGGGCGGCGATGAGCGCAAGAGAGCAAAGGGCGATTACGACGTTGAAAACGAATGTCGACAGATCCCTGCTCCTGCGCACGCCCCTACTATACACACAGAGCGCGAGAATGGCAACGCGTCAGGAATGGCGCAGAACATCCATCAGCGTATCGACTTTGTTCGTCGTGATGGAGGCGACGCCCAACGCGATCATTCTCCGCATGGCTCGTACCGAATCGACGGTCCAGACAAAGACGGGAAACCCCTCCTCTGCGCAGGCAGCGAGCAGCCTCTTGCTCACGAAGAGATAGTTGAGATTCAATGCAAAGGCTCCCAAATCTTTCGATTCACTCACGAAAGCGCGAAGCTTCGAGCTGGTCTTGAATCGCACGGCGCGGCCGGGCTGGTTGACCGCATAGGGAACGCCGGGGCATTCGTGCGCAAAGACGGGAATGTCCCGGGGAAAGAGCCCCGTGGCAAATACCCGTTTCTCCGCGAGGAGCGGGGAAATGGACGGGAGAACCGCCGCTGCGGTTCGCGCTTCTTTCATGTCCATGTTCAGCTTCACCCCGGCGCGTGAAAAAATGATCTCGACGACTTTCTCCAGACGCACGAGGGATTCGCCGCGCTCCACAGGAAAAGGATCGTGGCTGAGGACCGGCGTGCCGTCCGGCAGAACACGCACGTCCACCTCGATCACATCCGCTCCCGCCCGGATGCCGGCAATCACGGATTCAAGACTGTCCGCAGCCGTATCCAGGCACCCGGCGTGGGCCGTTACCAGTGCAGAGGTCATACGGACACGGTACACGAAGAAGCCGCAAAAGAGTAGGGCAACCGCGCGGGGTCGTACGATTCATCGGCGGCGGAGGCACCGTCCTGAGCACCGGCGCTGCCGCGTGAAAGCCTCACCATTCTGGACAATCGTGGTATAATTTCAGGCAGTGAAAAAAGAAATCCTGGCCAACCCCTACATCGTCGGCAACCCCATCAAGTCCCGCGACATGTTCTTTGGCCGGGAGGACGATTTCGCATTCGTGGCCCGCAAGATCGGAGAAAACCGGGCCAACCAGGTGCTCGTGCTCTGCGGAGAGCGCAGGTCCGGCAAGACCTCCATCCTCTTCCAGATCCTCGACGGCAGGCTCGGGGAGGCGTTCCTTCCCGTGCTCATCGACATGCAGATGCTCGCGGGCATCAAGGGTGACGCCGATTTCTTCCGCGCGATCCTGAAGGCGGGGTGCGCGCTGCTCTGCCGCGACGACTCCCTGATGGAAAAGCTGGAGGCCGCGGCGGGCGGACAGGGCGTGGAGCGGCTCTTCGAGGCATTTCTGGCCGAGGTGCAGCAGCGCTCGCCCGGACGGATCGTGCTCTTCCTCCTGGACGAGTACGAGCTGATCGAGGCAAAAATCCGGGACGGGTCGCTCAGCGAGTCAACGATCCACTACCTTGCCGGCGTTCTGGAAAGCCCCCACCGGGTGTCCTTCATCTTCACGGGGTCCACCAACCTGGAAGACCGAAGGGTGGAGGTCTGGAAATCGCTGCTCGGCAAGTCCATCTACCGCAAGATCTCCTACCTCTCGCGCGGCGACACGGGACGGCTCATCACCGAGCCGGTGCGGGAGAGCGTCACGTACACCGCGGATCTCGTGGAGGCGATCTTTCGTCTCACCGGCGGCCAGCCCTTCTACACGCAGGTGATTTGCCAGAACATGGTGGACCTCCTGATGGAGGAGGGAAAGAACGATCCCTTGCCCGCGGACCTCGAGCGGATCGTGCGCGACATCGTGGACAATCCGCTGCCCCAGATGATCTATTCGTGGAACAGCCTCGCGGAATGGAGCCAGGTCGTCCTGGCGTCGCTGGCGAGCGATCTGGGAAACCCTGACGCCTGGGCCGGCAGCCGGACCGTTCACCGATTCCTCCTGCGCAATCGGATCCGGCTCCCGTTCAAGAAGGAGAGGATCCACGTCCTGCTGGAGGAGGCCTACCACGCGGAGCTGCTGGAAAAAGACGAGCGGGACGCGTATCGGTTCAGGATGGATCTGCTGCGGCGGTGGATCAGCCGTGAGCATTCCATCTGGAAGGCGGCGCGGGAGACGGGCCTGGAGTTCCGCAAGGGAAGAAGGTGGATCGCCCTGGCCGCGGCCATAGCGCTATCGGTGGCCGGCCTTGCCGCGCTGGGCTGGTTCGTTCTGGCGCCCCGGTTTTTCCCCGCTCTCCTCGGCCCCGCCCCATCGCCGCCCGCCGCGTCGGCGTCCGGCGCCATGCTTTCAGGCATCGTCTTCACCGCCAACCGCGGCCCCTACCGGCTGAACATCGACGGCGCATCGTCCCTAACAAGCGAAGGTCAGCGGGACCAGAAGACCATTACGGTGGAGTCACTCGCCCCAGGGAAACACACCATCGTGGCCACGCCGCGCGAAGGCGTGCCGGTTGAGCGGGATATAAATGTCTCGCGCGAGGGACAGGTCATCGAGATCGCCTTTGCGCCGGCGCCTCAAAAAGCGCGGACGGCCGCGGCTGCCTCCTCTCCGGAGCCAACGGCCTCGCCCGCGGCGGCACCGGCAGCCTCTCCCCCGGAGCCAACGGCCTCGCCCGCGGCGGGAGAGGGAGAAACAGGCAGGGCGCCGGTCACGGAAGCAGTCGCCAGCCCGGCCCCGCAGGCAGCCGGAAGTGAACAGGCGGCGGGTGGCGAGCAGGCGGCGGTTGCCTCGGAGCAGGCGGCACAGGAAGGGGACCTCGTGATCAACAGCAAGCCCGCTGACGCTTCCGTCTCCATCGACGGCCAGGCAACCGGAAAGCAGACCCCTTACATTGAAAAGATGCCCGCGGGGGCGCACGTCATCTCCCTCAGCCTTGAGGGATACCGGACGGCAACGATCAGGGTAACGGTTGAGCCGGGCCAGCAGGCCAGAAAAGACATCGCGCTGGAGGACGCGTGGGCCCAGATCACCTTTGACGTGCGTCCGACGGCGCAGATCTACCTCGACGACGCATATATCCTGGACACGCCCTACGCCAAGCCCTACAAGGTCAGGGCAGGCAGGCATGTTGTCACGATCAAGAACGAGGCATTGAAGGTGGATGAAACGATCACGGTGACGATCGGCGACGGGGAAACGCTTCCCATCAGGAGGGTGCTGAAATGAGGTGTGCGGCCATAATTGCGGCGCTCCTCCTTTCAGCGGCTACATGCTGCTGGGCTGAAGCAGCGCAATCGACACAAGCGCCGAATGCCACGATTGTGGCGCAGGAGAAGCTGGCGCGCGCCGAGGAGCTTTTCTCCGGGGGAGACTACCCGGGGGCGCGGGATTTCATCTCCGGCTGCATTACTGAGTACGAAGGGAAAAACGCTACGTACCCGGCGTCCGTGATCGCCCGGCTGTATGTCCTTGATGCCCTGGTGGCCTACGCCTTCCGCGACGAGGGATACGCCGAGCGGGTGGACCAGTCTCTGCGGCGCGGCCTTGCCATCGACCTCGATCTGGACATCGGCAACCCCGCGGAGATACCGGTGTTCGTGCAGGAGAGGTTCAACAAGCTCAAGGCCGAGGAGCTTGCCCGGTATTCCCGGATCGCGCGACGTTCCGCAGTGGGCCTGTTCTGCGCCCTGGTGCTGGAACCCACGGTCCTCCAGAACCCCTCGCTTCTCCAGCCCGGCATCTCGTACAGCTTCAACCTCAATGACGCCTTCAGCCTGGACGCCGAGATACGCTTCCCATTGCAGCTTCCTCTCTACAACTCGATCCGGGGGCAGATCGGGCTGCTCTGGTACCCGTCCTTCAGGGTCGAGCGCATCTGCACGGGGGTATCGGTCTTCTACATGTTCGGTCTTGACACTCTCACCACGTACACGCACTCCCTCTCCTTTGGCGGCCGGGTGGATTTCCTCACGCGCTCGGGATTCGGCGTGGGCGGCAATGCGGAGCTGGTGCGCGCGGACCTCGTGATCGGCACCAGCGCGTCCGCCGAAACGCCCTCGTACACCGCCGTCCCCCTCCTCGGCGGCCTCGTGCGCGTCGTGTTCTCCAACATCACCCTCTACGCGTACTACGCGTTCTGAAGAAGGAAGGACCTGACGTGTCGAATATCGAAGAGCTGCTGCGCCGGCGCGAGGCCCTGCTGAGAGAAATCGACAAGGAGATCCTGGCCAGCCACACCCGCGCCGTGACCCTCCTTTTCACCGACATCATCGGCTCCACCCGGTTCTACGAGCGCATGGGCGACATCGCGGGCAGGCAGATGGTGCAGGAGCATAATGACCTGCTGTTCCCCATCGTGGAAAAAGCCGGCGGAAGGGTCGTAAAGACCATCGGGGACGCTATCATGGCAAGCTTCGATGATCCGGCGGCAGCGGTGCGCTGCGCGGTCCAGATGCAGGAGGCGATACGCGCGCGCAACGCGGCCGCGGGCGCCGCGGGTTCCCTGCGGGTCCGCATGGGTTTGCACTGGGGCACGGCCGTGGCTGACGACAAGGACCTCTACGGCGATGCGGTGAACACGGCGGCCCGGGTGGAGTCGCTGGCGGACGGCGAGGAGATCCTCATCTCGGGCCAGCTCGCCGGAAAGATCGGGGAAGCGGGGATCACGACGGTATTTCTCGGCTCTGAATCGGTGAAGGGCAAGGAGGAAAGGATCGACATCCATCTGGTGAACTGGCAGGGCAGGGATGAAAGGGAGATCGCGCGTGCCTGGCGCGCTCGACAGGATGCCGTGTCAGCGCCGACAGGCTCCGGGCCATCAGCGGCCGACGGCCCGGCGCAGCCGATTGCCCGGCCGCGCGGGATCCAGATCCTTGACAGACCGGATCCGCGGACTGAGCAGGCGGCACTGAAGCCGCTGCCCACGCGCGGCAACCCGTACCTCAACCGGGTGATGGTTCCCCATCCCGGCATGTTTTTCGGAAGGGCGGCGATCGTCCGCCGGCTCATGAGCCGGCTCTCCTGCCAGCCGCCACAGTCCGTGTCGATCGTCGGCGAGCGCCGGATCGGAAAGTCCTCCCTCCTCAATCACCTGCGCTCCCCCGTGGCGCGGCTCCGCCACCTGGAGAGCCCGGATGCGTTCCTCTTCCTCCTTGTGGATTTCCAGCAGCTTCGGGCCAGCAGCCCGGAGCAGCTCTTCTCCCTGCTGTTCGCCGAGATGCGACGCCAATGCGCAAACCGCGTGCGGATCGATCTTCCGGCCGATTACGACGGCATGCGGATGCTGTGCGAAGCCGTTGCCGCGGAAGGGATGCGCATGGTGTTCCTGTTCGACGAGTTCGAGGTGGTCACGAAGAACAGCCGCATAGGACCCGAGCTCTATTCCTTCCTCCGGTCGCTTGCGAACAACTTCCCCGTCAGCTTCATAACGGCCTCTGGCAGGGACCTCAAGGAGATGTGCGCCAGCCACGAGATCTCCGACTCCCCGTTCTTCAACATTTTCTCCACCCAGACCGTTGGGCTCCTTTCCCGGGAGGAGGCAGAGACGCTCGTGAGGGAGCCGTCATCTGCCCGGGGCATTCCCCTTGCGCCCTTGGCGGAATCCATCCTTCTCATGGGGGGACGGTATCCCTGCTTCCTGCAGATCGCGGCAAGCGCGTGGTTCGAGCACCTGGAGAACGAGGGCAAGCCCGCCGAGGCGTTCGCGGAAAAGCCCGTTCCCCGGGAGGTGATCGATGCCTTCCGGGAGGAGGCGCGGCCGCACTTCGAGTTTGCCTTTGAGAGCTTTTCTCTTGAGGAACGGGAGGTGATGCGCGGCTGCATTGCCCAGGGCCTGGCCGATTCGAGGCTCCCTGCCGCTCATGAGCTGGAGCGCAAGGGCTACCTTGCAAGGGAGGGAGAGGAGCTTGTCCCCTTCAGTCAGGAGTTCCTCGAGTTCATTCGCGCGGCGCTCGGCTGAGGCCGCGCTGTTCCCTGCCCCGTCGCATTTTTCCATTGACAGTTTTTCGGAGGGCAGGTATGATATTTTTTCCACTTGGGCTTTGATGACGAGAGAGAGAAATATCCGCATAGATAACTAGAGCGCCGATATCATGCTTGAGGAGGATTTTTGGGTCGCTATATTCTAGGGCGGATTGCCGGGCTGCTTTTTACTTTCCTGATGGTCTCGATCATCACTTTTTCCGTGATGCACGCCGTGCCCGGCGGCCCTTTTGACGAGAACAAGCAGCCCTTACCCCCTGCAGCCAAGGCGAACATCCTGCGCAAGTATGGGCTCGACAAACCGCTCCCAGTGCAATGGGCGCGCTATATGTGGGCGGCGCTCCATTTTGACTTCGGAACCCCCTTTCAGAGCCCCACGGAGACGGTCACGGGGCTGATTGCCCGGGTCTGGCCGGTCACGCTGAGCTTGGCGGGCATAGTGATTCTCCTGGCCTACACTTTCGGTCTTCTCCTGGGCATCCTGGCGGCAATCAATCAAAATACGTGGATCGATCAAGCCGTCACAAGCTTGTCCACGCTGGGCATTGCCGTGCCCAATTTCGTCGTGGGGGTCTGGCTGATCCTGATTTTCAGCGTCAAATTGCACTGGCTCCCTACCGGAGGATGGGGCAATTTTCGCGTGCTCATCATGCCGGTCCTCGTCTATATGCTCTCTCCCATGGCGCTGGTGGCAAGATACACCCGGGTGAACATGTTGGAATCCCTGAGAGCGGACTACGTTCGGACGGCCCGGGCAAAGGGACTGGGCGAACGGACAATCATAGTCCGCCACGTGCTGAAAAACGCGCTGATTCCTCTCATCACGGTGCTGGGTCCACAGATCCCCAATATCGCCACTGGCTCCATTTTCATCGAGGCTGTCTTTCGCGTCCCCGGACTGGGGCGCTACTTCTATACCAGCGCCTATAATCGCGACTACCCGATGATCATGGCCACCATGCTCCTTGCCGCTTTCCTCTGGGGAATAACGTATCTCATTAGCGACATCCTCTATACGCTGGTGGACCCGCGCGTCCGGCTGACAGGAAGGAAGACTCGATGAGCTCACCTCCCTCCTCCCCGCTGCACGCGCCGGTTCTTCGGCAACGAACGCTCTGGAACGACGCGACGCGCAGCTTCTCCAAAAACCGGCTCGCAATGACCGGCCTTGTCATCGTGGCCATCTTTCTCATATGCGCCCTCTTTGCCAACTTCATCGCACCCCAGCCCTACTACAAGTCCAACCTTGCGGACAATCTTCAGAGTCCCAGCCTCCGCCATCTCTTCGGGACTGATCCCGTGGGCCGCGACCTTCTCAGCCGGATCATCTACGGCATCCGCACGTCGCTGCTGGTCGCGTTCTCCGTGCAGATATTCGCCTTCGCGGTGGGAATCCCCCTCGGAGCGCTTGCCGGCCTGCGCGGCGGCTGGATCGATTTCGTGGTCACCCGGCTGCTGGAAATCATGACCGCATTCCCCAGTTTCCTGTTTGCCATCTTCCTCATGACTGTCCTCGGGAACGGGCTTTTCAATGTGATACTGGCCATCGGCATGACAAGCTGGATTGACGTGGCACGCCTTACGCGAGGACAGATCATATCGCTGCGTGAGCGAGAGTTCATCACGGCGGCGCGCTCCTATGGCGCAAAAGACAGACGAATCATTTTGCGCCACCTCCTTCCGCACGCGCTTCCCCCGCTCATCATCATGCTCGCCATTGGAATTCCCAATGCGATATTCGCCGAGGCCGGGCTCAGCTTTCTGGGCGTCGGCATCAATGATCCCCTTCCCAGCCTGGGCAAAATGGTAGGCGACAGTCTGGCGTACCTGAGTGAGTACTGGTACATGGGGATCTTCCCGACCGTGACGATCGCGCTTGCCATGCTCAGCTTCAACTTCATGGGTGACGGCCTCAGGGATGCCCTTGACCCGACGATGTATAATCAGTGACAACGCGAGGGAAGGAGGTGAGAAGGAAGGGGGCAATGATTTGCGAGGCCCAGAAGGGGCCGCGGACGCATTCGACCACGTTGATCTTTTTCCCGGTTTTAACCACTTTTTGAATCTGAAGGAGGAGTGAATGAAATCCATCAAGAAACGCGCCATTATTTCAGGTCTCTCACTGTTCATGCTCGTCGTTCCCATCCTCATGGCAGGCGCTCAGACCAACGCCTGGGGCGTAACGATGCCCGCGGACGCCGCGCCGTTGAACCAGCAATTCGTTCGGCTTCTCATGTCGGAAGGAACGACACCGGATTTCGCCGTCAGCGTCTATAAGAGAGGCGGTCTCTCGTACGACAGCGTCCTCAGCACGCCGTTCGTGCGGATCAACAAGAACTTCGAGCTTCTGCCCAACGGGGCGCTGAGCTATGACACATCGAAAGACGGCAAGACCTGGACATTCCATATGGACCCGAAACTGACGTGGAGCGACGGGAACCCGGTCACCGCGGATGACGTGGTCTACACATTCCAGTATCAGGCGGACCCGAAGCACGCGTGGGACTTCGCCTGGTTCTGGAGCGATATCGTGAACTGGAACGATGCGGTGGCGGGAAAAGTTTCCCTGGATCAGCTCGGGGTGAAGAAAGTGGACACCTACACAGTCCAGTTCACCACCACGGTGCCATCTCCCTACTTCCCTTCAAAGGCGCTGTATATTCGGCCCTTGAGCAAGGTCGCCATGCAGAAGTACGGCGAATACTATGACACCGATCCAAAGACCTCCGTCTCTTCCAGCCCCTGGATCCTGACGGAATGGACCAAGGGCAAGCAGATGGTTTTCGGTCCCAACAAGAACTATACGGGAAGACTGAAACCGTACATCCAGAATCTCGTCATCGAGTTCGGCGACGATAACACCAGTTTCAACGCGTATCAGAACGGTGAAGTCGACGAAGCCCAGTTCTTCTCACCGGCGGACATGGCGACGATCGCGAAGGACCCGACGTTGAACGCCGAGTATCACCCCGGCTACGGAGACTTCCGCACCTATTATCTGGGCTTCAACACATCAATGAAGCCTTTCAGCGACCTGAGGGTGCGCCAGGCCTTTGCCAAGGCGGTGGATCGCGATTCCATCATCAAGAACATCGTTGGCAGGCAGGGCATGCCCGCGTATTCCTTCCTCATGCCGGGATTCCCCGATTCCAATTCCACGGTGCTGAAGAACGAGGACGTGAACAAGTACGACGTGGCCGCGGCCCAGAAGCTGCTGGCTGACGCGGGATATCCCGGAGGAAAGGGGTTCCCCGACCAGGAGATGTGGGTTCGCTATGAATCTGCGTTCAACCTGACAATCGCCCAGGCTATAGCGGCAATGCTCAAGGACAACCTGGGCATCAACGTCAGCGTGTCCAACAAGGAATCCAAGCTCTACATGGACACCCTGAACACGCACAAGATACCCTTCTACTTCCTGACCTACGGCTTCGACTATCTTGATCCCTCCAACATGCTCGGGATCTGGGTGACGGGCGGTCGCGAGGGGTGGTCGAATCCCAAGTTCGACGCGCTCGTGAAGGACGCGACCTCGCTCGTCGGCAACCAGGCCAAGCGCGACCAGGAGTTCAAGGATGCGGAAAAGATCCTGGTGGACGACGTTGGCGGCGTGTTCATCTACCACGTCACTCCCGGCTGGATATACAAGTCGTATCTCAAGGGCTCGGAGCTTACGCCGGACAAGACCGGCGTTACGGCATGGCACTGGCCAGGGCTGGAGGATGTCGGTGCCTTGATGTCGACCATCTACGTGAGCAACACGGTCCCGTCAAGCCGGCATATGTAGGCTTTTGGGCGTATTCTGTCTTGCGGTACGTGCCTGCCTCTGGCGGCGGGCACGTACGTTTTTTTTGAGTCGCCGCTGCGAGGGCTGAGGAGAGATGCAAGAAACACTCCTGGATGTGCAGGGCCTGGAGACCCAGTTCAAGACCCCGGATGGCGCGGTTCACGCGGTCAACGGCGTCTCTTTCAGCCTGAAGAAGGGTGAGACGATCGGTGTCGTTGGAGAGAGCGGCAGCGGAAAGAGCGTGACCATGCTCAACGTCCTTCGGCTTCTCCCCACGCCGCCGGCAAAAACCACGGCCGGTGTCGCATTGTTTCATGGTGAAGACCTCCTCACCATGAGCGACGCGAAGATCCGTGGCATCCGCGGCGGCCAGATCAGCATGGTCTTCCAGGATCCCATGACCTCGTTCAATGCCGTGCTCACCATCGGCCGGCAGCTCACCGAGCCGCTGCAGGTCCACATGGGCATGTCTCATGCCCGGGCACGGAAGCGCGCCGCGGAGCTTCTCGACCTGGTCGGCATCCCCCAGGCCAGCGACAGGCTGAAGAGCTATCCCCACCAGTTCTCGGGCGGCATGCGGCAGCGCGCCATGATCGCAATGGCGCTTGCCTGCCATCCGCAGATCCTCATCGCCGACGAGCCGACCACCGCGCTCGATGTCACCATCCAGGCCCAGATCGTCGAGCTGGTGAAGCGATTGCGTGAGGAGCTGGGCATGGCGGTGATCTGGATCACGCATGACCTGGGCATCATTGCCGGCCTGGCGCAGCGGGTGATCGTCATGTATGGGGGATGCTTCATCGAAGAGGCGCCGGTCAAGGAGTTGTACGCAAATCCCCGGCATCCCTATACGATCGGTCTCCTGGGATGCCTGCCGCGGGTGGACATGAACCAGCGCAGAACCCTGGCTTCCATCGATGGAAGGCCTCCGGTGCTCTTTGAAAAACCCAGCTCGTGCCCCTTTGCCCCGCGCTGCAAGTACGCCATCCCGCGCTGCAACCAGGAGAACCCGATGCTTGAGGAGGTGAGCCCGGGGCACAAGGTTGCCTGCTGGGTCAAGCCTGAGCCGGGGAAGGCCTGATCATGGAACAGGAAGTGATCCTGCGGGTGGAGAACCTGGTCAAGCATTTCCCCGTATCCACCGGCGCGTTTTTCCGCCGAAGCTTCAATGTCGTGCACGCGGTGGACGGCGTGTCCTTCGATCTGCACCGCGGCGAGACCCTGGGACTGGTGGGGGAATCGGGCTGCGGGAAATCGACGACCGGCCGTACGATCCTCCAGCTCTACCAGCCGACATCCGGCGCGGTCTATCTGGAGGGGGTGGACCTGGTAAAGATGGACCGCAACGCGCTGCGCCTGACCCGGCGCAAGATGCAGATGATCTTCCAGGACCCCTACGCGAGCCTCAACCCGCGCCTTACGGTCGGGGAGATCATCAGTGATCCCCTGCGGTCGTACAATGATCGCGGGAGCAGGAAGGAGATCGAGGAGGAGGTGCGCTCACTTCTGGAGCTGGTCAAGCTGGATCCGTCATACACCAATCGCTACCCGCACGAGTTCTCCGGCGGGCAGCGCCAGCGGATCGGAATAGCACGGGCCCTGGCGCTGCGGCCCCAGGTGGTGGTGTGCGACGAACCGATCTCCGCCCTGGACGTCTCCATCCAGGCACAGGTTGTCAACCTGCTGGTCGAACTGCAGAGACAGCTTCACCTTACGTACCTTTTTATTGCCCATGACCTCTCGATGGTGCGGCACGTGTGCGACCGGGTGGCAGTGATGTACCTGGGGATCATCGTCGAGCTGTCCAACAGCCAGGAGCTGTATGGCAGCCCGCTGCATCCCTACACGCAGGCCCTGCTTTCCTCGGTGCCGATCCCGGACCCCAATGTGGAGGAACAGCGGCAGCGTACCATCCTCACGGGAGAGATTCCCTCCCCGGTCAACCCGCCCTCGGGGTGCCGGTTCCGCACCCGGTGCCCGATAGCGCAGTCCCTGTGCGCCGAAAAAAGACCGGATTGGCGCGAAGCGCGCCCCGGTCATTTCGTGGCCTGTCATTTCGCGTAATCAACCGACCCGACCCCACAGGACAATGTCGCTGCCGTACATCTCCCGCAGAGGCGATCGCAGAATCGGCATGTCCGGGCCAGACAGGCCGCTCAGAATGAGAGGGCTCGTGGTGACAACCACCTGATCGGCAAGACGCTGGTCGATGAACGCGCGGAGGACCCGGGCGCCGCCCTCCACCATGACGGAAGAAATGCCCCGACCCCGCAGAACACGCAGGACCTCGCCCAGGTCCAGACCGCCTGCTCCCGCACTGACCGCAAAGAGCACGGCGCCCTTGCACTGAAGGGCGTCCTGCGCCTGCCTTGCGGCATCAGCGTAGAAAATCCACGGCATCCTCTCGTCGCGGCTGAGAAGCCGGGCCGTGAGAGGAAATCGGAGCCGGGAATCAAGAACAACGGGCTGCGGTTGGGGACCCTCTGTGAATCGGACGGAAAGCAGCGGATCGTCGTTGAGCACAGTCTGGATGCCCACGAGAATGGCATCGTGCGCGGCGCGAAGCCGGTGCGTGAGCGCCAGGGATTCCGGGCCGCTCAGCTTCACCGGCACGCCATCGGCGGCGGCGATCGCGCCGGTGGTGGACCGGGCCCAGCTCAGAGTGACAACGGGTTGGGCGCCGGCAGAATGAGAAATCACGGAGAGCGCCTTTTCAAGGATAAGATCGGGCTTCTCCGGCGCCGTCATTTCTTCCTGCAGATGGTAACGCCGTCCCTGACCGGAAGAATCACCGTCTCCAGATCGGCGCGCGAGAAGACCTTCCCGTTGAAGGCGCGCACCGTATCGGCGACCGGATCGGAGCCGTCGGCCTCCACCACTTTTCCTTTCCAGAGGGTGTTGTCCGTGATGAAAAGCCCGCCCGAGCGGAGGAGGGAGACTGCCACGTCGATGCTCGCCGCGTAGGCCTCCTTGTCGATGTCGTTGAAAACGACGTCGAAACCCGGCTTCTGCGCCCGGGCGATGGAGAGCGCGTCACCGACGTGGAACTCGATCTGCTTTTCCAGCCCTGCCGTGCGGAAGTATCCCAGGGCAAGGTCGCGGTTGTCGCTGGAATGGTCCGTGCAGGTGACCTTTCCGTCCGCCGGCAGGGCGCGCGCAAACCACAGCGCCGAGTACCCGTACCCCGATCCCAACTCCAGCACCCGGCGCGCCCCGATGCAGTGGGAGAGCAGGCTGAGCAGCGCTCCTGTCTGGCGTCCGATGATGGGAAAGCGCCGGCGCTCCGCAAGGGCTTCCATCGCCGCCAGCACGGGGTCCGGCTGCGCTCCCAATGAGGCAATATAGGATTCAACCCGCGGGTCAACGATCATGCCCCTACCATACGACGGACGCGGCATGGTTGCACAGGGGGGCGGGCGGGAAATAGAATCAGCCGCAAGGGAACACGCATGAAGCCGCTGAGGGTCAATGTCCTTTCAGAATCGGTGTACGGCAAGGAAGGCCAGGGGGTCCACACGGCCTTCGTGGACACCGTGGCCATGTTGAAGAGCCGGCCCGATGTGGAGGTGCAGGTCAACGGCAGGGAGCCGGCCGACGTGGTCCATGCGCACACCTTCGGCCCGCTGTACTGGCTGCGGCGACATACGGCGCCCCGCCGCATCATGTCCGCGCACGTCATCCCTGAAAGCATGGAAGGGAGCCTTGTCGGGTGGCGATGGTGGCAAGGGGCTTTCACGCGATACATCACGCTGGCCTACAACAGCGTTCATGCGGTTGTGGCGGTTTCCCCGGCCGTGGCCCGGCGTTTGCGCGAGATCGGCGTCAAACGCCGGGTGGAAGTGGTGCCGAACCCCGTGGACTTGGCTGCCTTTCACAGCGGCCCCGCGCTGCGCGCATGCGGCAGGCAGATGCTGCATCTCGACCCCTCCGTTAAGGTCGCTCTCTGCGTCGGCCAGATCCAGCCGCGCAAAGGGGTGGCTGACTTTGCCGCCGCGGCCGAAGCCTGTCCTGAGGTGAAGTTCGTGTGGATCGGCGGCCGGCCATTCGGAAGGCTCACGGACTCCTACAGCGATATGAATCGCATCATGGAAACCGGCCCCGGCAACCTGGTCTTTGCGGGGACCTTCGATCTCACCAGCATGCCGGCGCTGTACTGCGCCGCTGACCTGTTCTTCTTTCCCTCTTTCCAGGAGAACTGCGCCCTTGCAATAGTCGAAGCCGCTGCTTGCGGCCTGCCCCTGCTCCTTCGGGAGCTTCCCGAATACCGGGAGCTGTACGGGGACAGCTTCCTCTCCGCAAAGGATATCGCGGGCTTCATCCAGGCCATTCGCGCGTTCTTCTCATTGCCTGAAACGCACGCCGAATGGCGCTCGCGCGCCCTGCGCATGGCCGGGCAGTACGATTCCCGGGTGATCTGCGGCAGGCTCGTGAAGCTCTACCAGGAGGTCGCGGGAATGTAGCGGGCGCCGCCTTGCGCAGAGCCCGCCTTGAACGGCCCTGGCGTTTCCGCTACGCTGGCGGCAAGGAGAACAACATGAAAAAGATCGTCTGTGCGCTGTTCGCAGTGCTCATCACCGTCTCCGGCTTTGGCCAGACAAAAGCCCTGCCTGACCTGAAGGGCAGGACGATCAGAGCGGTGACCGGCAATGACTTCACCCCTCTGAACTTCGTCGACCCCAAAACCGGCAAGGCCGTGGGCTGGGAGTACGATGCCGTGAATGAGATGGGCAAACGGCTCAATGCCAGGATCGCATGGAACGTCACCTCCTGGGACACCATGATCCAGGCAATCCGGGACGGCCAGTTCGACGTGGGCATGGACGGGATCACGATCACGGACGAGCGCAAGCAGCAGGTCGCCTTTTCCGACACGTACATGACGAGCCAGCAGTTCATGCTCGTGCGCAGGGACGAGAGCCGGTTCACCGGGCCCAAGGACTTTGCAGCCGACCCGAAGCTGCTCATCGGCTCCCAGGCGGGAACCACCACCTTCTATACCGCGGTGTACGACGTTCTGGACGGGAACGAAAGCAACCCCCGGATAAAGCTCTTCGAGACCTTTGGCGCCACCGTGCAGGCGCTCCTGGCCAAGGACGTTGACTGCGTCCTCATGGATGCGGCCACCGGCAAGGGCTACATCGGCGCCAACCCCGACAAGCTGAAGATCATCGGCGGCCCCCTTTCCAGCGAAGACTACGGCTTCATCTTCAAGCTGGGATCGGACCTCGTGGCCCCGTTCAATGCGGCGCTCAAGAGCATGAAGGACGACGGGACCCTGGACAAGCTCACCACCAAGTGGTTCACCGAGTACAATACGAAGTAAGGCCCTCCCCGCCATACGTATGAAACAGCCACCCGCGGATGCCCGGCACGGCCGCGAGCACCTGCTCCCCTTCGCGGACGGATTGAAACGGCTCCCCTTCTGGCTCCTCGGCATTCTGCTCCTCGGCATCATCATCCTTTGGAACATCGCCAGCAGGAGTGATTTCCGGGTGATCTTCCGCGCAACCGCGGGCGGGCTCCTGACGACCCTGTGGGTCTCCCTGGTGGCTTTCTGCTTCTCCATCGTCATCGGGCTTTTCCTCGGGCTGTGCCGCACGTCGCCTTCCCGGATCGTGCGCGAGATCGCCACCTTCTGGGTGGAGATCGTGCGGGGCGTTCCCATGCTCGTGATCCTCTATTATATCGCCTTCATCGGCGCACCCGGCCTGGTGGATGCCGTCAACTTCCTGCTCTCCCCGCTTGTGAAGGCAGGGTTTGTCGCTGAGCTCTCCATTCGCAGCATCGACTTCGCGTGGAGGGCCATCATCGCGCTCACCCTCGGATATGGGGCTTTCATCTCAGAGATCTTCCGTGCCGGCATCGAATCCATCAATGCCGGCCAGTGGGAGGCCGCCTACGCCCTGGGCTTGCGCAGGGGCCAGGTGATGATCCGCATCGTCCTGCCCCAGGCCGTGCGCAACGTGCTCCCGCCCATTGGCAATGAGTTCGTGGCAATGATCAAGGATTCCGCGCTCGTGAGCGCGCTGGGCGTGCAGGACGTGACCCAGATGGGAAAGGTCTACGCCGCGAGCACGTTCAAGTTCTTCGAGACGTACAACATCGTCGCTTTCCTCTACCTCTTTCTCACCATCACGCTGTCCATGCTCGTGCGGCTTCTGGAGAAGAGGTTGAAAAAGGGCCGTTCAGCGGACGGCCTTCCGTCAAGGATCTGAAGAAACCCGATGTCTTGTCCGATCCCCTGCTCCCCGCTACACTCTTGCCAGCCATGAAAACGCCGCGCCTCGTCCAGCGCCAGATCCACCTCGACTTCCATACCAGCCCCCATATTCCAGGGATCGGCGCCGACTTTGACGCGCGCGATTTTGCGCGCACGATGAAGGCGGCGCACGTGCAGTCGGTCACCGTGTTCGCGAAGTGCCACCACGGCCACCTCTACTTCGCCACCCGGCACCCCGCGCGCCATCCCGGCCTTGCCCCAAAGCTTGACCTGACGGCAAGCCAGGTGCGCGCCCTGCATCGGGAGGGGATCCGGGCGCCCATCTACATCTCCGTTCTTTTCGATGAGTTCGCCGCGGCCCGGCATCCTGAATGGGTAGCGCGCACTCCGGAAGGGGGCGTCGTGGGCAGCGGTCCGCTGCAGGCGGGCTGGCGCGTGATGGACATGGCAAGCCCTTATCAGGACTACCTTGCCGAACAGGTCCAGGAGGTGCTCACCCGATTCTCGCCCGTGGATGGGATTTTCTTCGACATATGCTTCGACGTGGAAAGCTGCGGCGCCTCTGCCATGGAAGCCATGATGCGCAAGGGCCTTGATCCCGAGCGCGGGGAGGACAGGAAGGCCTCTGCCGGCGATCTCAGCCAGTCCTACATGGCGCGCTTCTCCCGCATGGTGCGCGAGACCTCCCCTGATGCCACGGTGTACTTCAATTCCCGACCCCTTTCCGGCCTGGCCCGGGACCTGTCCCATATGACGCACGTGGAGATCGAGGCATTGCCCACGGGCGGCTGGGGGTACATGTATTTCCCCAAGAATGTCCGGTTCGCGCGCACCTTTGCCGCGCCCTGCATGGGCATGACGGCGCGCTTCCACAAAAGCTGGGCGGACTTCGGCGGTCTGAAGCCGGCGGCCGCCCTGCTGTACGAGGTGAGCCAGATGCTCGCCCACTGCGCGGCGTGCTCCATCGGCGACCAGCTCCCTCCCCGAGGACGCCTGGATCCCGCCGCCTACCAGCTGATCAGCGGCGTCTACGCGCACGCGGAGGCCTGCGAGCCCTGGACCGATGCCTCGAAGCCCGTCACGCAGATCGGCCTGTTCATGGCGGGCGCGGGGGAGGACCGCTACCAGGAGGAGCCGGGCGGCACGAACGACGGCGCCGTGCGGATGCTCACCCAGCTCAAACACCAGTTCGACTTGATCGCCCCGACTTCGGCGCTGCGGGGATACGAGCTGCTGATCCTGCCGGATTCGATCCGTGTGGATGCCGCGCTCGCGGGCCGGCTCTCCCGCTATCTTGCCGGCGGCGGCAGCCTGCTTCTCTCCGGCGCGAGCGGCCTCGATGAGCGTCTCTCTCCCGTTCTGAAACAGCAGGGGATCGCCGTGGAGGGCATGAGCCCCTTCCAGACCACCTACGTGCGTTTCGGATCGGAGATAGCGGAAGGCGTGCCCGTCACCGACCACGTGATGTACGAGCGGGGGATCCGCATGAGGCCCGGCGCCGGCGGCGCCCGGGTGCTTGCAAAAGTCGTTGAGCCGTACTTCGACCGGGACTGGCGGCACTTCAGCTCCCACTGCCAGACCCCGCCGAAGCCTTCCGCCAGCGGGTGGGCGGCGGCTGTCCGCAAGGGCCGGGTCATCACTATCGCGTATCCCGTATTCAAGGCGTATGGCACGCACGCCAACCTGCCCTGCCGCAGCCTGGTGGAGAACTGCATCCGGCTCCTCATGCCGAAAAGGCTGGTGCAGGTGGACGCGCCCAGCAATGCCGAGGTCACCGTGACACGACAGCGCGGCAGGCGCGCGCGCACCATTGTACACATCCTCTACTTCCCCGCGGAGAGACGCACCGCGACGCTGGACATCGCGGAGGATATCGTGCCCCTGCATGCGGTGCACGTCGCCCTTCGGGAGGAGAAAAACCCGCGCCGCGTGTACTGCGCGCCGTCCCTGACCCCCGTCCCCTTTTCCACGGAAGGGGGATGCGTGCGGATGGTCGTGCCCGTGGTGGAAGGCCACCAGATGGTGGTGCTGGAGTAGCAATTTCCTTGCCGGGCGCGGGCAAAGAGAACGAATCGCTGCCAGTTCTCCCTGAAAAAGCAAGCCAACTGCCTTGTTGCATGCCGGTTTGTGCGGTATAATTTATTAAATCCCGCTGTACGTTTTGTATCCAGGGAAGGATGGCTCATGAAAGTCGGCTTTGCGGCCGGAATCGCACGCCAGTTTTTTTTCCCTTCGCTTCCAGCCCTGCCTTTCATTCTCCTGCTTTCCGCCTGTCCTCCCCCCGTGGACACGGCGATTGCCACCGCGGTGTCCGACAAGCTGCCGCCGACCATCACGTTGACAAGCCCGATCACGGGTCAGACGTACAGCGGCACCATGACTTTCACCGGCACGGTCACTGATGATGCGACGACCGCGGGTGACGGCAAGGGCACCCTTGCGTCCCTTTCGTACGCGGTTGCAAACAATGAGCTTCTCAAGGGCAGGATCAAGATCGATCCACACGGCAATGCCTCAGCCGACACATCCTACGGCGCGGGGGTCATTTCCTGGAATAGCGCGACAAAGACCTTCTCCTTCTCCCTCTTAACGATAGGGCTCACCTCCACGCTCACCGTGTCCCTCAGCGCCACGGATGTGAACGCGAACACGATCTCTGTATCCGTCCAACTCCTGGAGAGCGCGGGGCCCGTGATCACAATCACAGCGCCTACGAGCACGAAGTTTACGAAGGGCACGATCGTCGGCCTGGCGGGAACCGTCAGCAATACCAAGGACGACACCGCCTCTGCGTCCGATATAAAGACCCTCTCCTGGGGGGTGTCGACCATGGGCTGGGCCGGCACACTGGACATCAGCGGCGCTACCAAGGTGGTCAGCGCCGCGAACACCGGGTTTTCCGTGAGCAGGACCTACGATTTTGTCTATGATCCTGCCACGCGCACTTTCAGCACCCAGTTCTACATCAACAGCGGAGCCACCTCGCTCCTTCCCGTGGAGGTGTCGGCCACCGATGTAAACGGCCACACGACCAAATCGTCCTTGAACCTGTACGAGGACGCGGCAGGCCCGCAGCTCGAAGTGGGCGCTCCCTCCATTTCCTATTACACCACCAGCCCGACCGATTTCGCGCCGATCACGATAAACGGCACAATCACCGACTACTCCTCCGTGGTGTATGTCTCCTACCAGGTGCAGAGCGTCAGCAACCCCACCTACATCTCGAACATCACCCGGGCGTACAGCAGCGGAGACATGGGATTCTTCAATGCAAACGGCGACTTCAGCTTCCCTGTGGCGTATGCCGCGGCAAGCACCGTGTGGGCGCACGGCGGTTCCGTCTACGTCATCGTCACCGCGGCAAACGCGAAGAACGAGAGCACGGACAGCGTCACGCTGAAGGAAGATTCCACGCCGCCGGCGATCTCTCTCATTACCATGTCATCCAACAATGCCATGAGCGCGCACTATGGCAGGCAAGGCGATACTGTGACGCTGAGCTTCACGGTCAGCGACGCCGGTTCCGGGCTGAGCGCGAGCGCGCTTCCCGCCGTGAATATCAAAAGCAGCGGCGTCACTCCCAGCGGCTCCCTGAACTCAACCAACACCGTGGGCACGTACACAGCCACGTACACGGTTCCTTCCGGAAATGATGGGGTCATCACGTTCTTGGTCACGGCCAAGGACGCGGCGGGCAACCCCACGACGGCAACTGCAGTGACCTCGGGCAGCGCGGTGACCATTGACAACACCGCGCCCGCCGTGAGCTCCAACAGCCACACGCATGGGGACTTTGTGGTGCGCGACGCTGACTCCGACACTATCACCGTCAACGCAAGCGAGACCCTTTCCTCTGCCACTCTCACTATCGGCACCGTAGTCACCAATGCTCCAATGACCCATGGCTCGGGCAACACCTGGACATACGCCTGGAACGTGCCCGGAGGAGACTATTCAAGCCAGGCGGCAACCGTCACCCTCACCGACATGGTGGGCAACACCAGCACCTCGGGCGCCCTGTACATCTACACCATCGACAACACCGCCCCCGGCGTCAGTTCCTTCAGCCACACCCACCCTGACCTGGTGGTACGCAGCGCTGATTCCGACACCATCTCCCTCACCGCCAACGAGGCACTGGGCACGGCAACCATCACCATCGGCACCGCGGTCCCCTCCGCTCCCATGAGCATCGTAGGTGACACCGCCAGCTACATCTGGACCGGGCAGACGGGCAACTACACCAACCAGAACGTCTCGGTGGCCTTCACCGACGTGGCGGGAAACCTGGCCAACTCGGGCACCCTCTACACATTCACCATCGACAACACCCCGCCTACGGTCTCGCTCACTGACAACCAGGCCGATGCATACGTGCGCAGCATAGATACCGTGAATATAACCGCCACATTCTCGGAGCCTCTGGCCGCAACGCCAACCATCACGATCGGCACCGCGGTTTCTGGCGGAATAATGAGCGGCTCAGGAACGGTCTGGACATATTCCTGGCCGGTTGCTACTGGTTCACCCTCTGACCAAACAGCGGCGGTGAGCTTCACCGCGACAGACGTGGCGGGCAATGCACTTTCTACGATAACCAGTGGCCGCACCAGCTACACCATCGACAACACCCCGCCCGGCATCAGCTCTTACTCTCATACACACGGGGACACTGTTTTGCGCAGCGCTGACACTGACACCATCACCGTCAACGCAAACGAAACCCTCTCCGCTGCCACCATCACCATCGGCACCGCGGTCCCCTCGACTGGCATGACCAACACCGCTGGCAATACCTGGAAGTACAACTGGAACAACCCCACGGGTGACTACACCAATCAGGCCGCCACCGTCACCCTCACCGACGTGGCGGGCAACACCTTCACCTCGGGCACACTGTACAACTACACCGTTGACAACACCGCCCCCACCGTCAGCTCCTTCAACCACACCCACCCCGACCTGGTGGTGCGCAGCGCTGACTCCGACACCATCTCCCTCACCGCCAACGAGGCACTGGGCACGGCAACCATCACCATCGGCACCGCGGTCC
>JBEKQU010000022.1:0-64072 GCA_049519415.1 Spirochaetia bacterium
ACCCTGAAAGAAGCGTAGGTAGGCGGAGGGCTTGATAAAAAAGCTCCTAAGTGTTTGAATGGTAAGTACCTACACAAACACATCAAACACTCAGGAGTATCAAAACTGATGCAAGAAAGAGTATATCAACCTGATCGAATTGGTCAACCCTTTTTCAGCAATCCCAAGGTAACAATCCGCAAGAACGCGCAGTCGCCAATTCTTTCTTACGGCGGAATCGTTCTGGCTCGAGATCTGATCGAACGTCTTGATGTGGCAAAGCGCATCGATGAGAGCGTGTCCCTACTGAAGATGCATAGCCCCTATCACGAATCGGATCACGTGCTGACTTTGCTGTACAACTTTCTTACGGGAGGAGAAACACTGCTGGATCTGGAAAGGCTGCAAGGCGATGAGGGATTCCGCAGGCTCATCGGAGCGCAGAGCATTCCAGACCCGACAACCGCAGGGGACTTCCTGGTGCGGTTTCACGGTTTTGCTATCGAAGTATTTCAGGGAGTCTGTGAAAGGATACAGGACCAATCCTTCAGCCTTTTGGATAGCGCACGCAAGACAGTAGGAACCATCGAAAGCGATTCGACTATCCTGGAGGTGTACGGCAGCAAAAAGGAAGGCGCCGATTACTCCTACGATAACCGATGGAGTTATAACTGCCTTCTGTTCAGCTTAAGCGAGACCGGCGACCTTCTGCATACAGAACTCAGAAGCGGGAATACCTACAGCAGCGTGGGGGCCAAGGAGCAATTGCCTCGGATCATCGATAGGCTGGAAGGGCAGTTTGGTCGATTGAGATATCGGGCCGACAGCGCATTCTACGATAAAGACATCGTATGGACATGCGAGAGCAAGGGGGTGGAGTTTTTTATCACCGCCGACCAGACCAAACCGTTGATGGCGGCAGTCATGGGGATAGCTGAACAAGAGTGGAAGCGTTTCAAAAGCAAGGAAAAGTCGAGGGAAAAGGGAGCGAAGAAAAGAAAGAAGCGCAAGGATCTGAAAAGGAAAATCAGCGTAGAACGAAAACCTGACACGAAACTCAAGGGAATATCCCAGGTTGCTTCCTTCGAATACATTCCTCACGAATGGGGCAAACCGTTTCGGTTCGTCGTCAAGCGAACTGAGATCCTCGATAAGGACAACCAGTTGTATCTCGAGGAGGGCATGTGCAAATACGACTACCATGTGATCGTGACCAACTCCGCTGAATCGGATGTGCAAGTGATGAGGATTGGACAGCAGCGGGGTAACCAAGAGAACCTGATCAAGGACTTCAAATACGGGCTTGGCTTATCACATGTGCCAACTGGATTCCTGAATGCGAACAGGGCCTACTTCAAAATTGCAGCGTTGGCGTGGAACATTACGCGGTGCTACGGTTTAAAAGATTCCTCTATAAGTGGATCTATCAAGGAGCGGTTGTTTCCCACACAGGAAGGGACGGGGTGGTTCTACGGATCGACGAGGGAGAATACTTCTACCGCTTCACTCGAGCGATGAGCGAGATCGCAAACCTTTAGGCCGCCAATTCCCTGTTGACTCTCGATCAGAGAGGATAGGTCTGTCTTTTTTCTTTTGGCGTTGACCAACGACCAAGGAAACGTGAAAAAAAGGCGGCAATAGCCCTAATTGTGTCTCCATTTTGTATGTCTCAAATGCTGGAACGATCTTGAAGGCATTTTCATGTTCAATTTCCGCCGTAACCTAATCCCGCTCAACCGATAGGGGACCATATTTCTTTCCAACTCATGCGGGTTCGCTTATTTTGGGTGATATTGACGATCTTGTTGCCCACATGAAGAAGAAGACGATACATTGCAGCAAAGTTCAACGGCTGCAATGGGGACTATTGACCAAGGTGAAGCTGCCAGGGGGGGGGAACCTGAAGATTTATCAACCCTTCCACGCTCGACCGAGACCCGTGAAATCGGTGCTACCGAGAAAAAGGAAACAATAAGCGATAAACTCGCCTCGTGATCAGATCCGGCGTGAATCGATCATATTAGAACCGATACCCCAAATCAATTTCCGGTCTCGCAAAAATTGGAACAGCACCGATAATCGTGCTTGTGGTATTTGAGCCGAACCCAAAGGCTGTTTCTCCCACTGAGATAATCCCGTTGGGGGCGAAAACACAGGAAAAGCTGAGATCAATGTTCGACGAAAAAAGAAACTGATAGCCGATGATTGGTGCAATGCCGAGGAAATATGACGGCGTTCCAGTTCCGCCAAGCTCAACATCGACTGAGCCAATGGCGGCAAGCCCAAGAAAAAACCCTTTAAGTCCTTTGCCAGTTATATGCCAATCCACTTCCACCCACGGTTGAAAGGTGAAAAAACTCCCCCAATCCACGAAGAGAGGCTTTATTAATAGAATGAAATGATTCGTAAGCAATCGCTGGTAATTGATGAGCAAGGGGATGACTGACTCCCCCCCATTGACATCACCGACTATGAAGAGTGATGTCGTAAGCACATCCACGGAGATTGCGTTCCGCACTTCTGTGGATGCATGATCCTGGGCGACTCCAAGGGCGGGCGCAAGCGCGAACAGAGCGCAGACCATTGCCAGCATCTTCATCGTAGCGCGCACCATTTTTCCTCTGACAAGCCGCGTGGATCAGGCGTTGTACTGTCCCGACTTGACGTCCATCCCCTCTCCCGTCCAGTTCGTATGGAAGAACGCGCCCCGCGGCTTGTCCAGCCGCTCGTAGGTGTGCGCGCCAAAGTAGTCGCGTTGCGCCTGGAGCAGGTTGGCGGGAAGCCGCGCGCTGCGATACCCGTCGTAGAAGCTCAGGGCGGTGGAAAAAGCGGGGATTGGAATTCCCAGCTCGACTCCCTTGGCGATCGTTCTCCTCCACGATTCCTGGCACCGCTCGATGACCTTCTGAAAGTAGGGATCCAAAAGAAGGTTTTTCAAATCAGGGGTGCGGTCGAAAGCCTCCTTGATCTTTCCCAGGAAGACGCTGCGGATGATGCAGCCGCCGCGCCACATGAGGGCGATCCCGCCGTAATTCAGGTTCCAGTGATATTCCTTGGCCGCCTCCCGCATGAGCATGTAGCCCTGGGCATACGAGACGATCTTTGACGCCAGGAGCGCCTTGCGGATGTCCTCGATGAACGCCTTCTTGCTGCCGGAGAACCTGGCCCCGGGGCCCTTCAGGGCAGCGGAGGCAAGAACGCGCTCGTCCTTCATGGCGGAGAGGCACCGGGCAAACACGGCTTCGCCGATCAGCGTCACGGGCATCCCGAGGTCGAGCGCCGACACGCTCGTCCATTTGCCGGTCCCTTTCTGCCCGGCGGTGTCAAGGATCTTCTCCACCAGGGGCGCGCCGTCATCATCCTTGTGGCCCAGGATGCGACTTGTGATCTCGATGAGGTAGCTGTCCAGCTCCCCCTTGTTCCATTCATGAAAGACGTCGCGCATGTCGGAAGAGCTCATGCCCAGGCCGTCCTTCATGAATTGGTAGGCCTCGCAGATAAGCTGCATGTCTCCGTACTCGATCCCGTTGTGCACCATCTTCACAAAGTGGCCGGCCCCGTCCTCTCCGACCCAGTCGCAGCAGGGCGCGCCGTCGGTCTTTGCGGCGATGGCCTGGAAAATCTCCTTCACCAGGGGCCACGCCTTGGGGTTCCCGCCCGGCATGAGGGAGGGACCATTGCGGGCGCCCTCCTCGCCGCCGGAGACTCCCATGCCGATGAAGAGAAGTCCCTTGTCAGCGAGGCTCTTCGCGCGCCTGATCGTATCAGGGAAATGGGAGTTGCCTCCGTCGATGATGCAGTCCCCTTTCGACAGGAGCGGCACGAGCAGCTCGATGGTCTGGTCGACCGCATCACCCGCCTTCACCAGGAGCATGATCTTGCGCGGCTGGGAAAGCCCGGCCACGAGCTCCGCGATGCTGTGCGCGCCATAAATCGTCGAACGGCCGCGCGCCGCTGTCCTTAAAAACTCGTCCACCGTTTCGACCGTCCTATTGAACACGATGACCGGATATCCCTTGTCGTTGATGTTGAGGACCAGGTTCTGCCCCATGACGGCAAGCCCGATCATGCCGAAATCAGCTTTCACTTCCATGATTCACTCCTTTCGCGCTCCCGCATCACTCCACGAATCTTTCCCGTGACGACCACAGCCCGATGGCGGGGTTGGAGATGTAGTAGATCCTCTCTCCCCCCGGCAGGTCATTCCACCCGTCACGCAGGACGTCGGGATCGTAGCGTCGCGTCATCTCGCGCAGATCGCCGTAGCGGAAGCCGGCCTTTTGCACCTGCTCCCGGGTGAGCCCGGCAGGGCAGTAGGTGATGGTGAACCGTCCCTCCGAAGACCCGTGGATGAGATGCGCCGCTACGCTGAGGTTGTCCTTCAGGTCGTCGTTCTCCTCCACCAGCGCGAGGATCCGGGGCGTGGTGAAGTAGCCGTATTTGCGGATCAGCGCGTCGATCTCGGGGTCTTCGCCGAACTGGCGGACGCCGGGGGCGAGCACGATCAGCTCTCCGCCATCTGCGATGGCCATGCGGGTGCGGTAGATCGCCTTGTTTCCCAGCCACGTGCTTTTGAACTCGCCGGGGTCCAGATGCACAACGATCTTGGCAAGCGGCTTCTCCACCATGGTGAAGTTCACCGTGAGGGAAAGCTGGGCCGCGCGCGCGAAGACCTCGTGATCATCGCCGATAAACAGTCCCTTCAGCGCGAGCCGCCCGTCCGGTTCCCTGCCGACAACGGAGAGCGCGTACACGATGGGCAGGTGCCGCGTGAAATGCTCCGCGGCATAGTTGAGCACCCTGCGCACGGGCGTGTCGGCTCGCCCCATCATCCGCTCCATGCCGTAGACCGCGCCGAGGTAGTGGCTCTTGTTGATGGCTTCCCTGCCGCCGGCGCCGATAAAGATGTTCTTGTTGTACCCCGCCATGCCCGCCACTTCGTGGGGCACCACCTGCCCGATGGAGAGGATGAGATCGTGGCGCCCGCTGACCAGGAGCCGGTCTACCTGCGCCGGCCAATCGTAGGAGAGCTTGCCCTCCGACACCTCGCGTATGAACTCTGAGGGAACGCGGCCGAGCGTCTCCAGGTCTTGCTTCCACCGATGGACCCTGAAGAGCTCGCCCGGCGTTTGACCGAACATGATCTTCTTTTCTTCGTCGGTGACCGCGAAGTGGGTACCGAGGGCCGGAAGCACATCGGTGAGGGCGTCGCCGTAGTACTCCCACGCCATCTCCGTGATACGGCCTGCCCGGGAGTGAAACCGCGTGAAGTCCGGCGGAATCGCAAGGACGCGCCTTCTCTTTCCCAGCCTCCCCAGGGCCTCGGCGAGACCGGCCCTCAGCTCCTCGTCGGATATTTCGCCGCGCTCAGAGCCGTGCGCGTAATACAGCATGCTCATTTCCTCCAGGCCGGCCTCTCGGGCAGGGACGCGTCGAACTCAGCCGTCAGCTTCCGCTCGTAATCGCCTTCGTACTTCTCCGCAAAGAACCGGTCCAGGGCCTCCGCATGTAAAAGCTCCCAGGACTTTTCCTCGCGGCCCGGCACGATGGGAAAAAAGCAGGCCTTGTTTGCCTTTGCCGCCTGGAAGTCGCCGGGGGCATCTCCCACCATGAGCATGCGGCCGGGGGGGTACTTCCCTCCAGCGGCAAAGGCGATGTGCTGCGCCTTTGTCCCCATTTCCTGTCCCGCAATCGCGCGTATGTGGTCCTCGATGTGATGCTCTTTCCATTCCCTCTCCAGGGCTTCGCCCGGAGTCTGGGAGACCACGATCACGTCAGCGGCTTTCTCCATTTTTTCCAGGCATTCCCGCACAAAGGGAAACGGAGGCACGCCGAACACCATGCGCTCAATCGCCTCGTTCACGTCGATTGAATACTCATAGGCGAGCTTCAGATCCGGGTCCGCGGTGCGCTCCAGCTCCGCCTTGAGCGCGGGATTGCCCAGCTTGGACTCGCGTTTCATCCAGGCGCGCAGACCGTCCATCATGAGAATGCTCACGCCCCTGGCCTTCACTTCCGCGCGCTCGCGCAACAGGTCCAGTGCGTGGATGACGGCGATGAACCGGTTGCAGCCGCGATCCTTGGAATAAAGGTTGACGAATTCCCAAGTCTCCCGCGCGTATTTCGACGCTGCCTGGAGCCTGAAATGCCTGATGAAATTCGGGCAGAAACATTCCTTCTGCTTGATCTCCATGGTGTCAAACGCGCACCCGTCTGAATCGATTCCAATAAAGAAGCCTTTCCGGGGCTTCATCTCTTTGAGAGCTCTTGCCGGATCGTCCATCTCGCCTTTCCTTTTGTTTCGAATTGAATAACGATACGAAATACTACCTTGGGTCAAACGTTGCGTCAAGCAGGTCTGTCTACGACCGAATCTTGACACAGCGCATGGTTGCGTACTATTGTCTTTATCGAAAGGTTACGGAAGTTTGGCTCATATTCCCCGGCACGATGAGATAATCAGGATTATTTCCCACCTTCGCTCTGTATCGGTGCAGGAGCTGACACAGCGTCTAAAGGTTTCCGAGGTGACCATTCGCAAAGACCTCACACTGCTGGAGGAGATGGGGAACGTTGTCCGCACCCGGGGCGGCGCCCAGCTCGCGGAGGACAGGGCGCAGCTGCGCGGAATCCAGGTCCGCAAGGAAGAAAATCTCGCGGAGAAGGAGCGGATCGCCGCAAAGGCCCGGGAGCTTGTGAACGAGGACGACACCATCTACGTTGACTCGGGAAGCACCTGCATGCTCTTTGCCCGACGGCTGCTGGACATGAACCTGCGCATAGTCACCAACTCGCTGGACATCATGAACGTCGTGGCCGATGCGCCGGGGATTTCCCTTATTTCGGTCGGCGGAAGCTATCGCAAGGAAGCCGGCTCCTTCATCGGACCCATGGCCATCGAAGCGCTGAAGGGCCTGAGGATCCAGACCTGCTTCATCGGCGCCACGGCGCTGTCAGCGGCCGGGGTGTTCTCTTCACAGAACATCATTGAAGCGGAGCTCAAGAGCCGGGTGCTGAAGAGCTCCAAGCGCCGCGTCGTGCTTGCCGATGCCGGCAAGTTCGGACGGGACGCCTTTGCGGTTTTCGCGCGGCCGGAAGACGTCGACATCCTGATCACCGACCGCTGGATCGAGGGAATGCGTGATCTCACGGTCCTCGGCATCGAAGTTCTCGCTGCCGGGGCTTGATGCATCGAAACCGGCAGAGGCCGGACCCGCTCCCGGAGAGCGGAGAACCAGCACGGGGAGAAAAACATGAAGGGAAACTGCATCGTTGCCCAGAGCGGCGGCCCGACCGCGGTCATCAACGCCAGCGCATGCGGCGTGATCCAGGAGGCCCTTGCCCACTCCGAGATCACGGGCGTGTACGCGGCCCACAACGGGATCCTCGGGGTCTTGAACGGAGAGATCTTCGATCTCCGCCAGGAGAGCAGGAAAACCATCGAAGGCTTGAAGACCAGTCCCTCCGCCGCCCTCGGATCGTGCAGGTACAAGGTGAAGAGCGACGCTGATTACGCCAAGATACTGGACGTCTTCACCGCGCACGACATCCGGTATTTCTTCTATATCGGCGGGAACGATTCCATGGACACGGCGGACAAGGTTGCGCGGCTGGCCGCGCAGCGCGGCTACGAGTTTCGCGCCATGGGCGTGCCCAAGACCATCGACAACGACCTTGCGTTCACCGATCACTGCCCCGGCTACGGCAGCGTCATCAAGTACCTGGCCACCATGGTGATGGAGGCGGGCAGGGACACGGAGGCCATCTACACCACTGACACGGTGAACGTCATCGAAGCCATGGGACGCAATGCCGGCTGGATAGCGGCGGGCACCGCGCTCGCGCGGCGCAACAACGAAGACGCGCCCCACGTCATCCTCCTTCCCGAAGTGCCGTTCGACAAGGAGGCATTCAAGGCAAAGGTCCGCTCGTACCTCGACACCATCCACAGGTGCGTCATCGTGGTCTCCGAAGGCACCAAAAATCCCGACGGCGCGTACATCTCCGAGCAGAAGGGCGATTTCGCCAGGGACGCCTTCGGCCACACCCAGCTCGGCGGCGCGGCCCAGTACATCAAGTCCCTGGTGGAGACTGAGGTGAAGGTGAAGGCCCGGTTCGCCATCCCGTCCACCATCCAGCGCAATGGCATCCACTGGGCCTCTCTCACCGATTCCCGGGAGGCGTACCTGGTGGGCAGGCAGGCGGTGATTCACGCTGTAAAGGGAGTGAGCGGAAAGATGGTCACGCTGGAACGCTCCCCGCATCGCCCCTACCGGTGCGCCACCGGCCTCGCCGACCTTGCCCAGGTGGCCAATGGCGAGAAGTATTTCCCCAAGGAGTGGATCACCCCGGATGGTTTCTTCGTGACAAGGGATTTCTTCGACTACGCCCTTCCCCTCATCCAGGGGGAAGTGAAGCCGGTGATGAAGGAGGGGCTGCCCGAGTTCATGAGGTTTGAAAAGCATTTTCTACAAGGAGAGTGAGATGAGCTATCTTGAGGAGATGTTCGGTCTTGCAGGCATATCCACCGCCATCACCGGCGGAGGAGGAATCATCGCCGGGGCGCTGGCGGAAGCGCTCTTGAAAGCGGGAGGCTCGGTGAGCCTGTGGGACATCAGCCAGCGGGACGCCGAAGCCGCGGCAGCCCGGCTCACCGACGCAACGGGCGCGGGCGCGCGGATCATGCCGCTTGCCGTGGACACGACGGACGAGGCATCCGTGCGCGCGGCGGCGGAGAAGACGGAACAACGCCTCGGCGGCCTGCACGTTCTCATCAACTGCGCCGGAGGCAACCGGGGCCAGACCCGGTTCCTGGACCTTAACGTGAAGCAATTCGAGGACATCCTCCGGCTGAACCTGGTGGCAGGCTTGGTAGTGCCCACAAAGGTAGTCGCGGCCCGATGGATACAGAACAAGATCAAGGGCTGCATCATCAACATGGCCTCCATGGCCTCCTACATCCCCCTTTCGGGCATCTGGGCATACGACGCCGCAAAATCCGCGGTCAAGAACCTCACCATGGCCACGGCAAAGGAATTCGCTCCCCATGGGATTCGGGTGAATGCCCTGGCGCCGGGCTTTTTTATCGGAAAGCAGAACAAGGCCCTGCTCATCGACGAAAAAACCGGCGATCTCACGGAACGAGGCAGGAAAGTCATCAGCCACACCCCCTACGGCAGGTTCGGCGATGCATCCGAGCTTGCCGGCGCTCTGTTGTTTCTGGTGAGCAATGCCGCGGCTGGTTTTGTGACCGGCGTCACGGTTCCCGTGGACGGCGGCTACCTGGTCGACAACATCTGATCCACCGGAGGTCGCTCATGGAAAACATCGCCCGGCTGCTCAGGGAATCCGGACTCGAAACAGCGGACCCGGCCCGTCTGGATGCTTTGAAAAAGGATGCAACGCCGCACATCGCGCGGGGAGACGCGCGCATCTACCGCCGCTCGCTTCGCATCCGTGAAGGGATCCTCTATTTCATTGCCTACACGGGCGGAGAAAAAAGCCTTTTTCTCGCCTGCCCAAAATCTTTCTCCGCTCCCTTTCACGGCACAAGAGTTCAGGCCGATGGGATTCACCTTTTCAAGGCGGATCTTTCCACTGAAAACGCGAAGATTCTTCACGACGTCTTCCCCTTCACGGCGCCCGTGTCGCTGCGGGACAGGAAAACAACCATCGGATGCGGGGACAGGCTTGGGCTGGCGACGCCCGGACACATCCGGGCCATCGCAGGCTACGATGCTTCGCCCGTGCTCGCCCAGCAATCGATACGGGAGCTCACGCTCACGAAACGCGATTATCCGGGCGTGGTGCGCGATGCCAGCTTTCTGGTATTCCAGGAGGGTTTTGAAAAAGGCTACGGCGCTGACGGCGATCACCTGAAAACCATCAAGGATATCGATACGGCGCTCGCTGCGGGCATGCCCATGATCACCCTCGATCTCACCGAGGTGATGTCGCCCGAGCCTGCGGCGTGGAGCCCGGCGCGGATCGATTCGGAGTTTGAAAAGCTCGACCCGGGCGTGATCCGGCACGTGAAGGAAGCCTACGAGGGCAGGAGCTTCCAGCTGCCCGGCTGCGCCATCGCCTTCACTCAGACCGAGGCGCGGCGCTGCGCGCTCATGTACGGCAGGGCCCTGGATTTTTCCCGGGAGGTGGACCGGCATCTGAAGGAGAAGAGGGGCGACCGCTACGACCTTGAGATCAGCATAGACGAGACCACGGCTCCCACTCTGCCGTCGCACCATCTCTTCATTGCCGGCGAGCTTGCGCTGCGCGGAGTGGCGGTGAACTCCCTAGCGCCCCGGTTCATCGGCGAGTTTCAGAAGGGCATCGACTATATCGGGGACGTGAGAGAGTTTGAGAGCCAGTTCATTGTGCACTGCTCAATCGCGCGTGCCCGGGGAAATTATAAGATCTCCATCCACTCGGGAAGCGACAAATTTTCCGTCTATCCCCCGATCGGCAAGCATTCGGACATGCGCCTTCACTTGAAGACGGCCGGCACAAGCTGGCTGGAGGCGGTGCGCGTCATCGCGGCAACCAACCCCCCCCTCTTCCGACGAATGCTCGCCCAGGCCTACACCTGTTTCCCAGAGGCATCGAAGCTCTACCACATCACCGCGGATCTGGGGGCGATTCCCCAGGCAGGCAGCGTCGCGGACAGCCAGCTTGAGCGTTTCGTGGACGAGCGGGATTCGCGTCAGCTCCTGCATATCACGTACGGCGGCTTGTTGAACGACCCCGGGATACGAAATGAATTCTTCGGAACGCTCGCCGCGAACGAAGAACGGCACTACGCGGCCGTAGAAAGGCACATGGAGAAACACATTCGCCTGCTGGGGGTGCCCGTGGTGCAAACGTGATGTCATACGCATTCACGGAGCGGTCAAGCGCGTTTCTTCTCCAGGAATGGTCTGGCGCTGAGCTTGACTTCAAGCCGGGCGCAGGGTATATTGTATTGTGTAATGAGGACATGTTCCTCTTACACCACCTGAATCCGTGATCGAAACTGCCCAGAGCAGCCCATCGAACGGATTTCTTTAAAGCCGGCAACAGCCGGCTTTTATTTTCCCAGGCCTGACGTGCTATACTTGCGTCGGGAGAAATCATGAACACCTTTGCACAGATCCTTGATGCGGCGCGCAAGGCGGGGCCGGCCCGGTTCGTCGTGGCGCAGGCCGCGGACTCCACCATCCTGGAAGCCCTTTCCCAGGCTGCTGCGGCGGGGTTCGCCCGACCGGTGCTGGTAGGGCGCCGTGAAGAGATCGAGGCCGCTGCCGGTGAGGGTTCGATTTCCATCAAGGGATGGGAAATCGTGGAGACACAGACACGGGCCGACGCCGCCTCGGAAGCTGTCCGGCGAGTGGCACGCGGGGACGGAGACATCCTGGTGAAGGGCCTCCTGCAGAGCGCGGACCTCCTGCGCTCCGTGCTCTCCAAGGCGAACGGCTTCACCATGGGTCGCACGCTCTCCCACGTCGGCGTGTTCAGTTTCGAGGGATCGGATCGCTTCTATTTCGTCACGGACGCCGCCCTCAGCATCGCCCCCGACTACCAGCAGAAGATCGACATCGTTCAAAACGCGGTGGACCTCGCCCACAGGCTCGGCATCCCCCAACCCATCGTGGCCATTCTCTGCGCCATAGAAACGGTGAACCCGGAAATGCCGGCAACGGTGGACGCCGCGTGCCTTGCCAAGATGGCCGAAAGGGGCGCCATTCAAGGCGCCCGGGTGGAAGGGCCGCTGGCTCTTGATAACGCGGTGAGCGTGGAGGCGGCACGGCACAAGGGGATCGTGAGCGAGCTTGCGGGAAGGGCTGACATCCTTGTTGCGCCGAACATCGAGGCGGCGAACATCCTCTACAAGGCGCTGATCTTCTTCGCAAAGGCGGAGGAGGCGGGGATCGTCATGGGCGCGCGCGCGCCCATCGTGCTCGCTTCACGCAGCGATTCGGTGCGCAACAAGCTCTACTCAATGGCGCTGGGCGCGCTTGCGCGATAGCCGCGGGGAGCGGCCGCAGTAATGCCGCAGGGAGCGGCCGCGCTGGGCGCGCTTGCGCGATAGCCGCAGGGAGCGGCCGCGCCAGATGCTCGGGCGCCCCTTTACGCCGTGTACTCCTTGAACAGGATCATCGAGTTGTGTCCCCCGAATCCCAGCGCGTTGGAAAGGGCGGCCCGGATCCGGCCGTCGTACCCCGTGTGCGGCACGTAATCGAGGTCGCACTCGGGATCCGCCTGATCCAGGTTGCGCGTGGCCGGGAAAAACTGGTCCCTGATCGCTAAAATGGAGACGATGGCCTCCACCCCGCCGGCCGCTCCCAGCAGGTGTCCGTGCATGGACTTCGTGGAGGAAATCTTGAGCTTTCGCGCGTGGTCGCCGAAAACCGCCTTGATGGCCTTGGTTTCAATGGGATCGTTGATCGGGGTGGAGGTGCCGTGCGCATTGATGTAGTCGACGTCGGTCGGAACAAGACCCGCCGTCTCCAGGGCCAGGCGGATGGCGCGTATGGCGCCCCTGGCTTCGGGATGCGGCGCCGTGAGGTGGTTTGCGTCGCAGGTGGCGCCGTAGCCGGAGAGCTCGGCATAGATCCGGGCGCCGCGGCGCTTGGCATGCTCCAGCTCCTCAAGCACAAGAACGCCCGCGCCCTCCGACATGACGAACCCGTCCCTGTCCTTGTCGAAAGGACGGCTGGCGCGCGAGGGATCATCGTTGCGCGTGCTCACCGCCTGGAGCTGGCAGAATCCAGCGAGCCCCAGCGTCGTGAGCGGCGCCTCGGTTCCGCCGGCGATCATGACGTCCACCCTTCCCTCGCGGATGAGGCCCCATGCGTTGCCCAAGGCGTCGTTCGAGGAAGCGCACGCGGTGACAACGACGGAGCACGGCCCAAAGGCGTGGAACTTTATCGCCACGTTCCCCGCCGCTTCGTTGGAGATCATCATGGGCACGAAAAGAGGGTGCATGGCCCGGGGGCCCTTGTCGTGAACCCGCTTAAACTGGGCCTCGAGGGTCTCCAGGCCGCCGATCCCGTTGCCGAGGACCACCCCGAAGCGATCCGGATCCGCCGCGTCCGGGGCGAGGCCGGCGTCGGCCATGGCCTCCATGGATGCCACCATGGCGAACTGGGTGAAGCGGTCCATGCGCCGGGCTTCCTTGGATTCGAGGGCCTTCTCGGGCGCGAAGTTCTTCACCTGCCCGGCAATACGGGAGGAGAAGTCCGTGGTGTCGAACCTGTCCAGGACGCTGATGCCGTTCTCACTGGCCCTGATGGCCCGCCAGAAATCCTTCACGGTGCTGCCGAGGGGATTCACCGTTCCCATGCCGGTCACGACGACTCTTCGCGTCATTTTCTCTCCTTCACGCGCGTCACATCGAAAGCCCGCCGTCGACGGGGAATGCCGCAAGGGCCTTTGCGATGTTTTCAAGGGTCCCGGCTGGCGCGCAGCGCACCTCGGGCCGGAGCGCCCGCATCAGGCCGGTAAGGACAGTGCCGGGCCCTGCCTCAAGAAACCGCCCGTACCCGTCCGCCAGCATGCTCTCCTCCTCCGCCACCCATCGTACCATGGAAACGAGCTGCTTCCCACAGAGCTCGCGGGCTTCCGCGGCCGTGTGGATCCTCCCGCCCGTCACGTTGGAGTACAGGGGTACCACGGGATCAAAGAACGTGAAGGATGCCAGCGCTTCATCGAAACCGGCGCGCGCCTCGGCCATGAGGGGCGAATGGAAAGGTCCCGATACCTGCAGGCGGATGAATCGTTTTGCGCCCGCGGCTTTCAACGCTTCCTCCGCCTTGGCCAATCCTTTGGCGGTGCCTGAAACGACAACCTGCCCGGGACTGTTATAATTGGAAAGAAAAACCCCGTAAGCGGCGAGGGTTTCCACGACGGCGGCAACCCTTTCAGCCGGAAGCCCGAGCACCGCGGCCATCCCGGACGCGCCCTCCGCGGAGTCCAAAGCGCGCGCGGCCTTTTCCATGACCTGGCCCCGAGCTTTGACTATGGGAAAAACGTCTTCCCGCTTGATAACGCCGGCTTCGCACAAGGCTGCATATTCTCCCAGGCTGAATCCCGCGCATCCCTGGAGTTCGACGCCGCGCTCGCGCAGAGCCATGGCTGAGCATAGGCAAGCGAGGGTCATCGCCACTTGCGTCTTCTCGGTGACCTTCAACTCTTCGGGTGTGGACTCGAAAAGCAGCTTCTTCATGTCCATTTCCAATACATCCGAAGCCTTCTGAAACAATTCCCGGACATTATTGCTTTCTTCCCAAAGATCTTTTGCCATTCCTGGGTATTGAGCTCCCTGGCCTGGGAAGAGAAAACAGGTTTTCATGTGGTGACAAAATACCATGGCGCGCGATGTACGGTCAAGGAGGCCAAAAAACAGCCTTAATTATATGCAGCAAATAGACATCCGAATTGTTGATCAATATAGTTTTAATTAGCAAACCTTTCCTGGCTGTTGACCCTGCATTCCAATCATATTAAAATGGTCCTATGAGGGCAGTAATCCAGGCTGTGGACTTTGCGGTTCCCAGCAGGCGGATGGCAAATGAGGAGTTTTCCTCTTTCCTGGACACCTCGGATGAATGGATCCGATCCCATACGGGGATCAGGTTCAGGCACATTGCTGAACCCTCTATTGCCACATCGGATCTTGCCTTTGAAGCTTGCCAAAAGGTGCTGGAAAAGTCGAAAAAACATGCATCAGATGTGGATCTCGTGCTGGTAGCCACGGCAACCGGGGATTTTCTGGGTTTTCCTTCCGTTGCCTGCCTTGTTCAGGAAAGGCTCGGCGCCAAGAGCGCGGGCGCCATGGACATAGCCGCTGGATGCACGGGATTCATCTATGCCCTGGAAACAGCCAGAAGCTTCATTCTTTCCGGCAGCGCGCGAAATGTCCTAGTCGCGGGCGCGGAGATCCTGAGCAGGATCGTCAATTGGCAGGATCGGAATACCTGCGTCCTTTTTGGCGATGGGGCAGGAGCAGTTCTGGTTTCCGGCGACTCGGCCGATGGCGAAAGGGGAATCCTGCGCTCCGTTTTGAAAGCTGACGGCTCTGGCGCCAGGCTCTTGGAAAGAACAGAGGGCGGTACTCGTTTCCCTTTCACGGACGGCGTAGTCGACCCGGTTGCAACATATCTCCGCATGGATGGAAGACAGGTCTACAACTTCGCTGTAAAGGTCGTCTCAGAAGGGATCGTAGGTTTGATGGAAGAAAACCGTCTGAGCCTTGATGATATCGCCTGGATTGTTCCTCACCAGGCAAATGTCAGGATAATTGAGGCGGCGGCAAAACGATCGAAAATTCCAATGGAAAAGTTTTTCCTCAACATCGATGAATATGCAAACACGTCGGCTGCTTCCATTCCGATCGCGCTTTCGGAGATGTGCTCCCGAAATCTTCTGAAGCCGGGAGATTTAATCCTCACCTTCGGGTTCGGCGCCGGTCTCACGTACGGGGGGAACATCATCCGGTGGTAGGGTCCTGGTGAACAGCAGGGATCGCTTCCGGCTAGCCGCCGATCCGTATGTCAGCAGGCAGGAAGGGAAACAGCGCGTGAATATCTGAGCTTTTGAGCCCGGCTCCGTATTCGCAAAACTCGAACGCTTCGACGTACCGGATCGCACTCGCCCTTTGCGCCCCATACATCGCGGCCAGAGGCGCCTGAAGATCTTCCCTCATGGTCTTGAAGTAACCGGCAAGCAGCTTGTCAATGAGCCAGGAACGGCGTTTCGTGTCATCATCGGGGACCTGATCCAGGATCCCCTGATTGAAAGGTATCCACTCATACATCTGCGATCGGTGGCAGTCCAGCATCTCCGCCTTTCGCCCGACGACTTCATCAATCGGGACGATGATATCCGGCGTGAACGGATTGGGCTTCATGAAACGGTCAAACATGTAGCAGATCCTGGGAGGACGGGGCAGGAAATCTGTGAGGGGGAGCATGTTCGGAACAGTGACGATGTAGGAAGCATCCATGACCAGCGTTGAGGTGGAGCGATGGTCAGGATGATAGTCGTTCGGTCGATGGGTGATGATGAGATCCGGTTGATACTCGCGGATGCACCGTATCACCTGCTTGCGATTCGCGATCGAAGGCTCCAGCTCGCCGCAGTGATTGTCCAGCACCTGATATTCGCTGATCCCGGCGAC
The DNA here is from genome assembly GCA_049519415.1 of Spirochaetia bacterium. Taxonomy (GTDB): domain Bacteria; phylum Spirochaetota; class Spirochaetia; order SZUA-6; family Fen-1364; genus Fen-1364. The sequence continues at coordinate 16,133 of JBEKQU010000022.1, forward strand.
ACCCGCGGAAGCCTGAGCCTCGGCATACCTTCTTCGCGCGAGCTCTATTCCCCCGATGTGATGATGTCCGGTATCCCCATTCGTCAGGGAAAGGAACTTCACATGGTGGCCTCGCGAGCTGTACATGATCGCGACGCCTCCGCACATGATATCCGGATCATCGGGGTGGGCACCAATCACCAGTATTCTCAGTTTCGTTGGGTTCATCGCCATCCTCCCTACAGGAGCCGTATTCTGGATCGGTATTTTTCAACGAGCTTCCGGCCGGCCTCCTGCCCTCCCGGCATGTTGCCGCTTGTCCAGATCGGTGGCTCAAAGCCCTGCTCTTTCAGGAGCCGCACCGTCTCAATGACCATCAGGTTCAGCGTATAGCTTAGCACCAGCGTGGATACCGGTGCCACCCGCGGCGCTACGTTTTCAAACTCTACCACTGCATCGCCGAGCGGCATGTGACAGTCCACAAACACGTCCACAAGCTGGTAGAGGTTCTTCCCGCTGGGATGCCGCGCAGGATGATCGGCGGGAATGTTGTCTCCAAACGAACGGCTGGTCACCCCGATGGTTGGGATCTTCCTCCTCCTTCCTTCCACCGCCGTGTCGATGGTCATCGCATTGATCCCGTAGGCATTGATGATGATGAGCACTCCACCCGTCACGTTGAAGGCATCCAGCACCGCGGGCGCATATCCGGGGGTGCGTTCGATGCGTGTGGACCTCAACGCGCCCATGCTCAGCAGGGTCCCCGGGTCCAGGATGCCGTTCACCGGGCCCAGGCCCCCGGCCCGATTGAACATCTCATAGGTGCCGATGTTGGAGTGGCCACCGGTGCCGATCACGTGGATCAACTCATCGCGGACGATCGTTTCACTCATCAGCTTCGCGGCGTCATGGATCGACCGCTCTTCACCCTCGATCTGCTCCAAAAGTGCCCGGACGGCCCGCGAGTACTGCTCTGCATACTTTGTCATGGTTGCTTTGGCTCCTTTCGCTGAATGGACTTCATCTTCCTGATCTGGTCAGCCACCTCGAGAGCGCTTGCCACGAGCATGACCGCCGCGGCAATGGGAATGGACAGGTACGCGTAGCCGGTGGGAAGGGGGAGGACCGTAAAGTACAATCGCATGCGCAGGATGCTTACCACGATGCCCTGCCAGACCAGAATGGCGAAAAAAATGATCATCACCAGGTTCTGAATCAGCGCCAGCACATCCTGGGTCTTCTGCCGGGACCGCTTCACAAGGAAATCAATCACGATGTGCTCGTGTCGATAGTACATGACGGCGGCTCCCGCAAAAACGCACCAGATGAAAAGGAATCGAACCAGGTCGGGCAGCCAGAACAACGCCTCACCGAAGAAGTAGCGGAGGACGATCTGGAGAACGCTGAGGAGAAACAGCAGCAGGAATGCCGCTCCAGCCAGCCATTCCAGCACCTTTGCGATTATTGCCAACAGGCGTTTCATTGCAGGTCTCCTAATGGGGGAAAAACAGGTTCGGGAGGAAGGTGACGAATGGGGGAACATAGGTGCATATCAAGAGGACGGCCACAAGCGCGATTATATTCGGCACGATTTTACGGGCCAGGCGGTTGAACGGAATTTTGGCGAGCTTGGTCGTCAGGAAGAGCAGGCCGCCGACAGGAGGCGTGATGAGCCCGATCATGAGGTTGATGACAACAATGTCTCCGAAGTGAATCGGATCGATCCCCAGCTTGACTGCGACAGGCAACAGCACGGGGAAAAAGATGAGCATTCCAGGGATGGCGTCCATGAGGCAGCCCCAGATCAGGAAGAAAACGTTCACGATCAGCAGAAAAGTGTACTTGTTCAGGTGCCATGCCGTGATGACGCCCATCACCTGCTGATCGAGCTGTTCGGATACGGCGATATACTGGTAGAGGCCCACAATACCAAACAGGATCATCAGCGTCGAGGAGAAGAGTATCGTTCTCGCGAAAATAGGGAAGAGATCCTTCAGTTTTATGCTTCGATAGACGAACAGCGAAAGAAGCAGGACATACACATTCACCAGCACGGCCACCTCAACCACTGTCACAACGCCGAGTATCACGCCGAGGATGACGATCAAGGGAGCGATGACGGCCAGAACACTCTCCCTGAACAGCCTGAACAGCGACGAGAAACTGTACTGCTTTGGTTGCGCGGTTTGGACAACCATCTTTCGGCAGGCGATGAAAACGGTGACCGCCAGGAACAATCCCATCATCAAGCCCGGTATGAAGCCTCCCAGGAACAGCTTCCCGATCGAAAGGCCGCTGATGGCTCCCAGGAAGATCATGGGGATGCTGGGCGGGATGATGGGCCCGATGACGGCGGCCGAGGCATTGATGGATGCCGAGAACTCCGGGTCGTATCCTTTTTCCTTCATGGCAGGAAGCATGACCGAGGCCACGGCTGTCGCATCAGCTATGGCGGAACCCGAGATTCCGGCAAGGATCACATTGATGATGATGGCGACGTAGGCGAGGCCTCCTTTCAGACGGCCCACGAAGTATTCCGCAAAGTTGGCCAGCTTCTTGGTAATGCCGGAGCTGTTCATCAACTCCCCGGCAAGGATGAAGAGCGGGATCGCCAGGAGGCTCGGATTGTCGACCCCGTTTAAAAACGACGAAATAACCATTTTGAGCGAGAAACTGCCCCGGAAGAGGATATAGACCACGCCGCTGATCCCCATGGCAGCCCAGATGCTGAAACCAAATCCGCAAAGAAGAAACATGATTGCCAGCAAAATCAAAAGTGCCATAGCCTCCCCCAGCGCCGCAGGAATATCGCGGGAGGGGAGCGATTCCCCTCCCGATCGGAACCTTTATTTGACGCTCTTGATATAGTTGAGCATGCCGGGGGGCCAGTTCGCCGCGCGCTCCGTAAAGATCCCGGCGTCATCGATGGCCTTTTGCATTGAAGCAACATCCGGGTGTTCGATGACCGTCATTTTTGTCTTCAGGAAAGCATAGACGTCTGCAAGCTGCTTCTCCATGAGCTCTGTCTCATAGTTGCCGGCCTGTTCCGTTGCTTGATAAATGAGATCCTGGTCTGCCTTGGAAAGCTTGTTCCAAAAGTCCAGGCCCGCGTAGAATGTCTCACAGTCCCTGCTGTAATCCGTCTTGATATAATAGTCTTGAACCTCGTAGAAGCTGGCGGACTGCACGGTGACGGAGCCGTTTTCCTGCGCGTCGACCATCCCCGTCTTCAATGCCATGTAGAGATCGGAGTAGGCTATTACCTGCGGCATGGTGCCAAGCGCCTTCCACACCTTCAAGTTCAGCTCACTCTGCGCGACCCGGATCTTCAGTCCCTTGAGATCGGCAAGGGTGTACACGGGTCTCCCCTTTGTCGTCAGTCCCCGGGGATCCTTTTCGCCGTTCATATTGACGACCTTGATCTTCGTCTGATTCTCCACCTTCGCAATGTAGGGCTTGAGGAAATCGGAATTGAGGACCTTGCGCTCCTGGTCGTAGCTCGAGAAGAGGAAGGGCATTGCCGTAATCTCGAAGAGTTCCCCTCCCTTGATGAATGTGAAGGTCTGAATGCCTCCGTAGACCATTTCAAGGTCTCCGGACTGCATCTGGGCAAACATCTCATTGGGAGTGCCGAGCTGGCTGTTGGGGAAGACCTTCACGGTGATTCGACCGTCAGAGTTTTTTTGGACAAGGTCCTGAAACCTGAGCGCCGCGAGATGAGTGGGGTTGTTGGTGTCGCGGATGTGGCCCAGTCGGATGACAAGCTTCCCTTGCGAGAATGCGAGTCCGGCAACCGCAACAACCAAGAACAATGAGACCATTAGCTTTCTCATGATACCCTCCTTCGATTTTGAAACGGCGTTGGCAATCAATCGTGAGCAGTCCGGGGTTGTCCTCCCGGAATACCTCCTTCTCCGCCCTGCGTTTGGGCTTTCTCCTGGCTGAGCGAGTCAAGGAGGTCCGTAAAATGGCCTTCCATGACCCTCAAGGCCATTTCCGCGTCCTTCTTCTGGATCGCCTCGATGATGTCTCTATGCTGCAAGAGGAATCTATCAGGGTCGGTCCCCCGGTATTGGTTGACAAGGGCCAGATTTCTTTGGAGGGTTGCGAATATTCGAATCAGCTTGATCAGCAGGCGGTTGCCGCAGTGCCTGTAGAGAGCGCAGTGAAAAGCAGCATGGATTTCAATTTCATCCTTCAAGAGCTTCTGGGAAGTTGCCTTCTCCAGTTCCCGATAGATCGACCAGAGATCCTCGATGTCTTGGTCGTTGAATCTCTCCATGTCCTGCGCAATGAAGTGTCTCTCCAGGCATGCCCGTATCTCAATAACCTCCTGGAGGCTATGAACGTCAGCTTCAAGACTATAGGGAAGATTCTCCAGAATAGCCTCATAACTGAACTTTTTAATGAAGGTGCCAACACCATGTCTTGATTCGAGAATGCCGACATTCGCCAAGGCTTTTAAAGCTTCGCGAACGGTGGTCTTGCTGACGCCGAGTTTCTCCGCCATCGAGGTTTCAGTGGGAAGCTGATCGCCCGATTTCAACCCAGAATCAAGTATGAAGGCCTTGATCTGCTCCTTTGCGAGATCCTGTAGTTTCCCTGTCTTCAGACTCCGCAGCATGAGGTGCCTAGTCATAAGAGTTATGAATTATGATGACTGATTTGTCAAGAGTCAAAACCGACCACCCCTGGGTACTAATGGCCCGCAGATTGACCATTGCCAAGAATCGATGCTACCATGCGTCCAGTGAATGGAGGACGGGATGGAACCAAATAAGGAGCTTGAATCGTACAGGCACTCGATCTTCGGCGTCATTGATGCGATCTCAAAAAATATCGAGGCTATCGCCAGGGCCGCGCGGCCGGTGGCCGACGCGATCGCCCGCGACGAGCTGGTCCATGTGATTGGCCCCGGAGGCCATTCGAACATGGCAGTGGAAGAGGTGTTCTGGCGGGCAGGGGGATTCGCGGCGGTCAATGCGATTCTCGATCCCGGCACCAACCTCATCCATGGGGGCGCCCGTTCAATGGCAATTGAGCGGACTCCGGGATATGCCATCAGCGTGCTCAACGCGTACCGAATCGGATTGAAACCCGGGGAGCTCCTGATCATCGTAAACGCATATGGAGTGAACTCCATGTGTATCGACCTGGCGTTGGAAGCGCGCAAGCGTCACATGACCACCATCGGAATCACTTCACGCTCGTTCGCGGACTCCCTCAGCAGAGAGCATCCGGCCCGGCATCCGACCGGCAAGAACCTCTATCAGGAAGTCGACTATTTCCTGGATAACAATCTTCCGTACGGAGACGCAGTCGTCGACATCGAAGGAACAGACCGGAAGATGGGGCCTACCTCCACATTCTGCAACGTGTTCACAATCAACCTGTTGATGATTGAAGCCGCGAAGGCCCTGGTCGCCATGGGAGTCCAGCCGCCCATATTCGTGAGCGGGAACCTGCCAGGTGGGGATGAGGCGTGCCGGCCGCTCATCGAGCGGTATATCACGCGGGTGAAGCACCTGATGTAAGTCCTTTGGCCTTGGGTCACACCGACCGCACGCCGCCCGGAGGATGTTCGCGTGTACCAGGCGTTCGACTACGTCGTGATTGGCGCCGAGGGTTCTCCAGCGAGACGTACGGGGGGAACATCATCCGGTGGTAGGGTCCGGGTGAACACCACCCGGGCGCCGTCGAAGTCGTCCATTAAAACCTGGCCCTGGCGGACCGGCAGGGAGATGGTGCTTGCATACAGCTCATGCAGCAATCGCTGCACGAGTCCCCGCTGGATGGGTCGGTCGGTCCGCACCGGAGCGCAGGGAAAATCCAGGGAATCAGTGGGCACAACAGCGGTCACCATCCTCCGGGGCGCAAGGATCTCCTCCCTGCCGTACGTTTCCCCCGTGGGGCACCGATTGCCCGTCACGGTCACAACCTGGCCGGCCTGCACTACGGTGAGCCTGCATGCCATGGGACATGCGATGCAGACCAACTCCCTGTCCCCTGTCCCGGCCGGACTTTGCTTTGTCACCGGATGGCCACCTCCAGCACGGCGGTTGTTCCCTCATCAGGAAAGGGAACGGAGCCCTGCTCAAGCGCGAGCCGGATCATCTCGGAAGGCTGCACGTGGGCGAACCGTCTCGTCTTCACCTCCCGACCGCCCATCCGCACTTCCAGGACCGCGTCGTTCTTCACCACGAGCGGCCTGAGAAAGAACACGTTCTGCCGGTCCGGCGCGCATGCGTTCGGAACCACGTAGCGCACGTTCGCGCCGGGACTCACGGCGAGCATTCTCCTTTTCGGCTCGCCCTGGAGGAACGCGACGGCCCGATCCGCGCACCGGCGCGCCTCCTCCGTGACGAAGTCCACCAGGTCGTGCACGTGCAGCACGTTTCCGCAAGCGAAAATCCCCGGCGCGCCGGTCATCAGGTCGGCGTCGACCCAGGGGCCTGCCGTGCCGTCGTTGATCGGGACCCCCGCTGCCCGGGACAGCTCGTTCTCCGGAATGAGGCCGACGGACAGGAGCACCGTATCGCAGGGTATGCGGAAGCCCGCATCGGGCGCCGCATTGCCGTCCTCCAGGGGGGCAACCTGCACCGCCTCCACCCGGTTGCGTCCCTCGATCCTCGTGACAACGTGGCCAAGGTACAGGGGAATGGAATTGTCGTTCAGGCACTGCACGATGTTGCGCGCGCTCCCTGACGGATAGGACTGGATCTCTACCACGGCGCGCACCGTGCAGCCCACCAGGGTGAGCCTGCGCGCCATGATGAGGCCGATGTCTCCCGAACCCACAATGACGACGTTGCGGCCGGGAATGCACCCCTCGATATTCACCAGGCGTTGGGCAAGCCCGGCGGTGAGCACGCCGGCGGGCCTGGTGCCGGCTATGGCCACGTTTCCCCTGTTGCGCTCGCGGCATCCCATGGCGAGCACCACGACACTGGCGGAGAAGCGCACGACCCCCAGCCCGCGGGACAGCGCGGTTACCGCCCGGCCGTGCGGTTCCTCGCTGATGTCCACCACGGTTGCATCCAGGAAAACGTCGATGCCGGAAGCGAGCACGGGCCGAATGAACCTTTCGGCGTATTCAGGACCGGTGAGGTCCTCCTTGAACTCGCGCAGGCCGAACCCGCTGTGGATGCATTGAAGAAGGATCCCGCCCAGGAACGGATCGCGCTCTACAATGGCCACGGAAAGGCCTGCCGCGCGCATCTGCAGCGCTGCCGCAAGCCCCGCGCTTCCTCCTCCCACCACCACGGCATCCACCTGGCGGCGTATCACGATCCCGTCCTCCGGCCGATCGTGTCGATCACCAGCTCGCTGCCGGGCCCGTGCTTGGTGACGCTCTCAAGCGGCTTCCCCGTCTCCCGCGCCACCAGGCGCATGATGCGGTAGGTGCAGAAACCGCCCTGGCATCGGCCCATGCCGGCCCGGGTATAGTACTTGATGCCATCCAGGGTGGTGTGGCCCTTGCGGATCGCTTCCACGATCTCGGCCTCGGAAACGCCCTCGCATCGGCACACGACGTGCGCATATGCCGGGTCCTTTGCGACAAGCTGATCCAGCTCCCACGGCTCGTGATCGCGGGTGCGCTCCATGCGCGGGATGTCCGGGCGCCAGTCCGGCTTCTCCATAAGGGCTACCCCGGCCGCCTTCAGCAGGTCCTTCACCCGCTCCGCGATGGCGGGAGACGCGGTGAGGCCCGGCGACTGGATGCCGGCCACCTGCACGAAGCAGGGCGCCTTTCGCGAGATGTCGATGAAGAAGTCGTCGCCGGGCAGCGTGGGCCGCAGCCCGGCAAAGGCCGTGATGATGTCCCGCTTGGAGATGCGCGGCACCATGCGCGAGGCGAGGTGAAAGACCTTTTCTAGAGTCTCCGGAGTCGTGGAGGTGTCCTCCTTGTCCTCCCCCTCCTCGGCCGTGGGCCCGAGCATCACGGTTCCCTCCACGGTGGGGATCACGAGCACGCCCTTGGAGGTCTTGGTAGGCACGGGGAAGATCACGCGTGAAGGGGGCCCGGCAGCCCCCTTGTCCAGGATGAACTCCTCCCCCTTGCGCGGCAGGATCCTGAACTCCTCGGCTCCGAACAGGGCGGATACAGTGTCCGCGTGGAGGCCCGCCGCGTTCACCACCCAGCGGGCGGCAAGCTCCTCGCCCGCGGAGGAGACCATGCGCCATGCATCGCCGGCCCGGGAGGCTGACGCCACCTCCCACCCGGTGAGCAGCCGCACGCCGTTTGCCGCCGCGGATTCGGCCAGCGCGAACACGAACCGGTACGGCTCGATAATGCCGCCGGAGGGGGCGAAGAGGCCGCCCATAACGTCGTGGCTCAGAGCCGGCTCCAGCGCGAGGAGCCTTTCCCGGCCCACGATCTCGATGCCGGGAGCGCCGTTCTCCACGCCCTGCGCGTACAGATGCTCGACAACCTTCATCTCCTCCACGGAGAAAGCGGCCACGATGATCCCCGCGCGACGAAAGGGGAACCCGAGCTCCGCCTGCAGCGCGTCGAACGCGCGGTTGCCCGCGATCTCAAGGCGAGCCTTCAGGGAGGAGGGGGAGTGGTGGAAACCCGCGTGGATGATGCCGGAGTTGGCCTTGGAAACGCCGAAGGAGACGTCGACGCAGCGTTCCACCAGGACCACGCGCAGCCGGTAAGAAGACAGGCGCCGCGCTATGGCCGTGCCTGAGACGCCCGCGCCTATGATGGCGACGTCGCAAGCGTCCGTACTCAGGTCTCCAAGCACACGCCGATGGAGGCGTCGATGGGGAGGGTGAAGGCGATTCCCCTGCCCTTCTCATGGGAGCAGTCGAGTATCTTCTCCAGAACGTCCATGGTCTCGGCGGCCTGCGCGTCCGTGATGACGGAGAAGATCATGTTGTTGCGGGGCTTGGCGGCGCGGAAGATGTTGCGCATCCCGGCGAACAGCGGCACGTCCTCGATGATGCGGCCCATGCCGACCGAATCCACCACCGTGGCGCCCGTCACCCCCACTTCAATGAGCCCTTCGAGGACCTCTTCCAGCTTATCGGTGGAGTTCAGAACGATGAAAAGGAGCTTCATCAGATCTTCGCCTCCTCTTGCTCGAATGCCTTGACCATGTCCGCGACCGTGGAAGACGCGATGATTTTCTCTATGAACGACGTGCTCTTGATGAGCCGCGCGATCCGCGCCAGCGCCTTCAGGTGAAGGCTGTGCTCCAGGCGGTTTCCCATGAGAAGAAACACCACCTGGGTCGGTTTGCCGTCGAACGAATCGAACTCGATCCCCGTCCGGGACCGGGCCACGGAAATGATCAGGTCGGGGACCTCGTCCGTGAAACAGTGGGGAATCGCAATGCCGTTTCCCACGGCCGTGCTCTGGATGCTCTCCCGCTCCATGAGCTTTGAGAAGACGTCTTTCTCGTCCTTGATGTAGCCCTTTTCCGCGACCGCGTGCACGATCCTCCGCAGGGCATCCTCACGGGTTTTTTCCGACAACTCGGCAATGAAACATTCCGGCCGAATATACTGGGTGAGTTTCATGGACATTACTATCTCCCGACGCGCCCGCTGTTGTAAGCGGTCCGGCTGCGCTCCGGCGCTGGAGCCAGTTAATACTCTCCCCGCCGCGCTGTCAATGGGAACCGGAGGCGCCCGGCAATTCTCAGGATGGCGACTGAATGAGGCCACGCGGCCCCCTCACGGCTTCGAGCGGAACCCTTGATACGCGTCCTGGATCAGGAGGCAGTCCGCCAGCACGAGCGCGGTCATGGCCTCCAGCACCGGCACGGCGCGCGGAACGATGCAGGGGTCGTGTCTTCCCTCGATCCGAACCGTCACCGGAGCGCCCGCCGCGTCCACCGTCTTCTGCGGACGGGAAATGGATGCGGGTGGACGCACCGCCGCCCGGAGAACGATCTGCATTCCATTGGAGATCCCACCCGCTATCCCGCCGGCATTGTTGGTGCGGGTGCGCATGCCTCCGGCATCCCTGTACGGCTCGTCGTTGTAGAGGGACCCGCGCATCCGGGCAGCCTGGAAACCGGCGCCGATCTCCACGCCGCGCACGGCGCCCACCGACATGATGGCATGCGCCAGGAGGGCCTCCAGCTTGTCGAACACCGGCTCCCCGAGCCCGGCCGGGCATCCGGCAACGGTCACCTCGACCACTCCGCCCACCGAATCCCCCTCCGCCCTGGCCTGCTCGATCCTCTCCACCATGAGGCCCGCAGCTTCGGGATCGGGACACCGCGCGGGGTTCCGCTCGATTTCATTGGGGTCCACGCGCGCGGCGCGCACCCCGTCTATCTCCAGCGTGTACCCGAGGATGGATACGCCGCGCGCCGCCAGCATCTTCCGGGCGATTGCGCCGGCCGCAACGCGCGCCGCGGTCTCCCGGCCCGACGCGCGGCCGCTGCCCCGCCAGTCGCGCAGGCCGTATTTCGCGCGGTAGGTCCAGTCGGCATGGCCGGGCCGGATCAGGCCCTTCAGTGCGTCGTAATCCCCGCTCCTCGTGTCCTCATTGCGAATGAGCAGAGCGACGGGCGCGCCCGTGGTGAGCCCCTCGAAGATGCCGGAGAGGATCTCCACCCGGTCCTTCTCCTCCCGAGGAGTCGTGATTGCGCTCTGCCCGGGCCTGCGCCGGTCCAGATCCTTCTGTATGTCCTCCGCCGACAGCGCGATGCCGGGGGGAACGCCATCAAGGACAACGCCGATGCCGGCGCCGTGACTTTCTCCGAATGTCGTGATCGAGAAAATCCGTCCGAACGAGCTGCCCGGCACCTTCCTTCTCCTATTGCGTGCGCGTGATGAGATGGGTCTTGATTGCGGCGACCCATTGCACGGGATACAAGAGACGGATGGCAATGCCATCCTCCTTGCCCGCAGCGTTCAGGAACCTCACTACGATACGCTGTTTTTCCAGCCGGGAACCTTCGCGGGCGTCCGACACCCCGATCCAGGAGATCGAAGGCCCCGGGATGAAAACCTCCTGGCTGCCGGTCCAGGAGTGGAAGTACAGTCCGGTCCCCAGCAGCATGAGAATGCCGCCAAGGCTGGGCCGGGGCTTTGCGTCAGTCCCGCCGTCGTACCCGCTGACGCGCGCGACAGCCGTAAGCAGGAGGGCCTCCGGGCCCAACTCGCTCTCCACGTGACGCATGATGCGCCTGCGCGCCAGGAGAAACGCCGCCGCGCCCCCCGCGATGACGATGCCGAGCGCCAGTCCGATCCACTCGAACAGTCTCCAAAGGTTTCCCATGAGTCCCCGAACAAAGTACAGAAAACCGTGGGAGGCTGCAAGTGAGCAATTCTGGCTGCAGCGCTTGACCAGGGCGCGATCATCCCCCATTCTTGCCTGGGGCGCAGGTATGAAACAGGCGATGCTCGTTGTGTCCTTCGCGCTCGTCATTGCCGGATGCGCACGCTCGGGAAAGTCGTCAGGGGAGCAGGCCCCGCTGGTACAAGCGGCGCCGCAAGCTCCACAAGCGCAGGTCGTCCCCCAACAGCCCGCGGATGAAGGCATCTCTTTTCTTCCCAATCGCGACAGGGTCTTCATGCGGGGAGACGGGACGGAAAACAGCATCAGCTGGGTGACTCTCGGGGCGTCCTTCGCTTCTCTGCAGAAGGAGATCCTCTACGGCTTGGTCGTGGAAGACACCCCATTGCTGGACAGGGACGGGATGTCCCTGGGCTCAACCGTGCCAGCCGCGGCCCAGGTCCAGGTGCAGGAGGCCGGCACATGGGAGAACATCGGAGCCGAGTTCCGCATGCTGTACCATGTGCGCTACGATTCATCAACAGGTCCGGCGGAGGGGTGGGTGGACTCCTCTTCCGTGATCCTGATTGTCGCGGAAGCGGAAGGTCTGGCAGCGGGAGTACTGCCAAGGAAGATCGTCATTGCCGGCGGTGAATCTGAATACAGCCTGCTCGCCATCGTTGATGGAAACCGCGCCACGCTCATCGACACCAGCTGCTTTGCGTTCGCCGACTCGTTCCATCCCTCGGGAGTGCTGCGCGTCTCCATCAGCGATGTGAACTCCGACAATGCGCTGGAGGCAGTCGTGGAGGCAGAGACAATCGTCTCCCTCCGGTCCCTCGGAACAACGCCGCTGCGATGGGTGGCGTGGCTGCAGCAGCGGGAGGGGGCATGGACGCCAATCTTCCAGTGCAATGAGAGCTTCGGATCCGACGCTGGCTACTCCTACACGGCCACCGAGCGCGCCTTCGCTGCCACGGGCAGCGGGATGCTCGACACCATCCGGGTGGATACGGACTATGTGCTTACATCGGGACAGGATGAGTTTCGCTCCACAACGACAAGCTTCTCTTTATGGAACGGCGATGTGTACAAGAAAGCCGCCCTGCAGGACCTGCCGAAGCAGGGAGCGGTCACGGTTGACCAGACGCCGCTATTGGCAAGCTCCGATGCGGCGGCGGGCGTGGTCGAGACGCTGTACAAGGGGGATCTTCTGTTCGTCTTCGACCGCAGCGACGCTCCCCAGTCCCCGGACGATCCCGGTTCATGGCGGTACAAGGCTGTCACGAAATCGGGTTCCGAGGGGTGGATCAACGGCGCCAGCATCGAGCTCACCTGGATCGATCCGCTGAAGGTGAACAAGGAGGTGTTCCTGGGCGTACGTCCGGCCCCATAGAAGAGCCGCACGCCCTGGACCAGCGGCTCCCTCCGCATGTACGTTCGCTGCGGCCTTTATAGCTGCGCCAGGAAAAAGACAAGGCCGAAGAGAAACAGAAGCGCGGCGCCGCCGATCTCGATGACCCTGCGCGCGATTGACCCGTCGTGGTGATGGCCGCCCGCTTCGACCGCCTTGAGCGCGCCGCGCTTTGCCAGGATGACAATGGCGCCGGTGACGCTGATGGTCACTCCCATGCCAAAGGAGATGGACGCAACGGAGAGAATGCTCACCCCCAGCATGCGCAACGACAGCGCAAAGAGGATCACGGCCACGGCGCCCGGGCAGGGGATGGCGCCGGCGGGAATGGCAATGGCCAGGAGATTTCTCATTGTGATGCCACTCGTGGGATTGCTCCCGTGCGCATGATGATGCTCTCCCCCCCGAATCCGTCCCATGAGCATGAACGCGCCCAGCGCCGTGATGATGCCAAAGGTGACGAGCTGTATGTAGCGGTTGGCCTGCTCAATGTTGGTCGTGAAGAATCCGCGGATGAGGTAGGAAAGGATGAGCACAATGGCGAGCGCCGAGAGGGCATGCACGATGGCGATCAGGTAGCCGATGGTGAAGCTGTGCCGCAGTTTGGCCTCATTGGCGAGAAAGAAAGAGGAGACGATCGTCTTTCCATGCCCCGGGCCCGCTGCATGGAACATTCCATACGCCAGCGAAACGAGCATGATGAACAGGAGCCCCCCCAGGGACCGCGATTCCTGGAGGGATCGGGTGATCGCGGCGAGGCTCTCGTTGAGGGTCTTCTGGAGAGGCGCCATGGAGTTGGCAAAAAAAGCGGAGAAGCTCGAGGTAAGGGAATGAAGCGCCCCTTCCCGGGGCTTGGATCCCTTGGCGGTAAAGGGATTGGGCGCCTCCTGGGCAAAACAGGAAGCGCCAATAAGCAGCACAACAACGACAAGGGCGAAACGCTTCATGAGCTCTCCTTGAAGGTGATAACGAGCTGATCAGGCATGTACTGGCCCGGCCACTCGGGCTTGACTTTTGTCTTCTGAATGGCAAGCTGCGTGCTCACCTCCGGCGCTGCTTGCACGGTGACATCGCTCACGTGCAGGAGATCGAAGGCAACGTAATAGGTATCGTCATAGACGGTGAGAAGCACCGTTTGTTCGTTTGGCGTGACGGGCACCTTCACGGGAATGAAGAACGTATAGACAAGCTGTTTCTTCTCGTTCTCGCTGGGGGTGAATTGCTGGATGGAGAACTTTTTCACCGGCGTCTTTCCGATCCAGAGGGCGACGAAATAATGGTAGCTCACCAGATTGTCGAAGGCGCCTTCCTTGACGGCCTTTGTCCGTGCGGCGTCGAACTTTCCCGTCCGCTGCGGATCATAGTCGCCCAGAATCATGGCGGAGAACATGTCGTCGAATGTCCACTGCAGGGAGATGCCCTGGAGGGTCCCCTCGCTGAATACCACGGTGATCTTGTCATTGATGAAAACATGGGGATGCGCGGCAACGGGAAGGGCAGCCGCAAGGAACAGGGCGGAAAGCGCGGATGAGAGACGCGTCATTGCGCGGACTCCGCCTTTCCCAAGGAGGCAAGAATGGTGCCGCCGGCGCTGATCCCAAAGGCGTTCCGCAGAAACTGGTCCAAGGCTCGCGCGCTCTGCAAGAGCCGCTGGGCGGTGATGGCGCGCGGGGATCCCTCTTCGGCGAATCTCTTCATGAACCGCTCAAAGTACGATGCCGCGTAATCCAGCGGCTGCTGCATCAGGTAGGCCTGGAACTCGTTCACGACCAGGTATCGATCCGCCGCATCATAGCCAAGGGAGTCCAGAAATGCACGATAGAACGCACGATCACTTGTCGGCAGGGAATCCCAGAGGGTGAAGCAGAATTGGCGGTACTCCTCGGAGGAGAAAAAGATTCCGTGAAACGACTCGTGCGCGAGCAGAAGCCGGCGCTCGATCGCGGAGGAGGAGCGGCAGAGGGCGAGCACCCCGCCCTTGGCGGGAAGGAAGCGGCCGCTCTCTTCCCGCAGGATGCACTCGTCCACGGCCAATGCGCGCAGGGCGATCTCCTCGGGGTTCATGGGAAAACCCGCGGCGGCAGCGGCGTTGAAGAAAGCACTGAGCGCCTCGGCGCCGTAGTCATGCGCGTTCCAGCCATGCCTTCCGTCCAGCTCTGCATTGGTGAGAAGGCGTCCGCGGAAACCCTTTTTCTCCGTAAAATAGGCGAGCCGCGTGAACATCCTGTCCTGAATGGAAAAGCTCGCAGTGTCAATGATGAGGATGTCGGGAAAGCTCTCCCACCGGTAGACCTCCTCCACCGGGTCGCGCCACTGAGTCTCGGGCGCGGCAAGGACTTGCTGGAGGTCCGCGGGAACCGGAGAGGAGAGCGTGAAGGCGCCCGCCCCCGTGGTAATGAAAAAAAAGACCGCTAGAATCGCGCGCAGGTTTGACCAGAGAATATGCACGCCCTCCCCTATAACAATCTACGCTTTCCCGCGGCGAGCGGACAGGGCAGGGAGTGGGAGCGAGCGGCCCTGGCTGGCCCGCTGCGCGGGGTCGCGCAATCGCTCTATGGGGAGGCTGTGTCTTCTGCTTTTTTTAGTACCCAAAGAGCTGCCGCCGTTACAAGCGGATTCAAATTCCGCTTTCCTGATGGTCCCCAATCAGCATACGTCCCTCGGGTGCAAACAACCGTCTTTGTCGTGGCATCCAGCGCTTCGAGGGGAAATCCGTTGCACGGCAATTGTTTTGACCGCAGCAGCTCGAGCGCTTCCCGGCACCTTCCGTCCTTGATTCTCCCCGTTTCCGCCATTACCAATAGAGCAAACAGGACGTCATAGAATTGAATGGGGTAGTGAATCAAGAAAAACTCTTTCAGAATTGGCTTCCCGTCGTGCAATCTGCGGAAAAGCTTTCTCTGTAAGAAATACTCGGCGGCGCGATCGGCGCTGCGTCCGGCGTCCGCATCGTGATACCGTGTTTCGGCAAGAGCAAGCGCTCTCAATGGAATCATGCTTTCGATCACGGAAGAGGTTTTCGCTTCGGGCCGCTTGTCACAATTCCAGCCACCGTCGGGCCACTGCCATGCAACCAGCCTGCGAACAAGCTCGCGTGTTCTTTCGTCATCGATTCCCAACCGCAGGGAATACCAGATAGCATTTCCCTCTTGTGAAGCGCATCGGCGGAATCGATTTTCCTGGCCGGGGATCAAGAGGGATCGTCGAAACTTCAAGTGCTCAGGCTCGAATAGCCAATCATACACCTGGTCTCTCATCGGCACGAGCGATTGGTCACCCGGAGGATAATCGATCTGCGCCAGGCTGTAGAGCGTCCAATGCGGCCCTTGCCACTTCTGGTACGCATGCGCGGACACCGTCCCATCGGCATTTCGAGCGGAGAGCAAGCGCCGTGCCCTCTCTGATTGGCGTATCTGCTTTCGCAGAGAGATCATTGCGCGAGAGCTCTCCGATTCCCCGAGCAGTAAAGATCTCGTCTTGTATTGGACTGCGGGATCATCGTTTTGAACGAGCTGTTCAACCAGCTGTATCTTTCCTTCCATTTTCGCCAGCCTTTAAAATGGCCCACGCCTGTTTTCTAAACGCGAGCAGGGCGAAGAGCAGAGCGGCGAGCACGCACACCGCGGCTGCCGTGAAGAAACCCGCCCCGATGGAGAGGGCGGTGATCATGATCCCCGCGATGAATGGCCCGGACGACTGCCCGATGTCCATGATGGAGCTCAAGGCGCCAAGAGATGCGCCAAGACTCTCCTGTCGGGCGACATCCGCGACATAAGCGCTCGTGGCAACGGTGGATACCGAGATCGCAAGCCCGAAGAGAACGCCGATCGCGGCGATCGCGATCATGCTGGTGAAAAGCGGAATCACGGCCACGAACGCGGCAAGTGAAGCGATCCCCGCGAGGATCTGCACGCGCCGGTCGATAGTGTCGGCAAGTTTCCCGAACAGAGGCTTGGTCAGTGCGATGGAGAGGATCTGCAATGAAAAAACCAGGCCGATCTGGTACGCGGGCACCCCCTGGCCTGCAAGATAGATCGGAAGGTACGTTTCCATCACGCCGTAGGCAAAGTAGGTAGCCATCTCTACCAGGGATGTGCCGAGAAGCCTCCTGTTGCGGAGAAACTCTCCGAGGCTTCTGCCAAAATCCGCGACGGTCACGCGCTTGACCGCGGCCGCTCCTGGCGGCATTCCGGCGGCCGCTGCTGGCGGCATTCCAGCGGCCGCTCCCGAGCGCTCCTGGCGCGGGTGCGGCATTCCAGCCGGCTGCGAAGCAGACGGCGAGTCGGCCGCTCCTGTCTTTTCCTTCTTCAGCGTCAGGATCAGGAGGAGCACGGGAAGGGAAAGGAGGAACGCAGCCCCGTAGACCGCGCGGTACGTGTAGGAGCCACCGAAGAAAACGAACCAGGAGATGATCGCCCCCCCGAGCAGGGGGGCCAGGGTTCTCCCCACCAGTGTGGCGGAGGAATACAGTCCCATCTTCTCGCCCTTGCTGTCGGGATACGCGCTTGCAATGAAAGCGGAGGCAACCGGGCCGAGGATCGCGGTCGCGATCCCGTGGAAGAACCGTATGGGGATCAGCCAGTACGGGGCCTGCACGACAAGATACAGGAGGGGCGCAATCACGAAAACGCACGCGGCAACCAGGAGAAGCCGCTTCTTTCCCCATCGATCGGCGAGCATGCCGACCGGAAAGCTGAAGAGAATTCCCGCCAGGGGGGAAATGGCAGCGATGATCCCGATCACCGTGTCGGAGCCGGAAAGGGATTTCACGAACAGGGGAAGAACGGGACTCTTGGATATCGTCGTGGAGAAGATCCCGAAGAACCCCACGAGGGAAAGTGTGAGAATACCCGCAGACGGCGTCGCGGCCGGACGTCGTCGTTCGCCGCCGCGCGCGGGACTCATCCAGACTCCTTGGGAAAGGTGACGGTGAACGTGGAGCCCGCGTCGGGTTGGGAATCCACGCGCACCTGGCCGTTGCAGCTGGAGAGGACGCGTCGAACAGTCGCCAGGCCAAGGCCGGTCCCCGGAATGCCCGCGGTTGCTCGGTTTTTCACCCGGTAGAACTCCTGGAAGATGCTCGCCCGTTCGGAATCGCTCATTCCGATGCCGGTATCGATGACCGAGACAACCCACGCGGAGCCTTTCTCCGCCATGCGCACGGTGAGGCTCCCTTTCTCCCTGTTGTACTTGATCCCGTTGGAAATGAGGTTCATGAATATCCGGTCCAGGTCTCCGCGGTCGGCCTTCACCGGGTAGGAGGCCAGGGGCGCCTCCAGCTTCATGCTGATCCTGCGCTTGTCCGCCTGGACCCGGAAGAAATCCAGCTGCGAGGCGATCACGGCTTTCAAATCCAGCTCCTCGATAAAGCGTTCCACCTTGCCCACATCGCGGCTGTTGATGTACAGGAGGTCGCGCACGAGGTCCAGCAGCGCCTCTCCCCGCACCTTGCAGCGCTCCAGCATCTCGCGCATCTTCGGCGCATTGTCGTCGAACATGCCGGTGAGAATGACATTGATGTAGTTGATGATGGCCGACAGGGGGCTCTTCAGCTCGTGCGCCACCATGGAGACGAATCTGTTCTTCTCCTGCTCCGCCTTCCAGGTCTCCGTCACGTCGCTGAGGATGACGATGGCGCCGCCCGCCTCCCCGTCGCGCAGGAGCGGGGAGATGCTCATCTGCAGGCGTTCCTCGCCCACGGAGAGCCGCACGAGACGGCACTCCGGATGGGCGGGCGCGGAGTCGATGACAGCGTCGATGGCTGCAGCGGCATCGCGGTCGGGGAAAAGATCGGGGAGCGTCATGCCGTCCCGGAAATGCGTGCCCAGGAAGTGCTCGGCGCGCGGGTTTATCAGCACCGGCTCGCGTCGGATGTTGAACACCACCACGCCCTCGTGCATGGAAGTGATTATCTGGTGGGAGAGATCGCTTTCGCTGGCTTCGCGATCCGCGGCCGTCCGAGCGGCGGTGGATGTTGATGATGCGACATCTCCCGCTAAGGAGCGAGCGGCGGGCCCCGGCTCAGGCATGGCGACCCTTGGCGGACAGGTACTGCTCGATCTTGCCCACCAGGTGTTCCAGGGGCACCGGCTTGGTGAGCACCTCATCCACTTTCATCCATTCGCGGCCGGGCGACGCGCCGGTCTCGAACGTGAAGCCCACCTTGCGCGGCGCCGCCGTCTGCATAAGGATGGGCACCTTGGCAAGCCCCGCCAGATCGCGCACCTTCTTGCAGAAAACAAAGCCGGAATCGTAGTGCTCCATCATGAGGTCCGCGATGATGATGTCCGGAGCCGACTCCTGGGCCCTGGCCAGCCCTTCCTCGATGGTGAGGGCGGTCTGCACCGAATAGCCGTTCTTCTCCAGGAACAGTTTCTGTCCTTCCAGAAGGTCCGTATCGTCGTCGACGATGAGTATGCGCGCCAAAGTCCTCCTCCTTTTTCGCTTACGAAACTCTACACGGGAAAACCCGCTTGGGTCTACTTATGCGCCGCGCGGGGCGCATATTCCGTGTGCAGAAGCTCATGCGCCTTGCGCGATCCCGGTTCGCCAAAGAAGCCCTTGTAGATGTCCTGGATCGCGGGGTTCTTGTACGAGAGCCGGACCGTTCTGCTCTTCTCCAGAGAGTAGATCGACGTGATCCTCTGCTCCACCCTCTGCGGATCATAGCCGAACAGCTGTCCGCCGCCTCCGGCGCAGCCGCCGGGGCACGCCATGACCTCGATGAAGTCCCACGGCGCATTGCCGGCCCGCACGCGGTCGGCGATCTGCCGCGCATTGGAGAGCCGGTTGGCCACCGCCACCCTGAGGGTGAGATCGCCGATCTTCACGGAGGCTTCCTTCACGCCCTTCATTCCGCGTACGTCGGTGAACTCGAGGCGCGCAAGATCCGTGCCGGTGAGCAGGTAGTACGCGGAGCGCAGCGCTGATTCCATGACCCCGCCCGATGCGGCAAAGAGGTCGCCCGATCCGGTGGGCGCGCCGAATGGCCTGTCGAACTCTTCCTCGGCAAGGCTTCCGAAATCGATGCCGTAGATCCGCATCATTCTGTTGAGCTGCCGTGTGGTGATGACCGCGTCCACGTCCGCCACGCCGGACTCTGAGGACAGCTCGGGCCGGGCCGCCTCGAACTTCTTGGCCGTGCACGGCATGACCGAGACCACGAAGATGTCCTTGGGATCAATGTTCTGTTTCTGCGCGAGGTAGCTCTTGATCGTCGCGCCCATCATCTCCTGGGGCGACTTGCAGGTGGAGATGTTCGGGAGCAGCTCGGGGTAGTAGATTTCAACGTACTTGATCCAGGCGGGGCAGCAGGAGGTGAACAGGGGGAGCTTCTCACTCTTCTTGATCCTCCTCACCAGCTCCGTGCCCTCTTCCATTATAGTGAGGTCGGCGGCAAAGTCGGTGTCATACACCTGCCGGAAACCGATGCGCCGCAGCGCGGCGGCAACCTTGCCCGTGACGTTCGCGCCCGGAGGGAGGCCGAAGAAATCGCCCAGCGACACCCGGATGGCGGGAGCGGCCTGGGCCACAATGTATTTCTTTCCCTCCTGCAGGGTCTGCATGACTTTTTCCACGACCCGCACTTCATGCAGCGCGCCCGTGGGGCAGGCGAGCGTGCACTGGCCGCAGTTCACGCACGTGGTCTCGCTCAGGTCCATCTCGAAGGGGGGAAGGACCATTGTGTCGAACCCGCGCCGGGTGAAGTCGATGGCCGCAACCCCCTGGATCTCCTCGCAGATCCTCACGCACCGGCCGCAGAGGATGCACTTGTCGGGCTCACGGATGATGGAAGGGGAGGAGAAGTCCGTGTAGTGGTGCCGAGTTTTGCCCTTGAAGGGCACCCGGTCCACGCCATATTCCGAGGACAGGGACTGCAGCTCGCAGTAGCCGTTCTTGGGGCAGGTGAGACAGTCGAAGGGGTGGCTGGCCAGGAGGAGCTGGATGATGGTGCGCCGCGCGTTGATCACCCGGGGGCTTCGCGTCTGCACGTCCATGCCCTCCTCCACCGGGAAAGCGCACGAGGGAATGAGGGCGGGCTTGCCCTTCACCTCCACCACGCACATCCGGCAGGCGCCGCTGGGGAACAGCTCCTTGATGTGACAGAGCGTGGGGATCTTCTCCCCTGCCGCGGTGGCCGCCTCCAGGATCGATGTGCCCGGCGCCGCCTGGATCTTCCTGTTGTTGATGGTCAGATTGATCATGGGGTGTCTTCCTTCCCTTGCTTTAATTCACGCTTACCGCGCTGAACCGGCAGACGTCGCGGCAGGTGCCGCAGCGGATGCACTTCTCATCCACGATGTAGTGCGCCTTCTTCTTCTCCCCCACGATGGCCTGGGTGGGGCACTTCTTCGCGCATAGCGTGCAGCCCGTGCAGGCATTGGTGTCGATCGTGTAGGTCAGAAGGCCCTTGCACTGGCGCGCGGGACACTTCCTGTCGTAGATGTGCGCTTCGTACTCCTTGCGGAAGAAACGCAGCGTCGAGAGCACCGGGTTGGGCGCCGTCTGGCCAAGCCCGCAGAGCGAGGTGTCCTTGATGACCTGGGCAAGGCTCTCCATGTTGAGCACCCGGTTGAACCGCAGCAGGTTCTCCTCCTCGTCGGGCATCTTGGCATACGGAGAGACGATGGAATCGAGGATCTCGTAAAGGCGCTGCGTGCCCTCCCGGCAGGGGATGCACTTGCCGCACGACTCCGAGGTGATGAACGACAGGAAGTAGCGGGCCATGTCCACCATGCAGGTATCCTCGTCCATGACCACCAGGCCGCCTGATCCCATGATCGCGCCCACGGACTTCAGCGACTCGTAGTCGATCTGGATGTCCAGGTGTTCCGCGGGAATGCACCCGCCGGAGGGGCCGCCGATCTGCACGGCCTTGAACGCCTTGCCATTGGGGATGCCGCCGCCGATGTCGAAGACGATCTCGCGCAGGGTTATGCCCATGGGCACCTCGACCAAGCCGGCGTTCGCCACTTTTCCCGTGAGCGCGAAGACCTTGGTTCCCTTGGAGTTCCGCGTGCCCAGCCGGGAGAAGCTTTCGGCGCCGTCCCCCATGATGTGGGAGGCATTGGCCATGGTTTCCACGTTGTTGATGATCGTGGGCTTCTGGAACAGGCCAGATGCCGCGGGGAAGGGGGGACGGGGGCGGGGCATGCCGCGCCGGCCCTCAATGGAGGCCATGAGCGCGGTTTCCTCGCCGCACACGAACGCGCCGGCGCCCATCTTGATGCGCAGCATGAACTGGAAGCCGGATGCGCCGACGGGCTTTTCCAACAGGCCTTCAGCCTTCATGACCTCGATGGCCTTCTTGATGCGCTCGATGGCCAGCGGATACTCGGCGCGGCAGTAGATGATGCCCTCGTCGGCTCCTATGGCGTAGCCGGCGATCATCATGCCTTCCAGCACGGAGTAGGGATCGCCCTCCAGGATCGAGCGGTCCATGAACGCGCCCGGGTCGCCCTCGTCGGCGTTGCAGACCACGTACTTCTTCTGGCCCGGGGAGGCCAGCGCGACCTCCCACTTCTTGCCTGTGGGAAAGCCGGCGCCGCCCCTGCCGCGAAGACCCGAACGCAAGACCTCGGCGATCACCTGTTCCCGGGTCATGCCCAACGCGCGCTCCAGGCCCTTGAACCCGCCGTGGCTGCGGTAGTCGACAATGGACTCCGGATCGATGATGCCGCAGTTGCGCAGAACGTACTTCACCTGCTTTTTGAAGTAGGGGTGTTCATCGATCAGCGGGATCCCCTGCAGGGGAGCCTTGCCGTTTACGAACTGCCCCAGCAGCCCGTCCAGCTTGCAGTTCTTGCGGATGAGAACCTCGTCCAGGATGAAGCCCGCCACGTCGGAAGTGACGTTGCCATAGGACACCCTGTGGCCCGAATCCGTGACCACGTCCATGATGGGCTCCGCCCTGCAGTAGCCGATGCAGCCGGTGGGCGTTATTTCGATCTTCGTGGAATGGGCTGCTGCCCATTTCTCCACCGCGGTCTTCACTTCCCCCGCGCCCGTGGCCAGACCGCAGGTCCCCATTCCAATGAATACCTTGCCCTGCGCTCCAAGCGCATTCTCTTTCATTCCTCGACCCTCCCCGTGGCACGCCATTTCTCAATCAGGCCCTCCAGCTTCTTCTTGTCCAGCCTCCCGAAGAACCTGCCGTTCACCATCATGGCCGGCGCGATCGAGCAGCATCCGAGGCAGGCGACCGTCTCAAGGGAGAACAGGCCGTCCTTCGAGGTCTGCCCCACCTCAATGCCGAGGATCTGGATGCAGGAATCCAGCAGGTCGAGCGATCCCTTCACGTGGCATGCCGTTCCGCGGCAAATCGCCACTTGTATGCGGCCCGGCGCATTGAGCTTGAACTGGTTGTAGAAGGTCGCCACGCCGAACACCTTGGAAGAAGGAAGGTTCAGGTAGCCGGAAATCCTGTTGATGCTCTCGGTGGACAGATAGCCGTACTCCGCCTGAACTTCCTGGAGGATCGATATCAGGTGTTCCCGCGATTTCGGGTACTTTGCGATCAGCTCTTCGACTGACCTGGCTTGCTGTGCTGTCTCCATACAGATCTCCTTTATGGATTCAATCTCATAAAACGTTATTGTGAATAGATTCACAATACAATATATACTCTTTCGTGAAAAAAATGTCAATACTGTGCTGATATAACACGACTATCTTCTCATTTCTGTTCCGCTGAAATATCAGGGATCGTTATTTTCCGACCTACCTTGCTCCGGATCCGAAAAGCATTACTCCGATGGTTCGCAGGAGGATCCGGGCGTCGATGATGATATTTCGATTCTTGATGTACCACAGGTCATATGCTGTTTTGTCCCAATAATCCGCCTCGGACGTCGTGTGTATGAAACGAATCTGGGCCCATCCGGAGAGCCCGGGACGAACGAGCAGGCGCTTGCGGTAGAAGGGAATGGCGCTGACCCAGATCTCGTGGAAAAACTCCATCTCGGGCCGGGGACCGATGAGGCTCATGTCCCCCCGCACGATGTTGATGAACTGGGGAAGCTCATCCAGCCGGGTCCGGCGGAGAAACGCGCCGAAACGGAATACCCGGTTCTCGATGGCGTCGTTCGGCGTGGCCGACGGCGAGGCCTCTTCGTGCAGGGTGCGGAACTTCAGCAGGGAGAAGCGCCTGCCGTACCGGCCGACGCGCGTCTGGCGGAAAAGCACTGGCCTGCCGTCGGCCACGGCGATGCCGATGGCAGCCCCCGCCATCAGGGGGAGGCTCACCAAAAAAAGCACGGACGCCGCTACCGTGTCGAAGGCGCGCTTCACCAGGTCGTAGCCCCGCCTTTCGCAGGCCTCCCAACGCACGTAGTCCTTGCGGCGCTCCAGCACGGCGGGCGGGAGGACCTTCAGTGCGATATCGCAGAACCGGGCCGGATCAAACCTGACCGTGAGCGTCTCCGGCTCGCTCTCCTGGTCTTTCCTTGGATAAATCAGGTCGGCGCGCATGCGATCGGGCGCCGCCCGCGGATCCTCGTCGAACACGACACCGGCAGGATACCCGCAGCGGCTGGCGTGGCGCTGCAGCGCCTCCCCAGCGGCCCACATGTCGGGCCGCAGATGCAGGAGGAAGCGCTCGCAGCGCGCGCGCAGGAACCCCTCCAGGCCGTAATGAGCTCCGGCAAACGCGATGCACCCCAGCAGGGCCACCCCGAAGCGCGTCCGCCATGTCCACGGCACCGCCCAGAGCGGGTTCGGGAGCAGGAGAGCCATCCCGCAGATCGTCATGAAGAGACAGCAGGCAACGGCGATGCCGAACCTGCGTGGAAGGGTGACTTCGGAGAGAAGCGAATACTCGCCGCTCGCATAAACGACGAGGAGCACGAGCACGGGGACGGCGATCTGCGCGATGCCCAGGGGCAGGACCGCGATCGCGGCGCAGCAGGCCACCGCGAAATCCACGACAACAAGGAGATACGGCGCCAGCTCGAGTCTGTTCGAAACGCTCATACCCGGTTTCCAAAGAAATCGCGCACCAAGGTGAATTCTATCACAAGAGAACGCCGCCTACCGCGCGTCGATCTCCTCGACGCCCTGCCAGCCCTCCGGCGCGCCCAGATTCACCAGCAGCTCGCTTCTCTTGCGGTAGATGCGGAGGACCTCGTCCTCGGGGTTCTGCTGGAGCAGGCGCGTGACGATGTCCCGGGCCGCCGCGAAGTCCCGGGCAAAGTACAGCCGCAGCGCCTTGGCCAGATCGGACCGGTAGGCCAGCTTCTTCTCGCGCTGCTCCCTTGGCTCTCCGTCAAGCACCTCGAAAAGGAGAACCGTCTCCTTTCTTCCCCGCACGTGCACCCGGTCGATGAATCGACAGCGAAAACGCGCGGGCTCCTTCAGCATCTTCAACGTCGCGCCCGTGGTGAGTATTGCCGAGCCGTAGATTCGCGTGAGGCCCTGGAGCCGGGAGCAGAGATTCACCGCGTCCGAGATCACCGAGCCGTCCATGCGCCTATCCTCGCCCACCGTGCCCAGCATGAGCCTCCCCGCGTGCACGCCGACGCCGATGGCGATCGGGCGATACCCGCTGTTCCGCCTGTGGCCGTTGTACTCCACAAGGGTCGTCTGCATGCCCACGGCCGCGCGGAGCGCGTCGTCAGGCCTCTCGGGAAACAGCGCCATGATCCCGTCGCCGATGTACTTGTCAATGAACCCGCCGCGCGTGCTGATCTGGGGACCCATCCTGCGCAGGTAGGAGTTGATGAAGTTGAAGTTTTCGAACGGGCTCATGGACTCCGAGAGGCTGGTGAAGGACACGATGTCGGAGAACAGGATCGTCATCTCCCTCTCCGTCTGGTCGCCCAGCCGCACGTCGAGAATGCTCTTCTTTCCGAGGAGACGGAGGAGTTCGTGGGGCACAAACCGGCCGTACGCGCTGAGGAGCGCAGCCTGCTGTTCGCCGTATTGCTGCACCGTGTCCGCAAGCGCGTTGAAGCTCTGCGCCAGCCGTCCCACCTCGTCATGGGTGCGCACCTTGGCGCGCACATTGAAGCTGTTCTGGTCGAAGCTGCGCACGACGCCTTCCAGGGAGACGATCCCGCGGCTGAACAGGGTGCCGAGAAGGATCGACGCCGCCAGGGTGAGGAGGAGGGCGGCCGCCGTCACAATGACCACCGTTGTCGTCGCATTGGAAAGGATGAGCCGCACGTCGGTGTCGACCATGTCGATGCCCAGGGCCCCGATCAAGCCGCCCGTGGGACCCAGGAGGGGCGCGTAGCCGGTGATCGAGTTCACGTTGAAGCTGGGATCGTACGACCATGAGTCTTCCACCAGGGGGGACTTCTCCGCCAGGACTCGCCGCGCAACCGGAAGGTCGGTGAGATCGAATTGCGAATTATAATGCGACACGGCGGAGCTTATGGGAGCCCCGGTGTCCGCGCCCGCGCGAGCCGCCAGCACGTCCCCGTCGACCACGTACAGCGCCGTGTTCGGATCCCGGGTCGGAGCGAATATATAGATGAAATGCGCCAGCCGGCTTTCCACCGCCCGGATCCTGTTCAACTGGTCCGACACAAGACGGAAATCCGCCGAGCCCTCGATCCTGTCCACCTGGCCGGGGGAAGGGTCCGGGCTGAGGCCGGCAGCGAGGCGCGAGAGGGCCCCGACGTCCACGAGCGTGCTTCCCATCCGCGCCAGGTCGAGCACCCGGGCCTGCATTTGATTGAGGAGGCTCATTTCCAGGATGCGGAACACCGTGTAGGCGAGCAGCCCGCTGAGGACCGATCCCGCAAGGAGGAAGGTCAGGGTTATCTTCAACCGAAGCCCGAAAACGATTCTGTTCTTCCGGGGCGCGGGCCCGGTCTCACGCATGGACGCCATTGACCAGGCTGCGCACCGGCAGTCCCCACGTCCCCGCTAGCGCGGAGGCCGCCTCTTCCGGGGTCAAGAAGAGCTGCCCCGCGATCCCCATGTCCCGCGCGGCTATGACGTTTGCTGGCGTATCATCCAGGAAAATGCACGCTCCCGGCGGTTCGCCGAGCAAGTCCAGGCACAGCCGGAATATCGCGGGTTCGGGCTTTACAAGGAGATGATCGCAGGAGAAGACAACGACCGGGAAATCGTTGATCCAGCCAAAAGCGTTGTCGCGGCGCATGAAGGCGAGCTTGTCGGCTGGCATGTTGGAGAGGATCGCCGTGCGATAGCCGGCCCCGCGCAGCTCAGCCGCCCACGCGACGACCCGGGCGTTGACCCGGGTCCACCCCAGGGCATCCTCGCGTTCGATTCGCGAAATGAGCTCGGGGGTCGGCGTCACGCCGCCCGCGGAAAACAACCTTCGCCAGTATTCATCGGCGCGGAGCGTGCCCCGGTCCAGCTCGAGCCTGTCCCGCTGGTAGAGGCGCAGGAACGCCTGCGGGGAAAGCCGGCAGAGCGACGCCATCGCGGCAACGCGATCGGGGTCCTGCGGCAGTCCCAGGACCCCGCCGAAATCGAAGATGACTGATGTGATTCGCTGGCCCAAAGCAGCGAGAGTGTAAAACATAGCAGGCCACGCGACAAGACGCACGCGGCCCATTCTTAGCGCGTTCTTAATGCGCCGTCCGCATAGTTTAATACCCCCTAAATAGCATCCGCCATCCCGCCGCGCTATTATTTCCCCATGGGTATCGAATTGATCATCGCGGGCATCCTCGGGGTATTCCTCCTGGTCTATCTGGTGTACTCCATCGTGCGTCCGGACAAGTTCTAGGAGACCTTCAATGAGCACAGCGAATTGGATCCAGCTCGCCGCCTTCCTCGGGATCATCTTCGCATCGGCGCCGTTCCTTGGCAAGTTTCTCGCGCGCGTGTTCGAGGGCGAGCGGCACATCCTCTCCTTCCTCTCTCCCTTGGAACGGGGAATCTACAAGATCACCGGCATTGACGCGAAGCGGGAGATGAATTGGAAACAGTACCTTGCCGCGCTTCTTGCCTTCAATGCATTCGGGTTCATCAGCCTCATGGCGCTGCTCATGACGCAGCGATGGCTTCCCCTGAACCCGGCAAAGATCCCGAACATGTCCTGGCACCTGGCGCTGAACACCGCGGTCAGCTTCATGACCAACACGAACTGGCAGGCATACAATGGAGAAGCGAGCGCGAGCTACCTCTCCCAGATGGCGGGGCTTGCAGTGCACAACTTCCTGAGCGCTGCCACGGGCATGGCGGCCATGCTCGCGCTGTTCCGGGGCATCCGAAACAGGCCTTCCGCCGGGGCGCTTCGCGCGCAGGCCGGCCCAGGCCAGGGAGCCGGCCTTGGCAATTTCTGGGTCGACATCACGCGATCCCTGCTCTACCTCTTCATCCCCCTTTCCCTCATCCTGGCGGTGCTCCTGATGTCTCAAGGAGTTCTACAAAATCTCTCCGGGTACGTGCATGCGGCGACCCTGGAGGGCAAGGACCAGGTCATCCCCATGGGCCCCGTGGCCTCCCAGATCGCCATCAAGCAGTTGGGAAGCAACGGCGGCGGGTTCTTCGGCATGAACTCCGCCCACCCCTTCGAGAACCCCACCCCTTTCAGCAATTTCCTTGAGCTTCTGGCCATCCTCCTGGTGCCCGCGGCTATTCCTTTCGCCTTTGGCCGCATGGTGAAGGACAGGAGTCAAGGCTACGCGATCTTCGCCGCAAAGACGGCTCTCTTTGCCGTCGGTCTGGTCGTCATCCTGTTTGCTGAGTACGGATTCAATGGCATGACAGGCGGCCATGGGTCCATGGAGGGAAAGGAGGTGCGATTCGGCATTTCCGCGAGCGCGCTCTGGGCGGAAACAACGACGGTTGTCTCCAATGGCTCCGTGAACGCCATGCATGACAGCTTCTCGCCGTTGGGGGGAATGGTCGCCATGATCAACCTGATGGTCGGGGAGATCATCTACGGCGGAATCGGAGCGGGGATGTACGGAATGCTGATCTTCCTGTTCATCACCGTCTTCTTCGCGGGATTGATGGTGGGACGCACGCCGGAATACCTGGGAAAAAAGATCGAGACACGGGAGGTCCAGCTCTCCGTCCTCGCCATCATCGGCCAGACGGTCACGGTCCTTTTTCTCGCGGCAATTGCCGTGGTCACAAAGCCGGGACTTTCTTCCCTCAGCAACGCGGGCCCTCACGGGCTGTCGGAGATTCTCTACGCGTACGCTTCGGGAGTGGGAAACAATGGAAGCGCGTTCGCCGGGCTCAATGCAAACACGGTTTTCTACAACCTTACCATGGCCTTTGCCATGCTGCTGGGACGCTTCATCGTGATTATCCCCGCGCTCGCCATCGCCGGCAGCCTTGCTTCAAAGACCCCCATCCCTCCCAGCGTGGGAACGTTCGCCACCAATAATGCCACCTTCGTGATCCTGCTGGTTCTCACCATCATCATCCTCGCGGGGCTGAATTTCTTCCCCGCTCTGACCCTTGGGCCGATCGTGGAACATTTTCTGGCCCTCAAGGGCGTCGTGTTCTAAGGAGCAGCGGCAATGCGGCAAGAAATCAAGCTATGGAGCCTCCCCGTGCTCAGGCGCGCGGCGGGAATGGCATTTCGGAAGCTCAACCCCGGGACGGAGATCAGGAACCCTGTCATGTTCATGGTCTGGATCGGCTCCGTCTTCATCTCCGTGATATTCGCAGTGAACGCTGTCTTCCGAGGATCATTCAACGGGTTTAACCTGCAGATTGCAATCTGGCTTTGGTTCACCGTCCTGTTTGCGAACTTCTCCGAGTCGCTGGCCGAAATTCAGGGCAAGGCGCGCGCGGATGCGCTCCGTGCAATGCGGACAAAGACCGTGGCGCGCCGCCTCCCGTCAAACAACGGGGGGGAGGAACGGATTCCTTCCAGCATGCTGCGCGTCGGAGACCGGGTGGTCTGTGAAGCAGGGGATGTGATCCCCGGAGACGGCGAGGTGGTAGAGGGGATCGCGAGCGTGGATGAGTCTGCGATCACCGGAGAATCCGCGCCGGTCATCAGGGAATCAGGCGGAGACCGCAGCGCCGTCACGGGGGGAACGAGGGTGATCAGCGACCGCATCGTGGTTCGCATCACCGCGGAGCAGGGCAAGACATTCGTCGACCGGATGATCTCCCTGGTGGAGAATGCGACCCGGCAGAAGACGCCCGGCGAGATCGCGCTCCTCATTCTCCTCTCGGCCTTCTCCATCATATTCCTCGCCGCCGTCGGCACCCTCTGTTTCTTCTCCGACTACAGCGTGAAGCAGTCCGGCACCGCGGCGTTCATCACGACCGCCGTGCTTTTCGCCCTCCTGGTGTGCCTCATCCCGACGACCATCGGCGGGCTTCTCTCCGCCATTGGGATCAGCAGCGTGAGCCGGCTCATCAAGAAAAACGTCCTCGCGCTGAGCGGAAAGGCGGTGGATGCCGCGGGCGACATCGACGTGATGCTGCTGGACAAGACGGGAACGGTGACCATGGGAAACCGCATGGCCTCCGCGTTCTTCCCCGCAAAGGGCGTGTCGGAGAGCGCCCTCGCCGAGGCCGCGCTCCTCGCTTCCCTTGCCGATGAGACGCCCGAGGGCCGGTCCATCGTCAACCTGGCCAGGCGCAACTTTCCCGTCAGGGCCGGGAGCATGCAGGAGATCGGCGGCCGGTTCGTGCCCTTCTCCGCCAAAACGCGAATGAGCGGCCTGGATTTCCCGGATGAGAGAAAGAGCATCCGCAAGGGCGCAGCCGAGTCGGTCAAAGAGTGGGTCATTTCAGGAGGAGGAGCGTTCCCCGCGGAGATGGATGCACGGGTCACGCAGATCTCCGCGGAGGGGGGAACTCCTCTCGCCGTGGCTCGCAATAACGAGGTCCTTGGCGTCGTCTACCTCAAGGACGTCGTGAAGGGAGGCATCAAGGACCGGCTCTTTCATCTCCGTAAAATGGGGATCCGGTCCATCATGATCACGGGTGACAACCCTCTCACCGCGGCGACAATAGCCGCCGAGGCCGGCGTCGATGATTACATCGCGGAGGCAACGCCGCAGGCCAAGCTGGAGCGGATTCGGGCCGAGCAAAAGAACGGCCATCTTGTCGCCATGATAGGAGACGGGACGAATGACGCACCCGCCCTTGCCCAGGCCGACGTCGGCGTGGCAATGAGCTCGGGCACCCAGGTGGCCCGGGAGGCGGGCAACATGGTGGACCTGGATTCCAACCCGACCAAGCTCATCGACATCATCGAGGTGGGCAAGGAGCAGCTCATGACGCGGGGCGCGCTCACCACCTTCAGCATCGCCAATGACGTGGCAAAGTTCTTCGCGATCCTCCCGGCCATGTTCGTTTCACTCTACGCGGCGCCGGGCGGGATTGGACCGCTAGGGGCGTTGAACGTGATGCGTCTCGCATCGCCGCAGAGCGCCGTTCTTTCCGCGGTCATCTTCAATGCATTGATCATCGTCGCCCTTATCCCCCTCGCGTTGCGCGGCGTTCGCTACCGCGCAATCGGAGCGGTGCGGACTCTACGGAGAAACCTCCTCGTCTACGGCCTCGGGGGGATCGTCGCGCCATTCATCGGGATCAAGGCGATCGACCTTCTCGTCCACGTCCTCGGTCTGGCCTAGGGGGAGTGAAAACCATGAAGCATTTTCGAACGGCAATCGTGGTCACGGTGTTCTGGACGGTCGTCCTGGGCGGCGCGTATCCGCTTCTCATGACGGGAATCGGCGCCCTGTTCTTCCCGCAAAAGACGCGGGGAAGCCTCATTGTCAAGGACGAGAAAACGATCGGCTCCAGCCTGATCGGCCAAGATTTTCAGAGCGCCCTCTACTTCCACCCGCGCCCATCAGCCATCGGCTACGATGCCTCAAACTCCGGCGCGAGCAACTGGGGATGGACGAGCGCGGTTTTGAAAAAAGCGTACACCGCGCGGAAGAGCGGCTGGCAGAAGGCGTTCGGCCCTGGCGAGCCTCCCATGGACATGTTGTTCGCATCCGCAAGCGGTCTGGACCCCCACATCAGCCCCGCGGCGGCTGAAATGCAGGCGCCGGCCGTGGCTGCCGCGCGTCACCTGTCCCCTGACCAGGCAGCGAAGCTCCTCGCCCTGGTGCGTCAGCACGAGAAGGGACCCCAGCTCGGGTTTCTCGGTGAACCGCGTGTGAACGTTTTATCGCTGAACCTCGCGGTGGACGCGACATTCGGGAAACAAGGCGCACAGCCCGCGCGGTGAAGGGCTCTTTTCTCATGACCGTACGCTGGGGTACGATTGCCATGGGAAGCGATGTCACAAGGGGATGAGTTTCGCCCAGATCCCGATGCCCTCCTGCGCGCAATCGAAAAGGACCGGGAGGGGAAAGGGAAGCTCAAGATATTCTTCGGAATGGCGGCCGGGGTGGGAAAGACGTATGCCATGCTCCTGGACGGCCGACGGAAGAGGCAGGAGGGTGTCGATGCGGTCATCGGCTACCTCGAGAGCCACAGGAGGAAGGAAACCGACGAGCTTGCGGCGGATCTCCCGATCGTCCCCCGCATGAGCCTGGCATATAGGGGGAAGACGCTCCAGGAAATGGACGTCGACGCCATCCTGGCCCGCAAACCGCAGCTCGCGTTGGTGGACGAGCTGGCGCACACCAACGCGCCGGGCGCGCGCAACAGGAAAAGGTACCAGGACGTGCTGGAGCTCCTGGATCACGGCATCGATGTCCTCACCACGGTGAACGTCCAACACCTGGAAGGTTTCGCGGACACGGTGGAGGAGATCACGGGCATTTCCATCACCGAGCGCATTCCCGATTCAGTGTTCGACGTCGCGGACCAGGTCGTGCTGATCGACATTTCCCCCGAGGAGCTTCTAAAAAGGCTGGCGGAAGGCAAGGTGTACCTTGGCGACCGGGCGCAGGCCGCCACGGAAAACTTCTTCAAGAAGAGCACGCTTGCCGCCCTGCGAGAAATGGCGCTGCGACACACGGCGCTCCTGGTCAACCACCAACTCACCGACCTCCTCCACGAAAGCCCCCGCCAGGCCGCGGCGGCCACGGGTGAGAGGCTGCTCGTCGCCATCAGCGCGAGCCCCAACTCGGCGCACCTCATCCGCTGGACGCGGCAGAGGGCGTTCAACCTCAAGGCGGAGTGGACCGCCCTGTACGTCGAAACCGGCCCGACGCTCAAAGACGCCGAACAGGAAGCGCTGCGAAAAAACATGAACCTGGCCCGGCAGCTTGGCGCGGCCATGGTGACCATTCCGTCGGACAACGTGCCCCTCGCCGTCATCAGGTTCGCCCGGAGCAACGCCATCACGGAGATCGTCGTGGGAAAATCCGGCGTGGTCGGCCGCGCTCCCTTCCTCCGGCGCCGGACCATCGCCGAGCAGATCATGAAGATGAGCGGCGACATTGACGTTGACGTGGTCCAGGAAAAAGGCGCGGCCCTTTCGCGGCCGCGGATGCGCCTCTCCACCTACCTGCGGCCCGAGAGGGGGGCCGTGGCCAAGATGGCTCTGGTGATCGCGGCCGTGACCGGCATCAATCTCCTGGCGCTCCCCCTGATCGGGTACAGGTCCGTGTCGATCCTCTACCTTCTTGCCATCATCGCGCTCGCCTTCTTCACCAACAGGCTGGCTGTTCTCATTGCGGCCGGGGCGAGCGCGCTCCTCTGGGACTTCTTCTTCCTCCCTCCCCGTTTCACCTTCATGATCACGAAGCTGGAGGACGTGCTCATGTTCTTCCTGTACTTCGTGATCGCCGCCGCGCTCGCATTTCTCATGTCCCGGCTCCGGATGAACCAGACAATGCTCGCGGTGCGCGCCCGAAGGATGAGCCTGCTCCTGGACTTCTCACAGGCGCTCTCCCTCCAGCGAACCCTGGAGGGCATCGTGCGGGTGGGCTTGGAGCACATCTCCCGCTACCTCGATGCCGAGGTGATCGTCCTCCTCTCCGACGGCGCGGGCGGGCTGGATCGCGGCGCGCGCAGCCTCACCGGCGTTTCCATTGACGACAAGGAGCTCGGCGTGGCGCGCTGGTGCTTTGACAACCGCACTCCCTGCGGGATGTACACGGACACACTGCACATGGCCCGTTTTCACTACATCCCGCTCCTCACCACTGACGCCGCCGTCGGGGTCCTGGGCGTCGTGCTGCCCGAGGGCGCCGTGTGGCTTCCCGACCGTGAAGATTCCCTCCAGATGCTCGGCCGCACCCTTTCCCTGTCGATGGAGCGGGAGTTGCTGACGGAGGAAAATAGGAAGAACCTCATGGCCCGGGAATCGGAGAGATTGGGCCGCGTCCTCCTCAACACCGTCTCCCACGAGCTTCGCACGCCGCTCACCACGATCAAGGGATCCGTCACGGCGCTCATGGACGCGGCAACGGCGGGCGATCCGGAGGCGCGCGGCCTGCTCCTTGCGGAGACCCTCACCGCGACCGACCGGCTGAACGCCATCGTGGAGAACCTGCTCAGCATGAGCAGGCTCGAATCGGGCCAGCTGCGCCTTAAAAAATCGCCCACCGACATCTTCGATCTCGTTTCGGTCGTTGCCGATGCGCTTCGCCGCCAGTCGAAGGACCATCCCCTGTCCATCAGCATCGATGAGGAGGTGCCCCTTGTTTCCATGGATTTCATCCTCATGGTCCAGGTCATGACCAACATCCTGACCAATGCCGCCCGACACACGCCGCCAGGCACCGCGATCCAGCTCAGCGTTGAAAAAACAGGCAACGGCATCACCCTGACCGTCGCGGACAAGGGACCGGGCGTGAACCCCGAGGAGTTGCCCCATCTGTTCGAGACTTTCTTCAGGGGCAGGAAGGCCGCCACGGGCGGCGTGGGGCTGGGCCTCTCCATCTGCAAAGGCATCGTCGAAGCGCACGGGGGACGGATCAGCGCGTTCATCAACCGCGCGGCCGGGCTCTCCATCAGCATCGTCCTGCCCGACTGCATCACCCAGGAGAGGAGGAGCGAAGCGCCGTGACTGCGGTGCTCGTGATCGACGACGAGGCGCAGATCCGCAGGCTCCTCCGGGTAAGCCTGGAGAAGCAGGGTTTCACCGTGCATGAAGCGGCCACGGGGGAGGACGGCCTTCAGATGCTTCTGGGCAAAAAGCCCGACATCGTCCTCCTGGACCTCGGGCTTCCCGACCTGGACGGAGCCGAGGTGCTTGCCCGGCTTCGTTCCTGGTCTTCGGCGCCCGTGATCATCCTTTCCGTGCGCAATGGAGAGGAGGACATCGTGAACCTCCTTGACGCGGGTGCGGACGACTACCTCATCAAGCCGTTCAACACGGGCGAGCTGGTCGCGCGCATGAGGGTGGCCATCCGGCACCGCGCGCCGCAGGAAGCCCAGGAGACCTTTGTCTCCGGCAGGCTCTCCGTGGACCTTCTCAACAGGGTGGTGAAGGTGGCCGGGGAACCGGTAAAGCTCACTCCCACCGAATACGGTCTGCTGCGGCTGTTCGTGCAGCACGCCGGACGCATCCTCACCCACCGGCAGATATTGAGGGAGGTCTGGGGCCCGAACGCGGACGAAGAGACGAACTACCTGCGCGTTTTCATTACCGGCTTGAGGAAAAAAATCGAGGAAAACCCCCAGATGCCGGAGCTCATTATCACCGAGCCCGGCGTGGGGTACCGCCTGCGGAATATTCCCGCCGCGGATGCCGCCCTTCCGGGGCAGCCCGCGGCGGTTGATTCGCCTTCTTGAAGAATGCCTCGGCCGCGAGTACCATCACGGTATGCTGCGGGGCCGGCCTCAGCGGATCATCCATGCCCTGGAGAACGCGTTCTCGCCTACCCTGCTCGTCCTCATCACGCTCATCCTGGCTCTTGACATCGTCGCGCGGCTGTTCGGCGTGTCCTCCCTGCGCGCTTCCACCGACTACGTGCGCCACCTCGTGCTGTGGATCGCCTTTGCCAGCGCACTGATCACCACCCGGGAAAAAAGCCACCTCTCCCTCAGCATCGGCGTCGAACGGATGCCCGAGGCCGCGCGGCGCTGGGTGGCGACCGGCACGTCCCTCGTGGCCACCTGTATCTGCGTGGCGCAGACCGCCGCCGCGCTGTCTTTCGTACTCTCGGGCTTCGACCCCATGGAAAGAATCGGGGTGATTCCCATCCGGCTTGCCACGCTCATCATGCCCATTGGCTTCGGGATCATGGCCGTGCGCTTCATCCTGACCCCGGAACGGGGCGGCGGCCGCAGGTGGATCGCCCTCATCGGCGTGCCCCTCGGGCTCGTGCTGGGATGGGACCCATTGGTGAACACGCTCCAGTCGCTTCTCCCCTCCGCCTCGCGTTTTTCCGCATGGCTTTCCACGGCCGGGCCGGCCGTCTCCCTGGCCTTCGCGCCCATCCTCTCCGGACTGCACCTTCCCCTCATCATCATCCTCATTGCCAGCGTCTTCCTTGGCGGGCCGATCTTCGTGCTGGTGGGCGGGCTTGCGCTCCTCTTTTTCCTTCATTCGGGGGGCGCCGCGGAGACGGCCGCGAACCAGGCCTACACCATGCTCACCGGCGACGTGATCCCCTCCATCCCCCTGTTCACCCTGGCCGGCTACATCATCTCTGAGAGCAAATCCGGGGAACGGCTCGTGCGGCTGTTCCGCACTTTTTTCGGCTGGCTGCCGGGCGGCCTGGCGTTCATGAGCATCCTCATCTGCGCTTTCCTCACCACGTTCACCGGCGCTTCAGGGGTCACCATCATCGCCGTGGGAAGCCTGCTCTTGTTCATCCTCACCGGCAGCGGGTACAACGAGCGCTTCGGCAGGGGGCTGCTCACCGCCTCGGGGAGCATCGGCCTGCTCTTTCCCCCCAGCCTCCCGGTGATCCTCTACGGCGTGGTGTCCCTCACGAATATCAAACAGATGTTTGTCGGAGGGGTGCTCCCCGGCGCTTTCCTCGTGGTGAGCATCGGCGCGATGGGGGTCTGGCGGGCGCGCAGGGACAAGGTTCCGCGCACGGCTTTCGAAGCGCGCCAGGCCCTTCCCGCCCTCGGGAAGGCAGCGGGTGAGATCCTTCTCCCCGTGCTCATCCTCGTGCTGTTCCTGAAGGGGATCACGACCCTGGTGGAGACGGGGGCGGTGACGGTGATCTACGCGCTCCTCCTGGAGGTGGCAGTCCACAGGGACCTGAAGCTGCGACAGCTCCCCGGTGTGTTCCTGAAGAGCGTGATCATCCTCGGCGGGATCCTCATCATCCTGGCCTCGGCGAGCGGGTTCTCCTACTACATCGTGGACGCGCAGATCCCCACCCAGCTTGCGCAGTGGCTGCAGGTCCACGTGCAATCCCCCTACGTATTCCTGCTCCTCCTGAACCTGGTCCTCATCATCAAGGGATTCTTCATCGACATATTCTCCGCCATCACGATCGTGGTTCCCCTCATCGCGCCGCTGGGGGTCCTGTACGGGATCAACCCCGTGCACCTGGGCATCATTTTTCTTGCCAACCTGGAGCTGGGATACCTGACCCCTCCCCTCGGGCTGAACCTGTTCCTTGCCTCGTACAGGTTCGAGAAGCCGCTGGTGCGGATCTACCGGGACGTGATCCCCTTCCAACTGGTAATGCTGGCCGGCGTGCTGATCATCACGTACGTGCCGTGGATGACCACGGCGCTCCTGGGCGTGTTCAAGTTCTAGGCCGCCCTCACACCATCTCGACGCCGCGCTCCTCAGGGGGCGTACACAACCGCCACGACCCGGGCCTCCGAGCCGCCGACGCTGTGCACGTGGTGGGGCACGATGCTGTCGTAATAGATGCAGTCGCCCGGCTTCAACCGGTAGATGTCCTTTCCGTAGGCCACCTCCACATCGCCGGAGAGGACGTAGATGAACTCCTCCCCTTCGTGCGCCGAGGCACGGGCGGACAGCGCCGAGCCGGGGTGGATGTCGATGAGGAACGGCTCCATGTGCCGGCCCGCCTTGTTGGCGGCAAGGGAAAAGAAGTCCAGGTCGCTGCGCATGGGCCGGTCCCTGCCGGAGAAACGCACCACCGTCTCATGCTGGCCCACCCGGGAGACCACGGGACCCACGTTCTCCTGGTCGTCGAGGAACGTGCCCAGGCGCACGCCCAACGCCCGCGCGATCCTGATCAGCGGGCTCAGCGAGGGAATGAGGGCGCCCGATTCGATCTGCGCCACCAGGTCGGCCGCAAGGTCGGCCCGTTCGGCAAGCTGTTCGCCGCTCATGCTCCGCGACTCGCGGATCACGCGCACCTTCTCACCAAGGGAATGTCTGTCCGCCATGTTTCACCTCGATTCTATTTCGCACAGTTTTTGGCGAATATCAAGGAGACGGTCCGTGCCTGACGCGGGCGGCGCGGCGCTTTCAAAGGAGCCTGCGGGGCGCTTCCGAACACGCGTTGTGCGGGGCTCACCCCAGAACCGGGGAGATGAGGAGCCCGATGCTGTACGTGATGGCGGCCTCGGCCAGCCCGATCACCATCATCTCCAGGCCGCTCTTCCACCAGGTTCGGCCCGTGACAACGACCTTTGCCGCTCCCACGGCGAAATGCGCCGCGGTGCTGACGACAAACGACGTGATCAGGGCCGTGATCCCGCCAGTGAACAGGTACGGCAGGACCGGGACCGCGGCGCCCACCGCGGTGCTCACCGCGGCGCTTGCCGCTGATTTCCATGGGTTGGAAAACGCCTGATCGGAAAGGCCCAGCTCCTCATGGGCCAGGGTGCGCAGCATCTCCTCGGGGTTCTCCGCCATGCGGGCGGCCATGGCATTGGCTTCCTCCTCGGTGAAGCCCTTCAACTGGTAGAACAATGACAGCTCTTCCCGCTCTTCCTCGGGATGCTCCTTGATCTCGCGGCGCTCCTTGCCGAGCTCAGCCTCGTGCACCTCCTTCTCCGACTTGGTGGCAAGGTAGGCGCCGCTGCCCATCGAAAGGGCCGACGCGATCATGGCGGCGAAACCGCTGAGAAGAACGAACGAGCCGTTCACGTGCGTGGCGCCCGCGACGCCGCTCACAATGCCGAAGGCGGCGCCGAGGCCGTCATTGATCCCGTAGATGGCCTGGCCGATCCACCCGCCGCCGCGCACGTGACGCTCCCGGCCGAGGATCTGGTCCAGGGCGCTGCGGGGACGCTCGCGCAAGGCCATGTCCTTCAGCACCCGGTCGTGGGCCCGCTCGGCCCGGCCGGCTTCCCCGAAAGCGATCCTGTCCTCCTCCGTGGGCGCCAGAGAGGCAAGGACCTCGTACGCTCCGTCGGCATTGCCTTCAGCGGCCGCCATGGTGGAGGCAATGACGTCTGGGCTTTGTCCGACAAGATCCGCGCGGCGCCGCATTTCCGCCGCGGTCTCTGCATAGACCCCGGGGCCGGCTCCCAGCTCGCGCAGCCTTTTTTCCCACCGCTCGGCGTGCTTCTCCTCCTCCGCGGCCATGCGCAGGAAGATGTCGCGCCTGCGGGCATCCTTCTCCTTTTCCGCCGCGGCGGCATACGTGAGCGCCGCGCCTTTCTCATCCCTCCATGCCTTGCGCAGCTCTTCGATGAAACGGGTGCTGTCCGCCATGCCATCCTCCCTGTCAAAGACTGAAGAGCACGATACCGGAAAGGATCAAACCTGTCCCCGCCCACGCAAGGGGGGGGATCTTCTCTTTCAGAAACAGCATCCCGCCCACGATCTGCACGCCGATGGCTGTCAGGCCCTCAGTGAGGGGATATGCCACGTGCAGGGACAGGGTGCGCATGAGCGCCGTGTAGGCAAGCACGCCGATGAAGCTTGCCAGGTTGCCGATCACCTGCCAGAAGAGGAACAGCTTCATGCCCCTGCGCGCCGCGGATTTCTTAAGGCAGATATGGGCGCCGGTGTTCGCGACCATGTCGGCAAGAAGGAGGAGAATCCTCACGCCCTGCTCTCCTTCCGAGGCGCGCCTGCGCCCACCAGGATGACGCCGGCCGCCACAAGCACGGCGCCGGCGGCCTCAGTCGGTTTGAAGGCCTCGTGGAAGAAGAGCAGGGATGCAACAAGCTGAACGCCTAGGACCGCAACACCGCGGCTGAGAGGGAAAGCCACGTGCAGCGGCAGCGTGCGCAGCAGCCCCGTATACGCCAGGATGCCGACCAATCCCGCGAGATTGCCCGCAATCTGCATGAGGAGGAAGTACCCGACCGTGCCCGCGCCGGCCGAGAGCTTGAGGAATATGTTCGCCGAGGTGACGAACACCAGGTAGCATGCAAGGAAAGCAGCATTGCGCATCGGTGAGAGCCCGCCCTTCCTGGGGGAGTATAACCCAGCAGGCCCATGGGGGGCGACCGCTTGTCATTCTTACGCATCTTGTTTATAATTGAATGAACATTCATTCAAT
The DNA here is from genome assembly GCA_049519415.1 of Spirochaetia bacterium. Lineage (GTDB taxonomy): Bacteria > Spirochaetota > Spirochaetia > SZUA-6 > Fen-1364 > Fen-1364. Next base: position 55,971 of record JBEKQU010000022.1, read on the forward strand.
AATGGAGTGGGGTGCGGATGGCCAGGTCCAGGGACAACGAGAAGCCCGCGCAGATCATCGACGCGGCTTTCTCCGCATTCGGCAACATCGGCTACCGGGCGACCTTGATCAAGGACATCGCCGATCGGGCAGGCATCTCCACGGGGACCGTCTACACGTACTTCAAGAACAAGAGGGACCTTTTCAGGGCCACCGTGGAAAAGGGGTGGGACGACTTTCTTGAAAAGATCCGGGCCATTGTCGAATCAGACGACACGATTGAGCGCAGGGTGGAGCGTTTCCTATCGACCGGTTTCGGCAGCCTGAAGAGATACCTCCCCCTGCTCCGCGGCATGCTCTTTGAATCCAGCCAGATGAACCTTATGCAGGGACGGATCGAAGAGTTCTGCGGCCTGGTGGAGCGGTTGACCGCGGAGAAGCGCACGCGCGCCATTCGCGCGGCAAACGACCCGATTCGCCGCCGCTTCCTGATCCGGGTCACTGTGGTGGGGGTGCTTTTCTCCGCCGCCTTAGCGGAACCGGCCCACGTGGACGCGGAGATCGACGAGCTGAAGCGCACCATCACGCTCATGCTTTCGGGAGGATGATATGCGTCGGTCAATCGCGCGCGGTCTTCTGTTCATTTCTCTGTTGTTCATGGCCGCGCCCTGCATGTCCCAGTCCACCGGGCTCACCCTCGCGCAGGCCTACGATCTGGCAAGGAAAGGTTCCGAGGCCATTCGGTTGAAGGAGCTGGCGCTGCAGAAGTCCCGGCTGGGCGTGAACCAGGCAACGAGCAGCGCCCTGCCCCACGTTGACATGCAGGCGTCAGCCTCCTATCTGGCCAACCCGCCCCAGGGATACACGGTCACGGCCGGGGAGCTGGGATCATTCTCCCCAGCAATTCCCCCGGGAGGAATCTCAATACCCCACGTTTACAGCAACCCTACCGCCATCCCGCTCGGCTCCGTCACCATTCCGCCCACCGACATCGATATCGGCGCGCAGCTGCACAACTATTTCTCCGTAGCGGCCACGCTCAGCCAGCCCCTGTTCACCTGGGGAAAGATAAAGAACGCCATCGACGCGGCGGCGCTCCAGGCGGACGCGGCGGGCACGGACCTCGTCACGCAGCAGCGGGACATCGACCGGGAAGTGAATCGCGCGTACTACAGCGCGCTTCTCGCGGAAGAGTCGGAAAAAATACTGGAGCGGATCAGGAACACGGCCGCGCAGATTGTCGCCGACAGGCAGAAATCCTTTGACCAGGGCACCATCAACAAGGAGGCCGTATTAGAAGCGCAATCAAACCAGGCATCCATCGAGGCCCGGCTGGCGGAAGCCACCCAGAGCAGCCTGACGGCCCGGGAGAGCCTGGGCATCCTCACCGGACTGGATCCGGCAGGCATCACGCTTTCCACCAGTTGGAGCCCGTCCCTTCCCCCACTGGACGAGCAGGCGCTGCTCGAGACGGCTTTGAAGGAGTCCACGGACATGGCTGCCGGCCGCACCCGCGTGAGCCTTGCGCAGAAGAAGCTCGCCATTGAGAAGGGCGGATCCATGCTTCTCCCCGACGCCTCACTCGGCGTGAGCCTTGCCGTCACGGGGCAGGAGGACATTCCCTACGCGGACTGGAGCTGGAACAACACCACCTGGACCTGGGACCTGGTGATCAGCCTCGGGGTGAAGATGAGCGCGTTCGACGGGCTTTCCTCCCATGCCGCCATCGGCCAGGCGGAAAAGGACGCGGAGATGGCGGCCACGGGGCTCACCCAGACGGAGAAGCTCGTGCGGCTGAACGTGCGCAAGGCCATCGACGCCGCGATAAAGGCTGATGCCGATGTCAAGGAGAATCAGGCAAAGGCGGAATACGCGGAGGAGCGGCTGAAGAACGCGCGGGTGTCCTTCGACAATGGGAGCGCCAGCCACGCGGACCTGTACGGCGCCGACATCATGGAAGGCAGCGTGCAGCTCGACCTGCTCCTTGCGCTGTACACGCGCGATGAGGCGCTGGCCGACATCGCGCAGATCACGGGGGAGGCGGAATGAGCATCACCGAGCTTTCCGTCAAGCGGCCCACCGCCATCATCATGGGCATTGCCCTTATCCTCGGCCTGGGGGTCGTGGGCTACCTGAACCTCGGCGCCGACCTCTTTCCCGCCGTGGACACGCCGATCATCTCCATCCATTCCACGTACATCGGCGCGGGCGCCGAGGAGATCGACAAGGACGTGATCAAGCCCATCGAGGACGCGGTGTCAGGGGTGAACGGAATCGCGGCCATGCGCTCCATCTCCGGCACGGGCTACGGCTACACCATCCTGCAGTTCAGCATGACCACCGACATGAACTCGGCCGTGATCGACGTGCAGAAGGCGCTGGACGGCATCATGGACACCCTCCCCAAGGATGCCAGCCGGCCGATCATGGCCAAGTACGACGTGAACAGCCAGCCCATCCTCATCCTCTCCGTCTCGGGCTCGGCCTCGGCAGAGGAGCTGTACAATGAGGCGGACCGGGTCATGCGAGACCTGGAAAGCCTCCCCGGCGTGGGAAACGCCAGCCTGGTGGGAGGGCAGAAGAAGGAGCTTCTCATCACGGTGGATAAGACCGCCCTGGAATACTACGGGGTGAGCCCTGCGACGCTCATGGCCTTGCTGGAGGCGGAGAACCTCAACATCCCCGCAGGCGAGCTGAAACAGAAGGGCCGGGACCTCACGGTGCGGCTGGTCGGGGAGTTCAATGACATCGACGACGTGAAGAACATGCGCATGCCCCTGCCGGGCGGCGGGAGCGTGCGTCTGGCGGAGATCGCGCAGGTCACCCTGGATTACCCCGCGCCGACAATGACTGTGCGGCTGAACTCAAGCCCCACCATCGGCATCTTTGTTCGAAAACAGAGCAACGCCAATGTCGTGACAACGGCAAACACGGTGAAGGCGGAGCTTGCGGCGCTGCAGCCCACGCTCCTCCCTGGCACCTCGCTCACCGTGGCCAGCGACGCCACGATCTTCATCAATTCTTCGCTGGCCGAAACGCAGCTCAACCTGGTGGAGAGCATCATCACCACGTCCCTCGTGCTGTTCCTCTTCCTGCGGCGCTGGCGATCGTCTCTCATCGTGCTCATCGCCATTCCCGTCTCCCTTGTGGGAACCTTTTTCGCCATGTGGCTCTTCCACTTCACGCTGAACATCGTCTCCCTCATGGCGCTGGGGCTGTGCATCGGCATCCTCGTGGACGATTCCATCGTGATTTTGGAAAACATCGACCGCCACATCCACCTGGGAGAAGAGCCCCGCACGGCCGCTGTCCAGGGCCGCAAGGAGATAGGACTTGCCGCCGTGGCCATCACGCTGTGCGACGTCGTGGTCTTTGCTCCCATCGCCTTCATGACGGACATTGTCGGGCAGTTCTTCAAGCAGTTCGGGCTCACCGTCGTGGCAGCCACGCTGCTCTCCCTCCTTGTCTCCTTCACCGTCACGCCCATGATGGCCTCCCGGATGCTCGTGGGGCGGCGCGACCGCCGCGCCGGCGCTCGCGCTGCCGCGCCTGAAGAGGGGAGTGAAGACGCCGAGGCCCCGCGCGGCGGGTTCGGCAGGTTCTTCGAGAACACGATCAAGGGCGGGTATCGACGCTTCCTCCAGTGGTCCCTCCGGCATAGGGCAGCGGTTATCGTGCCCATCCTCCTCCTTCTTGCGGGAAGCATCGCGCTTATTCCGCTCAAGGTCATCCAGACCGAGTTCATGCCCACGGCGGACCAGAGCAAGCTCGTGGTGGATATCGACCTGGGACCCGGGGCCGGCTACCGGCAGACCGACGTCAAGGCGCGGCTGGTGGAGCAGCACCTCCTCTCCATCCCCGAGGTGGAGGATAGCTTCGCCACCATCGGCAGCGACACCGGCGTCTCCACGTCGGAGATCATCGTGAAGCTCAAGGACAAGGGCCAGAGGAAAAAAAGCCAATCCGTGATCGCCAGCGAGCTGCGCGCGTGGGGCAGGCAGCTCCCCGGCGCCGACTTCTCCGTGACCGAACCGGGCATCGTGGCGCGCAGCTCCATTGACGGCGCCAAGCCCCTCATCATCAACGTGACCGGCCCCAACCGGGACGTCCTGCGCGATCTCGCCCTCCAGGTGGAGAACGTGGTGCGCTCGGTGCCGGGCGCCGCGGACGTGGACAACACCATGCGCGCCAGCCAGACCGAGGTGAGCGTGCGCGTGGACAGGCTGGCCGCCGCCTCGTACGGGCTTGCCCCGTACGACCTTGCCACGGTGCTGCGCACCGCGCTTGCCGGCACGAACGTGGGGGTCTATCGGCACGCGGGGGATGAATACGACATGGTGGTGCGCTACGAGGAGGAGCAGCTAAAGACGCCGGCGGACCTCGGCACCCTCAAGGTGACCAACCAGGCGGGCCAGCAGATTTCCCTTTCCCAGGTGGCGACCTTCGCCGCCACCGACAGCTCGCAGGAGATCCTCAGGCGCGACAGGCAGAACGTGGCCACCATCTCCGCCAACACGGCGGGCCGGCCGCTGGGCGCCATCACGGCCGACATCAAGCAGAAGATGACGGCGCTGGCGGTCCCCTTCGGCTACGCACTGGCCTACACCGGCGACCAGCAGAACATGGCCAGCTCCTTCGGATCTCTGGGGTGGGCCCTGGCCGCCTCCCTTCTTCTGGTATTCATGATCCTGGTGGTCCTCTACGAATCCTTCCTCACGCCCCTCATCCGCATGCTCTCTATCCCCTGCGGCGTGATCGGGGCATTCGCCGCTCTTGCCCTCACCGGCAAGGCCATCAACATCATCTCCTTCATTGGCCTGATCATGCTGGACGGCCTGATCTCCAAGAACGGCACGCTGCTCATCGACTACACCCACACCCTCATGAAGCGGGGCAAGCCGTTGCGAGAGGCGCTGGTGGAAGCAGGCATCACCCGGCTGCGGCCCATCCTCATGACGTCTGTCACAATGATCGTGGGCATGCTCCCCCTGGCCCTGTCCCTCGGCGCTTCCAGCGAGATCCGCTCCGGCATGGCGGTGGTGCTGATCGGAGGCTTGATCACCTCCACCATCCTCACCCCCATCCTCCTGCCCGTGGTGTACACGCTGATGGACGACGCGCGATCGGCGCGGAGGAAGCGGAAACAGATCCCCGACAATGGAGGGTATGCGCAATGAAAACACTACGCGTCAGGACGAATCAACGATGCGCCGCAGTCCTTGCGGCAATCGCCGGCATCACGCTCGGCGGCATCGTTTTGTACGGCTGCGGCCCGGCAAAGCAGGCCGCGCAGCAGGGCATGAAAACCGTCACCACGGTCCCGGTGGCGCGTTCCAGCATCATCATTTCACTGGCGTATTCCGCCCGGATACGGCCGGTCCAGGAGATCGTGGTTTCGCCTAAGATCGCCGGCAGGGTGGCCACGGTGGACGCGGACGTGAGCCAGCGGGTGCGCAAGGGCGACGTGCTCTTCACTTTGGAATCCGAGGACTATGAAACTCAGGCGCGCCAGGCCCAGGCCGCCCTGGAAAGCGCCAAGGGGAACCTCACGCGCACAAGCGATTCCTCCCTCTCTTCGCAGGTGTTGCAGGCGCAGGCCGCGGTGAAGCAGGCGCAGGTGCAACGAGACGACGCAAAGGACCTGTACGACAGGACGCAGAAGCTGTTCGACGCCGGCACCGCCTCTCAGCAGCAGTTGGACGGCGCAAAGGCCAGGTTCGACAGCGCAGGCATTGCGCTGGATACCGCTCAGCAGAACCTTGCGCTGATACAAGACAAGGGCGGGCCCCAATCCACGGGAGTGGCGTCTTCGCAGGTCGACCAGGCGCAGGCAACGGCCGACCTGGCTGAGTCGCAGCTCTCCAATGCCATCATCACCTCTCCCCTCACCGGAGTCGTCGCCTCGCGCAACGTGGATCCCGGCGAGCTTGTTTCCAGCGCCGTGCCCGCTTTCGTGGTCATTGACGTGAGCGCCGTGAACGCGGAAGCGAGCGTGGAGGAAAGCCAGATCGAGAAGATCCACGTAGGGGAGGTCGTCGCGGTGGGCATTGACGCAGCAGTAAACGCCAAGCTCACCGGCATGGTGCAGACCATCAGCCCATCGGTGGACCTGCGCACCCAGGGATACACGGTCAAGATCCACATCGACAACCCGGGGGACATCATCAGGCCGGGCATGCTCGCCCGGGTCTCCTTCCCCGTGGAAAAGCGGGAGAACGTGCTGGTCGTGCCCAACACGGCCGTGGTCACGGAAACGGGAGTGGACTACGTGTACACCGTGGCGCAGGGAACGGTGAAAAAGATCGCGGTGGAGACGGGAATCTCCGACGACGCGGTGACGGAAATCATCTCAGGGCTGGCCGAAGGCGTCCCCGTGATCACGGAAGGCCAGAGCTTCCTCAACGACGGGCAAAAGGTCACGCCCGCCGGCTGAAGGTCGCTGTCCCCCGGGCAGCAGGCATTAGTATCTTAGCCCATGAAGCTTCTCCTCTCGTACCTCAGGCCCTACCGGGGAATGGTGGTTTTCGCCATCATCCTTGCCGTCATCAACCAGGTCTTTTCACTGCTGGATCCTCAGATCTTCCGCATCATCGTGGATAAATACGCGGCGAACATCTCCACAATGCCGAAGGCCGAGTTCATCCGCGGCGTCGGCCTCATGATCCTTGCATTCATCGGCGTGGCCATGGTGAGCAGGATCGCAAAAAACTTCCAGGATTATTACATCAACGTCGTCTCGCAGTCCGTGGGCGCCACCATGTACGCGGACGGGATTGCGCACTCGCTGCGGCTGCCCTTCCGCGCTTTCGAGGACCAGCAGAGCGGCGCCGTCCTCACGCAGCTTCAGAAGGCGCGCGTTGACAGCCGCGACATGATCAGCCAGTCGATCAACACGGTCTTCCTCTCCTCCCTCACCCTGCTCCTGGTGCTCGGCTACTCCTTCTTCGTGCACTGGTCCATCGCCGTGGCGCTGCTCATCCTCGCGCCGGTGCTCGGCCTGCTTGTTTCCTCCCTGGGCCGCAGGATCAAGCAGGTCCAGACAAGGATATTCACGGAGACCAATGAGCTTGCCGGTTCCACCACGGAGAGCCTGCGCAACATCGAGCTCATCAAGAGCCTGGGCCTGGAGACCCAGGAGATCGATCGGTTGAACGCCACCAACCAGAAGATCCTGGACCTGGAGCTTGCCAAGGTGAAGACGGTGAGGATGCTCATGTTCTTCCAGGGCACGGCCATCAACTTCTTCCGCGCCCTGTTCCTCCTGCAGATGCTCATCCTCATCTACTTCAAGCTCATCACCCTGGGGGAGTTCTTCAGCCTCCTGTTCTACTCCTTCGCCATCTTCTCTCCGCTGGGGGAGATCGGGAACGTGGTCACCAAGTATTCCGAGACGCGCGCGAGCCTGGAGAACGTCGAACGCATCCTCGCCCAGGAGCCGGCGCCTTCCAATCCCGGGGGCGTTGTTCCCGACGGCATCGAATCCCTGGAGTTCGCCGGCATCACCTACCGGCACCCCGGCGCGCGCGATGCAGCCCTGGTGGACGTCTCCTTCTCCGCCCGGTCCGGCGAGAGCATCGCGTTCGTCGGTCCGTCCGGCGCGGGCAAGAGCACTCTCATCAAGCTCCTCCTGGGCCTGTACCATCCCGATGCCGGCCGGATCCTCCTCAACGGCGTGGAGTCCCGCGAGATCAACTACGACCTGCTGCGCAGGCGCGTGGGCTTCGTGCCCCAGTCCATCGACCTGTTCGCCGGCACCATCCGCGACAACCTGCGGTTCGTCCGCCAGAACGCCACTGACCAGGAATGCATGGATGCGCTTGAAGCGGCGCAGCTTCGAGGGCTGCTGGAGAGATCGCGCCAGGGGCTGGACACCCGAATTGGCGAAGGGGGCCTCAAGCTGTCAGGCGGGGAAAGGCAGCGGCTGGCCATCGCGCGGGCGCTCCTGCGCAAGCCTGATCTCCTCATCTTCGACGAGGCAACAAGCTCCCTGGACACGGAGACCGAAAAAGAGATCACGCGCACCATCGACGACATCATCCGCACCCGGCCGAACTTCATCACGTTCCTTATCGCGCATCGCCTCTCCACGGTTGCTCGGGCGGACAGGATCGTGGTGCTTAAAA
>JBEKQU010000023.1:0-59618 GCA_049519415.1 Spirochaetia bacterium
CAAAGCACCTCGGGCCAGCAAAGTCAAGATCAGGAACACTCGGCACTCTAGGCCAACGAGGAGGATAAAAAAGGCAGTCTCGAAAAAAACTGCTTGACAAAAGCTAAAACAATCTCCGCTGCGATAGGGACTGGCGCTGCCGCGCTGGCGCACAAAGTGTCACGGCCGCCAGGAGGCGGGTGGCGTCGGAGCTCGCGACTCCTTTCACTTGATCCGCAAAATCGGATACTCTGAGGGTCATGCCGGATTTCAACATACACGCGCTTGATTCCCTCGAGCCCGGTCACGACAAAGCGGACAAGGCGTTCGACCGCTATAGACGCTCGCTCGTAGACACATTCTGTTCGTCGCCCGAAGGCCAGACGCACGCAGCCAAACATGGATCCACTGGCTTCTGGGCAGGTTGCCTGCTGGATTTCGGGTTCAATCATATCGGCGTCACGTTGCCGAACATGACCATGTCAAACCTCAAGGAAATCGTTACCGACTACTTCCCCAGGAAGGTGTCACTGCGATCGTCGGAAGAGGCGGAAGACATCATACCGGAGCTGATCGCATTCTGGCGGTTTCTAGGTCGAGAGTTCAGACTTGATGCAGCGGAGGCAGCGCTTCGCTATCTCGGTGAGATAGAGCCCTCTTTTATGAGGATCATGAACGATCCCTCAAGGTTTGGGATGGCAAAGTCTTTCTTCATGCAGGGCCAGGCCGCGGGTTTCGATATGACCGACCAGGACCAGATGAACTTGTTCATCGCCGCCTACAATGCGCGTGTCGCGGCCGAGCCGGGGGGCTCTCCGGCAACTCCACCGTCGAGGTCTGAGTTCCCCGATGAGGATCCGCGCGTGAGACGCAATCGGACGAGGAGCCTGAGAAGAAAGATCGCGGGGATCTCAAAAAGGCACCCGGGGAAGAAACGGCGATGAGCAGCACCCGCCGTCATAGCCAGGTCAACTGGGTCCTGAGAGAAGCTGCGAAGGCAGACGCACGTACCGACTGGATCATTCTGGAGAATCCCGAAGCAGTCGGATCCCTTGATACGAAGCTTCGGGAGATATTCTTCCCCTTCATTCGTGCGGAACTGGAAAAGACGGGCTTCCGGTACCTGCCGCTGGAGAATGACCTTCACATAGACTCTCAGTGGATGGGGCCGGATCTCTCGCGAGCATTGTCGTTCATGCTGTTTGACCATTTCGAGAGCCTTTTCATGCGGTGCACGTTGCAATGCTCGAACCGCGGGCATCTTCTGGAGCGCGAATTTCATCTTGGGCTTCCCGAGACAACCGATCCTCGTTTGCTGTTCCGAATACTCGGCGAACCGCGACTGGCCGGATACACGCCTTCGCTCACCATAGAACGGTCGACGCTTCATCCGGAGTGGAACAGCTACTTCTGGATAGCAATCCACGCGGGCAGCGGATTCGAGTCGGGTCCATGGACCATGGACAAAGCTGCGATGGGCGACATCGCACAAACGATCCATGATTCGTGCGAGATGTACGAGGTAGCAATGGTGGAAGGCCTTATCGGCATGGAAGAGGTCGAACGGTTTCTCGATATCGCCTGCCGTTCCTACGAATCGACGTAGGCCCGCGAGTGACGAGGGAAGCCCGAAGCGTTACCCTGAACGAGACCGAACGCACAGCATACCGATTCGCCGCAGCGAAGGTCGCCATAATGGCGAAAGGCCAGTGTGGTGGATATGGGTGCGCATACCCGCCATTTCATCGAGGCTTACCTCAGAGTGGCGCGGCCGTGGCTCGCGAGGAGGGATGAAGAGAAGAGGCTCTTTGTGAGCCTTCACAGTGGCAGCCGCGTTGCCGTTCGGACAGTCGGGCAAATCGTGGGGAGAGCGGCGAAGAGGAGCGACGTGGCCAAGACGATAACGCCCCATACCTTTCGTCACTCGATGGCCACCCAGATGCTCGGTAACCATGCGGACCTGCGCCACATCCAGGCGATCCTGGGCCACGCGAGCATCACCAGTACCGAGCTCTGCACCCACGTCTCCGAGGAAAGACCGATGAAATCAACAAGGCGTATACCGGGACTTCAAATTGGGGTTAGATTTGGATCAAGGCATGAGTGCCGAAAAAGGCAAGGGGGGATCCAGAATGAGGTCTTTCACTGCGGTCGTTCATCGAGAGGATGACCTGTGGGTTGCACTTTGCCCCGAGGTGGGCACGTCGAGCCAAGGTTATAATATCGACGAAGCTGTCGCGAATCTTCGCGAGGCGACGGAGCTCTACTTGGAGGAGTTCCCGACTCCCGAAGTCAGCCGGTCTTTGGTGACGACGTTCGAGGTTCAGAGTGTCTAAGCTCCGCCGAGTTTCCGGCATGGAGACAATAGCGGCGCTTGAGAGGCTTGGTTTTTTCAGGTAAGGCAGCGTGGCAGTCACGTCGTTCTGAGAAAGAAAGGGGCGCAGGGCGACATCGGTTGTGTCGTTCCGCTACACAGGGAAGTGGCGGTGGGGATGCTGCACAACATTCTAAAACTGGCCCAGGTTGCCGAAGAAGAGTTCCTCGAGAACCTATAGATCGCCCGGCCGGGTATTGAGCGAATGAATCTGATCGGAAAGGCATAGCACAGAGCATTTTTGGAGCTCGAGATCTCATGGGCCTTGTTCGGCCTCGCTTTCCTGAAGTTGTCGTAGAAGATCTCCGTGATGAGGGGCCAGGTGTCCGTTTTATGCTCGATCAGCCTTGTCTGGACGAACCACTCGATTCGTGACACACTCTTCATTACACCCTTGTAGAGAGCATCCATGAGCTGGCGGACTCAGGGCAATCTCATGCCCGGGAGGTGGTCGCATGGACAGGTCTCGAAAGGTCGCCCGCACGCTGATCGCGGCGGCGGCCATTGCCGGGTTTTTCGGCGCGGCTTCGTTGTGCTACGGTGAAGAGCCGCAAGGCCAGGGCGGCGGCTCCACTTTCGTGACGCTCGGGGCGACGAACTGGATGGACCTCAGGGCGGGCTTGGAGCACAAGTGGCCGGCCGGTCTTGGCGCTGAGGTGGCCGTTGGGTGCAGCCTCCTGTCCCTCGAAGGGGCTCTCATCATCACGGGTGAGGCACTCGCGGTCCTGCCGCTCTTCAAGCTCGGCAGGTCGAGCGCTCTCGATCTTGCGCTCGGGATGCCCGACCTGACGTGGGTCACCTCGGCCCAGGCACTCATGGTCTCGTTCGGCGCGTCTGCGCGGCTGCGTTTCGAGCTGGGCAGTCGGTGGTCGCTCCTTGTACGAGCTGGCGCGTGCTATCCGCTTTTCTTCGAGCCGACTGGATTCCGGTCCGGATCAAACTTCGGTGTGATGCTTGACCTCGGAATCGGCGTGGCTTTCCGGCTCTAGGGCCGAATGCCCTCAGCCGCCTTTCATCGCATCATCGTCGAACGGAGCGGCTTTGCCGAGCACCTCACGAACCACCGCGAGAACGGGCAGGAGGGTGGACGCAGTCCTCGAAGTGATCGGCAGGGCGTCCATCTTGCAGCAGCGAGACCGTGAAAGGAAAGCAATAGCTCCCGGCCCCGAGCGCCGCCTGCGCAGTGCCTTGTCCACCCCGCAGGGGCGGGGGTCGGTGAAATCCGGTACGCAAGGCAGAATCCTGTCGGGTATTTCGTTCGTTCACTTCGGAGTCGGGGTCGCTCTGGGAGCGACAGTGATGCACTGAACCACTGTCAAGCCAGTGTTCGACATGCTCGGCGTCGCGATTCCCATTGAGCTCGACTTCATCCCCCAGCAGTTGCACCTTTACTTTGAGGGCGGCGTCGAAGTGGACTACTTCATCGCGGGCGGCGACATCTGCCTGGCCATTCTCAAAGATGAGGGGCTGATGCCCGCTCTCTCGGTCGGGATAGGCTACTCGTACATGAAGGGAAGCATCGGGATGGCGGTGCCCGGACTCGCCAGCCAAACCTTCGACATTACGGCTCTGATGAATGCTGCACGGGGGCGAACGGCTGGGAGTTCAGGATCTACGGAGGGACCTCCATCAGCATCTTCCTGCTCCAGTTGGACCTCTCGGTCACCTACAACGTCCTGACCAATGATTTCGGCGGGAGCGGGAATATGCGCTTCCAGCTATAGGGCTGAACAGGTCGTCGCGGTCACTTCCCCGAGATCGTCACTCCTCCGGCGTGAACCCAGGGGAGGAGCATGTTGCCGAAATCCACCCTTTCACTTGAGACAGCGGATATCGCAAGGAGCAGATCGGCCAGGTTTCCTGCGATCGTGGTTTCCGCCACTGGGTGCGCGATCCTTCCGCCTGAGATCAGGTAGCTGTTTTTTGCCACTCCGCTGAAATCTCCATTGGCGCTCGGCGTGTCCCCCGAGAACCGGCAGAGGAGGATGCCGCGATCCACGGACGCGATGATGTTGGAAACCGGCTGGTTGCCCGGATCCACCACCCAGCATCCGCCGGCGTTTGGCGGCTTCGGCTTGCCGGTTTTTCTGGATCCGTAGAGGCTGAGGTTGAACCCCCGGAGCACGCCCTGCTCGATCAAAGCGGAATCCTCTGCCCGGAAGCCGTCGGGCGTGAAAAAATACCCTGCCTGGATGGCGGGGGACACGGGGCTTGAGCGAAGGGAGAAGACCGGCGCCGCGACCTGTTTTCCTAGCGAGTCCTTGAAGCGCGAAGTGCCCCTGATAAGCGGTTCGTCTTCCAGAAAAACCTGGTCGATGTAGTACAGGAGGTCCGCAAAACAATCCGGCGTGATAACAAGGTCGCCTACAAATTTCCCCTCCACCGAGCCGGGATCGAGCTGCTCAACGGACTGGCGCATCAGCTCATCCACGCTTCCCCAGCTCTCCAGAGGCTCTCCGAGCGCTCTCCGGACCGCCCCTGAGTAATTGAATGATGAGGTTTTCTTTCCCTCTTTTGTCGTGAACATTGCAAAGAAATCATAGACGCCCGTATCGGACTGATACCTGACCCCGTTCGTGTTCGCAAAGGTGGCATGCGAAGCCGTGAAATCGAGGATGCTCAGTTCGATGCGGGTCTTCGGGTAGCGCTGCCGGGCCCTTTCAAGAAAAGCGGCCGTGCGGTCGTACATCTCCGCCTTGTCAGGCTCCCGGGCGCCGTAACCGAAGGCTTCGGGCTTTTGCGCGGGGGCGATGTCGTGCGCCGGGTCGGGCTGTGCCGCCTCCGCGTTCGCCGCCGCCTGCGAGGCGGCTTCCTCCACCGCTTCCCGTTCAACGCGGTTCACCGTGATCGAGCCTCGACGGTTGTCCGCAATCGCGGAGAGTGTGAGCCGGGCATTCACCGTTGTGCGCAGCAGGCTGATCTGGCCCGCCTCCACTTCGAGCTCGCTCTTCTCGGAAACAACCAAATGGGCCTGCGCCTTGCCCGCTCCCCTGGACGTCATGGCCGCGATGCCTATGGAGACGACGTCATCGCTCTGCATATTACCGTCCTCCGATCGTGATTCTGCATCTGATGGCCGGGCCGCCCATGCCAACAGGGATCAACTGCTTTTTCCCGCAGAATCCGCTGCAGCCCCATTTCATGTCCCTCGAGACCATGCCTACTCCCTTCAACATGTCGAAGGCGATGCCTGAAACGGTCGTGTCCCGCAGGGCCCTGCCCAGCTTTCCCTTCCTGATCTCATAGCCCAGGGTCACGCCGAACATGAACTCGCTCGTGGAATCCGCCTGTCCGCTGCCTGGCTCCATGAGGTAATAGCCGTTATCCACGGAGGCAATCATGTCTTCGAGCCTGCTCCCGCCGGGGAGGATCGCGGTGTTGCGCATGCGCACCAGCGGTTCGTCGAAGTACGCGAATGCGCGGGCATTGCCGGTGGGCGCGGCATCAAGCTTCAATGCCGTCTCCTTGCTGTGCATGAAGGAGCGCAGAACACCCTTGTCGATGATGAGCACATCCTCAGCCGCGGAGCCCTCGTCATCGACCCACACGGGCACGGGGCACATCGCGCCCAAGGCGGTGTGGGCAAAGTCCACCAGCGAGACCAGTTCGCTGGCGACCTGTCGTCCCCTGTTCTCGCCTGCAACGGATCCGCCGAGAACCAGGTCGCCTTCGGTGGTATGGCCGATGGCCTCGTGCGCCAGTATGCCGGCAAGGTCAGGTCCCAGCACGACCTCATGCGCGCCGGCCTCGGGATAGATTCCCTCGGCTTTGCGCGCAAGATGGCCGCAGAGATCCTCCACCTCGGGGAAGAGCTGTTCGGGAGAATCGAAGACGTCCTCGAACTGTCCCCTGCCCCCCAGAACCCGCATAGCCTCTACGCTGTCTCCGGCCGCGGCGGTCCGGGAGAGCATCACGTAGAGCAACGTGCGGGGGATGAGCGATCCAGCGGACGCGCCTTCGGAAGTAAGGAGGACCTTGTCCATGTCCAGACAGCGCAGGGACAGCGTGCGGGACAGGAGCTCGGGGTGTTTTGACGCCAGCCACGCATCCACTGCCCGGACGAACTCCAGGAGCTCAGCATGGCTGCGGCGCTGCTTTTCCGTGGACAGGTCGTGCATGCCCGAGCGCGCGGAAATGGGAAGCCGGCCGGCCCTCCGTTTCAAGCGATCCGCAAGGAACCGCGCATTGGCTGTCGCGTCCTGCACGGCGCGCGCGATGCTCGCATCGTCCCTGCCGGTGAGGGAAGCGAAACCCCAGCAGCCGTTCCTGTACACCCTCGCCGAGACCCCTGCCGTGGATTCGGCTGTGTTCACCACGCTGTCGCCGTTCAGGAGCATAATCATGGTGGATCTGTTTTCCTGCACCCTCAGCTCCGTATGTTCCTGGAAAAGCGCGGCGTGCCGCTCGAGGCCTTCGCTGATCACTTTGTTCCTCCTCTGCCGGAGAGCTCCCCCCGGCATTCTACTTGGACAGCCGCAATGCCCACAACCTCTGAAGGCTTCCCTCCAAACGGCTCCCGAGGGCTTCCCCGCGGGGCGTGGTGACATCGTCGTCATTGTCGAAGACGACGCAGGGGACCCGATGCCCGCGCACCAGGAGGTGCCCAGGGTCCGTCCGCTTCAGGTCATTCCAGTCGTCAATCCTGTACAGCTTCTCCAGCTTCTCATCCGGGAGGCCGTGCTCCAGGATGCTGTCGGGCCTGCTGGCATTGAACCGCCGGCGGTTCTTGCGCAGCGACTCCTCGAACGATACCGACACGTAGAGAGCTCCCGCGCGCGAAAGAACGGCGTCCGTAAGCGCATCCAGCGCCGCCGTATATCCTCCGTGCTCGCTGCCCCGGGAAAACTCGATGATAACGGTGGTCTGCAGCCCAAGGTCGGGTTCCCGAGCGCACAGCTTGTCGTATTCCAGGCAGAGCCGGCTGATGAGCACGTCCCAGAGGTGCCGCTCTACAAAGTAGCCGTCGGCTGTGGTGTGCAGGCGCGGCTTGCCCATGCGCTCGAGGATGGCATCCTCCTCGAACCAGGCCCAGAGCAGGGGAAAATCATCCAGCGCAACAAGCCGGCCGATCCTGAATCGGCGCAGGCGCTCCGCGGGATCCAGGCGCTGGAGGTAATCGAGGGTTTCGCTCTTGCCGGAGGCTGGCCTTCCCAGAAGGAGGAGGAGCTCGTGAATCTCCGCTGCCATGGCGGTAAGTCTATCCCCGCAGCGCATAAGGCGCAAGATTTGCGGCATCGCTTGACGCGGGCCACCTGCTGCCATACTCTTTCGGGGAAACGTCAACTGATAAGGAGGAATCCATGTCAAGGAAAATTGCGATGCTCGTGGCCGCACTGCTGGTCCTCACCGCGATGGCCGCCATGGCGGCGGATCCGCTCGGAAGCGAAAAGAACCCCATCATCTGGGCGTACGTGCCCTCGGGGGACACCTCAAAGGTCTCCGCGGGAGCCCAGAGCGTCGCTGATCTGCTCCATGCCAAGACCGGTCTCTTTTTCAAGACCTTTGTGGCCACCGACTATGTCGGGGTCATCGAAGCCCTCAAGGCCAATCCGCCCAAGGCGCAGATGACCTCCCTGGCCACGGCGGCGTATATCCTCGCCGCGGACCAGAAGGTCGCGCAGGCGGCGCTCGTCTCCCAGAGAAACGGCAGCGCGTTCTACCAGGGCGAGATAATCATGCGCGCCGGTTTGGCCATCAAGACGCTCGCCGATTTGAAGGGGCACACCTTCGCTCGTGTCGATCCCCTCTCCGCCAGTGGATGGATCATCCCCAGCCTGATGATCAAGGCAGCGGGCCTCGATCCCGAGAAGGACATGAAGGTCATCGACGCGGGCAGCCATCCCGCGGTTGCCACCGCCGTGTACTCCGGCCAGGCGGATGCGGGCGCGTGCTTTGTCGATGCGCGCGCGAATATCCAGGCTGACCATCCCGACGTCATGGACAAGGTGGTCGTGCTGAAAGTATCGGGAAACATCCCCAACGACGGCGTGCAGTTCCACCCCTCGGTGACACAGGCGATGCGGGATACGATCGTCAACGCGCTGCTCGACATCATCAAGACGGATGCGGGCAAGGCGGCCATCAACACCGCGTACCAGTGGACCGCTCTGGAGAAGCACGACGACACATTCTACGACGGTTTCCGCCAGGTGCTGCAGGCTGCCGGCGTGACCGCGGATGTCCTGCTCCCCAAGAAATAGCTAGACCTGAGACAGCGGCTTGAAAAACAGACAGGGGGCCCCATGGCCCCCTGTTTTCAGGAAGGAGCGGCCCGGCAATGCTCGAGGTTCAGCACCTGACCAAGATCTATGATGATGGAACGGTGGCGCTGCGCGACGTCAGCTTCACCGTGAGGCCGGGTGAGTTCCTCATCATCATCGGCCTGAGCGGCTCCGGTAAATCAACGCTGCTGCGGTGCATCAACCGCCTCCACGACCCCACGGAGGGGAAGATCCTTTGGGACGGCGTCGACGTGACCGCGGCCCAGGGAGAAGACCTTCGCCGCATCCGGCGGCAGATCGGCATGGTCTTCCAGCAGTTCAACCTGGTGAAGCGCTCCACGGTGCTCACCAATGTGCTTGCCGGCAGATTGGGATACGTGAAGCCGGCGCCAAGCCTCCTGCACGTGTTTCCCGCCGCGGACCGGGACATGGCGTGGAAGGCGCTGGACAGGGTCGGTCTGCGCGACCAGGCCCGCAAACAGGCGCGCGAGCTGTCCGGCGGCCAGCAGCAGCGGGTCGGCATCGCCCGCGCCCTCATGCAGCAGCCCCGCATGATCCTTGCCGACGAACCGGTTGCCAGCCTCGATCCGGTGCTCGCGCACTCCATCCTCGGGTACCTGGAACGACTCAACCGCGAGGATCACATCACTGTGCTCTGCAGCCTCCACTACCTCGACCTGGTGCAGAAGTACGCGAGCCAGGTGATCGGTCTGCGCGCCGGGCGCCTGGTCTGGCAGGGTACGGGAGAGGACATCCGGCGCATGACGGACTCGGAGTTCAAGGACGTCTACGGGGAGGAAGCCGTGCGCACGAGCGCGGGCCTGACGGTGGAGGGCTAAAGAGCATGAGCAAGAACGTCGCCCTCAAGGATGAGCGGCCCTCCCGCGTTCCCCCCTGGGCTGCCGCGGTCTGTTCCCTGGTCGTGCCGGGCCTCGGCCAGGCGCTCGCGCGGTCGGTGTGGCGGGGCCTTCTCATACTCGGCTCCATCGCGTCGATCGCGGGGATACTCCTCTGGAGGATCGACCTCATTGGCCATTTGCAAATGACGCCTGCCGCCAAGCTTGCAAAGGCATTCGAGCTGCAGCCGGGCTTCACCGCCGTCCTCCTTGCCTCCATTGCGCTCATCTGGATCTGGAACGCCTGGGACGCGCGGCTGCAGGCAAGGGATCGCCGCGGCGGGTTCGTCATGTTCGCCCTGATCCTTTTCGCGTTCTTTGCCCTCGGCTGGCAGATCAGTGAAATCTCTCCCGCGACGCTCATCAAGGATTTTCCCCAGGCCATGAAGCCGCTGGGCATGGTGATGTGGCCGTGGAAGGCCGCCGTTGTCCGAGAGCCCATCCTCTCCGTGGCCGGCGCGTCCATCGCGGTGCCCAAGGCGGCCGGAGGGGGTCCGGCTCCGGATCCGATTGTGGAGGGAAAGCCGCACCTTGTTTCAGTACCCAGCACCGGGGAGCTTTCCTCCATGGATGAGAACAACATGACCATCCCCGGCACCACCCTCACCCTGACGGCAACCGGCTTCAAACCCGGCATCCCCGTTGAGATGTGGTGGATCGATCCGCTGGGCAACAATTTCCAGCTCCGCAAGAGCGGCTCGTATCTCACCGTCATGCCCGATGAGAAAGGCGGCTTCACGGTGGACATCGTGATGCCCTACTCGCTGGGTCCGTCGGAAAAAGGCAAGGAGCAGCCGCACCGTGTGGAGGCCCGGCAGACGGTAGGCTTGGCGCCCATGAAAGCCAGTGAGCCGCTGCTGCTGGTCATGCAGCGCATGGTGGAAACGATCTTTATGGGCATGATGGCGACCCTGTTTGGAATCATCCTCTCCATCCCCGTGAGCTTCCTCGCCGCGCGCAACATCATGTCCGGGTCCCCCGTGCTGGTTGGCATCTATTACCTGACCCGCACCGTCCTCAACGTCGTGCGGGCCATCGAGCCGCTCATCTGGGCTCTTATCGCTGTGGTGTGGGTCGGGCTGGGGCCTTTCGCGGGTATTGTTGCGTTGACCGTGCACTCGGTGGCGGCCCTCGGCAAGCTGTATTCGGAAGCAATCGAGGGAATCGACTCCGGGCCCATCGAGGCCATCCAGGCAACCGGCGCAACACGCCTGCAGACCATCATGTACGCGGTGGTGCCGCAGATGATCTCGCCCTTCGTTTCCTTTTCCATCTACCGCTGGGACGTGAACGTCCGCATGTCAACGGTCATTGGCCTGGTGGGCGGCGGCGGCGTTGGGTTCATACTGGTGCAGTACATCCGTCTGCTCGACTACAGATCGGCCGGTATCGCGGTCTGGTTCATCGCGGTCACCGTGGCCATTCTCGATTACGTGAGCGCTGAGATCAGGGCCAGGTTCGTGTAGCTGGACAACGGCCGCGCGGAGCGGATAACGCCGCTGCTAGAATCTCATGCGCATCCCCACGCCGAATCCGCGATCCAGGAAGCCGAGGGTGGGGGTGAAGGTCACTTTTCCGTTCTGGATGTTCTGCCACGCATCACGCGCCGCAATGCCGGCAGAGAAGTGGCGAAGGACGGCTGTAAGGAGCATCCCCCCTGCCATGACGCCGAGCGACGGCAGGTACTGCACGAAGCTGTTGCTTTCAAAAGTCGTCCTGACGTTGGAAAGCGGCGCGGTGAACCAATTCAACGAACTGAATTGCACGTTCGTGGGAAGCAGGAAATACGCGCCAAGGAGCGTGCCTGCCGCGACTGTCAGGTCACCCGCTACAAAGAGCGAGCCTCCCAGAGCGTCTCCGGTCATGAACTGGCCGGCGCCCGGCAGCATGAACGAGGCCATGCGCGCTTTCTGCACGTACTGAATCTTCTGCGTTGCGATCGAAACCCGCTCCGCCACCTTTTCAAGATCCCCGACGGTCAGCGTCCCCAGTTGGGCGGCGGAAAGCTCCTGCAGAGCCGCCCGCAGTTCCTGCTGCACGCTGATCGGGGCAGCGGCCGTCTCTTGCGAGAATGCCGTGGCGACGAATGCGGCCGCGATCACGGCCGCGATGATGATCCTTTTCATGTGTCTCTCCTTGCATACTGCAAGACGAATGTACGATCATTTTATTGCGGCGGCTACGGGGATGTTTGTCACCCCTTGAGCGCGCCCGAGACCATGCCCCTCTGGATCTGCCGGCTGAAAACCAGATACACAATGAGGGTCGGCAGCGTGGCCACCTGGCCAATCTTCCAGGCCGGCAAGCCGGCGCCCATAATGTAATTTTTCTTTCCCATGGTGGCGCAGACATACACGAGCGCCTTGTAGGCGCTGTCCTTGTCCTTCGTCGAGGCGTTCATCCCAGTCCGTCGCGAACATTGTATCATTGAAGGCGCCTGCGGTTGCCAGGTCCTGCAGCCTATTGGCGCCGACCGCGGGCGGGAAGAACTGGTCCAGATCCAGCTAATAGTATCCGGCCTTGTCTACGGGAGCCGTGCCGATGTTCCAGAAAGAGAAATGAACCGGCGAGGATCATGCAAATCCTCGAAGCCGATGGATCAAACTTGGCTGCCCCGAGCACCCCGATGACCGCGTGGCGGCGATCACCTTCGACCTGTGAGCTGCTTGGTCACGTAGCCGATGACACACGATGAACCGGATGTTACTGTGGATCAATGAGCATCAAGGTTCTCCTGGACACTGACATCGGAAGCGATATCGACGACGCCGTGGCGCTTGCCTACCTTCTGGCCAATCCGGAATGCGAGCTTCTGGGTATCACCACCGTGACGGGGGAGGCGGCGAAGCGCGCGCGGCTTGCCAGCGTGCTGTGCAAGGCGGCCGGAAAGTCGATCCCGATCTTTCCCGGCGCCGAGGAGCCGCTCCTGGTGGCCCAGAAGCAGACGCAGGCGCCGCAGGCCGCGGCTCTGGAAAAATGGCCGCACGACGAAGAGTTTCCGGAGGGAGAAGCGATCGGGTTTCTCCAGAGGACAATCCGGGCGCACCCCGGAGAGATTGTGCTGCTTACGATAGGCCCGCTTACGAACATCGCGCTTCTCTTTGGAATGGATCCCGTCATCCCCTCTCTGCTGAAGGGGCTGGTGATGATGTGCGGCGTCTTTTCCAACAAGGCCTCTGGGTGGGGCCCCCGCGAATGGAACGCGATGGTTGATCCCCACGCCACCGGCATTGTTTACCGGCACTCCGCAGCGGTCCATAGATCCATCGGGCTGGATGTGACCAGCCAGGTGACCATGGACGTGAGCGAGGTCCGGCGCAGGTTCCAGCCGGCCCTGCTTCGCCCGGTGCTTGATTTCTCCCAGGTCTGGTTCAGGCACAGCGACACTTTGGTTTTCCACGATCCCCTTGCAGCGGTCACGATTTTCCATCCCGACGTCTGCGACTACAGCCGGGGCACGGTGGAAGTGGAGCTTGCGAGCTCCCGTCTTGCCGGCGCCCTGCTCTGGACGCCGGATGAAAAAGCGGGGAGGCACGAGGTGGCCTTCGGGGTCGACAGGGAAAGGTTTTTCGACCATTATTTCTCAGTTTTCAAATAGCGGGTTTCCCTTGTCAGGCGCCACGTCAGATGCCTTGTCAGGCGCCGCGGCGGGCGCCGGCTCGGGTGTTTCCAGTTCGCGCCTCGCTGTATCATTGTGCCGGGTGTAGCATATGGGGCAATCTGGGGTTATATTTATAGCAAACAACCGGCCCCGTATAGCCGTGTTCTTTGGAGCAAACCCATGATGAAAAGAAATTGTCGTCATCTTCTGGCAGTGTTCGCGTTCGCGCTTGTTTTTCCCGGTGTCCTTTCCGCGGATCCCCCCTCCCTGGTTGGCCGGCTGAACCTCATCTCCGGCCAGGTCTCGTTCCGCCCGGGGAGCCTGGACGAATGGGCGCCCGCGATTGAGAACTATCCCCTTACGATCGGGGATCACGTTTGGGCGGACGCTGGAGGCCAGGCTGAGATCCACGTGGGCTCCACCGCGCTGCGGTTGGGCTCAGACACTGAGATGTCCTTTCTCAACCTTGACGATCAAACCTCGCAGATCGCCCTCACGCAGGGCTCTTTGAACATACGCCTCCGGAGCCTCGACGAGGGCGACAATTTTGAGATCGATACGCCCAACGCGGTCGTCGCGCTCCCAGTGCCCGGGAGCTATCGCGTGGATGTGCAGGAGAATGGAGATACAAGCCTGACGGTGTGGTCGGGCTATGCCGACGTCATTGTTGTGGATAATGGGTTTCGGGTCTCCGCCGGACAGTCGGCGCACATATCGGGAGTGGGCTCGGTCGGCTACTATGTTCAAGATTCTCCCCGGCTTGACGCGTGGGATGTCTGGTGCGCCACTCGGGACAGGAGGGAAGACCAGCTCACCGCGTATAGGTATGTCCCCAGAGAGATGATCGGTGTGGAAGATCTTGACGATTCCGGAACCTGGATCATCGTGGCCGGTTATGGGACTGTTTGGACTCCTTCCCGCGTGCCGGTCGGCTGGGCCCCTTACCGCTATGGTCATTGGGCGTGGGTGGCTCCGTGGGGCTGGACCTGGATCGATGACGCCCCCTGGGGATTCGCGCCGTTCCATTACGGACGCTGGGCATACGTCGGATCGCGCTGGGTATGGGTGCCGGGTTCCATGGTCGTGCGCCCGGTGTACGCTCCCGCGCTCGTCGTTTTCGTGGGCGACACGGGAGAGACAGCTTCCGTTGAGGGGGTTGGCTGGTTCCCCCTCGCGCCGCAGGAGGTCTACGTTCCTCCGTATACGGCAACCACGACGTACATCACCAGGCTGAATGTCACGAACGTGACAAACATCAACGTGCAAGTCATTGAGCGCATCAACGTCACGCAGGTCGTCTACGTGAACCGCAACGCGCCGCGGGCCGTGACCATGGTTCCTCGCCAGGTGTTCGTGCAGTCGCAATCCATTTCGCGAGCCACAATGACCCTCACCCCCTCGTACGTGCAACGCGCGCCGATCCTTGGCATGGGAACAACCATTGCTCCACAAAGGGAAAGCGTCTTCGGCCAGACCCTCATGCCGAAAACCGTTGTGAGGCAGCCGCCGGCAGCGGTCTCCGGACGCAATGTCTTTGCGCGCTCCACACCGGCCCCCGCGCCCGCCCCTTTCATTGCGGGCCGGAATCCACAGACAACCGGGGGCAATCTGATGCCTCAGCAGACAGCGCCCTCTCCCTCCAAAGGGGGCAATCAGATGCCTCAGCAGGCGGCGCCCTCGCCCTCCAAGGGGGGCAATCTAACGCCTCAGCAAGTGGCGCCCGCGCCCTCCACGGGCAACAGAACAGGCGGTTCAACCGGCGTCACCATCCTGAATCCGTCCACAAGGGCTCCGGCACAGAACCCGCCCACCAACCGGGCCAACCCGCAATCCTCGCCTCCTTCTTCGTCCACCGGTCAAGGCAACGCTCGCAGCCTGATCAACACCCTGCAGACCCAGACGCTGCCCAACGCAAAGGCGCATCTTGATGCCGCGCGCAAGACGAATGGCGTCAAGCTAGATTTCAACGGCCTCTCCCAGCAGATTGCCGCGGCACAATCAACGCTCAATAGCGCTTCGCAGGACCTCGCTGCGGGAAGGACCGACCAGGCTATGCAGAAGGCACAGTCCGTGCAAGGGCAATTGGCGGGTATCGAGAAGACCATCTCTGATGCCATGAACGCGGCCCAGGGAAACCAGCAGGGGCAGCCGGACCAATCGGGCCAGCAGGGTCAGCAGGGCCAGCAGGGCAGGTCAGGGCAACAGGGGAGGTCAGGGCAGCAGGGCCAATCAGGCCAGCCGGGTCAATCGAACCAGCAGGGGCAATCGGGTCATTCGGGCCAAGAAGACCAGCCGAGGACGCACCGCTAGAGCTGTTTTTCGAAAGAGGGGCTGGTCCGCGCTTGGCACTGTGATGCCGATTGAGCTCGCGTTGGGCCATGATTCGTCAGATGCGGCCGCCAGAGATTTCCTCCGCTCTTGACGCATATTCAATAGCACGCACCCCGGTCTTGAGGAGGAGTCATTGAGCACTGAAGGGCACGGCGAAACCACGGACAGGCGTGTCGTTCTTTTTATCGCAGCCATGGCATCTTTTCTCACCCCCTTCATGGGAAGCTCAATCAATATCGCTCTTCCCTCCATCGGCAAAGAGTTCTCCATGGACGCTATCACGCTGAGCTGGGTCTCCACGGCGTACCTCCTGGCAGCGGCAATGTTCCTTGTGCCCTTGGGCAGGCTCGCAGATATCAGGGGACGGAAGAAGGTCTTCCTCGCCGGCATGGTGGGATATACGATCGTTTCGTTTCTCTGCACCCTTGCCAGCTCTGAGAGCATGCTCATCGCCCTGCGGGCGCTGCAGGGCTTCACGGATGCCATGATGTTCGGCACGTCCACCGCGATCGTGACCTCCGTGTACCCGGCCGAGCAGCGGGGACGCGCTCTCGGGGTGACCGTGGCGTGCGTGTACGCGGGCAGCGCGCTGGGTCCCTTCATCGGCGGGTTTCTCACGCAGCTCCTGGGCTGGCGGAGCATCTTCTGGTTGACCACCCTCCTAGGTCTCCTGGTGGTTGCGCTGACGCTGTGGAGAATGCGCGGCGAGTGGGCGGAGGCGCATGGCCAGAAGATGGACGTGATAGGCTCCGTCCTTTATTGTCTCGCATTGCTCGGGGTGATGTACGGGTTCAGGCTCCTGCCCTCCCTGAACGGCGTGTGGATCGTTCTTTGCGGCGTGGCGTTCCTGGCCGGGTTCGTGGTGCGGGAGAGCAGGATCACTTTCCCTGTCTTCGATATCCGCCTTTTTCGCGGCAATACAGTGTTCGCCCTTTCGAATCTCTCGGCCCTGATCAATTACGCCGCCACGTTCGCGCTGGCCTTCCTGTTGAGCCTGTTTCTGCAGTACATCAAGGGCTTAAGCCCGCGCACGGCGGGGCTCATCATGCTCTCTCAGCCCGTGGTGATGGCCATTTTCTCGCCGCTTGCGGGCAGGCTCGCCGACAGGATGGAGCCTCGAGTTTTGGCATCGACAGGGATGGCCATGAGCGCTGCCGGTCTCCTGCTGCTGTCGTTCCTGGGCAGCGCGACGCCGGTTTCCCTCATCGTTGCCATCCTCATGCTCTGCGGCCTTGGGTTCGGCCTTTTCTCCTCTCCCAACACCAGCGCGATCATGGGCTCCGTCGAGAGGAAGCAGTATGGGGTCGCTTCAGCGACAACCGCCGCGATGCGCCTGATCGGACAAATGCTGAGCATGGGATTCGCGGCTCTCATCATTGCCGTGTACCTGGGAGAGGTTGAGATCACGCCCGAATACTACCCCGCCTTCCTTCGCGCTTTCCGCGCCGGCTTTCTGATCTTTGCCGGTCTTTGCGGCGCGGGGATATTCGCCTCTCTCGCGCGCGGGAAGATCCATGCGGGCGCCAATAGGGCAACGCGACAGGCTTCCGGGCGCTGAAAACAGCCCGTGAAGCCGTTTGCCGCGGAGGCGTTCTCGGCAAGCTCCACTTTCCTACTCCCTGGCTGCTTCCGCCATGGCGACGACGTTCTCGAACGGCACATTGGGCAGGATCGCTTCATGGCTGGGACTGACGACATAGTTGCTGCCGAACAGGCGCCGGAGCCTCCGCACCTCACCCTTGATCTCGGCCGGGGTCATCCTGATGAGCAGGTCCTGGGTGTCGACGCCGCCGATGAAAGCCAGATGATCGCGGAAGTTGCGCGCAAGGTATTCGGCATCCATGGAAAAGGCCTGGGCCTGTAGGGGATGAAGCCCGTCGATCCCAGCCTCGATCAAGGCGGGGATCACCCGAGCGATGGAGCCGCAGGAGTGCAGGATGACCTTCTTCCCGAACCTCCGCGCCCCCTCGATGAGCCGTTTCATGGAAGGAAGCAGGAACCTGCGAAATGCCTCCGGCGAAAGGAGAAGGTCGCGCTGGGTGCCGAAGTCGTTGCCGAAGAAAAACGTGTCCGCCCGCGTCCCCAGCTCGGTGAAGAACCTGTCGTTCGCCGCGGCGAAGAAATCGACGACTTTCTCGGTCACCGCTTCAACAACGTCCGGATGCGTGTACATCTTGATGAAGTAGTTGTCCATGCCGAAGAAGTCCGCGACGCGGTGGAAAAAAGGCGACCACATCCCGGTGAGCACCGCCCTGTCGGGCTGCGCATCGATTTCCGCCATGACGTCCGTGAAATCCAGAAAGGCGGGATCAGGCCAGGGGTAGCTCTCCACCTCGGCGGCTGATTCGCATTCCGCGAAGCAGCCGGGCTGGTTAAGGCTCTGGAGGGGCGCGTCTCGGTAAGGATCGAAAATCGGGGCGTCCTGCGGGTGCTTGTACCCGGAATCCGCGGGAATCCAGCGGCAGTCGTCCCCAAGGAACAGGAAAAGGTCCTCCTTGCGGGCCGCGCCGATCCGCTCGAGGTAGATCCTATAGGTGTCGTCGTGCGGGTTTCCCGTCCAGTAGCCGGGACCGTCCGTGTTTCTTTTCGCCAATATCGACAGGATTCTTTCCCGCGGGGTCATGAGGCAGCGCCGATCAGGGAAGCGTAGAGCATCGCGCGTTGCCGCAATTTTGCCGCTTTCATTTCTAGGGAGTCTACCCAATCTTGGCTTATTTCTACAAGATACAGCGCGTGAGCGCGGAGAGCAGCCTAAAGGGATTCAGGATAGGCAGCGATCTATGGCAACAGAGACAGCTTATTGACATTCCAGGCTCCATTCTGGTATCTTATATTTGAACGTTTGTTCAAGCGTTGAAAGGAATAGCGATGGTCTCAGGCTGCACCACGCGGATCATTCATCCTGATTCGGTGAAAGCCGGCAAGTCCATGATTCCCCGACAAGATGAGCTAGAGGGCATGGAAGGCTTTTTCAAGGTGCTGGGCGATTCCACGCGGCTTCGGATCCTTCACGCGCTCCTGGCCGGGGAGCTGTGCGTCTGCGACCTGAGCGAGACGCTGGGGATGAGCGTTTCAGCGACCAGCCACCAGCTCGCGGTGCTCAAGCGAGCCAGGCTGGTCAGCCATCGACGCGATGGAAAGGTGATTTACTATTCATTGAGCGACGATCACGTGAGCGTCACGCTCCAAACCATGAGGACGCATCTTGCCGAAGGCGATGCAAAATCATGAGCAGCAACGACAGATTCCGCTTCAATCGTGAGCTCGCAATCCTTGCCGCAGGGATCCTTCTCCTGGCCATCGGGGTGGTTTCCCGCAAAAAGATCGAGACCTCCGCATGGCCCTGGTTCGAGTACGTGCTCTTTGGCGCCGCATATCTCGTGGCGGGAGGGAACGTTCTGGCGGCGGCTTTCAAGGGCGTGACGCGGGGTCGCGTATTCGACGAGAACTTCCTGATGACCATTGCCACGGCGGGCGCGTTCGCGATCAATCAGCTCGCGGAGGCCGTTGCCGTCATGGTGTTCTTCAAAATTGGCGAGATACTCCAGCAGCTCTCCGTCCAGCGGAGCAGGAGATCGATCAACAAGCTCCTCGAGCTGCGGCCTGATTCAGCGCGCGTGCGAAGAGACGGCGTGCTGGTCACCGTCCGGCCCGAGGACGTGGCAATCGGCGCCGACATACTCGTGCGCCCGGGAGAGCGCGTTCCGCTGGATGGGATTGTGCTTTCGGGCGCGGGCTTTGTAGACACCTCGGCGCTTACGGGCGAGTCCGTCCCCCGCCGCGTCGCGCCCGGACAGGAGATGCTGGCCGGATTTATCAGCACGGACGGCTCCATCGAGATGCGCGTGTCGCGGAGCGCGGGCGAATCCAGCGCGACACGGATCGTGCGCCTCGTGGAGAACGCCTCGCATGCCAAGGCCCGGACGGAAAGGTTGATAAGCCGATTCGCCCGGGTGTATACGCCCGCGGTGGTCGCCGCCGCGGCGCTCATCGCCTTCCTGCCGCCGCTCCTGCTGCCCGGCGCATCGCTTGCCGCCTGGGTGTACCGCGCGCTCACGATGCTCGTGATCTCCTGCCCGTGCGCGCTCGTGATCAGCATCCCGCTCAGTTATTTCGGCGGGGTGGGGGGCGGGTCACGGCATGGTATCCTCTTTAAAGGCGCGGCGTACATGGACGCTCTTGCAGGCGTTAAAACCGTGGTGTTCGACAAGACGGGCACCCTGACGCAGGGATGCTTCCGGGTCACTTCCGTGCAGCCGCGCAATGGGATTCCGGGGACGGACCTTCTGCGCTACGCCGCGCTCGCGGAGGCGCACTCGAACCATCCCATAGCCGCATCGATCCGCGCGGCGTATGGGAAGCCCGTCGTCGGTTCCGAGTCGGCCGAGTATCGGGAGATCGGGGGGCAGGGCGTGCTGGCAAGAGTGGAGGGCAGGTCGGTGATGGCGGGAAACGACCGGCTCCTGCATGCATACGGCATCGCGCACGACGCCTGCCGCGTGGACGGCACCGCGGTGCACCTGACCGTGGACGGCACCTATGCCGGGTACCTGGTGATCGGCGACGAGCCCCGGCGGGGGGCAAAGGAGGCCATCGCCGGCCTGCGCAGCCTCGGGGTCTCGCGCACGGTCATTCTTACCGGCGATGATGCGGAGGTCGCGCGCCGAACCGCGGTCGCTCTCGGCATCGACGAGCACCATGGCAACCTGCTGCCCGGAGAAAAAGTCGCGCAGCTTGAGCGGATCATGGGCGACCGGACGGGACGGACCGCCTTTGTTGGGGACGGAATCAATGACGCGCCCGTGCTTGCTCGCGCCGACGTGGGAATCGCCATGGGAAAGACAGGCTCGGACGCGGCGGTGGAGACGGCGGACGTTGTCCTCATGTCGGACAGCCCGGGCAAGGTGGCGGAGGCGATAGCCCGGGCGCGCAGGACACGGGCTATCGTGATTCAGAACATCGTCTTTGCGCTGGGTGTCAAGGCCGTCTTCCTGGCGCTGGGCGCATTCGGGATCGCCACCATGTGGGAGGCGGTGATCGCGGACATGGGGGTTGCGCTTGCCGCCATCATGAACGCCACGCGCGCAATGCGTTAAGGGGCGCGCGCGGTCCCACCTATTGCACGTCCTTTTCCCTGATCTCGACCCTGCGGATTTTTCCGCTGATGGTCTTCGGCAGGTCGGCGACGAACTCGATAACGCGGGGGTACTTGTACGGCGCCGTGATCTTCTTCACGTGCTCCTGCAGCTCGGTGGCCAGCTCCGCGCTCGCCGTGTAGCCCTTGGCGAGCACGACGGTGGCCTTCACGATCGTGCCGCGGTCGGGATCCGGCACGCCGGTGACCGCGCACTCCAGAACCGCCGGGTGCTCGATCAGCGCGCTCTCCACTTCGAACGGCCCGATCCGGTAGCCTGAGCTCTTGATCACGTCATCCGTCCGGCCCACGAACCAGAAATAGCCGTCCTCATCCTTCCACGCCACGTCGCCTGTGCGGTACATGCCGTCGTGCCACGACCGCTCGGTGAGATCAGGGTCCCTGTAGTAGCCGTGGAACATGCCGACGGGCTGGCGCTTGTCCGTGCGGACAACGATCTGGCCCTTTTCCCCGACCTCGCAGGCCCGTCCATCATCATCCACCAGGTCGATATCGTAGCCGGGGGTAGGCATGCCCATGGAGCCGGGCTTCGGCTCCATCCACGGGAACGCCGCGATGGCCACCGTCATCTCGGTCTGGCCGTATCCCTCACGGAGCTTCAGGCCAGTCAGGTCGAGGAACCGGGAGTACACCTCGGGGTTCAGGGGCTCCCCGGCAACGCTGCAGTACCGCAAGGCCTTGAAATCGTACCGGCTCAGGTCCTCCTTGATGAAGAACCTGTACAGGGTGGGCGGAGCGCAGAAGGAGGTGACCTTGTTCCTGGCGATCACGTCGAGCATGGCGCTTGGGATGAACCTGTCGTAGTCGTACACGAACACGGCTGAACCGCAGAGCCACTGGCCGTAGATTTTTCCCCACGCCGCCTTTGCCCATCCCGTGTCCGCCACGGTGAGATGCAGCCCCCCGTCCTGGACGTTCTGCCAGTATTTCGCTGTCAGGATGTGGCCGAGGGGATAGATGAAATCGTGCTGCACCATCTTGGGCATTCCGGTGGTCCCGGAGGTGAAATAGAGGAGGCTGGTGTCCCTGTTCTCCGTGGGCATGCGGGCGAGCCTCGTTTCCGCCTTTTCCAGCTCCGCCACGAGGTCCTTCCAGCCCGATCTTCGCACCCCGAGTCCGATGCGGTGCTTGAGGGTGGGGGATTCCGGCGCTGCCGCGTCCACGTTATCCAGCACCTTCTGCTCTCCCACGCTCACGATGGCCTTCACGCTTGCTGCGTTGTTGCGATAGACAATGTCCTTTTTCGTCAGGAGGTGCGTAGCCGGAATCGCTATGGCGCCGATCTTGTGAAGCGCCAGCAGGCAGAACCAATACTCGTACCTCCTCTTCAGGATGAGCATGACGGGGTCGCCCCTGCCGATGCCGAGAGAGAGGAAGAACGTGGCGGCCCGGGTGGACATCTCCGCCATCTGGCCGAAGGTGAACGAGGCTTCGGCGCCCTTCTCGTCGCACCAGACCAGCGCGGTCCTTCCCGGCTCCTTCGCGGCCATGGCGTCCACAACGTCCCACGCGAAGTTGAACCGGGGGGGGATGGTGATGCGGAAATCGCGGACAAACTCCTCGTAGGAGGAGAAGGTCGTTTTTGGGAGGTAGTGTTCGAGCATGCAGTAGCCTCGCTTTCTAGAGGATGACCGCCAGGAACCGGACCGGCTGGCCGCCGATCGCCTTCATCCCGTGGCTGTGGCGCGCGTCAAAGTAGATCGAGTCTCCCGGAGAGAGCAGGATCTCGTGGCTGTCAACCACGATCATCAGGGTTCCCTCCAGCATGTAGTTGAACTCCTGACCGGGATGCGCGTTCAGGGGCACCCGCTCCGATTCCGGCCGGGGATCCACCGTGATAAGAAACGGTTCCATTTTCTTATCAACGAAGTTGAAGGCGAGGCTCTGGTAGCCGTAGTCCTTCCTGCGATCCACCTTGACGCCTCGGCCGGCCCGCGTGACGGAGTATACCCGCAGCCGGGGCTCTTCTCCGGTGAGAAGCGAGGACAGCTCAACGTGGAACTTGCCCGCGATCTGGTAGAGGAAGCTCGCCGGTATGTCGGCGTCCCCGCTCTCGTACCTGCGATACGTTTCCACCGGGATGCCGAGGTCCTGCGCACAGGTCTCCACCGATAGCTGCGCGATGTCTCGCAGGCCGCGGATGCGATCCGCGATCTGCCTGATCTGCTCGTTCATGGTAACCTCCAAGGGTGACAACGGGGACATGCCCATTTTAGTGGAAAAGACCGCCGGGTCAAGCCGGAGAAAAAAAATTGGGCCATCCATTCGCCGCGCGAAAGAATGGCCCGTATAGAAGGAGGTTCTATGAAGATTCATATAGGAAACAACAAATCATCCCAAAGGTTACTCCCCTTGCCTCTTCTCGATCGCCGGTTTATACTCAGGGACAGGACCATGGAATGTCGGAACGAATTGGCGATTTTCTGGTCAGGACGGCCGGGATGCAGCAGTCCCAGGTCGATGCGGTCATCGCCGCCCAGAAGGCGGGCGATAAGCGGACATTCGGCGAGGTAGCGGTCTCTCTTGGCTTCGTCACCAAGGCAGCGGTCGACGCTTACACGGCGTCCTAATCCCCCCCACCATACCTGACGGAATGAAAGGCAGCATCGGAGTGACGCGTTCTCTCTTTTTCACCGCTGATTCCTCGGGAAGCCTTGGACTGGCCACCTCGATGGAACATGCCGTCTTCGAGGTCCTCGCGATCCCCGACGAGTACCCCGACGAGGCTGCGCTGCAGATCGCGGAAAGCGTGCACAAGGCGGGAATCCTGGAGACGCGAGCGCGAACGGGGACGCGAGGAGGGCCGGTGCGCATCACCTGGGCCGCGCTCGTGGAAAAGGGCATTGCCGCGGGAGTGCTCGAACAGATCGATGGCTGAACGGTTGATGCCGGTTCCCTTGCTATGACGTCGTTCATCGTGCGCTGAGATAAAAGCGGCGACTGCCGCGCTACACGTTCACCGACATCAGCCGCGTGAAGCGCACGAGCTGGATGGGGTGACGGGCGATCCCCGCGATTCTCACCTCGCCCTTGAGAAGGCTTCCCAGCAGCTTCCCTCCGTGGCGCTCGAAAAAATTCGGGATCCCATGGGAGATCTTCACCATGCAGAGGGCGAGCACCAGCTCCGCGGTTGTGGAGATGCGGATGCTCGCGGAGTCAAGAGCGCCGGTATGGATGTCCAGCGCGCCCCGCGCGAAGGTGAGCGTCACCGTCACCTCCGCATCGATCACTTCGATGGACACCACGGTTGCCAGCTTGTTGAAGTCGGCCCACTTGCTGGGATTCTGCTCGAGGTTTTGCCTGATGAGGTCGGAGAGCATGGCGGCCAGCCCCACTTCCTCGGTCCCCTCTTCGTCTGTTTTTCGCGCCTCGTTGCTCAATGTCGTGTTCCCTACAGAGATCCCTTCCAGGCTGCCTTCAACACTGCAAGGACGTCCTTTGGTCCAGCGACGTCCTTGCCGTTGTAGACGATGGACCCATCAGACATGGCCATTTCCGCGCACGTCTCCAGATCCGCTTCAGGCACGCCCGCTTCACAGAAGGAGGAGGGAAGTCCCACGTCCCGAACAAGGGTGGCAATTGCTTCCGCGGCTCTTAGGCCCGCGGCTTCATTGCTCATCCCCCGTGTGTCGATGCCCATCGCATCGGCAACCATGGCGTGCTGGACGGCGACCGCGTCGTTGTTGAACCGCATGACATGCGGCATGGCGATGGCGTTCGCCGTGCCGTGGTGCACGCCGTGGCGGGCTCCCACCACGTGCGCGATGGCGTGGGTGAGCCCCACCTGCGCATTGGAAAACGCCGCGCCTCCAAGGGCGGCGGCGATGAGCATCTGTCCGCGCGCGGTCATGTCTGAGCCGTTCTTCATGACCAGGGGGAGGAAGCGCCGGACCAGCCGGATGGCGTGCAGCCCCAATGCGTCCGCGATCGGCTCCCGCTGCGCCGACGTCACCGCCTCCAGGCCGTGAGAGAAGGCGTCCATTCCGGTGGCGGCGGAGAGCAGCGGCGGGAGGCCGACGGTGAGCGTCGGGTCGAGGATCGCGACGTCGGGGATGATGTGGTGGTCTCCGAAGAGCAGCTTCCGTTTGCTCTCGTGGTCCTTGATCACGGCGACATAGGTCATCTCCGAGCCTGTCCCCGCCGTGGTGGGGATGCAGATGTGCGGGGTCTGGCGCCGGGTGAGCATCTGAAAGCCCTGGTAATCCAGCAGCGAGCCGCCCTCCTTGAGCAGGATGGCAATTCCCTTGGCCGTGTCGATGACGCTTCCCCCGCCGATGCTCACGATGGCGTCGGCGCCGCATCGGCGCCCGTGCTCGGCGGCCGCGTTCACAACGTGGACTCCGGAGTCGGAGGGGACGTCGCTCCAGACGCCGGCGCACGCATCGCCGAGGCTTTTCGTGACGCGCCGCACCGCGTCCGTTTTTTCCGAGAGGTGCCTGTCGGTGACCACGAGCGCCTTGCTGCAGCCCAGGGCGCGCAGCTCCACGCCCGCATCGGCTGATGAGCCGGCGCCGAAGACCACCTTTGTCGGAGCGGTGAAAAGAAACGAAAGGTCGGATGAGTAGTCCACCTGAGCGTCACTCGTCCTGGAAACGGGTGTCGATGGTGGCGCCGGAGTTCACCAGCGCCTGCGCCGACTTCACCTCGCGCACGATCGTGGGAAGATCGCCCTTGAGCTTCAGCTTGCCCTGCATCATGCCCTTGATGGGGTCAAGCTCCTTCCTGAGCACCTGCTTCCAGCGCGCGTACTCCCCCGTGATGCAGAACGGCGCCGTGGCCGCCTCTTCCACCGTCACCAGCTTTGCCTCCCGGCAGACGCCCCGTTCCAGGTCCAGCCAGATGCCGACGTCCTGGGGGAACGCGGGGGCTTGAGCCTTGCAGACCAGCGCCACCACGCCGTGCGTCCACTCCGCGCCCTCCACCGCGTAGTCGGGATTCGCATTGATGGCGTCCTTGTAGTTCCTTATCCACTCAGCGCTGAAAAACGGAATGCTCATGGGTGTCCTCCTTTGTGGCCCTTCAATCGTTCAGGATGTAGTCGTACCAGAACTTCTGCGACCGCGGAAGCGCAAGGTCGACGTGGATGTGCTTGACCTGCGTGAACTCCAGCAGGCCGTGGGGGCCCAGCTCCCGGCCGACGCCGGACTGTTTGTAGCCGCCGAACGGGGCCAGCGCGTTGAGCAGGTGATAGTCGTTGATCCACACGGTGCCGGTCCGGATCTGCTTCGCGATGGAGATCGCCTTCGGGATGTCGCGCGAAAATACCGCTCCGCCCAGCCCGTAGATGCTGTCGTTCGCCATGGCGATCGCGTCGTTCACGTCCCGGTAGGCAATGACCGACAGCACCGGCCCAAAGATCTCCTCCCGCGCTATGGTGGCGCTGTTGCTGACCTCTTCGAAGATCGTGGGCTGCACGAACCAGCCCTTCTTCATGTCCGCCGGACGCCCGCCGCCGCAGACCAGCCGCGCCCCTTCCTTTTTTCCGGTCTCGATGTAGCCCAGCACGCGCACGTGTTGGGCGGCCGAGACCACGGGCCCCATCGTGGTCTCATAGTCTGCCGTATCGCCCAGCTTGATGTGCGTGACCCTCTCCCTGAGCCGTTCCATGAAGGCTTCACGGATTGATTCGGGGACGAAGCACCGGGTGCCGGCTTCGCAGAGCTGCCCCGCGTGGAAGAACGTGCCGAACAGCGCGGCGTCCACGGCGATGGAAAGATCGGCATCGTCGCAGATGAGGGTGGGGCTCTTGCCTCCCAGCTCCAGGGTCACCTTTTTGACGGTGTCCGCCGCGAGCTTCATCACGTGCCGGCCCGTTTCCGTGGATCCCGTCAGGCAGACCTTGTCCACCTCGGGGTCGGTGCAGAGCGCCTCTCCGACAATCGAGCCTGGTCCGACGATCACGTTGAGGACGCCGGGAGGCAGGCCGCATTCGGCGGCGGCCTTGGCTATCTCAAGGGCCGTGAGGGGAGTCTCAGAGGCCGGCTTGAGGACCAGGGAATTGCCCATGATCAGGGCGGGGGCGATCTTCCAGACCGCCGCCATGAAGGGAATGTTCCAGGGGATGATGCCCGCGCAGACGCCGATGGGCTCCCGCTGGACAAAGTTCCACGAAATGGCGGGCATGTCGATCCAGGGGAGAGGCTCATAGGTGGGAACGCGCTCGCCCAGCTCCACCAGGGCCTTAAAGTGCTCGATTGCAATAGGGATGTCCATCATGGATGTCTTTCGGATGGTGGCGCCTGAATCCGCGGACTCGATATGGGCAAGCTCATCCTGGCGGTCCTTGAGCTTCTCCACGATCCTCATCAGGACCTTGGCGCGTTCCCTCACGTCCATCCCGCTCCAGACCCGGGAATCGAACGACTTGCGCGCTGCCTGCACTGCCCGGCGCGCGTCACCCCTTGTGGCAACGGGAACGAGCGCGATCGGTTCCTCCGTGGCCGGGTTGATGGTCGGTCTTGTTTCGCCGGACTCCGCGTCAACAAAAACGCCGTTTATGTAGTTCTGGTATTTTTCCATGGAAGACTCCTCGCGCTGAAAGGGATGCCTTTTCCGCCTGACATGATGGCAGATAATAATGGTAATGGATGCTTCACCGCAAGTCTTTATTTATGACCTATACGATCACCATCAGGTGCGGCGCCGGCTGTCGCTTCGTTTTAATGCGCAAGGAAAGCGAGCACCTCTTGCACGACTAGGTCGGTTGTCCCCGGAGAGAGGATGTCCCCCGCCAGAGCGTGGCCGGTGGCATCCGCGATCTCCACGAGCTTCTTGGTCGTGCTTCCGATCCGCGCGTAGCATTTCTTGATTTCGGAGAGATCCACCAGGTCATCCCGGGCCGCGTAGATCCAGAGGGATGGAATCGTGATGGTCTCTATGGCGAGCCGGCGCGCCAGGCGCAGCGTTTCCATCAAGGTCACAAGGCATGTCGAGGGATACGTCTTTGTCCAGAACCGCGCGTCCAGCTCGTTCTGGGAAGGCACCGTCCGATAACGGCCTACCGCGAGCCGCAGGATGAGGCTGGGCACGGGCCAGGGCCAGAGGAGGAGCTCTGTCAGGGGATCCGCGAGTTTCATGTTCGCGGAAGCGAGCGTCAGCGACACGATTTCAGGGGTTTTTTGCGCCGCCAGCCAGAGCGCCAGCGGGACACCGGTGGACATTGCCGCCACGATCACCCTGTCACCGATGCGCGAGCCGATCCGGTACGCTTCCCAGGCGTCGTCCATCCAGTCCTTGACGGTAACCTTTCCCAGCTCATCACCCGGCACCCCATGCCCCGCCAGCCGGGTGTAGAACAGGTTGGCGCCCATGGACCGTGCGACTCTGTCGAACACGGGCGCGATCTCCTGCCGTGTCGCCGTGAACCCGTGGAGGTAGATAATGGAGAGCGCCGTTTTTTGCCCCGGGCGGCCGGCCCAGACTATGGTTTTTTCCGCGCCGGCCGTGATTCCTGGGATCCTGCTCTCCTTCTGCCGCAGGTATTGGTCAAGATCTTCCGGGAGATCCTCTTCGGTGGTTTGTTCCTTATGTTTTTTCATGTTCTTTTGATCCTATAGGCGGCGCGTTTTCCCGTCAACCAGGCGTTTTCATGCGCGCAGGATCCAGCGCGACGGCATGTTTCGTACGGCTGTGAACTACGCGGCGAACGGTCTCAGCCGCCGCTGGCCGCGGCCGTATAAATAACGCTTGACAAGGTGAAATCAAAATGATATCATAACAATAGCGTTGATTAAGAAAGGAGGCATTCCTCCAATGCCAGCAGTTGAGGTCAGTCACGTTTTCAAGTCCTTTGCAGAAAAGAAAGCGGTCGACGATCTATCTTTCTTAGTGGACCGCGGCGAGATCCTCGGCCTCATCGGTCCGAATGGCGCGGGTAAAACCACCACCATCAGAATGATGATGGATATCATCAGGCCGGACACTGGGGAGGTGACGATTCTCGGGGAAAAATCGAATGCCGCGATAAAGAAGAATCTTGGTTATCTTCCCGAAGAGAGGGGGCTGTATCGGAAGCTGAGAGTCATTGACTGCATCCTCTACCTTGCTTCCCTCCTGGGCATGGACAGGCATGCGGCGGAGAAGAGAGCCGATGAGCTTCTGGCGCGGACGGGGATGCTGCCGCACAAGGGAAAAAGGATTGAGGCTCTGAGCAAGGGCATGGGGCAGATCATCCAGTTCATCGTTGCCATCATCCATGATCCACAGATTGTGATCCTGGACGAGCCGTTTTCCAGCCTCGACCCCGTGAACACGGAGCTGGTGAAGGGCATGCTGAGCGACCTGAAAAACCAGGAAAAGGCGGTCATCCTCAGCACTCATGGAATGAATGACGTGGAAGAGCTCTGCGACCGGGTGCTGATGATTGACAATGGTCGTGCGATTCTCTACGGGGACCTGCGCGAAATCCGTTCCCGCTACCGGGTTCATTCGGTGCTGCTTGATGTCGAAGGGGAGATGGGGGAGCTGCCCGGCGTTGCGGAAGCTCGTGCGCGCAAAGGCCACGCGGAGCTGATCCTGAGGGATGACGCGTCTCCGCAGAAGATCCTGGAATACCTGGTGAGCCGGGGAACGGTGATCAGGCATTTCGAGGCAGCGGCACCGTCGCTCAACGAGATATTCCTCAAAGTGCTGGAGGAAAGCCATGAATAGAATGTTCCTGATATTCAGACACGAGCTGTTCGGCACGATCCGCCGAATTGGCTTTATTATCATGACCTTCATCGTGCCGGTCCTGGCTCTTCTGGCCATAGGGATCGCGAAGCTTGCATCTGCATCCGGAGCACCGCATGGCGCGGCGGGCGAAATCATCGGATACGTGGATCAAACAGGCAGCTTCGGCCAATTCATGGACCAGGGGACTACTACTCTGCTCCGGTTCGATGCAGCCGAAGAAGCAACCCGCGCACTGGCGCGCGGCGATATCAAGGAGTATTTCGTCATTCCGCCCGACTACATGACAACGATGACGATTTCCAGATTCATCGCGAAAAAGGAATTGGTTGCGCCGGCCTCGACAACCGCCGCGGTCAAGAATTTCATCACGAGCAATCTGCTGGCAGGCAATGTGCCCGCTGCCACCATGCGCCTGGTGGAAGCACCGCTCGCGATGGTTACCACCAGGCTCGGCGCGAACGGCAGTGCCGCGACGGATCAGGGCGGGGTC
Organism: Spirochaetia bacterium; assembly: GCA_049519415.1. Lineage (GTDB taxonomy): Bacteria > Spirochaetota > Spirochaetia > SZUA-6 > Fen-1364 > Fen-1364. The sequence goes on from JBEKQU010000023.1 coordinate 29,721, forward strand.
GGCGCCGCACTGATCCCTCTTGGTTTCGCTCTGCTGATGGTCCTCTCCCTCCTCTTTTCCTCCGGCTACCTCATGCAAGGGCTGACCGAGGAGAAGGAGAACCGGCTCATGGAGATCCTGGTATCGCGAGTAACTCCTCGCGAATTGCTCATCGGCAAAGTTCTGGGCCTCGGCGCCGCCGGGCTTGTCCAGGTGGCTGTCTGGCTCTGCTCCATGCCGCTCCTGCTCTGGCTGGGATCGTCGATTGTGGGCGGCTTCATTACAACGCTGAAGGTACCGGCCCTGTTTTACGTCCTCGCGCCGCTGTATTTCCTGCTTGGGTTTCTTCTCTTTGCGGTGCTCTCCGCCAGTGTCGGCGCGATCAGTTCCAACGCAAGAGAAGCAGGGCAGCTTTCAGCACTTTTCACGCTTTTTCCGCTTGCGCCCCTTTGGGGGATGAGTCTTTTTTTGGCGTTTCCCCAGAACCCCGTATGGATTGTCCTGAGCATTTTTCCGCTGACCGCGCCCACCATGGTGATCGAGAGGCTCGGAATCGCGGATATCCCGGCCTGGCATATTGCAGCGAGCCTGGGCGTGCTGGCGCTCTCCTTCATCGGGGGGTTGTTCTTCAGCGCCAAGGTTTTTAAAACATATCTCCTGATGTACGGGAAGAGACCGAAGCTCGGGGAAATCGTGCGGAGCTTCCGGAGTGAATAGGGTCAATGCAAGGGGAGGGATGATGCGGCAACTGTTCAGCGTGGAAGGCAAGGTTGCGCTGGTCACTGGAGCCCGGCGCGGCCTTGGGCTGGCAATGGCGCGCGGGTTGGCGGAGGCCGGCGCCAGGATCGCGGCGGTCTCATCCGGCTCTGATTTCACCGATCTTCGCAGCGCGGTTGCGGGAGCCGGCTCCGAACCGCTGTGCATCAGCGCCGACCTGGCGGATCGGGAACAGAGAACGGGCCTGGTGGAACGGGTGGTGCGGAGCCTCGGCAGGCTGGACATCCTGGTGAATTGCGCGGGGATCCAGCACCGCCAGCCCTCGCTCGAGTTCGACCTGGCGCAATGGGACCGTATCGTCTCTCTCATGATGACGGGCGTGTTCGAGCTCTCCCAGCAGGCTGCCCGGGTCATGGAAAAACAGGGCGGCGGCAGGATCATCAACATCGCATCCGTGGCCTCCTTCCAGGGCGGATGGACCGTCCCGGCGTATGCCGCGGCCAAGCACGGGGTGGCGGGGATCACGAAAGCGCTCGCCAACGAGTGGGCGTCGAAAAACATCCACGTCAATGCGATCGCGCCCGGGTATTTCCAGACCGACATGTGCGAAGCCATCATCAACGACCCGGTGAGGGAACCGAAGATCAGGGCGCGCATCCCCGCGGGCCGGTGGGGCAGGCCCGAAGACCTTGTAGGGCCGCTTCTTTTCCTGGCGAGCAGCGCGAGCGACTATGTGGACGGCCATGTCCTCCTGGTGGACGGCGGTTGGATGGCCACGTGAGGCCGGATGCTATTTCGCAAAATACTTTCGCACTTTCGCCGCGATCTGGCGATCCGTCATCTTGTCAACCGTTTCAACGCCAACGATGCGACCGCCCAGGTTGATATTCTTGAGACGTTTCTGCAGTTCGCCCTTTGCTTCACTGGGACCAAAGATGAGAATGAATTCCGCGTCACGAACGCTTGCAATGACCGCATCGTAGTAGATGTTGAGATGACCCGTACGGGCCCTCTGTCGGCTGTCATCCGCCGGTACGTGCTGCGGCTCATAGGAGCCGGTATGGTGCGAATCGGGCGAGCGACGGGCCTGTTTTTCAACCGTGGATATTATCAGTGCCGTCTCTTCTCCCTTGTCAGTGACAGCCACGACAATGGCTTTCTTATGGTCTATCCACAAACCCACCTTTGTGCTCATCGCATCCTCCTTTGTCCATTGGGCATCATACCCTATTCTGTACTATACGACACAACCGCGAATCGATGTTCCTATCTTTTTGCGCCCGCAATGGCTACATTATATTTGAGAACAAAAAGGAGGGTACCACAATGCCCGAAAATCGAATGAAGGTTGCCCCTGATACCGTAGCGTATGCTGACTCGGATAGCCGCAAGCTCGTAGTGGAGTTCGCCATCCCGGGAGCGCCATCGGATACCGTCGATGTGAAAATCCTGGAAGACAGCGTCCACCTGACAGCGCCGGCAAGGGACATCGAGTATGTTTCATCGCTGGCTTTGGGTTGGCCGGTGAAACCCGACAAAGCCGAGGCAACCTATGAGAACGGCCTGCTTCGGATCGAGGTACCCTTCAAGGATCCGATGGAAGATGCCGTGAAGGTCGTCATTAAAGCGGTTGGTTCGGAAAACAAGATAAAAAAGATTGCGGGCTGAAGGGCCCGCCGCGCCAAGAATGGGGGAGAGGTTCACGCCCCATCCCCCATGCGCACGAGAATCCGGTGTTTGACCAGGGCACGCTCCAGCGGAATTGCCTCATCCGGCAGACGCCGGCCGTCCATCTCCACCCACGATACGCCGCGCTGGCGGCCGTGAGGATTCTCGACCTGGATCTCATACAGCGCTTCACCGTGACGATAGCGCAGGCTGAATCCTTGCCACCATCCGGGAATGACCGGATCCATGCGCATCTGATCACCCCGTATCTTCATTCCCAGGACTTCTTCCACCCAGGCACGGTACATCCACGCGGCCGAGCCCGTGTACCACGACCAACCGCCCTGGCCGATTCTCCCCGGCAATCGGTAGACATCAGCCGCGATCACGTAGGGCTCCAGCACGTAGCGTACGGCCGCTTCGGGTTTGCCCGTGCACTCGATCGGATTGAGCAGGCGGAGTATTTTCGCCGCACGCTCGCCGTCCCCGCGGCGGGCCAGGGCCATGGCGAACCACAACGCGGCGTGCGTGTACTGTCCTCCGTTCTCCCGCACCCCGGGAGGGTATCCCTGGATGTATCCGGGCGATGGCACCACTCTGTCAAAGGGCGGCTCGAACAGCAGCACCAGGCCTTCATCCTCGCGAACAAGGTGGCGCCACGCGGATTCCATTGCTCTCTCTACGCGATCCGTATCGGCGGAGCCGCTCAGGGAAGCCCAGGACTGGGGCAGGGAATCAATCATGGCTTCCGTGTTCGCGGAGGAGCCGAGGGGCGTTCCATCGTCGAAGAACGCCCGAAGATACCATTCCCCATCCCACGCCGCCCCCTCGATGCGTTGAATCAGCGCCTTCCTCTCCTGCTCGAAGGGCCGGCTCACGTCCGGTCGGTCCAGCGCGTCGGACAGCTCGATCATTCCTTGAAGCACATCCACGAGGAACCAGGCCAGCCAGACGCTCTCCCCCTTGCCCCCCACCCCGACAAGGTTCATCCCGTCGTTCCAGTCTCCCGTCCCGATCAGGGGCAGCCCATGGGGCCCGGAAGTCAGAGCGCGGGAAACCGCGCGCCGGCAGTGATCAAACAGCGTGGCGCCTTCGGAGGCGACCTCCGGCGTGGAAAAGCTCTCGTGCTGGCCCTCTTCAATTAATGGAGCGTTCAGGAAGGAGACCTTCGCGTTCAGGATATCCGTGTCGCCGGTGATCCGCGCGTAGCGGGCAACGGCGTAGGGAAGCCAGAGTAGGTCGTCGGAAATGCGTGAACGGATGCCCGCCCCGCTGGGCGGATGCCACCAGTGCTGGACGTCGCCTTCCTTGAACTGACGGCTGGCCGCCAGCAGGATGTGCTCTCGGGCCAATTCGGGGCGAGAGTAGAGAAGAGCCATCACGTCCTGAAGCTGATCGCGGAAGCCGAACGCGCCGCCTGACTGGTAGGTGGCGGACCTCCCCCAGATGCGGCAGCTCAGGCTCTGATAGAGAAGCCAGCGGTTGATCAAAAAGTCCGCCGCAAGCTCGGGGGTATGCGCTTCCACCGTTCCCAACAGATCGTCCCACCACCGCTTGGTCCGTTCGAATGCGGCCTCGACCGCCGTTCCGTTCCGATATGCCAGAACGAGCTTGCGCACCTCTTCCACCGACTCAGCCTGGCCCACCATGCAGGTGATCTCCGCCGTCTCACCGGGAGCCATCTCGAAAATGGTCTGCAGCGCCGCGCACGGGTCCATTCCCGCCCCTGTCCGCGATGAGAGCCCCGACCGCTCCATCGCCGCCGGGCATCGGAGCGAATGGTTTCGCCCGATGAAGGAGGTGCGGTCGCCGTCGAATGACTGCGGAGCCGGGCTGATGGCGGTGAAACCGATCCGGTTTCCATATTCGGGGTGATAGCGGTTCCGGGCCATCAAGGCCCGGATTTCGTCATCCCATGAGGTCACGACGTGCATCTGGGAGGATTCGCGGTTCTCGCCCAGCGTCCACTCCGCGTAGGAGGTGACGGAGAGCGTGCGAGCCCGGGAGGAGTCGTTCCTCAGCCGCAGCCTCTGCAGCTTGATTGGTTCGCCGCCGTTTTCGTCCACCGGCACGAAGACCGCCAGCTCCTGCTCGATCCCGTGGCTGTTGTGCTCGAAGACCGTGTACCCCGCGCCGTGCCGTGCCCGGTAGGCGGAATCCTCGCGGATCGGCGATTGCGTGGCGGTCCAATAGACACCGGTCTCTTCGTCCCGGATGTACACCGCCTCGGACGGAGGATCCATCACCGGATCGTTCGACCAATCCGTCAGTCGGTTGCGCTGGCTGTTGCCGTACCAGGTGAAGCCCGCGCCCGTTTCGCTCACCAACGTCCCGAAGGTTGGATTGGCGATGACGTTCACCCATGGGGCGGGCGTGTAGGTGTCGGGGCCCAGGTAGATGGCATATTCACGCCCATCAGGGGTAAAACCGCCCAGGCCGTTGAAGTAGGGCAATTCCATGAAGGGCAGCGGGGCTGAGGGATCCCGAGGAGCGCGTTTCCTGGCCAGGAACTCCGCCGGTTCGGGAACCTCCGCTGCCACGCCCATTTGCTGGGAAAGCGTGCCGCGGGCCGCCACCAGCACCACGCATGCCGCGGCCATGAGGAGCGACAGATCCTCTTTCGGGAGATGATCCGCGCTCAAGAGAAATATCCCTTCGTTCGCTTGCGTTCGGATCAGCCCCTCGAGCTGCTCACGGAGCGGCTGCTCGTAGCCGCTCGCCTCCTCGTTGAGGATCACCAGGTCCGCTTTCAGCCCGTGCATCCGCCAATAGGAATGCGCCTGGAGCATTTGCCGAATCAGGCCGATATCCCGCGTCTCTCCAATGCTCGCCAGGACGATCGGCATATCCCCCGAAATTGCATACGGCCATAACCCGGCCTGTCCTTTGCGGTTCTCTTCTATGCGCTCCGCGGGAGGGCGCAGCAGAGGATTCGGGAACAGGAGGTGGCTGGCGATCTCCTGAAACCTGCGGGCCTCGTCGGGTTGGATGCGAAGCAGCCGCAGCTCCAACTGGGCCGAGGCCCAGGCGAAATCCATGGCCCGATCGATCGCAGGGGGATCGCCGTACTTGTCCATCAGGCTCAAGGCAGCTTGCCGTGAACCGCCGGCGGCTACAATGAGGGAAGCCCGCGAGCGCTCGCCAGGACCCAGGGTGAGGCTCCGGCGGAGGCTGAAAATCGGATCCAGGACAAACCCTTGGCCGCCGCCCGGCTCGGAGGAGACGCCCATCGGGTGCTCCAGCGTCCGCCCCCGACCGATGAACGCGCGCCGGTCGGTCTCGAATCGCAAGCCCTCCGGCTCGGCCTCATCAAGGGTGAAGCGATGAGCGACAAAAATGGGCGGGTCGCCTTCCCCGCGAGGCCGTCGATAGGCAAGGAGCGCATGATGCTCCGGCACCGCCTCGGTCCGGATAAACAGCTTGTTGAAGGCGGGATGCTGAAGGTCCGCCCTGTGCGGCGCCAGCGAGAGTTCGATGTAGCTGGTGAGATCGAGGCGGCGGGTGCGGACGGACCGGTTGATGAGGGTGATCCGGCGGATCTCCACGTCGTCTTCAGAGGAGACGACGATCTCCGTTTCGGTCTCGATGCCGCCGTCGATGCGCCGGAACACGGCGCGGTCCAGAGCGAAGCTGGCGGAATACGTCTCCACTTTTCCATCAGTGGGGTGATAGGCGGCGGACCACAGGCGATCCGCATCCGCCTCATGGATGTAGCAGCACGTCCCCCACGGATCCCGCGTGCGATCCGACCTCCACCGCGTGATTTGGAAGTCGCCCCACTGGCTGTATCCGCCGCCCGAGTTCGTGACCATGAGGGAATAGCGGCCGTTGCCGAGCAGATGGGTCTTGGGCGTGCCGGTATGGGGAGAATCGAATTTGCTCACCGACGGCGCGATTTCGCCGAAGCCGTCCACCGAAGGCACCCTCTGACGCGTGGAGATGTGATACTGCGCGGGAAGCACGGGGATGCTTTCATGGAGCAGAGGCTCGACGGCGCGCACGCGTGCGTCGGCGTGGAAATGCCGCTGGAGGGGATTGCCATGGAGGAAGTTGTCAAGCGAAAGGAAACCCATGCCCTGGTGATGCGCCATGTACGCCCTCACGATCACCCCGCGCTCGCTCTCACGGCTCGGTTGACGGCTGAAGTCCATGGCTTCGTAATAGCCGTAGTCATTCAAAAGCCCGAGTATTGCCAGCCGTTTCAGGTTCCGCACCGTTTTTCTTGGCGCAATGGCGACCGCCAGAAGGCTGGCATAGGGGGCGACGACGAGCTCCTCCCCCTGGCCGCGCTTCAACCCCAGCGCAGGCACGCCGAAGGCCTTGTATTGATAGGTCTTGTTGGTGTCCAGATCCGAATAGCCGGACTCCGACATTCCCCAGGGCACACGGAGTTTGCGGCCGTAGGCGATGTGGATGGCCACCGCTTCCCGGGCAGCCTTGTCCAGGAGCGAGCTTTCATAGGAGCGTTGGAGGAGGAGCGGCATCAGGTATTCGAATATGGTTCCGCTCCAGCTCAGCAACACCCGACGCCGGCCGATCGCGCTGTACGGTCTGCCCATGGTGAACCAGTGCTCCATCGGGACTTCCCCCCGGGCTATCGCGACGAAGCTTCCAATGCGCGACTCGCTTGCCAGCAGATCGTAGAAGGCGCTGTCCAGGCGATGGTCGGAAACGTTGAAGCCGATGGCGAACAGCTTGCGTTTTGCGTCGTACAAGAATCGCATGCTGATGGATTCGGACAACCCCCGCACGTCCTGGATGAGCTTTTCCGCCAGGCCCAGCATTTCACCGGCCAGCCATTTCGACTTGTCGAAAGCCTCTACGACCCGGTCGATCCATTCAAAGAGGCTGCGCGCGGAACAGGAGGGGTCGCCCCGGAGGGATTGGAGGAGCAGGATGCTGCCGACGCGTCCCTTGGCCAGATCATACAGCGAAGGGGCATGCTTCAAATCCTGGCGGATGGCATCAAGGGTTTCTTCCCCCAGCGGGGCAATTTCCTCTTCCGTCTTTTCAGCGATGATCTGGATCCACGCCAGGTACCGATCCCGAATGCCCCGCCAGGCCGCTATCTGGCTTTGCAGCTCCGCCGCCCAATAGGCTGCACCCGATTCATGCCCGACTGCTTCAGCCTCTTCCCCGTATATCTCCGCCGTGTCCCGCAGACCTTCGAAGAAGGTTCCATCGAGCACCGGTCTCTGGATCAGCTCTTCAAGCCCATGCTCCAGAGACCAGAGAGCGCCGAGCAGGTTTCCGCTGTCCACGGTGGATACATAGCGGGGTTCCAGAGGCTTCAGGGTTTGAATGTCGTACCAATTCAGGAGGTGACCCTCGCAGCGTTCCAATCCAGCGATCGTCTCCAGGGAACGCCGCAGTGTTTCCACCACCTGGTCCACCGTCACATATCCAAAATCCCGCGCGGCCAGCGCGCTCAGCAGCCAAAGACCGATATTCGTCGGACTGGTGCGCAAGGCAAGCTGATCTTGGTGGGAGACCTGGTAGTTGTCGGGCGGAAGCCAGGAGGTCTCATCGGAAACAAAGTCCGAGAAAAAGCGCCAGGTTTTTCGCGCAACCTTGCGCAGGGACATCAGATCCTTCGCGGGAAGCTGGACGTTCCTCGGCTTTTTTCGCGGCCGAAGGTTCAGGAGCCATCCGATCAAGGGAGAAAGGAACCACAATCCGAGCCAGGGGCCGGCATAGATGAAGTTCGCCGGCCTCCAATGGTACACCGCCCAGCCCATGATCCCGCTGAGCAGGCTGATCAGGCAGAGGGAGAAAAGGAATGCCGGTAGGTGGGTCAGGGCGCTCCTGCGGTTCGCCCCTGCCGAAGTCCACTCAAGCAAATGCCGATGCGAGATGAGCCGGCGATACCCCACCCGCAGAATGGCGTTCAAGGCAAGCCAGGTCTGGTGCGGGATCAGGGATGCTTCCACCACCGTGCGCAGCAGGTCATGGGCCCACCTGGACAGGGAAAGCCTCTTCAAGCCCTGACGCGTGGTCGCCGAGGTGAATGGCCCTGCCAGGACCTGGAACAGAAGCTGCGCCACGACAACCAGGGTGGAGATCCATCCCATCCGTGGCGAGGTCAGCCAGGCTGTTGCCAGCAATGCCAGGCTTGCCGCGGGGACCAGGCTCCTGCGCAGGTTGTCCAGGATTTTCCACCGGTTGAACCGGGAGAGCCGGTTCGACTCTCTCCTGCCTCCCGGCAGGGGGATGCGCGGCAGGATCCAATCCGCGATCTGCCAGTCTCCCCGGATCCAACGATGCTGCCGTCGGGTGTACGTCAGGTAATCCCGCGGGAACTCATCGAGAAGCTCGATATCGCTGGCCAGGCCTACGCGAACGTGAGCGCCTTCAATCAGGTCATGACTTAAGAGCCACTCTTCGGGAAACCTTCCCGAAAGCACCCGGCTGAAGGCTCGTACGTCGTAGATGCCCTTGCCGTGGTAGGAGCCTTCGCCGGTGAGATCCTGGTTGACGTCGGAAACCGCCCTGGTGTAGGGGTCGATTCCCGCCACGTACGTGAAAAGGCGGCTGAAAAGAGAGGCGCTCGTGCTCGGCAGGGAAGGGGTCACGCGGGGCTGAATGATCGTGTACGAGCCGGCGAGGATCCTTCCTTCCGCGTCGAATCGGGGCTGGTTGAGAGGGTGTGCCAGCGTTTCGATCATCTTGCGGGCGGTCCCGGAAGGAAGCTGCGTATCGCTGTCCAGCGTGATGATGAACCGGACATGGGCCAGAGCTTCCGGATTCCCCACGTACACCAGCCGGCCGGCGTTTTCAGGCCTCGTTCCATCGATCAGACGGTTGAGCTCTTCCAGCTTCCCGCGCTTGCGCTCCCAACCGATGTATTTCTGCTCGGATTCGCTCCACATCCTTTCCCTATGGAAGAGAAAGAATCGCTCGCCGCCATGCCGTTGATTGAGGGTTTGAAGCCGTGCGATTGCCCCTTGCAGCAGGGGTTCGTCCTCCTCATGGTGCTCTTCTTCGGAATCCGTGTAATCGGTGAACAGGCTGAAGAGCAGATTGTTCTCCCTGTTCGCTAGGTAGCGGATTTCAAGCTTTTCCACCTCCGCCCGGATCGTCAGCGAGTCCGCAAGGAGCATAGGCACGACAACCAGCGTTCGAAAGGCGTCGGGAATTCCCGACTCTTCGAAATCCATCTTCGCGAGGGTGCGGGGTGGGAAAATCCGCATGACCAGGTAATTCACAAGCTCAAGGGCGAGCTGGCTCGCGGGGATGAGCGAAAGGAGGGAGATGAGGATGCTGGCAGCAAGCGTTTGCCCGCGCAGACCGAGGAGGAAGATCAGGTAGACGAAGAGCGCTGAGAAAAAGCCGAGCCCAAGGAAGTACACCGCGGAATGATGGCGGTATGCCCACGAGAGCAGGCGGGAGGGAAGGGACTCCTGATACACGACGAGCCTTTCGAGCTCACGCCTGCCCTCGCCGATCAGATAGGTCCCTATGTGGATCCACCGCTTGTCCTCGGCGGCCTTGCCCGCGGCTTTTGCAGCCAGGTCGATGGCGCGCTGGGCGACATTCTCCTCGGCCTGACCGGACCGGCGGGCAATCGTCTCGATCGTGCGGCGATACTTGTCGCGTGTCGCGAAATCCATCCTGGCATAGATGCCGGAAGGATCCAGCCGGAGCAGCCGTTCCACTTGACTGAGATGTTCGAAGATCTGTCTCCAGTCCAGCAGCGCGAGCTGCCGCAGGCTGGTCAATGCGTTGCTGATCGAGATCTGGTCCTTTGTCTGGCGGTTCTGCTCGCGGGAGGCAAGCTCATCCAGGGGCTTGCGATAGATGCGCTCCAGCCAGCTCTGCACCGGCGCCAACGCCGCTTCTTCATTGTAGAGGTGATCGATGAGCTGAAAGGCGAAGTAGGGGCTGGGGCTGGGCTGGTTTTCCGCAAGCTCGGCCAGGATCGCGAACAGGCGGTTGGGATCTCTCCGATTGGCCGCGATGAGCCTGTTTGCCCAGAAATCGGCGATCTCTCGATCCCGCAGCTCCGTGAGGCCCCGGGCCGCCAGATCCTGGATGCCTTCAATCAACGCGATGCGCAGCATCTGGGGGATCGCCCATAGCTCGGCGATTGTCAGCGTGCGTACCGCTTGGTAGGACTGGACAAAGGCGAGGATATTCTCCCGGTCCAGACGCAATCCAGCGTGAGAGACAAGCTCCTTGGCCAGCCCGTAGATGCGCGGCAGACCCCGGTAGAGCCTGCTTTCCAGGGCGGGCAGCGCCTGGCAGAAGCGCCGGGTAAGGTTCTGCTGGACGTCCCGGACGTTGCCTTCGATGATGTATTCATTGTCGAGGATCCACTCGGCGATGGGAGTCGTGCGCTGTTCCAGGAGAGCCGCCTCGGACAGGTCCGAGCAGACCATGTGGATCCATTGCCGGGCCTGGCTCAGACGATCGAGGAGCCGGGTGTTCCGCTGCGGTTCAGGATTGACCTGGCTCTCCGCGGCCAGATGCCGTGCATGCTCCTGCATCTCCGCCGGGGAGAGCGGCGCCTCGAGACTCCCCCCCTCTTCGACCAGGCTTGCTCGCTTCGGATTCAGAACGGAAACCACGGGCGGTATCTCACCGGTTTCCCGAAGCACGGCCACGGGGACCCGCATGAGATCGATCCGGGCCTGGAGAATGAGAACGGTTTCCTCGGTCGCCAGCCAGCGCGAATGATCCGCGAGGAGTCTTCTGTCGATTCCACGCTTCGGCCGGCGCATCGCCACCCAACCGCTGAGGGCTCCGAGAAAGCTTGCCGCTAGAATCGAGGCTGCAATTGAAGAGGTCACGCCCAGAGACGGCCACGACCAGTGGAAAACCAGGAGAGAAGCGCCGGCGAAACCACCGAACAGGACGGCCGAGAGGGTCACGGCAAGTGCGCGGCGCCTGAGGAATGGATCAAGGGTATGGACACGTCCGTCCGCGGTCTTGTGGATCAGCGCCGCACGGCGGAAACCCCTCCTTCCCAGCTCCCGGAGGGCTCCCCGAGCTTCATCACGTTTTACAAAGTAAGCGGTGAGAATACCGGCCTTCATTTATTTCCCATTCTCAGTATAGTCTATTTTGATTACTGAAAATCGTTTCTCATGATAAAATGGCGCCAATGAAGAAGCTGTTCCTGCTGGTGCTCTTGTTTGTTTCCCCCGTCCTTTTCAGCCAGGAGCTTCGCGTGGCCTCGTATAACATGGAGCGCTTGGGACAGAGTCATAAAGACTACGCCACCCTTGCCAGGGTGGTGGCTGACTTCGACGTGGTGGCCGCAGAAGAGGTGATGAACGGGAAGGGGATGTCAGACTTGTTGGCGCGGCTGGGCAGCCGGTGGGCCGATTTCGTGAGCACCCAGGGGGAGGGCTCCAGGAAATATCAGGAACACTTCGGGTTTTTCTTTGACGACAAAGTGGAGATCTCCCGGGACCTTGGCGAATATCCGCGGCCGCATGAGTTTTTCCGTCCCCCGTATGGAATTCAATTCAGGGTGAAGGTAACGGGCTTTACCTTCAACCTCGTTGCCTGCCACATCGTCTACGGCAAGGTTGAGAGCGAGCGTGCGGCGGAAATCCGCCACCTGGAAGAGGTCTACCAATATTTCGATGGCCTCACCCAAAGCAAGGGAACAACGATTATTGCAGGGGATTTCAATGAGGATAAAATGGGGGCTTTCACTGCCTTGACTGAAACAGGGGATCGCGAGGTGATTCCCGCGCAAGGCACAACCATTGGCGCCCGCGGACCGGATCACTTCTACGACCACGTGTTCATCCCGACGACCCTTCAATCTCGCGTGGAAAAAGCGGACATAGACTACTGGACGACCGATTACGCGGGATCTCGGAAAAACGAGAGCGACCACTTTCCCGTCTATATCGTGCTGGATGTGAAGAGATAGGAGACCGCAAGGCTCCGGCAGGGATTTTCCGGCTACGGCATGAACGGCAGGAGGTGTAGGGTGAGGGGAGGGTCGCCGTAGTATCCGAACCTGGTCGTGAAGGTCCGGCTGGTAAGCTCGCAGAGCGTCACGCTCCCGCCCACCTGCACATCCTCCCACTTTTTGCCTTCCTTGTTGTAGTAGGACTTGAATGCGCCATTGGGATGGAGGAAATCGATCAGCCGCCACGCCTCCTGTTCGTTGATTCCATTCGGCGCGGCCTCCAGGGCGTCGAGGATCTCCCGGTTCAGCTCGTCGTAGCGCCATTGGATGTCGTTCTGCTCTCCGCCGGCCAGCAGCGCAATCCATTCGGTCATGGCAGTCAGGCGCATCTCGGGACAGATGCAGTGATTGGTGGCCACCAGGACGTCGTCGCGGATATCCCGCTGCGGCGCGAAATAGAAAGGCCCCGGGCAGTTTCGGTCAGCGCGATGATGGTTGATATAGCCGCGTTCTCCAAAACCGGCCTTGTGAAAATCCACGTGCCGGTGGAGCTTTCTCACGTCCCGCTTCCAGCCCCGGTGCCTTCCCGTGAAGATCCACCGAATGAACGCGCCCGTCTCCGTGACCGCGATACCGCCCGCCGACCCGAGCCTTGTGAGCCAATTCCTCCCGAACGCGCCCCACAACCCCTCGTTCCAATCATGCAGATATTCACGGGGGTACGCGTAGCCGCGCGGCCGGGCGCAGAGCCCCTGAACCGGCGCGGGGAGGCCGTGCGCCGCCCGCACCCGCTCGATATAGGCCAGATCCGGAAGGTGTTTCCTGTAATAGCCCGGCACCTTATCCAAGTAGGGGAAGGGCTCGCCCGGCTCAAGCCTGCGCCCGGCCTCCACGATGCATGCTCCGCCCGCGGCATCCGCCACGGGGTACGCCCACGAAACCCCGCGCGGGGCTTGGACGATTCGATCCACGGCGTCCGCGGCTGTCGGGCAATGCTGGATGCAGTCGCGGAGCAGGAGAAGTGAGTTGAAGCCCGGTCTGGCGGGATTGCAAAGGCCTGAGGGCATCATGTCGACGCCGACGGCCACGCCCGCATCATTCATGCCCGTCATGGTGCCGACAAAACCGGGCGCTGTCTGGCTCACGAAGAAACGGTGGGCCTCGTCCTCGGGCGCGTAGACCACCAGGCATGCGGCGTCCTGGAAAACATCCGCGGTGGGGAACATGAAATCCCTGCCGAAGAAGTGCCTGCCGGCCGCTGCGGGTCCGGAAATGGAAAACGCGTTGCAGCCGATGGGAGTGCGAAGGCAGGAGGGATGCACCCGCTTTTCCGCGAAGATCTCCCCCGTATAGACGTGCGCAAGGACGGAGTCGATCCCCAGGTTCAGCGCCATGAGCCGCGGGAGCGTGACGTCGGTGCGGGGGTTGGCTTCCTTGCAGCCGGCTTCAATGCCCTTCATTTCCTCGATGTATTCCCCGGGGATGTCGGGGAGCATCTTCCGAGCGGCGCCTTCGATGATATCGACAAGGAGGGTCTTGATGCGGTAAAGCGCCTTCGGTCCCCCCAACGGGCTGGGTCCGAAAAAGTCAAAGGCAACGTCCCTGATGTAGTCGCCCGCCATCCTCGACACGTCGGGCTCCGCCATCCTGCCTATGAGCCAGCCTTTTTCAAAGCCGTTTCCTTCCACGTAGAAGGCTTTCTTCGGCCTGCTGTGCTGTGAATGGAAAGCTCCGTTGTGCACCGCGGCAACCCCGATGCTCTGCCCTGTCTGGAGGTAGGCGAGGGTTGCGCCCGGTGCCCGCGGATCCGTAATGGGCACGACGGAGAAATTATCCGCTGTGAATGCCGCTTGGACGCGCGCGAATCTCTGGGATGGGGAACCGGCTATGGGCATGACCACCCTCCCTTTTCGACGGGGAGATTCTACCGATTTTAAAGGCATCGAGGCAACCTTGGGAATCATGATAGGGTGGTCTGGATCGTGATGAGTGCCGCAGCTTCGCGTTGTCGCAGGGCCGATCTCAGTCCCTCTTCCAGGGCATCCGCAGGCATTCCTCCGTGTCGTAGAGCCGGTGGTCGGCCTTCCCGTTTATAAGGAAGGTCTTCACCGTGTTGCCGTCCAGCCATGCCCGTGCGCGCGCGAGAGTGCGTCCCGTGCGCGATACGTCGTCCACCAGGAGAATCTTTTTCCCCTGGTAGGGGCAGGGGGTCTCGTCAAGCAGGCGCGCGTCGTCGAAGCGCGGCTTGTTCTCGTGGTCACGGTAGTTGATCCTCACGATGCTCATGGGGATCTCCCATTCCTGCTGCAGGAGCGCCGCGGGAATGATGCCTCCCTGAGCCACGGCCACGATGGCGTCGAAGCGCTCATCGGCCATTTCCTTTTTGGCCCGGTCGAGTGCTGCGTAGAATGTCGTCCAGTCTATGGATTGCGTGTAAATCACGATTGGCTTCCGGCACCCAATATACGTGCGCCGCGCCGCGGGGGCAAGCACCGCGCTAGAAAATACGCTTGATCGAGATTGCGTCGGAATTGGCCGGCAAGCTGATCAACATGCCGTCCTCACCCATGGTGATGGGATTTCTGAAGTATTTTTTCGCATTCCCGAGAAACAAGCTCTTCACGAGGGGAGAGGGCAAGGGCGGAATAATGTGATAGAGGACAAGCCGCTTTGCTCCAGCAGCGTGCGCCATCCTCGCGGCATCTTCAGGGGTCGAATGGTAGCTGGGAATGTCGTGAGTGATCTTTTTCATGGAAGGGGAAGCGGAGAGGTCCGCCGCTCCCTTTGCATGCCGCCGCGCGATTCTTGTCAGGCAGCGGCGAGCCAGTGCCGCACAAGCCAGCATACAGCCCGTCCGCAACTAAGGCGTTCTGCTTTGCCATTTTCGACCGCACGACGGAATCGACAATTGCATTGACAAGCGTCTTGACCATGGTTTTTCCGCTCATTTTCACTTCCTCCCCGTTTGTCGGGCTGCGAGAACAATCTCCACAAGGCCCTTCCCGCCATCAACGCGTACCTGATCTCCGGTCTTTATGCGCATTGTTGCATCCCCGCAGCCGACGACAGCCGGAATTCCCAACTCCCGCGCAACAATGGCGGCGTGTGACAAAGGCGCGCCGATGTCGGTGACAACGGCAGCCGCGCGCGGAAAAAGCGGAGTCCATCCAACGTTGGTCATGGTTGTCACAAGGATCTCGCCGGACCGCAGCTGCTCGCCATCCTCAAAGGTGGCAAGCACCCGCGCAGGGCCTTCCACGACGCCCGCCGAGCCCGGGAAACCGGTGATGGCGCCGCTGGCAGGCGCGCCGCCGCCCCGATCACGGAACATATCGCTGCGCCGATCAGGATCAGCGGCCCACTGAAACGGGTCGAATCGCCCGCGGATAAGCGTGGGATACGGCGGCAGCGCGCAATATCGCTTGTAGGCGGCGCGCCGGGCTGGGATGCGGGCAAGGGATGCCTTGTCACCTGCGAGAACGGACAGGATCTCGTCAATGGACAGGAAGAATATGCCCTCATCCTGTCCCGTGAGGATGCCGGCGCGCAGCGCAAAACAGCGCAGCACCCAGAGGGACCGAACCACCTCGGAGCGAACCGCTTCGCGGTCATGGGCAATCGCTGCCCAGCGGTCAATGCGGCGGCGAGTCGATGTTTCCTTCCGCGGGTAGCGCTCACGCAACCGGGCCCATGCTGCCTTGCGCGCGGCTTCCTGGCGGCTGAGCAATGCGGCGGCGTCCTCCCTTGCCTGATGCACGCCGGCAACCTGACGGCTGATCCAGTCCGGCTGCTCCGCAGGGCGCGGGATGGATACTTCAGCTTCGTGCGGGCCGCGGTGACCGAATTGCCGCGCAAAGGTTGCCTGGTCGATTTCGCCCTTGGATAATTGCGTGAGACCCAACAGAGGCCCCAGACTGGCCAATTGGCCTGATCCGGTGCCCTGCCCACTGAGGAGGACATTGGCGTCGTCCTCGCCCGCCAGCTTCCGCACATTGCGCGGTATCGTGAGGATGGCAGCCCCGCCTTGATTTGTAGCGGCCTGCAGCATGCGGCAGCACTCCAGAAAGAACGGCGCGATATCGGTTTGCCAGAGAGCGGCCAATTCCGTGGAGTTGGGGACAGCCTGGATCCGAGCCTTGAGCGCCTCGCATCGTGCCGGGGCTTCGGCGAGGAATGTCGGCAGCCGCTTCAGATTGGCGCGCATCCGGGACATGTCGCGGATGGCCACCGGCAATGATGTGCGCAACAAATGCAAGATCGACAATCGGACAACCGGAATATCCTGGCCCTCCGGAATCCGCCCGAAGCCCGTCTCAATCATCTTGGCGAATCGTTTCGGGTTTATCCCAAATGCCGCAACCAGAGACGCGGTCTCGGTCAGGTTCTTGTAGAGCCGCCCGCCAATGTTGCCGTAGGGGTAGGGGCCGAAGGATGGATCTGCATTATCAAGAAGAATCTGGACCAGCGACCACGTGCAGGGAGTCATCACGTCGGGCACTGCCTCGCCGTAGTTCGCCCTCGTCCACAGGAAGTCGCCGGTGAGGCTGTCATTCCATTCCCCGGCCGCTGGATTGTGGCCGCGGAGAGTGGTAATCGGCCGGGCCTGCAATAGAAAAAACCGGCCGTGGTGGAAAGCCCACTCGATATCCACCGGCTGTTGAAAAAGATTCTCGACCTCGATGCCCAAGCGGGCAAGCCTGGCAGCCTGTGCACGACTGAATACCTCCTTCGTACGTCGATTCGCAGGCACCGGTTCAGCGTGCGTGCCATCCCGAGAACGGACGGTCATCACATCCTTCCTGCTGATCCGCTGTTCCGTGACCTTCCCTCTGATCTTATCCACGACGAACGTATCAGGCGTGACCTGGCCGCCGACAACGGCTTCACCCAGCCCCCATGCCGCGTTGATGGTCACCTGGTTGCGCGCCCCTGTCAGCGGATTCGCGGTGAATAAGATGCCTGCTGCCTCCGCGGGTATGAGCTTCTGTATGACCACTGCCAGGCTCACCTCCTGGGAGGCAATGCCGTTTCGTGCGCGGTAGGCAATCGCTCGGGCTGTCCACAGCGAAGCCCAGCAGCGCTTGACTGCTTCCAGGAC
The DNA here is from genome assembly GCA_049519415.1 of Spirochaetia bacterium. Taxonomy (GTDB): domain Bacteria; phylum Spirochaetota; class Spirochaetia; order SZUA-6; family Fen-1364; genus Fen-1364. The sequence continues at coordinate 47,051 of JBEKQU010000023.1, forward strand.
CATCGCTTCCCCGTGTACATTGAGATACGTTTCCAGTTGACCGGCAAACGACATCTCGGGAAGGTCCTCTGCGGTGGCGGAGGAACGAACAGCAACAGGCAGATCCCCCCCGCCAAGCTCGGCATACGCGTGGCAAACCGCCGCGGAAATATCCTCCGGCATCGCACCCTGCGCGAAAAGTTTCCCTATCCTGTCGGATGCCTCTTCGAGAGTTTTCGGCTGATCCAGAATGACAGTGGAAACGGCCGCCAGAATCCGGTCTTGTAGCCCGCGTTCAGTCACACATTGGCGATAGGCTGCCGTGGTGATGCAAAAGCCATCCGGTACCGGCAGGCCTGCCGCGGCAAGACGAGCAAGGGAGGCGCCCTTGCCCCCAACGGTCTGGATCATGGCGTGCGGATCAGCCAGCGGACGCGTATAGGTCTGAGGCATTTCTCACCTCGCTGCTGCTTTGGATGAAGCGAGCATACGCTAATGCTCTGTCAAGTCAACCCTGCGCTATCGCCATTGCGGTGAATACGGCCGAGCATGTACCCTCCAGTCATCCAGTTGTGCTGATCGCGGGTGTTTACACCAGCACGCCTGAGAACCGGCAATTTAGTGAGAGCACAAAAAAAAGGCCCGCCGTTTCGGCGGGCCCGTGGTAACGATGCGGAACGTTTAGCGAGCGGATCGATTCCCGCTCAATCGTAGAGCGCCGGCGCGATGTCCGGGTTGTCCATGTTGGTGGAGTCGTAGAACTTGGCACCGGTGTCCACGTTGGCGACCGGTTGTCCCTTCACCGCCATGTAGGCAAGCTCAAGCGACTTGTAGCCAATATTGTAGGGGTCCTGCGTGATCGCACCGAAGAAGTACTTGCTTCGAATGGCAGTCTTCAGGGCTTTTCCGGCGTCGAATCCTATCACGACAAGGCCCGGATATTGGGTGGGCAGCGCAGAGCCGTCGTTGGTGGTATTGAGGACCCCCATGACGGTCCCCTCGTTGGAGCAGAAGATGCCGAGGATATGGTCCGACTGGACGCGGTTCATGATCGCGTTGAACATGTTCGCTTCATCGGGAGTCTTCGTCGTTGCAGGAACATCACATTCGATGGTGATCGCGCTTCCGCTGGTCGGGCTGTCCGAGGCGATATACGCCGGGTTTCCCGTCACCTTGATGTCGTCCTTGGTGAGGCTGGTTTGGGTGGTGATGAGCTTGATCATCTCGTCGCGGAACCCCTTGCCACGGTCCGTCACCGACTGGCTGGTCGCATCCTGGTTGGCGTCGACGATCATGACCGGGTTGTCAGCAGTCGCAGCAGCGATCTTGTCCTTGATCGCGGCGAACATGCGGTCCGCGGCAACTCCCGCCGCCGCATAGCTGTTCGTGGCCGCGGTCGCGTAGATCGCGCCCTTGGGCGCATTCGGAACTCCGGAGTCAAACCCGATAATTGGAATGTGTTTCGCGAGCGCCTGGTTAAGCTGATCCATGACGGAGTTCGTATCCAGCGCGGCGAGGCAAATGGCGGAGGGATTCTTCGCCATTGCGTTCGTCAGCTCCTGCACCTGGATCTGAATGTCGCTCTCGGTGGGGGGGCCTTCAAACGTCATGTCAACGCCGTACTTCGCCGCCGCGGCCTGGGCGCCCTTCATGACCGTCTGCCAGAACTGGAACTGGAAGCCCTTGGAAACCATGGGAATGAAGATCTTCCCGCCCTGCGCTGCCGTCTTTTCTCCCGCGCCAGTAGCAAACGCTGGAAGCGCCAGAGCGACGAGAAGCACCGCTGCCATAAGCAGCACTACGTTTCGTCTGAACCTACTCATTGGTTCCTCCTCTTGGTTTTTGCCCCGGACATGCGTTCAGGGCAGTTTCAGGAATCCTGCAGCCCTGGCGCGGCATGCCGCGCTAGGGCTGCCGCTCCGTTTTCTCCTGTTGCGAAAGCTCCCTGTGCCTGAGCATCTCCGCAAACTCGCGATCAGCCGCCTTCTCTTCCGCCCGGATTCGAGCCTGCTCCGCCTTCTCTTCCGCTTTCATTTTCGCGAAGCCTGCTTTCAACTCGTTTCGTGCCGCGTTGATCTGCTCTCTGATCGTCGTGGCCTGATGGCCGTTGTCGGCCGCCCGGGTCGAGGCCAATTCCCGCTTCATGGCAGCGATCTTTTCCAGCATCGTTGTCCTGTAGAGGTCCGCCGGCGTCTCGATCCGCACTTCCGACGCCATCCTGTTGCGGTACATGTCCAGGAGCACCGCCCCGATGACGATGACGCCGGTAAAGAAGGTCTGCCAGTGCGCCTGGAGGCCCAGGGCCGGCAGGCCGGTGGCAAGCACCGACATGATGAACACGCCGATCATGGTTCCCCAGATCGTGCCGATGCCTCCGGCAAGCGACGTGCCCCCAATGACCGCTGCGGCGATTGCGTACAGCTCGAACCCCTGGCCCTGGGCAGGGAGAACCGTGGTGTAAATTGCCGCATAGGAGATTCCTCCGATGCCTGCCGTGCCTCCGGCAATGACGTAGACCAGCATCTGCCACTTCTTCACGTCGACGCCGGAAAGGCGGGCGGCCTCCAGGTTGCTGCCAATGGCGTAGGTGTATCGGCCCAGCTTCGTATTGGACAGCATGAGGTGACAGATCACGGCGACGGCGGCGAGGAGGATTGCGCCGGTGGGCAGCGCGCCGCCTTTGGCATTGAGGTAGAGAAACATGTCCTTGAACCATCCGCCCGGCTGGCCCCGGATGGGGAAGGTGGCGCTCTGCACGTTGGAAACAATGGAGCCGACGCCCATGGAGATCATCATGGTGCCGAGCGTGACGATGAACGGAGGCATCTTCAGCCGTGAGACAAAGATCCCGTTGAAGAATCCGAAGGCAAGACCCACGGCGATGACCAGAAGAAGGGAGGGCACCATCGGGAATCCATGCTTGAACGCAATCCCGCCGATGAGGGTCGCCGCCATCATGACCGTCCCGACGGAAAGATCGATTCCGCCGCTGATGATGACAAAGGTGACGCCCATCGCGATGAACCCGATATAGAAGGCTGCGTCGATGATGTTCACCAGGGTGGGGTAGGAGAAGTAGTCGCGCCCGAACACCCCGAAGAAGACGTAGAGGATGACAAGCGCGCCAGGGGCAAGTACATACTTAAGCCCGCGCTCCCTGAACCACTGCATCCAACTGATGTCGTCCGTCATACCCGCCATGCTTCAGCTCCTCGCGAGGATTTCCTGGCGCCCAATGGTTGCGTATTCCATGATTACTTCCTGGCTCGCCTTTTCAATGGGAAGCACCCCGGTGAGCCTTCCCTCGGACATCACGACGATACGATCGCTCATGCGCAGGATCTCGGGAAGCTCCGACGAGATCATGATGATTGACTTCCCCTCCCGGGTCAGCTCGTTCATCAGCGCATAGATTTCGCTCTTTGCCCCCACGTCGATTCCGCGGGTTGGCTCGTCAAAAATCAGGATATCGCAGGCGCGGATCAGCCACTTTGCGATGACGACCTTTTGCTGGTTGCCACCGGAGAGGTTTCGCAGGAGCTGTTCAATGGACGGGGTCCGGATATTCAGTTTCTGAATGTAGTCATTGGTGACCTGACGCACTTTTCGCGCCTGGATGAACAGGCCTCGCTGGAACCGGTCGTAGGTCGCCATGGCCAGGTTGTCTTTCACGCTGAGGTTGACCGCCAGGCCGTAGCGCTTGCGGTCCTCCGACAGGTAGCCGATCCCGTTCGCCACGGCATCTTCCGGAGAGCGGGTGAAGACACGGCGTCCGCGGATCTCGATCGTTCCGCTCTGGACCTCGTCCGCGCCGAATATCGCACGGGCCGTCTCCGTTCTGCCGGATCCCATCAACCCCGCCATGCCGAGGATCTCACCCTCATGCAGGTCGAAGGAGACGTCACGCACAAGCCTTCCCGCGTTGAGCCGGTTCACCCGGAGGACGACCGGCGCATCGGAGGCGACGTTGCTCCTGGTTTTCGGCTGCTCGTAAATGACGCGGCCGACCATCATGTTGATGATCTGCTGTTTGGTCACCTCCGAGGTGCGCTTCGTGTCTACGCGCTCTCCGTCGCGCAGAACGGTCACCCGGTCCGCGATCCGGTGGACTTCATCAAGGCGGTGGGAAATGTGAACCATTCCCACGCCCCGCGCCGCCAGGTCGCGCATGATGGCGAAAAGCTCGTCGATTTCGATGTCGGTTAGCGCCGCCGTCGGTTCGTCCAGGATCAGGATCCGGAGGCTGTGCGACACGGCCTTGGCGATTTCCACCATTTGCTGCTTGCCGACGCTCAGGCGTCCCAGGGGCTCGTCCGGATCGATGTTCATCTTAAGATGTTTGAACAGGGCTTCGGCGCGCCGCGTCTGCTCGCGCTTGTCCAGAAAGACGCCGCCGAGTTGAGTTGATTCCCGGCCAATGAAAATGTTCTGGGCCACCGTGAGGTGGTACATCATGTTCAATTCCTGGTGGATGATCCCGATGCCCATTTCCAGCGCATGCTTGGGGTCACGCGGGTTGAACTGGTGGCCGAGATAGTGGATTTCCCCGGAGTCTTTCGCATTGATGCCGATGAGAACCTTCATGAGCGTGGACTTGCCGGCTCCATTCTCCCCGACCAGGGCGTGAATCTCCGCCTCGTCAAGGTCGAAATCCACCTGCCTCAGAGCATGCACGCCAGTGAAGCGCTTGTCGATTTTTTGCATTGCAAGGATTTGTCGGCCCACTAGCAAAACTCCTGATGCTTGGCGCTATCGGTGCGCGTTTTGTGGCTCCAATAAATACAGAATCGTGCCCTGCGTTGTTCGCGGCGATTTCACGCCGCTCAACCGACTGGGTTCCTGAATGGTCGGAGGAACTCCTAGCCCTTTACATGGTACAAAAACGCACGCAAGGAGTCAAGCTTTTGCATTGCTCACGAAAAATATACCCCAACGATCACTACAGCGGTAATGTGCGGTGCGGACACCGATTGCAATTCCAGAACAGCCGGCTGTATTGTGGTGGGAGCGCACGCCGGCGGCGCGAAAGGTAAGATCCCTGCCAAAGGAGGCTTTATGACATCCCGCGACCGTGTTCGTGCCGCCCTACAGCACACGCAGCCGGATGTCACGCCCTGCGATTATTTCTCGACGCCGGAGATCCATCAGGGGCTCAAGGCGCGCCTGAACGCAGCGTCGCGCGACGAGCTGCTTGACAAGCTGGGCGTGGACATTCGCTACGTACGGCCCCCCTACATCGGACCGAAGCTCCCGACATTCGCGGACGGTTCGAAAACCGATGTCTGGGGGATCCGCTGGAAACCCATGCCGAACGAGTACGGCGACTATGCGGAGCCCTTGGGCCTGCCTTACGCCCCTTGGACTACGGTGGAAGAGGCGGCGGCTTTCCCTTGGCCGAGCGCGGACTGGTATGACTACTCCGCTATTCCCGCGCTCTGCGCACGCTACACTGGACTGGCAGTGGCTGCCGGCGATTTCGGGATCCAGGACTTCATCAACGGCACCGGCTTCGGCCGCGGCGTGGAGCAGGTGCTCGTGGACATCGCCTTGCGGGACCCGGTATTCCTTTTCATCGTGGAGAAAAGGCACCGCTTCGCCATGGAGCACATCGACAGGATCCTCACTGCTGCAAACGGCAGGATAGACTTGGTGCTGTGCGGCGATGACTTCGGCAGTCAGCGGGGAGCGCTTATTTCCCCCCTTTTGTTCGACGAACTGTTTGCCGCGCGGAAGAAGGAGTTCTTCGATATGGTCCACACCCACGGTGCTCGAGTGTCGCACCATTGCTGCGGATCCAGCCGAGCGTTTTTCCCGCGTTTCATCGCGCTGGGCATGGACAGCATCCAGACCATCCAGCCCCGCGCGGAAGGTATGAATCCCTACTCGCTGAAGGCGGAGTTCGGCGGCAGCATCTGCCTGCACGGCGCAGTGGACGTCCAGGGATGGCTGCAGCAGTCAAGGCCGGAGGAAATCAGGCGTGAGGTGCACAAGCTCATGGACGAGGTGGGCAGGGGAGGGGGCTACATCCTCGCACCCAGCCACAATCTGCAGCCGGACACACCGATCGACAACGTGCTCGCTGTCTACGCCGCGGTTGCCGAGCGCAGGGACATCAAGCGATAGCTCATCCGGCAGAGAGAGCAAGCAGGGACAGCAAATCAACGGCGACAGTATTGCTCCCATGGGGCGATGGAAACGCTCGAGTTCAAATGTCTTGGCCCGCCGCGCGCTCGCCTCCCTGCAGGCGAGCCGGGGGACGGGCTCTGCGCCTTCTGCGTTTGCTGGATCTCTATGTCACTAGGCAACAAGAATAGGACCCCCCACTTCTTGGAGTGCCGCCATGCAGAAGCCCATTGTAGTAGCCCAGCGTGTGCAGAATCCTGGAACAATACGGCAAGGCTTTGCCTGCATGTCACGCAGCAGTTCTCCGCTGCCAGCGGGACACTCCCTATTTCGATTGCGCAAAGAGCCAATCCCTCATTTCGCTGCTCGCATACGCGGGCACCCAGGACTGATGGGCGGTAGGCGCGAGGTATATTTCTTTCCCGAACTCCGTATACCGCGGTATTCCGCCGGCCTCCCTCAGGGCCCTGACCGTCTCCCGGGAGAACCGGACGTCCACGGTGGGATCTTCCACGGCGTGGAACACCCAGATAGGCTTGTTCGCGAGTACGACCGCCTTCGCTGGGTCGAGCCCTCCGCAGATTCCAACGATTGCGGCGAACGCGTCGGGATGGTTGACGTTCATCGCAAAGACGCCGAAACAACCCATGGAAAGCCCAGTCGCGTACACGCGGTTCCTGTCGACGCTGTAATCGGCCATGACCCGGTGCAGAACGGCGAACGCCGTCTCCAGTGCCGGCTCCGACCTGAATGGGTCAGCCAAGCCCCTTCGCATGAGCGTCGTCCAACCCAACCTCCCAGGATCTTCCGGCGAGGTCGCCGAGGGATCTTTCGGGTTTTGAGGAGCCAGTACGAAACAGGGATGTCTGGCCTGTTCCCGCGGCTTTGCCCACACCGTCGCGCCTTGGCTTGCCGTCAGCTGGATTTCGTTGTCGCTCCCGGATTCTCCGGCGCCGTGAAGGAAAAGCACGAGCGGATAACTCCTCGTGGAGTCGTAGCCCTCGGGCACGAACAGCCGATAGCCCATTGTCACGCCTGTCGCGGGATCGTGGTAGGTCATTTTCTTGAAACGATCCACGACAGGTTGGATGTCCTCGCGATTGATGGTGACCGTGTACACCGTGCTCCTGCCGGTGCGATCCTTGACTTCGACCCTCACCGGGTTGTCTCCGACTGCAAGCTTGACCGTGCGGGGTACTTCGGAAGAGGCCGATTCCCTATTGGGGATCATGATGACCGCGGAGCCGGCCTTTATTCGGGGTATAACCGTGACTTCCTTGATATCGCTCTGGACATCGACTGTGTAGGAGAGAGTGTTCTCGGAGAAAGTTGGGCTGAGAGAGCCAATGCCTCCAGCCGGTGCCTGAACATAAAGGTCGCTCAGCCGGGGATCTCTTATGGGCGAGGTGCACAGCACAGCGCACCCCCCAAGCACGAACACCAGCCCTAAAGCTGCAAGTGCTAACCGGACTCTCTTCATCGACGGGCGTGGCCTATAATCCTGTCCGCAGGCCTTCATTCCTTTCGTCACTTGAAATATGCTATCAGCTATTCTGCAAAATTGTAGCAGCGTCATCGCCTAAACCCTTGCGGAAGATCAGCTTGGTGGGCGGGGAGTTCAGAGCACTGGTGGTGCATTAAGATCGTGGCAGCGACTACGCCGGCGGCGCGTACGTGCGGAGCGTCACGTCCCGCGGGCGCTTGCTTAGCTATTCGCGGCGTGGCAAGCCGGGGGACAACGCATGCTCCACCGCCAACAAATCGGCTCTGAGATCAACTAATCACACATCTCAATTTTCTGATACCACCACCCCAAGCATGCCAACAAAGCCCGCTGACTGCGGAATCGGCGGATTTCTCCGCTTTTCAACGCTCCGTATGTGGTGCTCCGCCTCACCACGGCGCATCGTGAGACTGAGCGCGCTGGAGAGACGGCCGTGAAGCTCCTGCCGCCCAGCGTTGACGCATTCCGCTCTGGCTTCTTGACTTGACGGAACGCTCCCTTTCGATGTCTCTCTAGGGAGCAATTCCCATGAACAGCAGGACTCTGAAGAGGATCCTCGGGGACAACCTCTCATCGTATGCCTTTCTCGCACCCTGGCTGTTGGGGTTCTTTTTCCTGACCCTCTACCCCATGATCTATTCCCTGTATCTGTCCTTCACGAAATTCAACATCCTCCAGCCCCCCCAATGGATCGGCCTGAAGAACTTCGTCGTCATGTTCACCGGCAATGCCCAGTCTCCCAGGGACGAGCGGTTTCTCAATTCGCTGTTCGTTACCCTCCGTTTTGTATTCATCTCGGTTCCCTTGAAGCTGGTCTTCGCCCTGGCCGTGGCGATGCTGATGAACCAGAGACTCAGGCTCATTCCCTTCTATCGGACACTGTACTACATTCCTACCCTCTTAGGCGGATCGGTGGCCATTGCCGTGCTCTGGCGGCGGCTGTTCGCAGGCGACGGAGTGATCAATGCGATTCTCCGGGCTGCCTTCCACGCCAATCCGCCGGCCTGGATATCCAACCCCCAATACGCCCTGTATACGCTGATCATCCTGGCGGTGTGGCAGTTCGGGTCGCCGATGATCATCTTCCTTGCGGGGCTCAAGCAGATTCCCCAGGAATATTACGAGGCTTCCCGGGTGGACGGAGCCGGGGCGGTTCGGCAGTTCATCTCCATTACGCTGCCGGGTCTGTCGCCCATCATCTTTTTCAACTTCGTGATGCAGATGATCAGCTCCTTCCAGTCCTTTACCCAGGCGTACATCATTTCCGGTGGTTCAGGAGGCCCCCTTGATTCCACCATGTTCTACAGTCTCTACCTGTACCTCAAAGGCTTCGGTTTCTACGAGATGGGATACGCTTCGGCCATGGCGTGGATCCTCCTGGTCATCATCGGCGTACTGACGGCTCTGATCTTCAGGGTTTCGGGCTCTCTCGTGACCTACGGAACGGGGGAATGAGATGAAGAGACAGACCGGGCACTGGATCTACGCAGGCGTCGTGAACTTCGTCATCATCGTCGTGGGCGTGGGAATGTTGTATCCGGTGGCGTGGCTGATCGCGGCGTCGCTGAAGGAGACCAACACCATCTTCGGTGACCCGGGCCTGATCCCCAAGGCTTTTACAACCCAGAACTACGTCAAGGGCTGGGGCGGCATCGGCATCGTGGGGTTCGGCGCTTTCTTCAAGAACTCCTTTCTCATCAGCAGCCTCTGTGTCATTGCCAATGTAATTTTCTGTTCCCTCACCGCCTACGCCTTTGCACGGCTTCGCTTCAAGCTGCGGAGATTCTGGTTCACGATCATGATGCTGACCTTGATGCTGCCGGGCCATGTGACGATCATTCCCCGGTACGTCATCTTCCGTTCCCTCGGCTGGATCGACACACTCCTGCCCTTGGTCGTGCCCAAGCTCTTTGCCACCGACGCGTTCTTCGTTTTTCTCCTGGTCCAGTTCATCCGCGGCCTGCCCAAGGACCTTGACGAATCCGCCGTGATGGACGGCTGCGGCAAGTCCGGCATATACGTCAGAATCATCATGCCGCTTGCGGTGCCGGCGCTGATCACCACGATGTTGTTCACGTTCCTCTGGACCTGGGACGATTTCTTCAACCAGCTTCTGTATCTCAACTCCCCTGCGAAGTACACTGTTCCCATGGGACTGCGGCTGTTTTTGGATTCCACGGGGATCTCTTCGTGGGGCCCCATGTTTGCCATGTCCGTGCTTTCGCTGGTTCCCTGTTTCATCCTGTTCTTTGCATTGCAGAGGTACTTCGTGCAAGGGATTGCCACTACAGGAATCAAGGGATAAGCTACCCCAATTAAATAATAAAGAGGAGGTTTTCAATGAGAAAGATAGCATTCGCATGCCTTCTGCTGCTTGCGAGCGCAGCCCTGCTCTTCGCAGCGGACCAGACCACGGTGCGCTGGGCCTACTGGGGCGGCGAGTCCCGGGTGAAGATCAGTCAGCAGGCCATCGACCTGTTCCAGAACGCCAATCCCGGCATCAAAATCAACCCCGAGATTTCCGGTGGAGCAGGGGATCATTTCGTAAAGGTTGATACGCAGCTCGCGGGTGGCGCGGGTCCCGACATCATCCAGATGGGCGGCAACATCAACGACTACGTGAAGCGCGGGGTGTTGCTCCCCTTGGAGAAATATTCGGGCACGATCCTCACAACCTCGGTCATTGATCCCAGCGCCATCGAGTCGGGCACCATCAATGGCCACCTGTACGGGGTATCCACCGGCGTTACCATGCCCGCTCTCGTCTACAACAAGTCCCTGCTCGACAGGTGTGGAGTTCCTCAACCCAAGGCTTCCATGACCTACGACGAGTTCCGCGCGTTCCTGGCAGCCCTCAAGGCCAAGCTCCCGGCCGGGGTCTATCCGATGCAGGATATCGGCGCGCTGCCTACCAACTCGACGCCATTCGGCTATTGGCTCCGCTACAACGGCACCCCGATCTACGACGCAGCCACCAACTCGACGCCCGTAACGGCCGCGGCCGCCCAGAGGTACCTTGAGCTCTTCAAGGACTATCGGGACAACGGCCTGGTCCTGCCCGCGGATCTCGCCGCTGGCTTCGCGGAGAACAACGCGGATACTTCCGCGATCATCGCCGGCAAGGTCGCCATCGACTTCATATGGACGAACCAGCTCGCCGGCTACCAGGGGGCTACGAAAGACGAGCTGAACCTCCTGGAGTTCCCCGGGGCGGCGGTGAAGAAGTCTCTCTGGCAGGCACCGAGCCAGTTCTATACCATCAACAAGGACTCCAAGAACATCGAAGCGGCGGTCAAGTTCATCAACTTCCTCGTGAACAGCCCCGATGCGTCGAAGGTGCTCGGCAATGACCGGGGCGCTTCCGCTTCCGCCACGGCCCGGGCCGCGGGATTGGCCAATGTGAATGACCAGAAGGTGGTGGCGTACCTGACTGTCGCGGGGCCTCATTCGTCCAGGGAGACTGCCCACCTGCCGAACGATACCGAGCTGAACAGCACGCTCTATCTCATCTACCAGCAGGCAGCTTTTGCCAAGATTACTCCTGCCGCGGGCGGCCAGCAGATCCACGATATGATCGTTCGGTTGATCAACAAGTAGGGCTGCTGAGGAGGTCTTTTCGGGCCCGCCCGCACAGGGCGGGCTTTCTCTTCGCAAGATTGCAGGCAACTTCACCCTGAAGCTCGTCCCGACCAAGCAGAATGGGGTCCGGCAGGCGAACATAGGGAGGGAAATTCTTGCCGGTGCGTGACTCTGGCGCGCACCATCCGAATTATGCTCCTCCGGCAGCCTTTGGTCAGGAACGGTCGCGGCCTATAGCAGGCCGACGCGCCCCAACAAGCAGCCGGCGAGGTATTGGCGGCATCAAGTGGAGAAGGCCGAATACGAAGCTCGGAGAGCCGAGCGGCAGTACGAATCGATAGAGCCCGAGAACCGTCTGGCGGCCCGTACGCTGGAGAAGCGCTGGAACGAGCGGCTTGTCGATCTGCAGACCGTGCGGGCCAAGGCCGAGGAGGCCGGAAAGAATCGCCAGGCGTTGACCGAACAGGAGCTTTCCCGAGTCACCGAGCTGGCCATGGAGTTCGATGATGCCCGGATCGCCCGAGTGCTCAACCGGAAAGGCCGTCGGACGGGAAACGGCAATCCATTCACGGCGGACGAGGCAGCGAGCGAACTGGGGGTGAATCTGAGCACGCTCCTGCGGTGGTTGCATGAGGGTGTTCTCGCAGGCGAACAGAGGATGCCCGGCGCACCCTGGCGCATCGTTCTGACAGATGAAGTCCGAAGACGTCTCACGGGCGGCGATGCCCCCGAGGGCTGGGTGAGCCTGACCACGGCGGCGAAGCGGCTAGGGCTAACCACATCGCACGTTAGCTATTTGGTCAAGACAAGAAAGCTCGATGCCGTTCGCGTCACGGTGGGCAAGCGGTCTCGTTGGCGAATTGATGTCTCCACAACAACTTGTGGCGCACAGCCAGATCTCTTTAATCAGACCCAGAGTGGCGATTCCAAAGGGGCGTAGTATGAAACGACCAACGGTATCGCCAGTATCAAGTACATGAACGAGCGGCTCCTGCTGCGCCTCCCTTACCGCCAGATCGTCTTCACTCCTAGGTCGGGCCACTGCACCGACTTTCCCAAGGTACACCGAGTAATCTTCCGTCATGATCATGGCCTCGTCGGCAATGGAAGCAGGCTCGTCTACCGCATGATGCAGGGCGTCTACAGCGCGCCTGGCGGGAAGAAATCATTTACAGATGCCGGCCGGTCTGCTATCATCCTTATGCTCACCAATACCCAGGCGTTCTGGTTGGCTATGCTTCGGACAAGGCTGCCCGCGCTTCTCATGGTAATCGTCTCGGTCTCTGCGCTCGCCGAGGGAGCCAGGGATAACGTACTGCCCCCGGCGGTTGCGCACATCCGGATTCTTGGATGCTGGTCCGACAGCTCCGCGTACTCGGTCGT
>JBEKQU010000024.1:0-68843 GCA_049519415.1 Spirochaetia bacterium
CCGGAAGAAGCATCGGCGTCTCACGATCCACGTTCACCAAGTTCTCGGCCATGCCTGAATCTACCATGGCACGCGGATTTCCGGAATCCCTAACATTTGTCCGGTACTTTCGCTGAACAGTTGCTGAAGGAATAAGAAATCTACTTCCTCCATAAGGTAGGGGCGTCCCGCCGGCGCCAGCTCAACGGCACACAGAGATGCACCCGGCCGGCGAAGGCGATCACCTGCCTCGGCCGCCGATTCAGTCCGACAGGCTCCTAGCCCGCCGCGGGAAAGCCCGAGCAGCCAGGCACCACCGTCCGCATGAATGCAAGGCGAACGGACCGAATGAGGTGTGGAGCTGGGACATCACCTACCTCAGAAGCCCCATACGGGGAATGTTCTACTACCTGTACCTGGTGGTGGATGTGTGGAGTCGCAAGATCGTGGGCTGGGCAGTTCATGAGTGCGAGAGTCCAGAGTGTGCCGCCGCTCTGATCCAGGAGGCGGTCCAGTGGGAGGGTGCGGATCCCGAGAGGCTTGTGCTGCATGCCGACAACGGATCGGCGATGAAAGGGGCGACACTTGTGGCAACCCTTGAGCGGTTGGGCATCGTGCCCTCCTTCAGCCGACCTCACGTCTCGGACGACAATCCGTACTCCGAGGCGTTGTTTCACACAGTGAAATACAGGCCAGAGTATCCCATGGCTCCCTTCAGAAGCCTGGAGGAGGCTCGCAGTTGGGTAGAAGCATTCGTGGGGTGGTACAACAACGAGCATCGCCATAGTGGCATCCAGTTCGTCACCCCGGCGCAGCTACATGCCGGGCAGCACATCACAGTGCTCGCTGAGCGCAAGGAGGTGTACGAAGAGGCGAGGAGAAATAACCCGGAAAGGTGGTCAGGTCAGGTGCGGGATTGGGAACCTGTCGAGGAGGTAGTGCTCAATCCAACTGCCTCAACACGGAGGTCCTCCGACCTTAAGAGATCCGCTTGACCATGATATCTAACGCGTTAACTATCTTGAAAAACACCGATTCACCTCTCAGGGAGACCCCGGCCTCGTTCCGCGTGCCCCACGAGGGCGCCTCTGCGGAGGCACGAGGATGAAGGTGAATCCCACGAGAAGGGCGAAGCCCACATAAGCGGCAAGGAAAACCCAGGCTGGAAAATCATAGAAGATCACGCTTCGGACCAGGCGCGCGATGAAAGAGATTTGCCCCTCCATTCTCTGGCCTGCAATCATGCGCAGCTTGTATTCCCACGTCGTCAGCGGGCATTGGGCACCCGCCAGGGCTTCCACTGCCACAAGCGCGACCGATGCCAGGTGGACGATTCGGAAGCTCATGTCCCAAACCCAGCGCCAGCGAATCAGGCCGCCCAGAAGGATGACGATCTCGCCCCCGATGGTGAACACAACGTATCCGAAATGGACCGCGACGATGATGTCGGCGAGCAAGCCGAACAGAGCCATTCTGCCTCCCGGCAAGCATTCCCATCATATCATGAGGTCGAGACGCGAACGAAGCATGCAGTTGTGCGCCAGGGCGGCGCATGACCGTGGCATACTCACGGCGGTGCGTGACGGCCTGGAGGATCTCGACGCATCGATAAGCCGCTGTCTCCCCGACTTCAGGGTCCAGAGCATCTTCGAGAGCAGACCGCAGGACCGGATCATGGACAAGCTCGTCGAAGCGGGGCTGGACTTCCGCTCCGATCCGGCCACGTGGAGGAACAACAGGCTGAACAGGCGATAGGAGAACCACGCGGCCTGTGATTTTTAACCAGCAGTACGCCTAGCCGCACCGCCGCCGTCACCCACACGCCGCGTCCTCGCGAAATCGCGCTTGACGATTTCGCATGCCGGCGATAGCGTGATTTTCACGCAGTTGGCAGAGGACCCGAAAATGAAAGCAAGCTCCCGCGGTGATCCTTCAAAGCGCATGCGGATCGCGCTTATCGGTCCCGGCAGCATCGGCGGCGCGACGGCCGCATTTCTCACCCGGGCGGGATGCGATGTCGAAGTGGTGTGCCGGACCGCCGAAGTTGCCGACAGGCTCGCCAGCAGCGGCATGCGGGTCACCGGAGCCCGGGGAAGCTTCACGGCGCCCTTGAAGACGGTGGCGCGGGTGGAAAGCCTGTCTGGCCCCAAGGATCTCGTGCTCCTGGCCACCAAGGCTGCTGACATTCTGGCGCCGGCACGGGCAGTGCTTCCCTTTATGGGCCCCGAGAGTCTTCTCGTGTCCCTTCAGAATGGAATATGCGTTGACGCGCTGGGTGGGGTTGTCGGCCGCGAGCGCGTTATAGGGTGCGTGATTGGATGGGGCGCAACGCTGCATAACCACGGCTGGGTCGAGGTGACATCGCGGGGGCGGTTCGTCATCGGACCGATCGCGGGAACCGCGGCGCCGCGGCTCGCCGCTTTACAAGCCGTGCTCGGACGGGTCATGCCGACCAGCGTTTCGAAAAACATCTACGGCGATCTATACGCGAAGCTCATCCTGAACTGCTGCTTCAACGCCCTCTGCGCCGTTGCCAACAGGACGGTCCGGGAGCTCATCGCTCACCGCCGCGGCCGGGAAATCTTCGTCGCCGTCATGCGCGAAGCAGTGGCAGTAGCGGACGCCGAGGGCCTGAAGGTGGAACCATTCTTCGGCATTCTTGATTTCCACCGCTTCCTCTCCGGCGCCGGCGCGGCGGCGCGGCTGAAGCGGGATCTGTTCATGCTTGCCATCAGGCTGTTTTCCGGAACGTCGCGGCCGTCGACGCTCCAGTCGCTGGACCGCGGGCAGCCGACCGAAATCGACTACCTGAACGGATACGTGGCGGCGCGCGGCGGTGAGCGCGGCGTCCCGACGCCGGTCAACGCGCGTCTGGTCAGCCTGGTGCACGAGATCGAGGCAGGCAGCAGGTCCATGGGGATCGAGAATCTGGATGCTGTCTACGGCATCCTATAGCGGGCCGGTGCTGAGATCTGCGTGATCCGCGGCGCACCTTTCAGAACGCGAACTGGACCGCGCCGTAGACCATTCCCGCGCTTGCCGGGCAAAAAACGACCTTATTCCCGCGGTTCAGCTTTCCCTCTCTCAGCGCCATATGCATGCCCATGGGGATGCTTGCCGAGACAAGATTGCCGTAGGAGGGGAAGACTTTTGCGAACATCTTGTCAATGGGAAGGCTCATGGTTTTGCTCGCGGCCAGGTAGGCGGAATCTGAGGCGGCGTGCGGGAAATAGATATCGGGCTCATTGAGGTCTCCCACCAAGTCTTTCACCAGGGGAGCAAGGTAGTTGCGCGCTGCATCGAACATCTCCCGGCCGTAGGAGACGAAGTTGTTCAGCCCATTTCGTCCCAAACGCTTGGTAGGCTCCACGAAGTTGTCGTACCCCGCTAGCGGGATCGTGCAAAGATCCGCAAGCTCGGGCAGCGATTTGAAGGCGAACTTCCATTCCTGGTCCGAAGCACTCAGGAGGGTGGCTGATGCGGCTTCCCCGATGGTGTAGGTGGGGAACGTATATTCGACCTGTCGCAGGTCCTTGATCTTGAAATTATCCGGGAACCCGTGATGGCTGTTGAACTCGCCATTGACGATCATGACATGCTTGTATCTGCCGCTCTTGAAGAACTCGTAGGAGATCTCCAACGCGCGAATCCAGCTCATGCATGCATCCACGATGTCAAAGCAGGAACAGCCCATGCCCAGCTTCTGCGCGTAGAAGTACGCGTTTGCGGGCTCGAGGAATCCCTTGCCGACGCCGCAATAGATGAGCAGGTCGATTTCGCCGGCTGAAAGGTGCGCCTGTTCCAGGGCATCATTCATGGCGCCTATGATGAATTGGCTGGCTTTCTCGTTCTTCGTGGCATCCCTCATGTAGCGAATCTCGGAACCCGCGGCCTTGAAGAGCCCCCGCACCACCCTCTGATACGTTTTCAATAAAATCGTGGAAGTGCCCGGGCTGTGTTCCTCCAGCCATTGAAGAATGTCATCATTTGTCACTCTGCGCGAGGGGACCCTTACGCCTATCGAATCAATTCTCATGCTCCCTCGATCCTGTCAGCGGTGAATTTGCAGATCGCGCCCCTTCTGGGGATCGCTTCTGCTTGCCAACTCCGTGGGTGTAATATACCATAAAGTGCACATCTACTACCATAGCACTTGAGGCGGGTATAAAAAGGATACAATGGCATGCGGTTGACGGTTCTTGCGGCAGGCTCCCAGGGAGATGTGCGACCTTTCACGGCATTGGGGGCGGGCCTGGCGCGCGCCGGGCACGATGTGCGGATGGCTACGCACGATACTTTCCAGGGCATTGTTGCCTCAGCGGGTCTGGAGTTTGCACGGATCGGGGTCAATCCCCTGGAGATCGTGCAGGGCAAGACAGGCCAGGCATGGCTTGCATCGATGGACAACCCGATCCGATTCATGTCGAACGTTGCGCGGCTTGCGCGAGACGTGCTGGATTCTCTGAACGACGACGCTTGGGCGGCGTGCCAGGGGTCTGATGCCATCATCTACAGCCTGCCCTTGTCGCTTTCCGGCCATACCATGGCGGATTCGCTTGGCGTGCCGGGGATACCCGCGGCGCTGTACCCTCTTCACCCCACCAGGGCATTTCCTTCGATCATGACGCCGCGGCTCCCATTGCACGGCGGCGCCGCCAACTGGCTGAGCGGACGTGTCGTGGTGCAGGTCTTCTGGCAGGTCTTCAGGTCCCAGCAGAACCGCTGGCGGAAATCCCGGCTGGGTCTTCCCCCCCATCCATTGCGGCCGCCCCTGGCTTCATGGCGAAAGAATGGCGTGCCCGTGCTCTACGGCTACAGCCCTTCCGTTGTTCCCCAGGCGGGAGACTGGGATCAAACCTGCGCCGTGTGCGGGTACTGGTTTTCGCCCATGGAGAGCTGGAGCCCTCCTGCCGCTCTTTCTGATTTCCTCGCGGCCGGACCCATGCCGTTGTATATCGGGTTCGGGAGCATGGCCAGCGCCGATCCCTCGCGCATGACGGCAATCGTATTGGAAGCCCTGCGGCGCACCGGACATCGCGCAATACTTGCTTCCGGTTGGGGCGGGCTGCTCGACGAAGCCCTGCCGCAATCCGTGCTGCCGGTGGAATCAGTGCCCCATGAATGGCTCTTCCCCAGGGTTGCCGCCGCTGTCCACCACGGGGGAGCGGGCACCACGGCCGCGGCTCTTCGGGCCGGCATTCCCTCCATTGTCGTGCCTTTTTTCGCGGACCAGTTTTTCTGGGGGTTGCGGCTGAGCCAGCTCGGGGCGGCATCACCCCCGCTTCCCCAGAAGAAGCTCTCCGTGCAAGGGCTGGTCCAGGCCATTCAATCCGTGACCGGCACACCCTCCTATGCGAAGGGCGCCAGGATGCTGTCGGAGAAGATCGCCGCGGAGAGGGGGGTGGATGCGGCGGTGGGCGTCGTGGACGGCTACCTGCGAAGCACGATGCGCCACAGGATCCAGTAGCGCAGCCTTCCGGGCAGCAGGGGCGCCAGTCGGCCGTACACCTGCGAATCCCAGCCCACGCGATACCGGCTCCGCGGCCGTCGCGCGGACAAAGCGCGCAGGACGGTCCGGGCAACGCGAATGGGCTGAATCCCGGTTTTTGAGAAATAGTCCGTGAGCTTTTCCAAGGAATCAAGGCTTTCCTTGTAAATCGCGTAGCGATCAGGCGGGACCGCGCTGAAGGCATCGATCACCCGGGTTTTCGTTTTTCCCCAAAGGGGCGTGGAGATGTTGCCGGGCTCCAGAAGCGTGACGTGGATTCGCGATTCGCGCAGCTCCAGGGCCAGGGAATCCGCGACGGCTTCCAGAGAGAACTTGGCGGCTGCATAAGGAGCGATAAAGGGGAACGCAATCTTGCCGAATATGGATCCCATGAAAACGATCCTCCCCCTGTGCCCCCTCAGAAGAGGAAGGAAGATGCGGATGACGGACACCGGCCCGAACACGTTCACTTCGAACTGTTCCCGCACCGCGTCGGTCTCCAACAGCTCCAGAGGCCCGGCTACGGTGATGCCGGCATTATTCACTAGGCTGAACGTCGTGTCGTTTCCGATGCCGGAGGAAACCATTCTCTCTGCTGCGCGAATCGAGGTCTCATTCCGCACGTCCATGATCACCGGCTGAATGGATGCGCCGCCGGCGTCTGACAACCGGGCGACGGCGTCAGTGGTGCGCACGCCGCCAAATACCTGGAAGCCTCGTTTTGCAAGCAGGAGGGCGCATTCTCTTCCGATGCCTGAAGAGGCGCCGGTCACCAGGACGGCATGCTTGTTCATTTTTAGCGGCGAGGGGACTCGAACCCTTGACACTGCGGATATGAGCCGCATGCTCTACCATCTGAGCTACGCCGCCATGACGATAGTTTCGCAGGGACTATAGCGGCAGCCCCTGGTTCTGTCAATCTGCTGCAGGTTTCATGCACGCAACGCTGCGCGCCCATGGCATCTCTGGGCACGGCGGCGTCCGCTTGACCCCTGTCCGACGCCAAAGTAGAATGCCGATAAAATGGCATCACGCACTACATGCCTTTGCTGGCATAAAGAAAGTTGTTCGAATGGAGCATAACTGCGGCCTTACGGTGCGTTCCTACGAATGCGACGCCTACGGCCACGTCAACAATGCGGTGTACCTGAATTACCTGGAGTTCGCCCGGCACGCGTACCTGCGCGACAACGGCGTGGATATGCAGGAGGTCCGCGCTGCCGGTTATGGGCTCCTGGTGGCCCGGGTGGCCATCGAGTACCGGCGCCCGGCCCTCACCGACGATCAGCTCACCATCCTCACCCGGGCCTTGAGAAAAACCCGGATCGGCGGGGTACTCGCTCAGCGGATCGTGCGGGGAGAGGAGACAATGGCCGAGGCCGAGGTCACCTGGGTGTGCGTCGATGCCCGCGGCCGGCCGGCGCGCCTTCCGCCGGCCTTCAATCGCGAGGGCCTGAATCCGTGAAGGTGCAGGCGCGGCTGGCTTCCCTTTTCATCAACGCGCTCTCGCAATCTATGCCCGTTGAGCTGATGCAGAAAGTGGCCCGCATGGTGATCGCGGACTACGACGTGTACGAGCGTTCAGGATTCCCGGCCGCAATTCCCATGCCCCGGGCCGACGCGGCACGGCACATCTTCAAGGATTTCTCCCATGAGGGGTATTTCCTAAAGCTTATCGAGTCCCTCATCGAAGTGGCCTCGCACGGCTATATGGGCAGGGAGGTGCGTATCCCGCTCCTTCCCCGGATCATCGCCGAGGTGGAGGACCAGGGGTACCGCTACAGCGCCGAGAAGGGCGTTTTCGTGGAAGCGGGAGAGCGCGCGCGCACGATGGGGTGGGGAACCCTCAGGGAAGGCCACACGTACGAGTTCGCCCTTCTGCGTATGGACATCGCCGGCAATTCCGAGCTGGTGCGGCGCTATCCGCGCGCGCTGGTGAACGCTGCCTATGGCAACGTGCGGGACATGGCCACCCGGCTGGTGGAGAAACGCGACGGCAGGATCTGGAGCTGGGAAGGCGACGGAGGGCTGGCAGCCTTCTACTTCATCGACAAGACAATCCAGGCAACCCTCTGCGGCATGGAGATCGTTCACGAGCTGTTTGTGTATAACCTGCTGGGACGCGCGCTGCCCGAGCCCCTGCAGGCCCGGTTGGCCGTGCACGCTGGTCCTTGTCGTTTCGTGCGTTCGGCAAAAGAATCAGCCGGTGACACCATCCGGCGGGTGGAGCTGCTGGAATCCCGCTATACCCCCCCCGGCTGCCTGACGGTATCCCCGGGAGTCTTCACGGACCTGGGAAGCAAGCTCTCTCCATTGTTCGCTTCCGTGCCTGGTCCGGAAAACAGCAGCGTGTTCCGCTACGCCTTGGGATGGGAAAAGCAGTGAAGACGCAGTTTTTTTCCGATTTCGCAGGCGCGTTTTCCCGGCAGTCCGGTTTCAAGGCGCGCCGGGTTCGCAATATTGAAATTCAGCCGCTTGCCGACCTTCGCCGCTCTCTCGCGTCGCTCTCCGATATGCCGCTGGTGTATGTCGATCTTCGAGGGCTGTCGGACCGGGAACGGAAGCGGATCATGACTATCATTTCCGCGCACCCCGAGGTGCGTTTCGGCGTGTTCGATCCCGGTGGATCGATCAAGGATACCGCCGGGGTCTTCCACGCTGGCGCGGTCGACTACCTCGGCAAGGGGATGTCCGTATCGGCGCTTACGGCAAAGCGGCGCGCAGCGGTTCTGGCATACGCCCGGCGCGGGGGCATTGAACAGCAAGCGCCCGCCCTGCCGAACAGCGCGTCTGACGCACGGCCCGGCCCTGCACCGGCCGCTCAGCCGGCACAGGCGGACGGATGGGCGGAAGTGGTGCCGGGCCGGGAGCACAGGTTCTCCTTCCTTTTAGTCGAGGTGGACGATTCTGAGGAGCTGAAGAAGAGGCACGAGCCCGACAACCTGGCAGCGGCGATGGAGACGTTCCGAGGCTTCATCGAAAGCATCGTCACGCAGCACGGCGGCAGACTCTGGATGTGGTCGCGTTTCGGGGGGTTGATCCTTTTTCCCCTGAACGACGAGCGCTTCCTGGCTCCCGTGTGCGGCCTGCGGATCCTTCTTTCCAGCATTTTCTATGATGTCGAAGAGTCCCTGCTCCCCGGCCGTCTCTCCTTCCGCATGGCGCTGTCCCTCGGCGCAACCGTCTACCACGAGCACGACACGGGCCGGATCGTGTCGGATGCCATCAACTCGATCTTCCACCTCGGGCAGCGCTTCACGCCTCCCGGGCAGTTCCTCCTCACGGCGGAGGCGTATGATCTGGTGCCCCCTGCGCTGCGAGAGTTTTTCCTGCCAAGCGGCACTTTTGAGGGCCGGCGCATCCTGCGCATGCTGCGGCCGTCATCGTCCCTGGGGGCGCTGCAAAACGGTGGCGCATGCGGGACCTGAGGGGTTTTCTTTGCACGCGCCGCCGATTCCTGACCCTTGCTTCGCTCTGCGTATCCCTTACCGCCCTTTCCGCGGTCTTTTTCGTCCGCCTGCTCCTGACGCCTGACACCGGTCTCATCAGGTACGATCCCGAGGTCGTTCTGGGGAAAGGAGGGTTAATTTTCTCCCCCAGCGCACCATTTTCTGCCGCGGTAGCCGGCGGGCTGCTCCCGGGGCGCGATGCGATCCTCTCGGTGAACGGCATGAGTGTCGCGAACAGCAGGGACCTTGTGCGCGCCACTGCGGGGATCAGGCGTTTCGAGCCGTTCCCGGTTGTCGTGCGGCGGGACGAAGGCCGACTCATCACCCTGGAGGTAAAGCCGTTCTTCCGTCCCACCCGGCCCGACTGGATCTTTCTGCTTGTCTTCTGCCTTGCCCTTGCGGTCACCGCATTTAGCGTCTCATGGCGCCTGTCTGAGGAATCCTACACGGTCCCTCTGGCAATGTCCGCGCTTCTCGCGCTCCTGTTCGCCTGCATCACGCCGTTCAGTTTCGACAACGTCTTCACGAACGCGCTTGCAAACGCGGGGAATGTCGCGTCCTGGCTGCTTGTCGTGTTCGCGCTGTTTTTTCCCTGGAAGCGCGGATCCCGGACGCTGCGCATAGCCATCGTCGCGCTGATCCTGGTCCTGTACGCGGCGTTCTGCGTTGTGCGCACGGGGCTGTACGCACGGTGGATGGATTCGGGGCTGGAGGGGTGGCTGCTGCAATACCGCCGGGTGGGGCTGGTCGTGATCATCTCCGACGGAATCGCGTACGCCGTCCTTCTTGCTCTCCTGGGAAGCGCCTATGCGCGCTCGCGGCTCCCCCGGGACAGGAAGATGCTGGAGTGGATGCTGGCGGGAGTCCTCATTGCGCTTCCTCCCTATTTCTTCCTTGACCAGTTTCCCCTCCTCCTCGGGGGACAAGAGCACTCCATTGGCCTGGGATCTCTCGCGCAGCTCTTCCTGTCGATTCCGCCCATCTTCCTGCTCATCGCGCTCACTCGGCACGCGGCATTCAACCTGCGATTCTTCCTCACCCGGTATGGGATCTATGGGGTGCTCTTCGTGATGATGATCGCCTTGTTCAGCGTTCTCTACATGCCGCTGAAAAGCTATATCGAGGAGGCGTACCGGCTCGACCCGCCGCTTCCCGAACTGTTCGCGACGGGCTTGATCGCGCTTGCCATTGCGCTCCTGCGGCTGCCCATCGATCGCCTTTTTTCAATCCGCCTGCGGCGATCCCGGCCTGATGAGCAGGGCTTGACCGACGTTGGGCTGAAACTGATCATTCAGCAGATGGCAAAAGAAAACACGCGCACCCTGTCAGCTCAGCGCCTTTCAGAGCTGAGAGCCATCCTGAAGGGCGTTGTCCGCGCTTTGCAGGAGCCGGCGCAGTGCCTGGCCTCCGGAGCCGCGCTGAACGGAACCTCCGTCCAGCAGGAAGCCGGCGCCCGCATCATGTATTTCCTGCGCACGCTGGAATCGCTCGCAAGTTCGCCCGCGACGGTCCGCGGAGGAGCGACGGCTCAGGCCATCGCGCGCGGCGCCGTCGAACAGGTCCGGATGTGTTTTCCCGGCGCTCTCTTCCGAATAGAGGGTGAGGGCGCGATGCGGCTTTCCTGCTATCCCGAGGAGGTGGTGCGGGCCTTGGCCGCGGTTCTGGAAAATGCAGCGGAAGCGTGCGAGGGTCGACCAGCGCCTGTGCAGATCCGCATTGATGCAAATGCTGCGCGGCTCCTTTTCGAGGTCACAGACGATGGCTTGGGAATCGATGCGTTCATGCGGCGCAGGATCTTTCAGCCGTTTTTCACCACCAAGCCGGGCCATCAGGGCCTGGGACTCTATTTCGCGAGGATCATGGTGGAAAGGAATGACGGCAGCGTGGAAGTGACGCGCGGAGATGCCGGCGGAACCATAGCCAGACTTTGCTTTCCATGGGAGGTCGGGGCAGGGCGGGGCGGGGGGGAGCAGCGGTGAACAACGGGATCGAGATCTGGACTGACGGCGGATGCCTGGGGAATCCAGGGCCGGGCGCCTGGGCTTTCCTCCTGCGGTCTCACGAAGGCCTGCTGGAAAGCGCGGGGTTTGACGGCCAGACCACGAACAACAGGATGGAGCTCACGGCGGTCCGTGAAGCGCTCGAGGAGCTGGCAAGGCGCCCGGCGTGGAAAAGCCGGCCTGTCACCCTCAGCACGGATTCCCAATATGTGCTGAAGGGGATCACCGAATGGATCCACGCGTGGGCCCGCAATGGCTGGAAGACGAGCGCGAAGAAACCGGTGAAGAACAGCGATCTTTGGCTAGCGCTCTGGGAGCTTTCAAAGGACACTCCCCTCCGATGGGCATGGGTGGAGGGGCATGCGGGGAATGAAATGAATGAACGCTGCGATCGGCTGGTTCAACAGGCTATCGCTCAAGGGCTCAAGCAAGCAACCTGATTCCCCCGTATACAGGATGCGGGGGGTTGCATGCTTGCCGTTGTCTCCAGCCACGCGCCCATCGGAATGGAAGGGGAGCTGGTCTCCGTAGAGGTGGATATCCGCCGCGGCCTGCCCGGCATCGACGTGGTTGGTCTCCCGGATGGCGCCGTGCGGGAATCCAAGGAGCGTGTCCGTGTGGCCATCCGCAACAGCGGATTCACCTTTCCGCAGGACCGGGTCCTGATATCGCTGGCTCCTGCCGGGGTAAGAAAAGAGGGCGCATCGTTTGACCTGCCCATTGCCCTGGGCATCCTGGCGGCATCGGGACAGATCCTTCCGGACGGCGTGGGCCACGCAATGGTGCTGGGAGAGCTGAATCTCAGCGGCGGCGTGCGCCCCGTAAACGGCGTTCTCTCCGCTGTGGGCACGGGATTGGCCGCCGGGATCCCCGTGTTTCTCGTGCCCCGTGAGAACCTGCGCGAAGCCCGGGCCCTTGGAAAGGGGACCGTGGCGGGAATCGGTTCTCTGCGGGAAGCAGCGCTCGCCCTTTCCTGCCCCCAGCCTGCTGAAACTGAAGAGTGCGCGTCATCACTGCCACGGAATGATGGGGAGCGGTTCGGCCATCTTTCCGACATCCGGGGCCACGCGGACTTGAAAAGGGCCCTGGAGATCGCTGCCGCGGGAAGGCACCACCTGCTGCTGTTCGGGCCGCCCGGGAGCGGGAAAACCATGGCAGCGCGGAGGCTTCCTTCCCTCCTCCCGCCCCTGGATCGGGAGGAGGCGCTGGCCGTGACAAGGATTCATTCCATCGCCGGCGTTCTTCCCGCTGATCAGGGGCTGGTCACGCGGCCCCCGTTTCGGATGCCGCACCATTCCGCTTCCAGTGAAGGCATCCTGGGCGGCGGCAGGCTTCTGCGTCCAGGGGAAGCATCCCTGGCGCACCAGGGAGTGCTGTTTCTCGACGAAGCCCCGGAGTTCGGCATGAGCCTTCTGCAAGGGCTGCGGGAGCCCATTGAGGACGGGTGGGTGTCCATTGCGCGGGCGGGATCCACCGTGCGCTACCCGGCAAGCCTGCTGCTGGTGCTCGCGTTCAATCCCTGCCCCTGCGGCAACCTGGGCAGAAACAGTCACGTCTGCATCTGCAGCCCCACGGAGATCCATCGCTATTGGCGGAGGGTCGGAGGCGCACTCCTGGACAGGATAGACCTTCGCGTTCCGCTTGCTCCCGTCTCTGCGGCGGAGATGTGCACGGTTCCCGCGCCCGCGGAGGAGGCTCTGATCAGGCAGAGGGTCCGGGACGCCGCGGCCATCCAGAAGGCGCGATACGCCGGCTTGGGTTTTTCCTGGAACTCCCGCATACCTGCGGGAATGATCGACACATACTGCCCTCTGGATCAGGAATGCAGAGAGGCCTTGCTGCACGCCGCGGAGACCCTGTGCATCTCCTCCCGCGCGTTTCATTCCATTCTTCGCATGGCGCGCACCATTGCTGACCTGGATGCGGTGGAGGGCATCCGCTCGGAATACCTGATGGAGGCCATCCAGCACCGGCGGTACGGGGATGGGGATTTCTTCTGGGTCAAGAGCCGCTGAGACCGGGGATGGATGCCCGTTAAGATAATTTTAGCGGAATTTAACACCTTCTCACTTGATGGCGCCTCCGTTGTGTTGCTACTATTTGCTATGAGAGAGGTGAAAAACTTATGAAACTGTACACCAGAAGGCATGTGGCTATTCTCAGTATTGTGCTTGCGCTGGTTGCAGTGGGCGCGGGGGTTCTGGCAACCGCGCTGATCATCGTTCCCCATGCTGTACAGAGAGAGCTTGCCGCCCTGCCCGTGCAAAGCGAGCCCGCGGTTCCCCTCACTCCCGTGCAGTACAACAGCACAATGCCGTCACTCGGGGCCGGCGGCTTGATCGATGACGAGCTGAACAACATACAGATCTACGACAAGGCGAACAAGGCCGTCGTGTACGTCACGACGGTCACCACGGGGTACACCTGGTACTACCAGCAGGTCCAGCAGAAAGGCACTGGCTCAGGGGTGATCATCGACCAGCAGGGCCACGTTCTCACCAACAATCATGTCATCAGCGGAGCGGATAGGATCAGCATCACGCTTTCTGACGGCACGATCACCGACGGAAAGGTAGTCGGCACGGACCCTGAAAACGACCTTGCCGTTGTCCAGTTCAACCCCAAGGGAAAGACCCTCACCACCATTCCCTTCGGGGATTCCGCCAGCCTCAAGGTGGGAATGAAGGTGCTCGCCATCGGCAACCCCTTTGGCCTTGACCGCACGCTCACCACGGGCATTGTGTCGGGACTTGCGCGTCCCCTGCAGACGGATACCGGGTACATGATCCGTGAGACCATCCAGACCGATGCCGCCATCAATCCCGGCAATTCCGGCGGGCCCCTTCTGAACTCGCACGGCGAGCTGATCGGCATCAATACCGCCATAGAGTCCCCCTCCGGCGCCTCAGCGGGCGTGGGGTTCGCCATCCCCGTGAACACGGTGAAGCCGATCGCGGATGACCTCATCCACTACGGCATGGTGAAGCGCGGAACCATCGACATCCAGGGCATCGACCTGTTCCCGCAGTTGGTGGATTACTTCAATCTCCCCGTGCAGAAGGGGGTCCTGGTCAACGTGGCGGGATCCATGGCGCAGCAGGCGGGGATCCGGGGCGGAGACAAGAGCCAGGCCGTGCGTTCGCGGGGCGGACAGGTCATCTATGGGGGCGGCGACATCATCGTGGAGATCAATGGCCAGAAGATCGAGGCCATGACGGATCTGTACAGCGCTTTGGCGGACACCAAACCTGGGGAGATCGCCACGGTGAAGATCATGCGGGGCACCCAGATCAAGACGGTGACCGTGAAGCTGATCGAAGCCACTCCTCAGAGCCAGTAGCGGCCACTCCGTGCCCAGGCTGGAAGTCGTATCATCCTTTGCCCCTGCCGGAGACCAGGGAAAGGCCATTGCCCTGCTGGCGCAGGGGCTGAAGGACAACCTGCGGTTCCAGACCCTCAAGGGGGTCACGGGGTCGGGCAAGACATTCACAATGGCCAAGCTCATTGAGGACGCCCAGCTCCCCACCCTGGTTGTATCCCACAACAAGACGCTCGCCGCCCAGCTCTACAGGGAGTTCAAGGACTTTTTCCCCAACAATGCCGTGGAATACTTTGTCTCCTACTACGACTACTACCAGCCTGAGGCGTACGTCCCCGGCAAGGACCTCTATATTGAGAAAGACGCGTCAATCAACAAGGAGATCGAGCGGATGCGGCTCTCCGCTACCACGTCGCTGATGGAGCGCCGGGATGTCATCGTGGTGGCAACGGTGTCCTGCATTTACGGGCTGGGGAACCCCGAGGATTACCGGGAAATGCGCATAGAGCTGAAAAAAGGCGAGACAGTGGACATGAGGGAGATCATGCGCCGGCTTGTGTCCCTGCAGTACGAACGCAACGACGCGGCGTTTGAAAGATCGCGGTTTCGGGCCCGTGGCGACGTGCTGGAGGTGTATCCCTCCTATGCCAGGGACGCCCTGCGCATCGAGTTTTTCGGCGATGAGATCGAGAGGATCCGAAAGATCGATCCCCTGACTGGCGCGGGGGCGGAGGAGATGGATTTCTGCACCATCTATCCCGCGAAATACTTCGTCATGCCGCAGGAGCGCCTGCGGAACGCCCTCGGGCTGATAAGAGACGAGCTGGCTCTTCGGTACAAGCAGTTCTGTGACGAAGGCAAGCTGCTGGAGGCGGAGCGGATCAAGACACGCACCGAATACGACCTGGAAATGCTGGAGGAGATGGGGTACTGCTCGGGCATTGAAAACTATTCCCGTCCTCTCAGCGGGAGGAAGGAAGGGGAGCGGCCTGCGGTGCTCCTGGATTTCTTTCCCCAGAAGTTTCTCGCTTTTATTGACGAATCGCACGTCACGCTGCCGCAGGTGCGGGGCATGCACGAAGGAGACCGCGCCCGCAAGCTTTCTCTGGTGAAATACGGGTTCCGGCTCCCCTCTGCTTTGGACAATCGGCCCCTGGTCTACAATGAGTTCGAGACCCTCCTGGACAGGGTGGTTTACGTTTCCGCCACCCCGGGAGAGGAAGAAGCAGCCAAGTCGCGCCAGCTTGCGGAGCAGGTCATCCGGCCCACAGGGCTTCTGGATCCCCAGCTCAGCGTGCGGCCCACGGAAGGACAAATGGAGGACCTCTACGCGGAGATCAAAGCGCAGGTAGCCATTCACGAAAGAACCCTCGTGACAACGCTCACTAAGAGAATGGCGGAAGATCTCACGGATTACCTGGGGGAATTGGGGCTGAAGGTCCGCTACCTGCATTCGGAGATCGAGACCATAGAGCGCGTGGAGATCCTGCGGGACCTGCGCATGGGCGCCTTTGACGTGCTGGTGGGGATCAACCTCCTGCGCGAAGGCCTGGACCTGCCCGAGGTCTCTCTCATTGCGATCCTGGACGCGGACAAGATCGGTTTTCTGCGGTCCGCCACGTCCCTGATCCAGACCATCGGCCGTGCGGCCCGCAACGTGAACGGCCGGGTCATCATGTACGCGGACAGGACCTCGGATGCCATGCGGATAGCCATCCAGGAGACGACGCGCCGGAGAAAGATACAGGAGCAGTACAATACAGAGCACGGCATCACGCCCAAGACCATCTCCAAGTCAATCCAGGACATACTCGTCCGCAAACGGGAGGAGAAGCGCCGGTCGGAAGAGGTGAACATCGAGGTGCTTACAAAGAGCTACAACGTCCTTGTTCCTAAGGAGAAGCGAGAACTGATCAAGGCGCTGGAAGGGGAGATGTTCGAGCTGGCCAAGAACCTGGAGTTCGAGCGCGCCGCGGTCGTGCGGGACGAGATCAAGAAGATCAAGGAAATGTCGTCGACGTGACGCAGCCGAAGCCGCCGTGGCCTTCCCCCTTTCGCGCGGGGATACCGCGCTAGAACAGCACAAAATCCACGGGGCCGCCGGAGATGTGGGGCGTGAAAGCGCAATCGGGATAGGTTTTGTTCCAGTTGTTTTCAATGGCAGCCTTGACGAAAGAGAAAGCCTCCCGGACCGTCACGGAGCCGTCGCCGTTGAAATCCGCCTGGGATGCGGTTTGCAGGAAATAGTAGGTCATGGCGCCATGCAGGTGGTCCCCGTCGTCGTAGCAGGATTCGTCGGCTCCCGAGGCCGAAAGCACTGACGCGTTGTAGGGGGAGATTGCGCCAGATCCCGACGGGTAAGTCACGTAGTTTGCGATGGCCTGGTTTATCGTACCGATGGTGACGCCCGGCGCGGGATAGGGACTGGTCGATTGCGGGCTTATATCCACGTCAAGACTTCTGCCAATGAAGCCGCCTGAATTGCAGCTATCCAGTATGACGACTTTCCGGGATGTCGGAATGTTCTGCGACAGGAGAGACCCCATCTCTGTGTCGCTCACCGAAAGCGCCGTATCGCCGTAATAATACGTGGATGTCTGCGCGCCGGACCCATTCGTCTCTGACAGAATGGCCCCATAAGGCACAAAATACTCCACTGTCAGATCGTTGCTCTGCATGCCGTGGCCCGAGAAATAGAAAACAAACTCGTCGTTCGATCCCATCAGGCCCTTGAAGGAGGCCAAGTCTGCTTCCAGGTTGCCCTTGGTGGGCGCCTGGGAGGAATCCGCGGCCACATTTGCTCCCTTCACTCCATTCGTATATGCATAGCCCTGGTCGTCCACCCACCTGCTTTGCACCTTATATCCCTTGGCCGCGAGCATTTCAGCAACGGCCTTTGCATCGAGATGCGGATACGAAAGGTTGGGATCATTGTATGCGTTTGATGCCAGCGAAGGAACATATGTCGTCACTCCGTACACCAGCGCATACCGGGTCGTAGCAATGCTGGAATAATCAAAGAAAGAGCAGGAAACGACGCTGACAGCCAGCGCGGCGATAGGCAGGACTCGCGGCATCAGCTTCATGCGCCGCTCCCGAATCTGCAGGATGCTTCAAGCCCGATCCCCGCTTGCAGGGAATACTCCATGTCCCGCCTGAAGAGGGCCGTGAAAGGGAGGGAAAGCCTGAAGGCGATCGACGGCAGAAAAGAGGGAATATAATCCAGGAATGCCTCAGCGGTCACCGCGGGGTAGAAAAAGTACAGGGTGGTGTATTCGTACCCAGCAAGCGCCGCGGCTGCGCCGATCCCCCCTCCCGCGCACAGCTCTCCGATGCTTTTCACCTTGCCCAGCGTGCCATGCGCCTGGACGCTGAGCCTCAGATCCGTGGCAAGAAACCCCGCATAGGTGAAGCCGCCGGACGCATCTGAAGGGAGGTTGTCCGCAACGCCGATTCCGACCCCGAGGTCGAGCCAGGTGAGGAGCGGGATACGCATTTCCACGGCCCCTCCGGCTCCGTACTGAAGCTTGGGGCCAAAACCCTCTCCGGCTCCAAGAGCAACGGTGCCTGCTCCCCCAAAACCCACGGAGAGCGCGTGAAGCCCGGCAGTTGTCCAGAAGGTAAAAATAATGAATAGTAAACAGCGTGAGAGAAATCGACAGCGCATCTATCGAAGAATATAGGTGCCGCGTCTCTGGAATTTCAAGGGCCGGCCTGAGACCTGCCGCACGACCGGCAAGAGCGGCCGGACTCCTGCTTGCGCTTCTTGCGCTGCTCGTCTCATGCAGCCGCACGGGAAGCGCGGAGCGCGTGGTGCTCCCTCCGACGCCTGTACTGAGCATCCGATCCACATGGGCGGTTGTGAAATCACCGCTCCTGCGCGTACGGGACGGGCCCTCGAACCAATCCACCGTGCTCTCCCACATACGCATGGGGGCGGTGATGGAGGTGCTCACGAAATCAGACAAGGAGGAAAACGTCGAGCAGGAATCCGCGTACTGGTATCGGATCGACTACCAGGGCCTGAAGGGCTGGGTTTTCGGCTCGTACATCGAGATCTTCGATTCCCGGTCCAAGGCGGACCGCTACTCGTCGACCCTGCAGTGAGCCCCTTGCTTTTCTCCCGCCTGCTGCCCTGGGCAGCCCCGCCCTTGCTTGGCGCTGTTGTCGGGTACATCCTGTCCCTGGTCGCTGCGCGGATGCTCTTTCGTCCCCTGAAGCCGAAGCGGAAATCCGCCGTTCTCGGCGCAGAACACTCCAGCATCGGGACGAGCGTGGGAAGGATCGTATCGCGCGAGCTCCTGACAGAGGACGCGCTTCGGAAGCTCCTCCGTTCGGAGAAGACCATGCAGGCGGTGGCGCGCGGCCTTTCGGGCTTCACCGGGAGCATTCTTGACCGTCCGGTCTCTTCTCTCACGAAATCAGGGGCATCGCCGTTTCTGGCTTCCCTCCCCGGGCTTCTCTCCGGCATGCTGAGCCGATTCTTCGCTTCACGGCAGTTCATCTACGTGGTCCGGGATGCGCTCTCCCGGCTTACGGATGCAGTGGCAGGCAAAACCATGCAGGAAGTCCTGCGCCAGGTGGACGCTGAAGCGCTTCTCACTGAAAGGCTCCTTCCGCTGCTCGCGCAGGATGAGAATCGGCAGGCCATCTCTCGGTCATTGGCTGCGACCATTGCCGGGCAGGCCGGCGCAATCATCAGCGACGATCTGCTTGACCGGATGTCCGACGCGCTCTCGCCTTTCATTCCCATCGCGGTCGAGCGGCTCGTCCAATGGCTGAGGTCGGGAGAGACCAGGGCCTACATGGCCGACCGGGGCCGGGAGCTGGTCCCGAAAATACTGGAAAAGCTCAATGTGCTGCAGAAGCTTCTCCTCAGCGCGGGGCAATACGACCGGCGTCTGACCGAGCAGATGCCAGAGATCGTGGATGAGACGATCAACACCCTGGAGGGCGTTGCGCGCGATCCGACGCAGCAGCGCAGGATTCTCCGCCTGCTTGTCGACATCGCGCGCGATTGGCGGGACAGCCTTCTTGTAAGCCGCATGGAGATGGGCATGACAGTGAATGAGTCGAAGGAAAGACTCGCGGATACGGCGGCCGCTCTCATTGAGCGGTTCCTGCAAAGGCTGGAGGACCCCGATGCCCGGCGCGCGCTGTATGCGGCGCTCGAAACCAGGCTGCTGGCGGGCAACCAGACCCTCGGTTTCTTCCTGCGAAACACTTTGGGCGTGCAGAGCGCGGACATCGTGGATTCCCTTTCCGCGCGGGCGCTTGCGGCTCTTACCAAGGAGCAGACCGCGGATGCCATTGCGCGTGTGCTGGCGGAGTCGGCGGTGCGATTGCTGGAGCAGGACCCGCAAGCCACTCTCGGCGGCATCCTTCGCATTGACGCCAGCCGCAAGGAGAAGCTCGTTGCCTTCCTCGTCGCCACGATCCTCCAAACGGTCGACGATCAAGCTCAGGAGATTCTGCGGAGCCTTGAGGTGGAGTCCTTTATTTCTAGGAAGATCGACGGTCTCGATGCTCGCGGCGCAGAGCTTTTGCTGGCGCACGCCGGCATTTTCCCGCGCAGGTGGATATCCCTGGCCGGGGCTGTCATTGGGTGTGTTGTCGGGCTTTTCCAGCTGCTCCTGCGTTTCGCGCCATGGCAATGAGAGAGCGCTCACTATGGATACGCAAAAGGGGATTGCTGTTCAGGAGCACCCGCAATTGACCGGTGCCATGAATTGCCGTACAGTGCATCCACAATCATGCCATCCATGAACGTGCTACTTGTGGAAAACGATCTGGCAAACCTTGTCCTCATGGAGCAGGCGCTGGAGGGTGAAGGGTACGCTCTCTTGCGCTCCCGGTCCAGGGAGGAGGCCATGAACCTTCTTTCCGTCAAGGACATCCAGGTGATTCTGCTCTCCGCCAATCTGCCCGCCGGCGGCGCATACGAGCTTGCGCGCACGCTGCGAAAGACGGACCGGGAAATGCCCTTGCAGGTGCTGCTCCTCGCCGCGGGGCAGAAGCAGGAGGAGATGCGAAAGTCCATTGAAGCCGGCGCGGATGATTTCATCCGCATTCCCTTTGATCCCTACGAGCTGCAG
Source organism: Spirochaetia bacterium (assembly GCA_049519415.1). Lineage (GTDB taxonomy): Bacteria > Spirochaetota > Spirochaetia > SZUA-6 > Fen-1364 > Fen-1364. The sequence continues at coordinate 20,331 of JBEKQU010000024.1, forward strand.
GCCAGGACCCGGGCGGCGCAGATCCGATGGGAGAGCCAGGCAAACCTGGTGAAGGAGAGGGAGTTCTACAGGGTGGCGGTGGGGGAGGAGGAGCGGCTCTCTTCCTTAGTGCTGGATCAGAACCAGAGCCTGAAGGACGCCTACGAGAAAATACAGCGCTTGAACGAGGAGCTGGAAAAGGCGAACAGGGAGCTGGAACAGATCGCCGCCTACGACAGCCTCTCGGGTCTGCTCAATCGCAGGAGCCTGTTCACCCGCATCGCGATTGAGATTGAGCGCAGCATCCGTCTGGACGCCCCTCTCACCGGCCTTATGGTGGACATCGACAAGTTCAAGAGCATCAACGACAACTACGGGCATCAGTGCGGGGACCTGGTCATCCGCGAGATCGGCGCCCGGCTCCAGGCAGGGCTGCGTAAATACGACTATGCGGGGCGCTACGGCGGGGAGGAGTTCTTCATCATTCTCTCCAACTCAAACGAGCAGCAGGCGCTGGGCATCGGAGAGCGTTTCCGCAAGGACATGGAGGAAGCGCGCTTCCCCTGCGGAGGCGGAGACGTCGGAGTGACCGTATCCATCGGTGTTGCGCGCTACAGCCACGGCGAAAGCCAGGAATCGTGGATCGAGCGGGCGGATCGCGCAATGTACCAGGCCAAGCAGGCGGGCAGAAACCGCATCGTCACGGACTAGCGCGCCACGCGTGTGCAGCGCGACGGGTCGATCCAGACCGATTGCATGTCCCCCGTTTTCCCTGCCGGTTCATCATGTTCATGCAATGCGGGCCGGGCTATTTCCATCGGGTATTCCCGGCCTTCCCGGCCCTGCAGCGCCATGCGCACCATGACGCCCATGGGCCGCACCACCCGGGAAATCACGCGAACAGGAACCTCGCACCCGCCGTTTCGGCTGTCGCAATGCACGGCTTCGGGCCGCACCAGGAGGAAGGCATCATCATCGATGTCCCACGGCAGGGGCAGGTCGCCGATATCAGTGGCGCAGAGCCCTGCCGGGGCCTTTTCCCTGGCCCGGGGCACCAGGGCGCCCAGCCCCAGGAACGAGGCGACAAACGCGTTCGCCGGCTTTCGCAGGAGATCCGCCGGCGCGCCGACCTGCACGAGCCTGCCCCGGTGCACAAGGGCGATCCGGGTGGCCACAGTCATGGCCTCTCCGTGATCGTGGGTGACATAGACAACCGTCACGCCCACGCTCCTGAGGATGTCGGTGAGCTCGCCGAGGAGCGCGACCCGCAGCTCGGCGTCCAGCGCTCCCATCGGCTCATCCAGCATGAGAAGGCGGGGCTCCGGGGCAAGGCTTCGCGCAAGTGCCACGCGCTGTTGTTCGCCGCCGGACAGGGAGAGGATATCGCGCCGGGCGAATCCCTCAAGACGCACCAGGCGCAGCATGTCCCGCACGCGTTCGCGTATTTGTTTCCTTCCCCGTTTGTGCATCCGCAGGCCGAATGCGATGTTCTGTTCAACGGTGAGATGGGGGAAGAGACAGTAGTCCTGGAACATGAGCCCGAACCCGCGCTTGTGCGTTGGAATGCCCGCCAGGTCCGTGCCCTGGCAGAGAACCCGGCCTGAGCTCATCTGCTCCAGGCCGGCGGTCATGCGCAGCAGCGTGCTTTTTCCGCTCCCGCTCGGGCCCAGGATAGCCAGGATCTCGCCTTCCTCCAGAAGGAGGGAGAAGTCATCGATGGCTCGCGCGCCGCCGAAACTCTTGGCCGCGGCGCGCCACTCCAGGAACGGCATCACAACACCTCCCCGGTGCCGGTGCGGAACCTCTCTATGGCCGCAAGCCCGGCGCCGCACGCGGCCATCAGAAGCGCGCTGAGCGCCAGCGCCTGTCCCTGGTTCAGCTCTCCCGGGCGTGACAGCGTGTTGTAGATCAGGACGGGAAGCGTGATCAGCTCGGGCCGGGTCAGGAGCGCCGTGGCCCCGAACTCCCCCAGGGAGACGGTGAAGGCGAAGGCCGCGGCCGCGATGAAAGCGCGGCGGAGCAGGGGGAGATCGATCTCCCAGCGCACCCGCGCGGGCCGGGCGCCCAGCAGGGCCGCTGCCTCGCGCAATCGGGGGTTCATGGCGCGGAGCGGGGATATGAGGCTTCGGATGACCAGAGGGAGCGCAACCAGGGAGTGGGCGATCGGAATGAGAACCGGGGAACCGCGAAGATCCAAGGGGAGGCTTCCCATGGAGATGATGAATCCGAACCCCAGAGTGACCGCGGAGGTCCCGAGGGGAAGGAGAAACAGGATTTCCATTGTGGAAGAGCCGAAGCCTCGCATCCCGCGCCGCGCGGCCTGGCCCCGGGCGATGATGTACGCGGCAGGGATGCCCAGAGCGAGAGAAATGGCCATGGTCTCCACGGAAAAGATCAGGGAGTTGAGCCCGGCAAGGATGGGCGAAATCCAGAATAGGGAATGTCCCGCGCCGGTGAAAAGCGCCTTCCAGTACGCGAGGGAAATGCCTGATCGGGTCAGAAACGATCCGAAAAGAAGCGCTCCCATGGGCAACAGGAGACCGACTATCGGCGCCAGGCCGCAGATCAGGACGAGCACCCGCTCCCCCGCGGTCCGAGGCGTCCGCGCGCTCCAGCCCTCGGGCTTCAGGTTCTGGATCACGCTCGTTCGCGCCTGGATGCGCGCATAGCCGTACATGACAAGGGCCGTTATCGCAAGCTGGGCCGCGGAAAGGATCGCGGCCGCGGGAAGGTTGAACATGTACACCGCCTGTCGGTAGATCTCGGTTTCCAGCGTGCCCATGCGGGGGCCGCCCAGCACCAGGATGACGCCGAAGCTGGCAAAGCAGAACGCGAAAACCAGGATGGAGGATGCGGCCACCGAGGGGAGAAGGAGGCGCGCGGTGATCCTCCAGAACGAGGATCCTCTTCCCGCGCCAAGGGTCTGGGCAGCTTCTTCAAGCCGGGGGTCAAGCCCGGACCACGCCGCGCCCACGATGCGCACAACGATGGCCACGTTGTAAAAAACATGCGCAAGGACCACCGCGGCCAGCGTCCGGGTCAGGCTCACGTCGGGGATGCCCGTGAGCAAAGCCGCGGCCTTTTCCAGCACGCCGCCCGATCCTATCAGCTCCACGAATGCGGCGCTCACTACAACGGACGGGAGCACAAAGGGGATGAGGAGCAGCGTGCGCAGCACATTCTTGCCGGGAAACCTGAATCTGCTGAATATCCAGGCGATGGGCATCCCGACCGCGAGGGTGAGCCCGGTCGAAAGAAAGGCCTGGCCGGCGCTGGAAAGAAGCAGCCGGCCGAGGTCGGTATCGGAAACGATCCCGCGTATCGCGTCCATCCCGTCCGATATCAGCGGACGCATTCCCATGGCCAGGATCCTGATGAGCGGGTACACCAGGAATAGGCAGAGGAAGAGAGCCGGCACCGCGGCAATGCCGGCGGCCGTGAGCCTCCCCGGGAGGGACGATCCGATCCGGCCCGAACTGCCTACCTGAGCACGATCTGCGTCCATTCCTTGATCCACGCGTCACGCTGCGCTTCTATGACGGCAGGATCGATCACTGCCGGAGCAGCGGGGACGGGCGCGAGCTGACGGAAGAGGTCCGGCACGGGCGCGGCGCTGCTGGAAGGGTAGACCCACATCTGCAGGGGAATGTCCGCCTGAAATGTCGGGGACAGCATGAAATCCACGAACTTACGGGCCAGATCCGGCTCCCTTGCCCCTTTCAGGATGCCGACGAACTCGATCTGCCTGAACGATCCGTCCTCCAGGAGCATGTTTCCCGTCGGAGGCTCTGCAGGCTTCGGATCCGGCGCGTTGTACTGCTCGTATGCGGGGCTTGTCGCGTAGCTCACCACTATAGGCCGCTTGCCCTTGCCCTCCGCGCTGAACTCATTGTAATAGGCTTCTTCCCAGCCATTGACCACGAGAACGTCGTTTTTTTTAAGGTCGTTCCAGAAGGACTGCCATGTCCCAGGGCCTTTATTTGCAAACCGGGCAATCGTGGCCATGAGAAAGGCAAGGCCGGGAGAAGAGGTGGCGGGATTCTCCATGATCAGCATGCTCCGGTAGGGCGCGCGCGCCAGGTCCTCGAGGGTTTTTGGCAGGGTCAGCGCCTTCTGAGTGAAAAACTTCCTGTCGTAGTTCAGCGCGACATAGCCGAAGTCAACGGGAAGAAGCCGATGCGAGGGATCAGCCTGCAGTTCCTTGGGAATGGATGCCAGGGCGGGTGAATCGTAGGCTGTAAAGATATCCGCGCCAAGAGCCCTGCTGAGAAACGTATTGTCCACCCCATACAACACGTCCGCCAGCGGGCTGTCCTTGGAAAGGATCGCCTTGTTCAGCGTTTCTCCCGCATCACCGCCCGATGAGAACTGCACCGTGACGTCATTCGCCTTTTCGAATGCGGCGATCACGGATGGCGTGGCGGCAAAAGAGGAGTGCGTGAGAACGCGAAGGACCTTTGGCGCCGCGGAAAGGGCAAGCGGCGCCATCATGGCGCATACGATGAAAAGAACCATTTTCTTGTGCATGGATACCCCCATGGAGAAAGAATCGGCGGCCCGCGCGCCTCTGAGAGGAACGCTCAACGGGGATTGCGCCGGTGTGGGGAGCTTCTGTCAGAATCCCTGCGCTGGCATTATCCAGATCAGGTTCAACGGGTGTAATCTCAGGCCCTCGTGCGGCTCATGCGCCGCCGGAGAACCACCCCACGACACCAAGAATCTAATCCCGCGGGCCGCGCCGGTCAAGGCGTATGAGCGGCGGAGAGCCTGGTTTTCAGCCACTCCGCCATGGCGATAAGCCGGTTTTTCAGCGATTCGTCCCGGGAGCGCCAATCTCCTATCGGCATAGCCGTGCGCAGATACGAAGTTCCGTAGAAAAGGATGTCCTTGCCCGCGGGCACCAACACGACCTGGCTCACGAAATTGCGCGGCTTCACAACGGGCAGCAGCATCATGAAAATAGTCGAAAGGTTCTCCATTTTCACGACGAGGTGGTCGCCGTGGAAGGAAAGATGCGTCTGGAATGTATTGCGGCCAAAACTGTTGTCTTCCTGGAAAGTGAACAGATCGTCTTCAGCAGGGATTGTGTTGAACACCGGATCAGCGATCCTGGCGGGATGGGAAACCGAGGAGATGACGTAGGATTGGAGGAAAAGGACCTGCGCCTTGTTCCGCGTCTTCGACCAATACGTGATCCCGCGCAGCGAGCTAGCCGATTGGAGGGCGTTGTATGTTGCAAGCCAGCCTGCCGGAGTATCAGCGGGCTGCGCCAGGCCTCCCAGAATCTGCAGCAGCTCGACCCCTAGCGTGGGCCGGAAGGTCTTTACCTCTTGCGCTATTTTTGCCCGGGATGCCACGGAGGGAAGGAGGGAAAGGCTGCCATCCACGGGAATGTTCGACGAGGCAGATCCTCCCCCGCGGAGCGTGTGCAGGGATTCGGCCGGGAGCAGCGAAGAAAAGGGATCAGCGGCGGCCAGAGGGATCGCAAGAATGAGCATCTGGATTGCTAGCGGGACGAATCTCATGATAATGTGAAACTACTGTATGGCGGGGAGTCTTTCAACAACACAATCCGCGGAGCACCGCGGCGTAGAATCCGCGGAGCACCGCGGCGTGGAATCCGCGGCCGTCGCCTTTACCGGCGGCGGAACAGCGGGACACGTCTTTCCCGGGCTCGCGGTGGCCGCTCGGCTTGGCAGGCGAGTTGTCTGGATCGGCTCTCGAGACGGGGTGGAAAAGAAGCTTGTTGCGGATGCCGGAATCGAGTACCGGGGAATTCCGGCGGGAAAGCTTCGGCGCTACTTTTCCCTGCGCAATGTGAGCGATATCATCAGTATCGCCGCGGGAATCATGGCCTCCCTCCGGGTGCTGCGCAGGGAGAGACCGGCGCTGCTTTTCTCCAAGGGCGGTTTCGTGAGCGTGCCCCCGGTCCTTGCGGCCCGGTTGATCGGGATACCCGCGTGGACGCACGAATCGGACTTCGATCCCGGTCTTGCAACGAGGATCAATATGCGGTTCTGCGAAAAAGTGCTTCTCTCGTTTCCCCAGACGCTGCAGTACCTCCCTGCCGGCTGCAGGGCCAAGGCTGTTGTGACGGGCAACCCCGTCCGCGCCGGCGTGTATTCGGCTGATCCTGCCCGCGGCCGCTCCTTTGTCGGATGCCGGCAGGACACGCCTCTCTTGTTTGTGATCGGCGGAAGCCTGGGATCCGCCTTCCTGAACGGCCTGATCGCTTCCAGCCTGCCGCGCCTTGCACCCCGGTTTTTCGTCGCACACCAGATGGGAGCGGATGGGTTTGCGGCCTCGGATGCGCGGAACTATTTTCCCGCCCCGTTTTTCCATGAGGAGCACCTCGACATCATGGCGGCCGCTGATCTTGTGATCAGCAGGGCCGGCGCCAACACCCTGGCGGAGCTGGCTGCTTTGGCAAAGCCTTCCGTCCTGGTTCCCCTGTCGGAAGCCAGCAGCCGGGGAGACCAGCTGCGCAATGCCGCGGCGTTCCGCGCATGCGGCGCGTCGGTGATACTGCCCGAAGGTGAGGCAACGGCGGATGCGCTGGTGGCCCTCGTCGATTCGCTGTTCGCGGACAGGGGCCGCCTGCGCGACATGGGCTGCCGCGCGGGGACTCTCGGCGAGGGTCGGCCGGCCGAGACCATCGCGAAGCTCATCCTCCAAAGGATTGGCTGATGTTCGAGAACATCATCGGGCAGGAGGAGATCGTGCGCACCCTGCGCTCCGAGCTGCCTCAGGGGCGATTTCCCCGGTCATCGCTTTTTTTCGGTCCCCCCTATGCGGGCAAGCTCTCCACGGCGCTGGAGGCGGCCCGGGCGCTCACCTGCGCCAGGGGATCAGCGGAGTGGTCGTGCGGCTGCCCTTCGTGCGGCATGCAGAAGGAGCTGTTGCATCCCCACACCGTGCTTCTTGGCCCCCGCTACGCGGACATCGAGATCGCGGCGTGCGCGGATGCCCTGATGCGGAGCCGCAAGCCGGCGACGCTGTTCCTGTTCCTGCGCGCCGTGCGGAAGCTCACGCGCAGGTTCGATCCTTCGATTCTGGACACGGATGACGCGCGGCTGAAGGGCGTTCAGGAAAAGGTTGCCCGAATCGAGGAGGCGCTGGCCGAGTGCGCGCCGGGGAAGGCGCTCCCGTCCGAGCGCGAACTGGGCGACATCCTGGAAAGGATCATCTCCGCTGCCGCGCCCGTGGCCGAACAGGTGCGGGGAGACAGCATTACCATCGGCCAGGTGCGCAGGCTGGCCGGATGGGCGCACCTGACCGCCTCCGGGTCGCGCAAGGTCGCGGTCATAGAAAACGCCGACAGGATGCAGGATTCGGCGCGGAACGCCCTGCTGAAGCTCTTGGAGGAGCCGCCTGAAGCTGTGCACCTGATCCTGCTTTCCTCTCGCAGGGCGGCCATCACCCCCACCATTCTCTCCCGGCTGCGGCCGTACCCGTTCGCTCAACGCTCAGCGGCGGAGGAGAGGGAGGTCATGGAAAAGATTTTTCGCAGCGAAACGCCCGGGTTCGAGAGCCTGCGCGCCTTTTTCCTGGCCTGGAGGGAGATCAACCCGGAAAAGCTCTCCCAGCTTGCGCGCAGGTTCATAGACATGGTCCAGGCGGCGGAGCCCGCGGCCGGGGACATTGGCGCGCAGATGGCGGAGATACTTCCCGAGCGCAAGGCGCAGCGGGATCGCTCGTCCCGGGAGACCGGCTCCGCGTTCCTGGAGGAGCTCATGGCGCGTTTCCGGGACCTGCTGCGCGGCGGGCGCGTGAACGTGGACACGCTGGAGCAGTGGAACCAGGCGGTGCGGGAGGCGCACGCGCGCCTTGAAACCTACAACATGAATCCCTCGTCAATACTTGAGGCGCTGTTCTACCGCATGCGGGACGCTTCGCGTCAGCAAGGGGACGCTTCGCGTCAGCAAGGGGACGCTTCACGTCAGCAAGGGGACGCTTCACGTCAGCAAGGGGACGGGGCGCGTGCGGACAATGAGCGGCGTGTTTCGGCCGGGGAGCGCGCGCGCCAGGAGGCCGGGCGATGAAGAAGTTCATCCAGAAGGCCCTTGAAAAACTGGGGAAGATGGACCTTGACCAGATCCGCGCGCTTATCGTGCGCATGTCGGGGGAGAACGACCTCCTGGTCATGCTCCTGGAGTCGCTGACCGACGGCATCATCGTCACGGACCAGGAGCACAAGGTGATTCTGCACAACAAGGCAGCCGAGCGGCTCTGCCCTTTTGCCATGGACGACATCGTGGACCAGCCGCTCTGGGACGGCATCGCGGACCGGGAGCTGGCCGACTTCTTCTCCGCCACCCTCCGCAGCCAGGGAAAGGTCTCCGATCGCGAGTTCGCCCTTTCCGGCGCTCCCCCGCGCATCATCTCCGTGAGCCTCCTGCCGCTGGTGAGGGGGGGGGGCGTGGAGGGGAATGTCGTGCACGTGGAAGACGTGACGGAGAAGCGCTCCAAGGAGGCGCGCCTGCGCAGGGCGGAGAGCCTTGCCTCCCTCACTACGCTGGCAGCGGGGGTGGCGCACGAGATCAAGAATCCTCTGGGCTCCATGGGGATACACCTCCAGCTTATCCAGAAGAAGATCGCGGGAAAGGACTGCATCGAGCCCAAGGACATTGCGCAGCACCTCGGGGTGATCAACGAAGAGGTGGACCGGCTCAACCGGATCGTGGTGGACTTCCTGTTCGCCGTGAAGCCGATGGACACGGTCCTGGAGGAAGGGGACATCAACCACGTCATCGAGGAGCTTCTGCGGTTCGTGCAGCCCGAGCTGGACCAGGCGGGTGTGACTATAGAGTCCAGCCTCTCGCCGACCCTTCCGCTCCTGCGAATAGATGCCCGCTACATCAAGCAGGCGCTTCTCAACCTCATCAAGAACGCCGTGGCGGCCATGCCCGGCGGCGGGCTTCTCCGCGTGGAATCGCTGCGCGCGGGCGACGAGGCGCTCGTGCGCATATCAGACACGGGGACCGGGATCCCTGAGGAGATCAAGGAGAAGATTTTCGAGCCCTACTTCACCACGAAGCCTTTCGGGACGGGCCTGGGCCTCACCATCGTGTTCAAGATCGTCAAGGAGCACTTCGGGGACATCTCCGTCACCTCGCGCGTTGGGGAGGGGACGACCGTGATTCTGGCGTTCCCCGTGCCGCAGAATGAGAAGATCCTCATCGATTACAAGGGGGAAGCCTCGTGAAGCTTACCATCCTCGTGGCGGATGACGAGAAGAACATCCGCGAAGGGCTGCGCGAAGCGCTGCTCCTGGACGGCTACGAAGTGGCCGCCGCCGCGGACGGGCAGGAGGCGTGGGAGACGGTGAACCGCGGGGAAATCGACCTGCTCATCACGGACCTGAAGATGCCGCGCCTCTCCGGAGAGGAGCTCCTGAAGCGCGTGACATCGCATTTCCCCGCCCTGCCCGTCATCATCCTCACCGGGCACGGGACCATCGAATCAGCCGTGCAGGCCATGCACGACGGCGCCTACGACTTCCTCACCAAGCCGGTGAACCTGGATCGCCTCTCCCTGCTGGTGAAGCGGGCGCTGGCCAATCGGGAGCTCGCCCTGCAGAACCGCGCCATGCAGGAGGAGCTGGAGCGCCGGAGCGGCTTTGCGAGCATCATTGGCCGCAGCGCGGAGATGAAGCAGGTCTTCGAGATGGTCCGGCAGGTGGCTCCGTCGCGCAGCTCGGTGCTCATCACCGGGGAGAGCGGGTCGGGAAAGGAGATGATCGCCGAGGCCCTGCACTACAATTCGCCCCGCAAGGACAAGCCGTTCATCAAGCTGCATTGCGCGGCGCTCACGGAGAGCCTGCTGGAAAGCGAGCTGTTCGGCCATGAGAAAGGCGCATTCACGGGCGCGATCGCCCGCAAGAGGGGACGATTTGAGCTGGCGCACCTTGGCTCCCTTTTCCTTGACGAGATCGGGGAGATCAACCAGAACGTGCAAATCAAGCTCCTGCGCGTGCTGGAGGAGAAGAAGTTTGAGCGGGTGGGGGGGGAGGAGACAATTGAGGTAGATGTTCGGCTTATCGCCGCAACCAACCGAAACCTGAAGGACGCCATTGCAGCGGGCGCGTTCCGCGAGGACCTCTACTACCGGCTGAACGTCGTGAACATCCACATACCGCCTCTGCGGGAGCGCAAGGAGGACATCCCTCTGCTCACGGCGGCGTTCCTGAAGGAGTTCGCCCAGGAGAACGGGAAACTCATCGAGGGGATCGATCCCAAGGCACGCCTGGCCCTGTATAATTACTCCTGGCCGGGCAATGTCCGGCAGCTTCGCAATTCAATCGAAAGCGCCGTGGTGCTCAGCAAGACCCCGACCATCACCATGGACGATCTGCCGCCCAACATCAGGGGGGAGCCCGGCGGGGATTCCCTGCGTCTATCCGTGGGAGCCAGCCTGGCGGACATGGAGAAGGAGGTCATCCGCTCCACCCTGGTACGGGAGGGCGGGAATAAGAGCAGAACTGCCGAGATTCTAGGCATCGGCCGCAAAACGCTGCATCGCAAGATCGAGGAGTACGGGCTATGAAAAGATCGATAATGACCAGGCTGATCGGCGGCTCATTGCTCCTCCTGATAACCACGGTGCTCCTAGCCGTCTGTTTCCTGACGAACGCCTCAATCGACAGGGCCATCTCGGACAATGCGCAGACCCTCACCCGCATCGGCGAGAGGCTGCATTTCATCGCCCTGCGCGCAAGCATGCTGGGCGCTGATGAGAATGCGGACTCACTCCGGCTGCACGCGAACGAGATCCAGGCGGCGAACGCCGACCTGCTTGGATTCGCCACTTCCGAGGTTTCCCAGACCTTCCTGGCATCCATGATCTATCCCGTTTCGGTCCGCAATGATCTTGCGGACATCCCCTCGGCCGTGAGGGATGGGTGGCAGGAGGAGCTCACCCGATTTCTTGCCGCGGCCGCGCAGGCATTGGACGGCGCCGATGCAAAGGCCCGGTTCGCGGCGCTTGTTCCCGGTTTTCTCTCGGACGCGGAAAAGCTGGGCGACCAGATCAGCGCCACGGTGGCCAGGATCTACGACGCGCGCAACAGCGTGGCGCGTTCCTTCCTCGCGCTTGTCGGCCTCTTCCTGATTGCCGGAACAATCTCCGCCCTGGCGTACACGCTCTGGATGCTGTTCTCCGTGCGCAGGGATTTCTCCAGCCTCATCACGCTCAGCCGCGCTCTATCGGAGGGCGATCTCTCCGCGCTGCCTGACATCGACCGCAACGACGAGATCGGCGAGCTTGCCGGCCAGCTTCGCAAGATGGGCTCACTGCAGGCCATGATCGCGGCCCTGCGCGCCACGGCGGAGAACCTGGCTTCCGAATATGAGCTGATAGTCGAGGGCATCGGCCGGACCGTTTCTTCCGTTAAGAACCAGGCCAAGATTGTGGAGGATACCAGCCGTCGATTCTCCAGCATCGTGCAATCGGTGCGGACGGTGGAAGAGAACGCGGCATCCAGCCTGGGGTCTGCCCGGGAAGGCGGGAGGGCCGTGGACAAGTCGCTGCAGAGGATTGCGAGCGGCATGGAGGCCACCCGGATCCTGGAAGAGCGCACCGGGCGGATAGAGGAGATGGTATCCGTCATCGGGGACGTGGCGGACCAGACCGAGCTGCTCTCCCTGAACGCCGCCATCGAAGCCGCGCGGGCGGGGGAGCTGGGCCGCGGATTCACCGTCGTGGCGCAGCAGGTGCGCAAGCTTGCCGACAGGAGCGCACGCGCGGCTTCGGAGATCGCGGATCTGGTGCAGGCGGTCCTGGATGCCGTGCGGAAGATCACGGGGGACGCCAAGGAGACACTGGAAACCGGGGCGGTGCTCAAGAGAGAACTGGACAAGGCCTCCACCGTCATCACGCGGATCGCGGAGCTTGCGCACGCCGCGGTGGAGGATGTCGGCAAGGCGGAAGCCTCGCTCGGCGCCGTGATGGGTCTGGCCTCGGACACCTCCCGCAGGGTGGATGAGCTTGCGACGTCGGGGAAATCCGTGCGCGAAATCATTGGTGAGATGGAGAAGGTCATCGACCGTTTCACTCCGGAGAAGCGCGGCGCCGCCGCTCCTGCCCAGCAGCAGCCCGGCGCGCCCGGGGTCATGGAAGGCGCCATGGAAGGGGCGCCCCCCCTGCCTCTTTCCCTCGGAATCACCCCCGTGAGCGACGTCGAAAACCAGGCTCTCCTTGAAGAGTTGCCGGCCGAAACTTCGGCCACGGGGCCGGAAAAGAAAGTCGTGGAGCTTGAGGAGCTGGAATCCGTTGAGGACTGACGCAGACCGCCGCGGCCGGGAGTTCCTGCGTGCGGCGGCAATCGCACAGGGAAGATCGGGCTAAGAGGCGGGTCTCTCCAGGTTTGCCTTCGGCGCTCCTCTCCTGTTCCGCATCGCACTGAGAGCTCCGAACGCCAAAAGAGCGACCAGCCAGAGGCTGGCCAGGAGCGCCAGCGCGGACCAGCGGCCCAGAAAGAGAGACCACACAGCCGCAATCCCCAAAACCGCGCATGATCCGTAGATGATGAGAAGCAGCGGGACCTCCTTCACCCCGAGGTCAAGGAGCTTGTGGTGTATGTGCTCCTTGTCCGGCGACTGGATGGGACGCCCTCCCGCCACCCTGCGCACGATGGCGGAGATGGTGTCCAGAATGGGAACCAGAAGCACCGTGCCGGGAGCGAGGAGCTCTCCCACGGAGGTGTTGCCCGGGGAGATCATCAGGGGAAGAGCGGCCAAAACAAAACCGATCAAGAGGCTGCCGGAATCCCCCATGAATACTCTGGCAGGCGGGAAGTTGGAAAGGAGAAACCCGATGATCGCGCCCAGAAGGGCAAACGCCATGAATGCCGGGATCAAGCGGTCCAGGAGGATGCAGATGACGCCGATGACCAGGGCGGCAATCCCCGCAATTCCACCGGCAAGGCCATCCACGCCATCCACGAGGTTCATGGCATTGCTGATGGCAACCAGCCACAAGATGGTGATGGGGTAGGAGAAAACGCCCAAGGAGATCACGCGCCAGCCGGGCACTGAGAACCGGGAAATCGTGAAACCGCCCACTGTCACCAGCGCGGCAGCCGCGATCTGCAGGAGAAACTTCAGCAGCGCGCGCAGGTTGTGGAAATCATCAACAAGCCCCATTCCGTGGATGAGGGTGAACGCGAGGAACACCGGCAGGTAGCCAAGCGTATATCCTGCCGGCTGGAACCCAGGGAAAATGACCGGTAGCAGGAGAGGCACGGCAAGCGATGCGGCCATGAAACCGAAGTAGATTCCAATGCCGCCCAGCCGCGGAATCGGGCCGGTGTGTATCTTGCGGTTATTGGGGATGTCGTACCATGCGCGTTTATGGGAGACGGTGATGATGACGGGTATGATCACGGCGCTGATCAAGAACGCCAGAACACCTGTAGCCCCCAATGACAATGCGATTTGCATTTACGGCGAAGAATACGTCGGATCGGTGATGGTGTCAACGTGCGCGGGCAGCTCCGGCGTGTGTTCGGCGGTCATGAACGGGAGCTGAACTGGTCACGCCTCGTGCCTGCTCCTGATCCGCTCGAAGGATTCATTGATCTTCTTGGTGATTTCCAGCGCCACCTTCTGTTTCTGAGGGTCCCCGGCAAACTTGTCGGGATGATATTTCAGGATGAGGGTCTTGTACGACTTGCGCACCGTCTCGATGTCGGCTCCGAAGGGGACCTCGAGATTCGCGTAATCCTGGCGGAGCGACTCGTCCACGGGACGCCGCGCGCGCGGTGATTCGCGGTTTCGCTTGGGATCGCTCTTGCCCGTTCGCATGTAGTCGTCCAGCTCCTCCCATGCGTCCTGCAGGTCGGGGTCCCGGAAATGCGCGCTTTCCGCTCCCTGTGCTCCGCCGCGCGAGGGCTCGCCGTCGCTGCCGAGGAGCGAGCGGAGAAAATCAGCCAGCCTGTCTATGAAACCTTCCACCCGGCCTACTCCTTCTTGGCGCCGGAGAAATCATAGGTGCCCGTGAACACGTATGCCGCGGGTCCGGTGAGCCAGATGCGGTTGTCCGCCTCCTCCCACTGCAGGAAAACGTCCCCTCCCTTTAAATGCACAAAAACCTCCCTGTCGGTGAAGCCATTGACAACCGCCGCGACCAGCGCCGCGGCAGCGCACGCGCACTCATCGCCGGCTCCTTCGCCTTCAGCTTCCCACGCGCGCAGGCGCATCTCCTCCCGGGAATACACCTGGACAAACCCGATCCCCGTGCCGTCGGGGAAGTCGGGCTGCGCCGCTATGGTGCGCGCCGTTTTCCGCAGCGGGAAGGAGAGCTCCGGCACAAAGAGCATGGCGTAGGGCCTGCCAAGAGAAATGGGTGTGTAGGAGAGAGACCTGCCCTCCACGAGGATGGTGCGCGTGAAAGTCTCGGACAGGCTCTCCTTGATTTCCATGGTCTTCTCCCCGGTGAACGGCATGCCCATGTCCAAGCGCACATTGGCGCTGTCGATGATCTGCGCCTGCTGGCGCGCGGCCGCGGAAACCATATAAAAATCACTGGAGCTGGCAGCGCCGGAGTCGGAGGCATACCGGGCGGCGCATCGCGCGGCATGGCCGCCCAGAGGCGACTGGTCCCCGTCAGGATCGAAGCATTGGAGGGGGAGGCCTGTCTCAGCGGCGGTGGACAGGATGATCAGGGAGTTGCCTCCCACGCCGAAACCCCGGTCGAGGATGCGCCGCGCAAGCAGCGGAAGGCACGTGCGCGCCTCCCCCGGGACTTGCGAGTCATTCAGCACAACGACGTCATCGCCGCAGGCCTGCATTTTGAGGAAGTCGATCTCCATCACGCCCCACGCTATCCCGGGAGCCGCGGCGGCGCAAGTGCTTCCGGCAGGCCGTTCCCCGCGGCTATTCGCGACGCGCGCCGAAAAACTCGTCGTGAAGGTTGCGCACTGATTCCTCCGTGGACTCCACGGGCACGACCAGCGACAGGTTTATGTCCGAAGAGCCCAGCGTGATCATGCGCACCAGCGTGCCTTTGAGCGAGGAAAAGACCCGCGCCAGGAACGCCGTGTCCTTCCAGAGATCCAGCCCCACAAGGCAGATGATGCTCTTGTCCGCCTCAACGCCCACGGTCCCGATCTCCGCCAGGTCTCTGGCAATGGAGTTGACCGCCGATGGATTGTCAATGGTCACGGAAACGGAAACCTCCGAGGTGGCGATCAAGTCCACCGACGTCTGGTGCTTCTCGAAGATCTCAAAGATTCGCCGCAGAAAGCCGTACGCCAGGAGCATCCGGGACGAGCTGATGCTGACCAGGGTGATGCCTTTCTTGCAGGCGATGGCTTTCAGTCCATTGTTGGGAGTGTTCGCGATGATCCGGGTCCCCGCCGCATCGGGCTGGAATGTGTTCTTCACCCACACGGGGATGCCGATATTGACGGCGGGCTGGATCGTGCTGGGATGGATGACCTTGGCTCCGAAGTACGCAAGCTCCGCGGCTTCGCGGTAGCTGATCTGGTCTATGGTACGGGCATTTTTCACGATCCTCGGGTCCGCGGTCATGATCCCGGTCACGTCCGTCCAGATCTGGACTTCTTCAGCGCGCAGCGCGGCGCCCACGATAGTGGCTGTGTAATCGGACCCGCCGCGGCCGAGGGTAGTCGTGGCGCCCCCCGTGGTGGAAGCGATGAATCCCTGAAGGATCGCCATTGTTCCCGGCTTCGGCCGCACCCGGGAGGTGATGAGCTTGTTGGTCAGGTCCTCAATGGGGGCCGCGGAGGTGAAGGTGTCGTCGGTCTTTACCAGCTCCCGGGAGTCGAACAGCTCCGCCTCGATGCCCCGCTCGCGCGCCCTGTGCAGCAGAATGATGGTGGAAAGGCGTTCCCCGAAGGAGAGGATGGCGTCGTTGCTCCGCTTCGACCATTCCTTGAGCATTGCGAGCGCCTTAATGATGGCGCTTGCCTCGGCGCGGACCGCGCTCAGGTCTGATTCGCAGCGCGCAAGGTTTTCACCCGTGAGGAACGCGCGGGCGCAGCTTCTGTGCCGCTCATCGATGCCGGAAAGAATGTCGGAAGCCTCCGGCTCCTTGCCCGCGCCCACGAGCTTCGCGATCTCCTGGAGCTGGTCGGTGACCTTGGACATGGCCGAAGCGACAAGCACGGGCGCCCTGTCGATCTGGCGAGCGGCGATGGAGAGGGTGGCATCCATCATTTCCGGGTTCTGTACCGAGGTGCCACCGAACTTGAGCACGATCATATCGTTTTCTTCTCCTGCCTCGGATGATGTTTCCGACAGCTACCACATAGAATGTTTTCTGTCAATTCTCAATATACGACATTTGCATAAACTTGCATGATCAGCGCCGGCCGCTCCTGTTGGCGCATCGATATTGCTATTTTCACGCAAGCCGGCATAATCACGGGCAACAATGAAAATATCCGTTATAGGTCCGGGAGCCGTGGGAACGATGCTCGGCGGGTTGTTCCAGGTGAAGGGGCACGAGGTCACCCTCCGCGGGAGAAAGCGGGCGGCAGACCAGGGCAGGATCGTTCGCATTGTGCTTCCCCGGCAGTGGATTGCCGCGGAAGGCATTCAGCGCCAGGCCGCCGAGGACCCGATCGGGGATCACGACATTGTGCTTGTGACCCTTGCCCGGCATCACCTGCACGCGGTGCGCAGGCCGGATTTTGCGCGGCTGATCGGCGCGGGAGAGGAGCCCGTGGCTTTTTTCAACTGCGATCCGGCGGAGCCGGAGAGGCTCGCGGTGCCAGCGGACCGGACCCGGCTCTGCCTGACCCTCATGACCGCGGTGAAGCTGCAGGACGCCGACGTGGAGCTGGCCTCCGAGATGCCGACGATCATCCATGAGAAGTCACCTCTCCTCTCGCGCCTGTTCAAGGATCTTGCCGGCTTCGGCTTTCGGGCGCTCGCGGTGGATGATGTCCGGCCCCACCTCAACTCCTTTCTGATCTCGCAGCTCCTCTTCCTGCCCGTTGCCATGTGCAACACCACCCTCGAGTGCTTTCTCTCCGCCCCCGAGGGAAGGGATCTTGCCCAGCGCATGCTCTCTGAAGGATTTTTAACCATGGAAAGAGCGGGCCTTCCGCTTGCCGCGCTCCCCGTCATGGACCCGGGAGAGCTCATGCAGCGGCTGGAAAAGAAACCCGGATCCTTTGCCTCGGCCCCCTCCACGCCGAACCGGGGCTACAACACAATCCTGCAGAGCTGCCTTCGGGGCAGGCCCATAGAGGCAGCGCATCTGAACAGGAAGATCGTTGATATCGCCTCTTCTGCCGGTCTGCATCTGACGTGGAACTGGCGCATTCTGCAGAAGGCGGGCCGGGTTCCAGGGGTCGGCTTCTACCGAAGCCCGGCCGAGCTCTTGCAGTCTCTTTCCTGAGGAGGGGATGTATGGAAGCTGATCTGGTTCGGAAGCTCGACGATGCATGGAGCGCCCTGGCAGAGTACAGCGGCTATGCGCCTTCCATCGGCATCATACTGGGCTCCGGCCTGGGTGATTTCGCTGCAACCGTGGAGGGCGTAGAGGTGCCTTTTTCCTCCCTGCCCGGCTTTCCCCGGCCCACCGTGCAGGGACATTCGGGCATGTTCAAGCTTGGCAGGTCAATCGCCGTGATGGCGGGCCGCGTCCATTACTACGAGGGCCATTCCCTTCAAGACGTTGTTCTGCCCATCTTCCTCCTGCACAGGCTCGGCGTGCGGACCCTCATCGTCACGAACGCCGCGGGCGCGGTCAACCGTTCCTACGCGCCGGGCCAGTTGGTGCTGATACGGGACCACGTCAATCTCATGGGCGTGAATCCGCTAAGAGGACCCAACCCTGAAGGGCTGGGTCCCCGGTTTCCCGACATGAGC
Source organism: Spirochaetia bacterium (assembly GCA_049519415.1). Lineage (GTDB taxonomy): Bacteria > Spirochaetota > Spirochaetia > SZUA-6 > Fen-1364 > Fen-1364. The sequence goes on from JBEKQU010000024.1 coordinate 38,150, forward strand.
GCAGCCTATGACCCCAAGCTGCGGGAGATAGCCCGGTCCGTTTCCCCTCTCCCCCTGAATGAAGGAGTGTACGCCGCGCTCCCGGGTCCTTCCTATGAGACGCCCGCGGAGATACGTATGCTCACGGTGATGGGCGTGGACTTGGTAGGCATGTCAACAGTTCCGGAAGTGATCGCCGCGTCGTACCTTGGCATGCGGGTCTTAGGCATATCCTGCGTGACCAACATGGCCGCGGGCATCCTCCCGCAGCCCCTGGATCACGCCGAGGTGCTTGCCCGGGGAAAGGAGGCGGGCCCCCGTTTCGTACGCCTTCTCACCGATGTTGTCGCGCGCCTCGGGAGCCGCGCCGGTGCGGGTTGAGCAGCGGCTGGAGCCGTGGGTGGTGGAGGAGATCCGCGAAACCATCGCGGATGCCGACGGCAACGAGGTCTTCCTTGTTGGCAAGGTCGGCCGCGATGGCAGGGTCGAATCCGTGGTCGTCGGCGCTCGGGGAAACCAGGAGGCCGTGCCCGTGCTTTCCCCGCACATCTCCGCGGGCGACATTATATTGCACAATCATCCGTCTGGAGGAACAAGGCCTTCCAACGCCGACCTTGCCATAGCATCGCGCCTGGGTAATCAAGGGATCGGCTTCTACATCGTGGACAACGACCTTTCTGAAATATATGTGGTTGCCGAGCCGGTCGAGGCTCGGGAGATCCAGGCCCTGGATGAAGAAGAGCTTGCCGGTCTGCTTGCCCCGGGAGGAGCGCTGAGCCGGGTCTATTCCCAGTTCGAGGAGCGGGAAGCGCAAGTGGGAATGCTCCGCCAGGTATGCCGGGCATTCAACAACGATGAGATCAGCGCCGCGGAGGCGGGCACGGGGGTCGGCAAGTCTCTCGCGTACCTTTTGCCCGCCGTTGCCTGGGTGCTGCGCAATGGCGAGCGCGTCGTCGTGTCCACGAACACCATCAACCTGCAGCAGCAGCTCATTGAAAAGGATATTCCGCTTGCGAAGAAGGTGCTGGGAGAGGACCCCAAGGTGGTGCTCGTGAAGGGGAGGGGGAACTACCTCTGCCTGCACAGGCTGAACGAGACGCTGGAAGAGATGGGCCTTTTTGATGAGCGGGATCCCGACCTGCTGGCAATCAGGGAATGGGCGCGGACCACGGAAACAGGCAGCCGCACGGATCTCTCTTTTTATCCCGCGGAGGAGACATGGTCCAAGGTGTGCTCCGAAGCGGACGCATGCCTCGGCCTGCGCTGCGCTCACCGGGAGGGATGCTTTGTTCTGAAGGCCCGGCGCGAGGCTTCCTCAGCCCAGATTCTCATTGCCAACCACCACCTGCTCTTCGCGGACCTGGCCTTCCGGCTGGAAGGACCGGGCTTCGACGATCCCGCGGTTCTCCCCCCTTTTCGGCGCGTGATTTTTGACGAAGCGCACAACGTGGAGAAGGCGGCAACATCGTTCTTTTCCAAGAGCTTTTCCCGTTTCCAGATCCAGAGGTTCCTCGGCAGGCTGTATCGCAGGCGCAAGGGCCGGGTCACGGGGCATTTCCCGGCGCTGGCGCGGTCCCTGGGAAGGAGCGAGATCGCCAAACACATCCCCGGCCTGATCCAGGCCGTGCAGGACAGGGCGGAAGAGCTGGATGCCGCCATCCTCGGTCTCCTGGGCGAGGAGGGCACCCTCCTTCTGGATGCAGGCACTTTGCCTGATTTCCGGGAGAGCGCGGGAAGCGCTCTGGGCAATCTCTCTTTTTCAATCAGAGAGCTGGGGGATGCGTTCAGCGACGCTCTGGAGAAGATCGAATCCAATGCAGCGCCAAAAGACAGGGCGCCCGGTTCCCTGATAGAGACGATAGCCTGGGATTGCCGGGTGCAGCTTTCGCGGCTGGCAGGGATCGCTGACATCTGCGACAGGTTCCGCGGGGAAGAAGCGGGCGAGAACGACATCTTTTGGCTGGAGTCGCTGAAGAGCAGCCGCGCCAGGGGGGAGGAGAGGGACCGTGCGGCGCGCCTTGTCATCACGCCTTTGGACGTGGGGCCTCTCATGCGGGAGGCTGTTTTCCAGCCGATCAAGACCGTGGTCATGACCTCCGCCACTCTCACGGTTGCGGGCAGCTTCACCTTCTGGGCGGGGAGGATCGGCCTGCAAAATATCTCAGGCAAGGAGCCCGTGTTCGGCTCTTTTCCATCGCCCTTCAATTACAGGGAGAACGTGCTCCTGGGAGTGCCGACCGATGCCCCGGCTCCTGACTCTTCCGGGCATAGGGAGTTTCTCGCGCGATTCCTCACCCAGGCGCTGCTGGCCAGCCACGGCGCCGGGCTGGTGCTCTTCACTTCCTACCGGCTCCTGCGCGACGTGTACACGGCTACACAGCCGGAGCTGGCCCGGGCAGGCATCCGATTGATGAAACAGGGGGATGATGATCGCGCGCGGCTCCTGGATGCTTTCCGCGCGGAAAGATCCAGCGTGCTGTTCGCTACGGATTCGTTCTGGGAAGGCGTCGATGCGCCCGGCGAAACGCTGCAGGCGGTCATACTCTGCCGGCTGCCTTTCCGCGTTCCTTCAGAGCCTGTTCTCAAGGCGCGGATGGCCGCCATTGAGGAGCGCGGCGGCAATCCCTTTGGCGAGCTGTCCCTGCCGGATGCGGTGGTACGGATGCGCCAGGGCTTTGGCCGGCTCATGCGCCGGCACGACGATACCGGCGTGGTGCTCATCCTTGATCCGCGGATCGTCACCAAGAGTTACGGGGCCGTGTTCCTGGAAAGCCTGCCCGCGACGCAGCGCTCCATAGCCCCAGCGGCTGAAGTGATCCGGGCAGTGTCGAAGTTTTTCAGATAAAAAAAGGCTGCCCGCGGGGGACAGCCCTTTGCAATCGACGGAAAAGTGATCTACTCCACCTTGGCAAGAATATCGGCAGCTTTCAGGATGAGCTGCTCTTCCCCGCCAACCTTGATCGTGGTTCCCGCGTACTTGTCGTAGATGACCCGATCCTTGGCCTTTACCTTGATGGCTTCGTCATCCCCGACCGCAAGCACGATGCCCTCCTGGGTCTTTTCCTGCGCGGTCTGAGGAATGAGAATTCCACCGGCGGTCTTGGTCTCCATTTCTACCATCTTCACGAGAATGCGATCTCCAAGCGGTGTGACCTTCATGTCCAGTTGTCCTCCCTTACATAGTTCTCGAATTTAGCGCTTCCGCACTATAGGTGACGGTGATTTTGACTTCAATATAGCCAAACAGGCAGGGGATCGTCAAGAACATCTTTATTCTTGCCGGGCGCGCCGGTCGGCAGTACTTTATTAAGAGATGTTAACACGGAATTGGGGCCTCCATTACAGAAGGGGACTCGGATCCCTTGCCCGTCACAGGCCGGCTGAGGCAGTCAAGTCCCTGCAGAGGGCCTTGGAGGCGTGCCCTGCCTCGCAGCCGCACGAGCTGTATGACATCTGTTTTTACCTGGGTATCGCGCTTCGGCGTATAGGTTTCCCGCAATCTGCCATTAAAAGCTGGATCTCCTGTCAACGCCTCAACAAGCGCGGCCATACCAGGAAGATGCTATCGCGCTTGACCAATTGCTACGGGATGGATCGCCAGGGTTCCTCGGATGCCGACGACTGGCAGGCATTTTCCGCCATTCAGACGGCGCGCTATCTTCTTGGCAAGAACAAGCGCGCCTTTGCCACGAACGCTGAGCACGATATGATCAGGGATTTGATCAAGGATTACTGGCTTGAGCTCCGGCGTTCGGGACTGCTGGAAGGAAAATCCGGCTGTGAGAAAATACAGGCGTTTCGCGGCGTGCGGATTGTTTTCCCCAGCGTGGTGTTCACCGAGCCTCACCTCAACGGACCAGTCATTCCCGTGAATTTCCATACCCAACAGAGGGTGGGGCTGAGCGACCGCTGCTCATGCGGATCCGGACTGTCCTATATTCTCTGCTGCGGACGCACTCCGGGCAAAGAAGAGCTTCTGAGTGGTATTTTTTGAATCAGAAATATGAAGTTTTGATTAATATGTGTCAAATTGACTCAAGATAGAAATTTTAGATTTTGACTCCTCAGGATCTAAATTTAATTACTTACACTGTAAATAATTATACGTGAAGCTTTTCGATCTCTTGGCACGCTCTTTGCTATACATAGGGCGAGAGGTAAATATGAGCAACGCGGTAATGCTTGAAAAAGATAAGAAGACATCGCGGACCGATGAGAACATACTTTCTCTCTATCTCAAGGAAATAAACAAGATTCCTCTCCTGACTCGTGAGGAAGAGGAGAAACTGGCGCGAAGGGCGGCAAAGAACGAGCAGATCGCCAAGGACAAGCTGATCCGAGCCAACCTGCGTTTTGTCGTGAATGTGGCCAAAAAGTACCAGAACCAGGGCCTCCCCCTTGCTGACCTGATCAGCGAGGGCAACATCGGCCTGATGAACGCAATCGAGCGCTTCGACGTGGAAAAGGGCTACCACTTCATCTCCTACGCCGTGTGGTGGATCAGGCAGGCCATCCTCAAGGCGATCTGCGAGAAATCGCGCATGATCCGTCTTCCCTTGAATAGAGCGAATGAGCTTGTGCAGATAGAGAAGGTGCGCAAGGACCTCCAGGGAGAGCAGTTCATGGCATCGGAGACGGACATGATCGCCAGGAAGCTGGATCTGGACAGGGAGCACGTTTCCGACCTGCTCAACATCTCCCGGGAGCTGGTCTCACTGGATACCCCCGTCTATTCGGAGAAGGATTCGTCCCTGCTGGGCGACTTTGTCGAGGACAAGAACCATACCACCCCGGACGACGTAGCCATTTCAAATTCGCTGCGGCAGGACATCAACAGCATCCTCACCTCGCTCTCCCAGAAGGAGTCCGAGATTGTCCAGTACAGGTTCGGTCTCAACGGGAAGCGCCCGATGTCCCTCAAGGAGATCGGAAGCATATACAAGCTGACCAAGGAGAGGATCCGGCAGATTGAAAAAAAGGCGATCAAGAGGCTGCAGCACCCCTCCCGCAGCTATGCGCTGAGGGCCTATATGTAACCGCGGCCAACGCGCCTTTTACCGGCCGCTCATGCCTTTGCGATCTTTTTCCAGGCGCTGGCAAAGTCCGGCACAAAGTCCTCTTGCTCTACAGGGGCCGTCACGCAATCCACGGGAAGCTCGCCAATAAAAGGTGAGGGGAAGGCTTCCACGGGCTTTCCCAGGCGCCTCCTTGACGCGCAGAAGGTAAGAAAAAGGCGCTTCCGCGCCCGTGTGAGCGCCACATAGAAGAGCCTGCGCTCCTCCTCCACGTTCGCTTCAGATTCCTCCATGGATCTGGCGTGCGGGATGATGTCCTTTTCCACTGCTGCCACGAACACGACGGGGAATTCCAGTCCCTTTGCCGAGTGGATGGTCATCACGTTGACCCTTCCTCCGGTTTCTTTTGTGTCCAGATCGTCCCGGCTTGCCAGTGACACCCGCGCAAGGTAATCGAAAAGGCTGGGGCGCACCGCATCCGGATCCTCCTCGAAATCAGCCAAAGACCCGATCAGCGATTCGACGTTCCCGAACTTCCACTTCACTACGTCCTTGTCCCTGGCATCCTTGTTCTCGGACATCAGGTGGCCCCAGTAGTCCATCTCCTCCACCAGCTCGCGAAGGCGGGGAGCCATCTTTCCGCCAGAGAGGAACTTGCTCCTGTATTCAGTCACCATTGCCGCAAACTCCGCTGCCGCGGTCATGGACTTCTCATCAAGGCCCAGCCCCGGCTGGCTTCCAAGCACCGAAATGGCGGAGAAAAGCGAGCATTGATGCTCCGTGGCATGGGCAGCCGCGCGCTCCAGGAGCTTCTTGCCGATCCCGCGCCGGGGCGTATTGATGATGCGCAGCAGGCTGGTGTCGTCATCGTGGTTGGCTATAAGCTTGAGGTAGGCGAGCATGTCGCGCACCTCCTGGCGCTCGAAGAAGCTCATGCCCCCGGACACGACGTAGGGGATGTTTTCTTTTCTGAACACCTCTTCGATGGCCCGGGTAAGGTGATTCGCCCGGAGGAGCACCCCGAAGTCCTGGAACTGAAGCGACTCCCTGATCATGAGGGTGCGGATGCGCGACGCAATGTATTCCGCCTCTTCCAGCTCTGTCGCCGCATTGAAGCACTCAATAGGCTCTCCCTCGGGCAGGCCTGTCCAGAGCGCCTTTGGCTTGCGGCTTGTGTTGTGGGTAATCAGGCCATTGGCGGCCTTGAGAATGGTGCGCGTCGATCTATAGTTCTGCTCCAGCTTGATTTCCGTGAACCCTGGGAAATCACGCTCGAACCTGAGGATGTTTTCGTAATTCGCCCCCCGCCAGGAGTAAATGGACTGGTCGTCGTCTCCCACAACGCAGACGTTCTCTCCTGGACCCACAAGGAGCTTCATGAGGTCGTACTGCGCGGCAGAGGTGTCCTGAAACTCGTCAACCAGAATGTAGCGGTATCGTTCCTGATATTCGCTTCGCGCCTCCGGGTGCTTTCCGAGGATCTCCAGCGGAAGCATGATGAGGTCATCGAAATCAACGGCGTTGTACATGCGCAGGTTTTTCTGGTACAGCTTGTACAGCGGCCGCAGGTGCCTGGTTTCCGGGCTCCACTTTGCCCTGCCCGTTTTCATGGAGGAAATGACCTGGGCAGCGGCCGCAAGGTCTACGGACTCCCTTTTCATGCCTATCTCTCGCGCGGTTTCCCTGAGAAGGCTGGCCTGGTCCTGCGAATCATAAATGCTGATATTTGCCCTGAATCCCGCAAGCTCATGCCTTTCCTGCAGCACGCGCGCGCCGAATGCGTGGAACGTGCAGACCGTGAGCCTGGTGAGCTTTCGCGGGATAAGCTCTTTCACCCGCTGCGCCATCTCCCGCGCGGCTTTATTCGTGAATGTGACCGCAAGGATTTCCGACTGGGGCACGCCTTTTGAGATAAGTTGGGCGATTCTGTAGGTAATTACCCGGGTTTTTCCTGATCCGGCGCCCGCAATGATCAGCAGCGGGCCTTCCGTGGCCCTTACTGCTTCAGCCTGCTTATCGTTGAGAAGCGCTGAAAGGTCGAATTTCATGATTTTCTGTACGCCTTATTCAAAAAATGGCGAAACGTAACTGAAATAGTTTGACATGACCCTCTGCATGGCCTACAATGCCGGCCATGCAGTTATTCTCCCCTTTCTGCCCGAGCTGTAGGGAGAACCTTGCTCGCAATGGCGATTCGTTCACCTGCTCTCGATGCGGAAGGGTGTATCCGATGAAGAACGGCATGGTGGATTTCCTCTCTGCACTTCCTCTTACCGATGCGCAGCAGATCATGCAGAGGGTCTTTGATGCAATCGCTCCCTCCTACGACAACGCCATTGTTCGGCTGGTGGAAAGCCTTTCCTGTCCCTGGAGAACCTATACGGCGCGGATGGAATCCTTTATGGCAAGCGCCGGGGGCAAGGTTATTCTGGACGTGGGGTGCGGTACGGCTTTTCCCATTGGGTCCTTCATCCCGCAGACCTCGATCTATCTGGGAATGGACATCTCCCTGGAAATGCTCGGACACGCAAAGATTCTTTTGGGGGAGAATCTCAACGCTTCCCTGTGGAACATCGATGCCGAACGCATCCCGCTTCCCGACACCTGCATCGATCTCAGCCTTGTTCTGATGTCCTTCAATGTTTTTCCCAACCCGCACAAGGCAGCAACGGAGATCCACCGGGTCCTGAAAAAGGACGGGGCGGTTTATGGAACTGTTTTCACCCAAGCCCCTCCGGAAGAAATAACGAGCGAGCGTCCCATAGAGCCGGGGCTTGTCAAGGAAATACTCTCTGTTTTCGACCCAGCCTTGTGGGAGCTTTCTTTTGAGAATCAGGGGGGAATCCTCTTCTTTCACGTACAGCAAAACGTCAGATAATCAGCAGCCCTGCCAGATTCCCGGCTACCGGGTCACTGTCACCTTGAGAAGACCGCGCGGCGCATCAGGATCAACACCCTTGGCCTTGGCAAGATGCAGGGCGAGCAATTGTCCGGGAATGACGGCAATGATCGGGGAAAGCCATTCCGGCGCGCCTTCGCAGAGAGGAAGGGCCGTAACGCCCTTTGCCAGGATCTCCGGCGCATCGCTGATAGCGATTATTTCCGACTTCTTTTCCTGCAGCGCTCCTGAAAACTCAATCATATGGGGAAGAAGCGTTCCGGTTGGCGCGATAAGAACCACCGGGAACCCCGGCTCCAGCATGGCCATGGGTCCATGCATGAAATCAGCGGAGGAGTAGGGCTCTGCCGTGATATAGGTCAGCTCCTTGAGCTTGAGGGCCACCTCCATGGCATCCCCATAGCAGAAGCCGCGGCTTATTACGACGCAACGGCTCATATAGCGGTACCGCTCAGCCTTTGCGGCTGCCGGCCCCCTGGCGCACCGCAGGGTGCGGGAAGCCAGGTCCGGCAGGTTCTGAATGGCAGCTTGTCTCTCCTTGTCCTGTCCAAGAACCGCTGAAATGCTTGCGATTATTGCCAGGGAGGAGGTGTAGGTCTTTGTCGCAGCCACCGCTTTTTCAGCCCCTGTCTGCAGGAGAAGAGTGTGATGGGCCTGGCTGGACAGCGGAGATCCCGGGTCAGCGGTGATGGCTGCCGTGAGAGCGCCCTGGCGCCTGGCCTCAGCCAGGACCTCCACGATGTCCTCGGATTGCCCTGACTGTGAGATGCCCAGAACGAGCACCTTGGCAAGACGCGGGGGCCTGTGGTTGAAGGTGAAAAGGGAAGGGGTGGCCATGGCCACGGGCAGGCCATTGAATGCCTGGAAAAGGTACTGTGCGTACACGCCGGCATTATCAGAGCTGCCGCGGGCCGCGATCATGACGTAGGTGATCTCCCGGCCGCGGAGGTCTTTTCCCAGCCCTTCCACCTCTGCCGCGCATCCGTCTATGGTGCGGGCAAGAGCTTCGGGCTGCTCTCCCATCTCTCGTTCCAGAATCAAGCCAGGTTCGCTCATAAAGATCTCTGCGTTTCTCCATCGGCATAGTGCAGGTTCAGGGTTCCATTGTCAATTCTTGCGCCTGCCGCTATAGTGCATTCCACATCATGACGCACACAGCGGTGCTCTTCGATCTTGATGGAACGCTCCTGGATACGCTCGAGGATCTCGGCGATTCAATGAACGTCACGCTTGCTTCCCTTGGGTATCCGGCGCACCCCATTGTATCCTACCGGTATTTTGTGGGGGACGGCGTGGAGAACCTCGTGCGCCGCGCCTTGCCCCAGCCAGCCGGCATGGACGAAGCGGTCGTAAGCACCGCGTTGCCCCTTATGCGCGCTGAATATGCCCGGCGATGGAAGGACAAGAGCCGACTCTACGATGGCGTCCCTGAGCTGCTGGATGGGCTTTCCGCCCGGGGAGTGAAGCTTGCCGTTCTCTCCAACAAGCCTCATCCCGCCACGGTGGATGTCGTGAATCACTTTTTTTCCCGGTGGCGGTTCGACGCGGTTCTAGGCGCCCGCCACGGCGTGCCCATCAAGCCCGATGCCGGCGCCGCGCTGGAGGTGTGCCGGCTTCTTGCCATTCCGGCTGGATCCTTTCTCTACCTTGGGGATACGAACACCGACATGTTTACGGCAAGGGCGGCCGGCATGTTTGCCGTCGGGGCTTTGTGGGGTTTCAGAACAGCCGAGGAGCTGAAGTCCGCGGGCGCCCAGGCGCTGGTCAGGCGTCCGGAAGAGGTGTTGGACCTGCTGGGCTAATGCGGCAGGCTTGCTATGGCGTCGATCTCCACCTGAACCGCGCCTCCGGGAAGCGCGGCGCCTATCGTAGTACGGGCAGGATACGGCTGCGTAAAGTACTTTGCGTACACCTCATTGAATATCGTAAAGTTGCCCAGGTCCGCGAGGTAGGCATTGATCTTCACCACGTCCCCCATGCCCGCGCCCGCTGCCTCGATGATGGCTTTCACGTTTTCCAGGCACCGCTCAACCTGCGCCCGGAAATCTTGAGGCATCTGCCCGGTTTTGGGGTCTTTCGGCGTCTGGCCTGCCACGAAGAGCAGCCTGCCGGAGGTGATGATGCCTTGAGAATACGGCCCGATTGCCGCGGGCGCGCGGTCGGTTTTCACTGGATCCTTCATTGCGCCTTCCTCTGCTGATCGATGAGCCTGGCCGTGTCAGTGGACGGATCAAGCTTGTAGCCTGCATCCAGCGCCGCGCTTGCCGCTGCCTGGTCTCCGAGCCCTTTTCTGCAAAAAGCGGTGAGCAGGTATGCTACCTGGGTGGCTTCCCCCGTGGGATACGCTGCTATGAACGGGGTGAGCAGCGCGAGCGCGTCGTTATAGTTTGCCGTGTCAACAAGCACCTGCGCCTTGAGCACCACGTAGCGCGCGTACCATGCCGCGTCCGGGCTCGCCGTGACCTTCGCGAGGGTCCGATACGCCTTTGCCGTTTGCCCGGCACCGTAATAGGCAACACCCAGGAGGTAGGTGAACTCCTGCGTATCAGCGTCCGACATGGAATTGTCGATTGCATCATTCAGGGCTGTCACCGCATCGGCATATTGCTTTTTATCCAGCAGCGTCTGCACCTGGGTGCGCGTTTCGTCGCTTTCATCCACCCACGTCACGGAGGCGCTGCCCTGTTCCGCGCCGCGCACTCCGCCCGCCGTGCTTGCTTTCGGCTTCTCCGTGACCAGGGCCTGCAGCTTCTGGGTGATGGCGCTTCCCACGCTGCCGGCGCCCGGCTTGTCGGCCGTCTTTGAGAGGAGGGCCATGTTGTACACCCCGTCCTTCAGCAGCGTGATTTTGGTTTTTCCCCGCTGCAGCTCAAGAGACCCATTCTGTGAGATGCGGACAGTGGCATCTGCCGGTAAAGAATCACCGATGGCCAGCGCCTTCCATCCCTTGGCGATCTGCACGTCCACGGCGCCGTCAAGGTAGCTCACGATGAATGCCTGCGCAAACCCTGCTCCTGCAATGGCAAGCACAAACAGCACCGCAAAAAGCGATCGTTTGCCCATGCAGCAGAGTATATAGCACTCGAGCCTGCATTCCAACACCTTGGGCGATTTTGAGGTAACACCGCACAATTTACAGGGTGTTGCATTAGGTGGGCGCATGGAGAAATCTATGAAATTTGCGGCAATCATGATTGCGCTGGTTACATTGGCGGCAGGCCCGGCCTTCTCCTCCGGCGAGGAGGAAAACGGTTCGTTTACGATTTCAGGCATAGACTCCGTGATCGTCAATGCTGGTCCGCTTGACGTGCAGGTGAACGCGGGCAACCGGTTTTCGGTCTCTGTCAGGGCGGACCTTCCGCGGGACTTCCTGTTCGATTCCCGCGGGTACAGGGTGGTCCGGCAGAGATCCGGCTCACGTCTGAGCATACAGGTTAGAAGCGATTCTCCCTTCGGCATGACTGGAGCCGGGAGGCTGCTGCTCGAAGTGCCGCGCGAAACCAGGCTCCGGGCGGAATCAAGCTCGGGTAGGGTAGCCGTGGACGGAATCGAAGGCGATACATGCAGTATCCGCACCGTCTCCGGCAGGGTGACAGTGCGCAACGTTCGCGCCGGGTTGACCGTGGACACCGTGTCCGGTGACGTTTCCATTGACTCCTTCGAAGGCGGGCTGAATGCCAAGACCGTTTCCGGTTCTATCAAGGGCAGGGGAATCGCGTTCACGGAGGATTCCGCATTCTCAACCGTGTCGGGAAACGTGGACATCCGCGTGGATTCTTCCCTTGACGATATACGCTTCGACCTGTCCTCGGTTTCAGGCCCTTTGGTTGTGGGTGGGATCAGTGCGCAAAGGGGCCTGCGCATGGGGTTCGGCGACGTGTCAATCCGGGCTCACACCGTCTCCGGTTCCCTGATCTTCCAGTAGCTTCCCGCAGCCATCCAAGCCGCGGCCTTATGCCAGGGGATCGCGGAAAAGCTGAACATTGCGTCCCGCAAGCCGTGAGATGCAATCCTGCTTCCGCTTCTCCTGGGTTTGCATCCATTCCCTGTGCTCAGCGGCAATGCCCCGGGGCACGTCAAGCCTGAGATTGCCCGTTGATCCGGTGGATGTCTTGCGCGCAATCGCTTCAGCCGGGTCCCGGGAGCCCAGGGATTCCAGGCTGCTGCCCACCTGCCGATACGCATCCCGGAAAGGCACGCCTTCTGAAACCAGCTCGAGCGCCCTGTCCGCTGCAAATATGCCGGGAGTAAAAGCCGCGCGCAGAGCATCCACATTCACGACGAGCTTCTCTATCGTGAGGTCCATGATCCTCACGCACGCAAGGCCTGTCTCGCATCCCCTGAAATACGGGGCCTTTGTTTCCTGCAAGTCCCGGTTGTAGCCCGTGGGAAGCGCGCGAATGATCGTCTTCATCGACGTGACGTCAGCGGAAATTGCCGCGCTCCTGGCCCGGATCAGCTCCAGGCCGTCCGGGTTTCTTTTCTGCGGCATGATGCTTGAACCGGTGCACAGCTCCTGGGGCAGGGTGAAATATCCCAGCTCCGGCAGGGAGAACAGGATCAGATCCTGCGCCATCTTTGAAAGGGTCAGCGCGGTCTGCTCCACTGCTTCCAGGGCGATGGATTCAAGCTTGCCCCTGCTGTTGTTCGCGTACAGCACATTGTTCTGCACCCGGCTGAATCCAAGGATATCCGACAGCATCTCCCGGTTGGTGGGAATGGGCGCGCCATAGCTGGCTGCTGAACCCAGCGGGCAGCAATCCAGAAGAGAGAACGCGTTCCTGGCCAGCGCAGCATCATCCAGAAGCTCTTCCGCAAAGGCCGCGGCCCACAGCCCCACGGAAGACGGCATGGCGATCTGCGTATGCGTCCGCCCGGGCATGGGAGTGCGGGCATGTGATTCCGAGAAATCGAGGAGCCGCGTGATCAGTCCAAGGCACGCCTTTTGGAAGGAAAAAAGGAACCCGCGGCTCCATAGCCGGAGTGCCGTCAGCACCTGGTCATTGCGCGACCTTCCGGCATGAATGCGTTTGCCTGCATCACCTATGGCTTTCACAAGGTGGTTTTCTATTGCCGTGTGCACGTCCTCGTCGGATCGCTGGATGACGAACTTGCCGCGATCATTTATTTCCAGGATTCCGCGCAGCTCTCGGAGCAAAGCGTCTCTATCTGCCGCTGAAAGGATCCCGATTGACGCGAGCATTGTCGCGTGCGCCATGCTTGCAACGCAGTCCGCGTTCACCAGCCGCTGATCCAGCACAGGATCATCTCCAACAGTGAACGCCTCCATCAGGGCATCGAGGCTGTAGTTCTTCTCCCAGAGCTTGGCCATGGTGAGGCAATACTAGGGGCTGAATGGGGAACTGTCAACATGAACAGGGGGAGCGATTTCAACGAGCAGGTAGAATCACAGAGCGGTCAAGCTCGTTCCTTCGTTTTTCCTCTTCCCCCGCGAACCATGTCGCGCCAACCCGCGGTAACGTACGTTTCCGCGCTTTCGCACGCGTTGTTTTGCGGAACGGGCGCCCGCTTTGCTGCCCCTACTGCAACAGGGCCCTTTCCGGTCTCGAACCACCAACACCACGAATTCCCAACCCTGTCAACAAGCTGCATTGACTGCTCGTGATCATCAGCCGTATGCTATAAGCGCGCCTATGGAAAAATCATTCTCATTTCACAAGCTGGAAGCCCGGGAAAGAGAGGAAAACCGGGAAAGGAATGCGCAGAGTCAACGCATGCTCAATCTCTTGACTGAGAAAGGACGGCCCCTTTTCCAGGCTCATGGAATATCGCAGGCCATTGTCTTTGGTTCATTGGCTCGCCTGGAAATGAATCAGCGATCCGATGTGGATGTGCTTGTGTCGCCACTGCCCGCTGAAGAATACTTTACGCTCAGGAGGGAGCTGGAGGACGCTACAAGTCGCGACGGTCGACCTGCACACCCTGGATGAGGATAGAGTATTCACGGCGAAGGTGCTTCGAGAAGGAATCGTCATCTATGAAAAGAAACATTGAGCTCCTGCGTGCAGAGGGCTTCCTGGACAAGCTCGATGCACTGGGTGAAAGTGCGGGCTGAGTCATGGCGCGCGCGTTTCCTTTCGCCACTGCCAATGAAAAACAGGCGCTTGCAGAAATCGCCAAAGAAGCTGCCCAATTTCCGTCGATAGCCAGGATTGTCGCCTTTGGCTCCAGGGTACGCGGCGATTTCAATGGGGACTCGGACCTCGATCTGCTTGTTCTTGTGAAAACCATCCTGGCCAAGGATGAAGTGATCAAATTCATTCACCGAATTGAGTATGATTTCGATGTTCCTCTTGCCCCTGTGATCTACACGGTGCATGAGTATGAGAAAAACCAGGGCTTGAGGAGCCCATTCATTCAGAGCGTGGAGAGTGAAGGAGTGAGGCTCTATGACGCTGAACCAGCAGGAAAAGAGTGATCTCGCGCGGTATCGCATTGGAAAGGCTCATTCTCTTATCCTTGATGCGGAGACGCTGCTCAGCGCCCGTTCATGGGCGTCCTCCGCAAACAGAAGTTTCTACGCGGTTCTCAGCGCTGCCCGAGCGCTGCTAGCTCTTCGTGGGCAGGAGCCGGAATCTCACGAAGGCGTCAAGGTGATGCTTGCCAGAGACTACATCAAAGGCGGTCTCCTCCCCGTCGGGTTCGGAGAGATTATGAGGGTCCTCCAGGCGCGCCGCATGGATTCCGACTATGGTGATTACATCGAGATCACAGAACCAGAAGCGCGGGATTCCCTTGCAAAGGCAAAGGAGTTTGTTCACGCAGCCGCAAGCTTGGTGGAAAAAGTGCTGAAAGAGAACCAATGATCAGGTATGAGAGGCTGCCTTCTGATATCCTTCAACGCATACCCAGTATCGGCGATCTGTTCAATCGTGATGCACGAGTCCTATTTGCATATCTTTTCGGCGGGCTGGCAAGCGGTGAACTCAGGCCTCTCTCCGACGTTGATATCGCGGTTTTCCTTAAAGAGCCGCCCGAGGATCCGGCTGAGCTGAAGCTGTCGCTTTTCGATTCAATTTCCGATACCCTCGGCACTTCCGAGATCGATTTGGTGATTCTGAACTATTCCCCCATATCACTGGTGGGGAGAGTGCTACAGAACAAGGCGATTCTCGTGGATAAAGAGCCTTATATTCGGCACCGTTTTGAATCAGCAAAGCTG
This sequence comes from Spirochaetia bacterium, assembly GCA_049519415.1. Classification (GTDB taxonomy): domain Bacteria; phylum Spirochaetota; class Spirochaetia; order SZUA-6; family Fen-1364; genus Fen-1364. The sequence goes on from JBEKQU010000024.1 coordinate 53,226, forward strand.
CGGGAATTTTTCGACTTTCGAATCAAGGAGGAGGCTTTCTTCGAGAGGAGATTTGCGCATGGTTGACCGAATTCTCGTGTTGCGAAAGCTCGATCAACTCGAGGCATACGGAAGGCAACTGTCTGAGTTCAAGAACATCAGTCTCCAGCAGTACCGTGAGGATTGGAAAGCACAGAGAATCGTGGAAAGAACCTTGCAGATCATGATTGAAACCTGTGTCGATATTACAAACCACGTCATTGCCGATTCCAGAATGCGGGCTCCAAAAAGCTATGCAGATTCCTTCACTGTTCTACAAGAAAAAGGCATTATCTCGAAGGAAATACATGCCCAACTGGTCGGGATGGCAAAGTTCCGCAACGTCATAGTCCACCAGTACGACGAAATCGACGCCGCTATAGTGATTTCCATCTTAAGGAACCATGAGCTTACATTCGACCAATTCAGAGCCCAGATCCTTGGCTTTCTCCACCATCCAAGATCAGACGCGATGGACCACGCCTGACACCGCGAAAGGCGAGCTCCCAGAACCTGTTGCGGCCTACTCGTCTTGGGGTGATTCATCCTCCTCCGCATCATCCTCCAGCCCCTGAAACTTCGGATTGTTTCCGGCAATGACCACGGTGACCTCCCCGCGGATCTTCTGGTCCGCAAACTGGGCGCAGAGCTCGGAGAGAGTGCCGCGGTGTGTTTTCTCGAACTGCTTGGTAAGCTCGATGCAGACTGCCGCTCGCCGGTCTCCGAAAACCTCCAGCGCGTCGGCAAGGAGCTTGTGCAGGCGAAAAGGCGATTCGTAGAAAACCATGGTATGGGGCTGGTCTTTCTCCACCTCAAGGTACCGCCGACGCGCTCCTGGCTTTTTGGGAGGAAATCCTTTGAACGTGAAGCTTGACGTGGGAAGCCCGGAGGAGAGAAGGGCAGGCTCGATTGCTGCTGCCCCGGGGATCACCTCGACAGCGTGCCCTTCTTCGAGCGCCCGGCAGATGATCCTGTAGCCGGCGTCGCTGATGCCGGGATAGCCTGCATCAGAGCATACGCCGACTGACAGTCCTTGCCGCAGCAGGCCAATTATCCGGGCGCCTGCCTGCGCTTCGTTCTGCTCTCTATAGGAAAGAATCGTTCTGGGGCTGGGAATACCGTGCTTCTCAAAGAGTATCCGCGTATGCCGGGTGTCCTCGCACGCCAGCGCCTTCACCTCCCCGAGCACGCGGATTGCCCGAAGGGTCAAGTCCTCCAGATTGCCGATCGGTGTTGCAATTATATACAGCTTTGCCACGGAAGCTCCTGTCAAGATCCAGCAGGGAAGGTATAGCCCAAGCCAAGCGCGCCGTCCAGAACTTGCAGCGGGCCTACCTGATTGATGGATACTATGCTACCATGCTCAGGAGTGGGTCCATGGAGCCAAGGCTGCCTCAATCGATTTCCCCGTACGCACGATTGTGTTTCGACGCTATAGCAGCGAAGGGGCTTGGCCGATTTCTCTCCATCGGAGGCGGGTTCGGTCTTGCGCATTATATGGAGTATCGCGACACGCACGACATCGACGCATGGTGGAGGGAACCTGCCAGTGAGGACACGCGCGCCCGCGTCATCCAGACAGTCGTGGAAGCTCTACGTTCTCATGGACGTGTACGCACGCGCTCCTGGGGTGACGTTACAAGCGTGAAGCTGGAGCAGGCCTCCCGGCTTCGCGCCTGGTACGAGAAGGAGTTTATCAGTGGGCTTCCCCATTGATGGCAGCCTTTACCCTGATGAGCCGCCGCCCCTGGCGCTGGATGACCTGCCTGCAAAGGTGGACTACCTATCTCGTCTCTGCGCTGCCTGGGATTTTGGGCTTCTTCCCGACGCAGACACATTACGCGAGCTTTGTGATTCCCAGTGGCGCGAAGCGATTGATCGATGCCGGTTCCTCACCTCCCCGACCTATCACCTCCTGAGGTCCTGGCAGCATCTGCCCCTCCTACCGTTTTATGGCAGCATACCCGGGTTTATCAGGGAAGATCCGAGCCTCTCTTTCGTGTAGGAGATGGAGCCTGTCGAGCGAGCAATTGTTCATCCAACACCTGACTTTTGTCGCGAGTGGGGTGCGTTCTTGCCGAATGGAGTCGACGGGGTATATGCTTTGATGAACGTGGCATACGCATGAGGTGGGGAATAGGGTGGTAATTTACAAGTCGGAAGCACAAGAGAGACTTCGCCGCGCCGCCAATGAGATCGTGCATCGCATTATCGCAGGCTTTGCCCCGGACCGGATTCTTCTGTTCGGATCTGTGCGCCGGAAGGAGGCAGGGCCGGGCAGAGACATTGATCTGCTGATAGTGAAAGACACAGTGCTTCCCTTCAAGGAGCGCTCCGCGATGCTGTACGGCGGCATTGATCGTGACGAGGATGTGGAGTGGACATGATTTGGTATACCCCTACCGAACTGGAGAGTATGCGGACGTACAGCTCATTCGTCCGCCATGCTCTGGCAACGGGAGAGACAGTGTATGAGCGACCCAGGCAGAACTGAGTCGGATCGATGGCTATCGCAGGCAAATGAGGACCTTGCAACGGCACACGTGCTGCTGGACGCGGGGTTGGTCCTGGGCCATTCCGTTGCACGGCTGTGCAGCGAATGCGCTGTTCATGATCCTGCCTTTGCGGAGCTGCGGGGACGCGTCAAGAATCTCGATCACTTCTACATCGATGCCCGTTATCCGAACGGTCTCCCAGAGGTCACGCCCGCGGAGTTTTTCGACCGGCGAGATGCGGATGAGGCTCTGAAAGCCGCAACAGAAGTGATGGAACTCGTTCGAGCGCGGCTCTCCCAGCCTTCGCAGTGAACGGGATTGCGCGGGAGTTGATATCCGCACGGGAGAGGAAAGTCTCAGAGGGACGTAATGAGGACTCGTGAATCCTTTCTGACCCTCATGGCTGAGCTTGAAGGCGACTATCAAGAGCTTGGCCGGGCAGCGGCTCAGAACCGCCGCGCTTGGGAGCGCATCCAGAATGGAGCAAACGATCCCATTGATTGGGGCGCCCTTGGTTTCACCCTCCACTTCGCGTATGGAATCCTAGAGAACTATTTTCTTAGAGTTTCCAAGTTTTTTGAGAATGACCTGCCGCCGGATCGCTGGCATAAATCCCTGGTGGAGAAGATAGCGCTGGAGATCGCCGATGTCCGGCCCGCCCTTCTTGCCGATGAGGCGTCCAAGCGTCATGCCCTGGACCTGCTGAGATTTCGCTATAGATTCAGGAATCTTTATGGCGAGGATCTGGACCCTAAGAAGACCGCTGAAGTGCAGAAGATTGCTTTCGACTTTATAAAGGACTTCTCAAAGATGCACGCGGATTTCAGGGAGAAGCTGCGCGCAATAGCCGGGGAGCTGGGATGAGCTTCGATCCGCGCCCTTTTGCAGAGCACTACCGCGCAGAAAACGCGGCAGAGCTGCAGGAGATAAGTGAACGAGCCGCTGAAGCTCACATCGAGGCGCGACGCCTTGCCGCGAGCATTCTCAAGGCGGATCCCAACGTACGTTCGGTTATTCTGTTCGGTTCTCTGGCAGAGGGAGGCCCGCGACGCAGGAAGTTCGACATCGACCTTGCGCTTAACGGAGGTGACCTCTACAAAGCACTGGACGTCACGGAAGAGTCCCCTTTCGATGTGGACGTGGTTCGTCTCGACCTGCTGCCCAATCATCTCCGCGCGCGAATCCAGGCGCGCGGAATCGTGCTTGCATCAATTCCTGGCCGTAAATGAGCTTGCTGGGCCGCGGCTGAACGAAAATGATTGCTATGACGCGCAGGCTTATCTATACTAATTAGAGGGGGAACACATGCCCTATTCAATCCTTCTGAAAAGAAGGGAGGAAGAAAAAGAGCTTCATCGGCGAGAGGTGATGGAGGCCCTCAAACACGCAAGCACGGCTCTCCGGGAGCGGTTCCCGTACGATGAGCTGTGCGTGTTTGGCTCGCTCGTGTCGGGAAGATTCGACCGGCATTCGGATATCGATCTCATGATTAAAGGACTTTCTCCAGACGATTATTTCAAGGCTTATGCTTTTCTGTTTCACGCTCTGCCCTTTCGCCACGAGCTGGACCTAAAGCGGTACGAGGATTGTGATGTGCTCATGAGAGGCGTCACAGAAATGAAGGGTCTCCGTGTTGGATAACAACGCGCTTCGGATGATCATCGCCGCAATTGACGTGGAGATGCGGCATCTCGATATCCTCGTTGGAGAGATGGGGATGGCGCGTCAACAGGAATCACCCCTGGCGCGGCGCTCAATGGCTTCGATTCTCCACGATTTCTATACCTGTTGCGAACGGATCTTTCGCAGAGTAGCGATGGAGTTGAACGGGGGATTGGATGATACGGAGCAATGGCATAAGTCGCTCCTGTATCATATGACCCTGCCTTTGGAGAGGATACGTCCCGCCGTGATCTCTGAGGAACTAGCCGCGGATCTCGACGAATACCTTGCATTCCGGCACGTCTTTCGCAATATCTACGGCTTCGAGCTCAAAGGAGACAGGGTCATTCGTCTAGCGAACCGGCTTGACAACGTCGCTACGAGGTTCAAGAAAGAAATTGGCGTATTTTGCCGGTTTCTTGAACACGAGGACAACGAATACTCTCCCTGATCGCAGGCCAAAACAAATAGAAAAGGCTATCGCTCGATGTCCCCGCGCTGGCGTTTTTCTCTTTTTGAGGCTCGTACCGCGTCCTCAAACGCCTTCATGCAGTGCTTTTTTACAGCAGGATTATAGGTCTGAATGACTTCCTTCGAGAACCTGGCAAGATTCCTGCTGATCAGCTCATACACATCGCTGAGATCCTTTGCGGCGACGTTGGCACCCTGTTCGCGGAGTTTGTCCAGAGAGACAGCCGCTTTGAGCTGCACGAGTGCATGCAACCCGATGAAGTAGGCCCCCAACTCCTGGTCGTACTCCCTTACCTTCCGAGGATCCGGCATCGGAATCACCATTTCCCAATCCTCATCAGTAAAAAGGATGTCGATCGTTACCCCTGTCTTATTGTCCACGCAGTTTTCAGGCCCATTGCTGGAGATCTCTCCTTCCAGCGGCAGCAGCTTGCGCCAGTCTTCCTTGTAGGTAAGGATATCAACATCCATGGTGGTTCGCTCGTAGCCGTTCCGTATGACCGCCATCCCACCCACCACGCAGTATGGCAGATCCCGAGAAATGGCCAGGGCATGGAAGCGGCGGACCACCTCCATCAGCGGGGAATCTCGCATATTGCCGTTAAGCTTAAGAATCTGTGCCGGTGTCATTACCATTTTGCTCTTGTAATAGTATACCACGGGAGCTACCCTTCGGTAGCCAGTCTTTGACCATCGGGCGGTCATAGCCGGGAGACAGGAGGCGCAACGTGGCTGAGACGGGTGTGGATTGGATCGTCGAACGTGTTGCCTCATGTCTTTCGGAGAGCAGCGATATTATTGCGGCTTTCTTGTTCGGATCTGCCGCGGCCGGGCGGCTCACAGCGGAAAGCGATATTGATGTCGCGGTCTATTTTTCACCTGCGCTCCGCGCAAATGATCAAGAAAGCGCTCGCTATCCACAGGAAGATGCGTTGTGGGGCTCGCTCGAAGAAGCGCTTGGACGGCCCGTCGATCTGGTGGTGCTGAACAGGGCTCCCGCAACGCTCGCAGCCGCCGTGGTATTGAACGGCGTCCCCTGTGTCGTTCGCGATCGGGCGCTCATGGATCGTTTCGCACGGGCGGTGATGACGCTGGCTGAAGAGTTCCGCGATTTCACCCGCGATTTTGCGCAGATCCGGGGACGCTCGCGATCCCTTTCGGAGATCGACCATGCCCGCCTGTTGAGGATCCTCGATTTCCTGGGTGAGGAGCTTGCGGACAGCGGAAAGTTCGCGAACTTAAGCCGCTCAGGGTATCTGAACGATCGCACCCTCCGCCGAAACGTCGAACGTTGGGTAGAGAACCTGGTCAACGCATCGATCGACATCGCAAAGATAGTCCTCGCGTCGCAAGGACTCCCGATGCCCCAGACTTACCGGGAGACTCTTTCCGATCTCGTAGCGGTTCCCGGATTTGAGGAAATCGCGCCGGAGCTTGCCGCCTTCTCGCGGGTCCGCAACCTGCTTGCACACGAGTACCTGGATACGCGGTTTCCGGAGATTCAGCGTATCGCGAATCGAGCGAATGAGCTTTACGGGAAACTTGCGCGTGCGTCGCGGGAGTGGATATCCGCACAGGAGAGGACCAGTTGAGGCGACCTGAGGGCCTCTGCCCTGGGTTCCTTCAATCACCACCCCCGCCGCGGCAATATCTTTTGGACAGCCGACAACTCCATGTCCAGAATCTAGCGCCATTCGCAATGTCCATCAACACGACGGCGCCACACACACGGGAAACGAGTCAGACGCGATGCTTCCGACAGCGCCAGGTACGCTTTGACACCTGTGTCCAGGCTGATGGAAAGTCGACAATCCGGGAGATGGTCCGTTTCACTTCGGCGGCGAACTCAAATCCCAGGCTTTCGCTTTCGCTGTTGTAATAGGCGACAACCTCAGCAAGTTCTTCTTCAGCGATTTTTAGAAACTCGACCGAGGTCAGATCTCGCCTCTGTCGATTCTAGCGAAGACTTCGTGAGCAGTACTGGACCTAAGCTCTCCACGCTCATGAGCGTCAAGGCGATCCTCTGCTTCTTCAGCCCAACGTTTGTCTATGTCATTATTGCCTGGGATGGAAAAGCTTGCGAGGATCTGTTCAAGAAGCTCGGCCCGATCAGTGGGCGAGAGATTCATGGCTTGTTCGAGAATCCGGCGTCCTTGTTCCGACACGTATGCCACCTCCCTGCCAATATTACTATACAGAAAAAAAGTCAGCAAGCTTGAGGAAGCAATAGCGAAGCGGAGCTATCGCTATTTCAAGCGTACAATCAGTTCGCGAACTTAAGCCGCGCAGGGTATCTGAATGATCGCACCCTTCGCCGAAACGTCGAACGTTGGGTAGAGAACCTGGATGCGCGGTTTCCGGAGATTCAGCGTATCGCGAATCGAGCGAATGAGCTTTGCGGGAAACTTGCGCATGCGTCACGGGAGTGGATATCCGTACAGGAGAGAACCAGTTGAGGCGACCTGCGGGCCGAGGCGCTAGACTCGAATCCCAAAAGGGTTAGCGATCGCCGGCCACACCGTACAAAGTGGACGGAGGACGTTCTTCAAACTGCTTGCCCCCGTTGGAGCGCTTCCCGGGTGAGGCGCAGGCTCATGTCGAGAAAATCAGCGCTCATTCATCTCATCGCGCGAGAAGCGACGACCGGCGCGAGCATATCCAAGGTCCCGCATGATCTCGTCGAATCCAAGGTTTCCACCTTGCGTGAATCGCTCGAGCCACTCGCGGAACAAAGCATTGAGATTGCGGTGCTCCCGGGCGGCACGCTCGCGGGCTTTTTCGATGAGGCGCTCGTCGGCGCTAAAGGTGATATTCTTCATGACTACCACACATCCCCACAAGAATCGTGTACACGAGAATCGTGCGGCAGTCAACTGCGGACGCAAGGTCGGGTGGGAATTCGTGGTGGTGGTGGTTCGAGACCGGAAATGGCCCTGTTGCGGAGGGCCCGTTCCTGCTGTTTGCATCGTGATGAGTGCTTCAACCAAAGAAGAGCTCCCAATGCAAGCGTCGCGCTATCGCTGGGCCTATCTCCGATTGATCCTCTGCGAAATACGGCCGCATTGTCCCTCCGCTTGCGGTATGGGCAGTAAAGCGGGCGCCAGTTCCGCAAAACAACGCGTGCGAAAGCGCGAAAACGTACGTTACCGCGGGTTGGCGCGACATGGTTCGCGGGGGAAGAGGAAAACGAAGGAACGAGCTTGACCGCTCCCTGATTCTACCTCCTTGTTGAAATCGCTCCCCGCAAGGTCGTATTAAGCGAGTTCAGGAATACCCCTCGATTAATGCGCTCATGCCCATCAAATTCGACACTTTCTCCCCACGCTGTTCGTTCGACGTGGCCTGCTGATGGGTGCTTCGCCCTGTCGGGCTATTCTTCGGGAGGCAGTTGCGCTCGAGCGAGGGCGATCACCGTTTCGCAGGTGGCAAGAGCCCGTTCAGCCTGATTCCGGGTATAGGCCTCATAGGGGACCCCGCCGGGAAGCCCTTTGGGATATCGCGTGGGAATATAGTACTGATCAAGGACAGCGAGCTCCTGCTTCAACGCATCGTCAAGGTCAAGTGACTTGGAGAGCTCGACAAGAGAGTGACCTGGAACGACACGTCTTCCGAGCCTGCCATAATAGATGGACTTTAATCCCTTTTCACAAGTCTGCTGACATTGGAAACAGATCTGGGCGTAGTATGCGCCGCGGAACCCGTGCCGCTCATATTCCAGGTCATTTTCCGCCTGGAACAGCCACCTGAGAGCCTCTGCCCTGGGTTCCTTCAATCATCACCCCCGTCGAGGCAATATCCTTCAGGAAATACCGACCAGGTTCCATGAGAAGCCGTTGAAATTCTTGCTCTGTATAAATGAGAATGTCAATTGGCGAAAGAGATAGAACAATGTCGAAAACTTTGCGTACCCTGTCGAAGAAGGGCTGTTCCGTTTCCCGGATGAGGATAAGGTCGACGTCGCTATGCTCATCCTCCCTTCCTCGCGCGACCGAGCCATAGATATAGGCACGGCGAAACAGGAAGGAATGCCGGAGAAGGATCTACCGGACATCGGACAACTCCATATCCAGAATCTAGCGCCATTCGCAATCTCCGTCAACACGACGGCGCTACTCGCATGCGTACTGGTGTGATCCGGCGCTGGTGTCGTCCGCAGTGGACAGGACCGCGCCCCGCGCGTATTATTGATCCGATGGCAACTGAAGCGTCGACGGATATCCCGAGGGAGTGGCTGGAGGAGTTCGAGGCCGCGGCAAAACGCCCGCTGTCTCAGCGGTGGAAGTATGCCTTCATCAAAACCTACAAGCCGGTGCTCGACGATGCCACGTACCGTTCCTTCGATACCACCGCGGAATACCGTCGCTGGTGCGCCGAGCATCTGCCCTCATGGCTTGGCTATGGCCGCGTTTGAATACCGCCAGGCGGAGGAAATCCGGGAGGCGTTCCAGCGACACGGGGTGCGTTACCTGTTCATCGGGAAATCTGGGGCCATTCTGCTGGGGTTCCCCGACACTACGCAGGATGCGGACCTGTTCATTGCCAAGGGTGCCGCGAACGGCGTAGCGCTTGTGGCCGCGCTTCACCAGCTTGGATTCGGCCTGACGGAAGCCCAGGCTTCCGATATCGTGAGCGGAAAGGACTTCGTACAACTGAAGAACGGCCCCTTCGATCTCTACCTGGTCTTTGCACCAGACGGTATTGAGGATTTCGAAGGCGCCTTCGCGCGCCGGGTCGATGTCAACGGCTTCCCCGTCTGCCACATCGACGACATCATCGCCAGCAAGGAAGCGGCCAACCGGGCCAGGGACCGTGAATCGCTGCCGAGATTGCGCGCCTTCCGCGATTACTGGAAAATGAATCACCCGCGCGACCCATCGCACTGACCATGCGAAGCCCCACCCGGCGGGCAGGCGATCGCCGTCAGATGCGGTACTTCCAGGACTTGGGATCTCGGTGAAGGCAATGGGGAGATACGTGGTCGACGAGCTTGTGAATTGGGGAAAATTACAATAAACTCGGCACGATATGCAGGACTTTCAGCACAGCCTGGATTGCCTCATCAGCCGGATCGTCGAGATTGCTCATCCCCTGCGAATTGTGTTGTTTGGTTCTGCAGCCAGAAAGACACCAGGACCAGACAGTGACGTCGATCTTCTGGTGATAATGCCAGAGGGCACCAATCGCAGGATGACCGCTCAGATGTTGTATAGAGAGATCTCGGGAATCGGGATCCCATTCGATATTCTTGTCGCGACGCCCATGGATCTCCTGAGACACAAAGACAATATCGGCCTCATATACCGCTCGGTTCTCCGAGAAGGGAGAGAGGTCTATGCGGCCTGATTCCGCCGGCCCTGGAACCCCTGAAGACTGGCTCCGTCATGCGCGGAGCCACCTTGCTCTGGCCGTGGCTGTTGGTCCGGTAGGCGATGTTCTGGCTGAGACTCTCTGCTATCACGCGCAACAGGCGGCCGAGAAGGCACTCAAGGCGGTGTTGATCAACGTCGGCGTCGAGTTCCCCAGAACCCACAGCTTGCGGTTGCTTGTAGATCTGCTGCCGCCTACGCTCCGAACTAAATCCGTGCTGGAATCCGCGGTCGCTCTCACCGACTACGCTGTGACTGCGCGCTACCCGGGCGAGATTGAACCAATAAGCCAGCTGGAGCTCGAGGAATCAATTCGGATCGCACGGGGTGTCGTCAGTTGGGCCGAAAGCAAGGTTTGTGGTTCTCCTTCGCGTGCCTTGCCGCCGTGACATCATTACAAGTCCGCGCGCACGGTCACAGAGACTGATACCTGGAAATCGTTCATCTGAATGCCGCTCGCGTGTCCATAGTTTTCAACGGATATCCAGTAGAGTTCGGTTGCAAGGCTGAGGAACGACAGCGGGTCAACAGATCCCCTGAGGTAGAAGATGTTGCTATATTGCGTAATTCCAGTAGGCATCTGAAGCGCTACAACTCCACCTGCGTGAAGGCGTTGAGCTTGGCCTGGAAACTTTGGAGCCAGCCCACCTGAACACCCGCCCAATGGCACAAAGGTAGCTCGTATTCTACTGTGTCAATGTCCTGGCCCATTATGTAGCTCGCGACCCAAACGCGGCAGCGGGACCCCCGGAGTATCGCCTATGCCGTGACCCCGTCGGGCTGGAAAAGATCGGTGAAAAGAGTACCGTCAGGCAGGACCATATGATGAGCATTAACAACGAAAAAAGAAGGAGACGAATCATTCAACATGCCTACTGGGATCAGGCGATTGATCCTAACGAGGTTGTGGAAATCCTTGCCGGAAACAGGCTGCCCGTGGGCTGACTTACCCCGGAAAGGATTTTGATCAGGCTGCTTGAGTCCGTTCCGTGGTACGATGTCCCAATTTTACGCACTTGGGCGATTTGGCTATTGACAGCCTTGAACAGACCCACCGGCATGGCGCTTTGCTTCTCAATAAGGGCGCAATGAACTCGTTCGGGATCGGGAAACTGCCACTCGAATGGTAACCAACTTATCCAAATGGAGAGTTGACCTACATAAGTGGAGAAAATATTCTCCACACTATGAGTGTGAACCTTTCCGATACACGCATTCTGGAGGACGTCTTCGGGACGAAGGCGCGAGTGACACTCCTCAGGCGCCTGTCTCGCGAGAGCCAGACTCTCACTGCTCGGCAACTTGCCCAGTTGACCGGCCTGAATCACCGAACGGTGGTTGAGGCGCTTGACCCGCTAACGCATCTTGGTGTGGTAGAGAAGCGGCACGCGGGTCCCTCGTATCTCTACTCCCTGGCCAGGGAGAGCCTTATCGCCCAGAGGATCATCCTGCCTGCTCTGGAGGCGGAAAGCAGATTTTCGTCCGCACTGCGAGACGAGATCATCGCGCTATTTGCCCCCCCGGCCATCTCCATCGTGCTGTTCGGGAGCCTGGCAAGGGGTGAGGAGAAGCACGGCAGCGACGTGGATGTCCTTGTGGTCATGGCGGATGGGGAGGGGTGCGCCAAGATCGAAGAGCGAGCGCTCGAAGCTGGTCACTCCTTCTACAAGAGATTCAGAAGGCCACTGTCAGTTCACTGTGTCACCCTGTCTGATGCCCGCCGAGGGGGCAAAGCCTTCCTGTCGGAAGCCAAAGGCGAGGGCGAGACGCTCTTTGGCAAGCCGCCGGCCGAGCTGGGGATGACGATGTTTGAACGCAAAACGCGAGAGGTCAGCAAGCGGGATGCCCACGCCTATATATCGAAGGCCGAGCAGTTCCTGCGCACGATGGAGAAGGCGGCAGAAGCAGGCGACTGGGACGCGGTGGGCCTGAACGCCGTTCACTCGGTCATATCCGCGGCCGACGCACTCACCGCGTGCAGAATTGGCGAAGAAGAACGCCATCGAATACGAGCAGCGACGTCTGACCCCGAAGGAGGCGGCCGACATCGCCGAGCAGGCCAGGCGGTTCGTATCCTGGGCGCGCGAGAATCTGCCGGAATCCTGAGATTGACCCCAGGGCGGCTAAATTGTAGCCTTGGAGGCGCTTGGGGAGCAGTGGAGGTATGCCAATGGCCATGAATGACCCCGAACGGCTTTTTCTGCAGCGGATCGCAGAAAACGTCAATCGGGAGAACCGCGTTGCAGCGATTCGAACGGCCGAACGTGTTTCCGAGGCGAAGGAGGAAGCCGCCCGGCTTGCCCGTGCCTTTGCCGGAGAGGATCCCGCGCTTCGCCGCGCCGTGCTCTTCGGCAGTGTAGCACGCGGCCGCGTGAGCGGGCCGGACTTCGATATCGATCTTGGAATCGAAGGGGGGGACATCTTGCGATACATTGCAGTCGCAGAGAAAAGCTCCTTCACAGTAGATGTTGTCGACCTCCAGAACGTATCAGAGGAGTTTCGTCGACTTGTGCTTTCCGAGGCGGTTACGTTGTATGAAGCACGGCAGTGACGATTACCGCCGCCTCATTACGGAACTCTCCGTGACAGAGGAGCGAAGGCAATGGAACATAGAGCTTTTCGTGTGATCGGTATCACGCTCGTACAGCATTTCACCTTGCGGATACGTTTCGATGACGACACCGAACAGACTATTGATTTTTCTCCTGTTCTGGAAGGTGAGGTGTATGGGCCACTGAGGGATGAGAAAATGTTTCAACAAGTGGAAATAGATCCGGAGATCCATACCATCGTCTGGCCGAACGGGGCCGATTTCGATCCCGAAACCCTGCACGATTGGCCCCAGTACGCAACGTACATGCAAGGTATGGCAAAGCAGTGGGCCGCAACTAGGGTGGTTACCTGAAACAGATCAAGATCACGTGAAGGTCGGCTTGCCGACGAGTACGCGGTTCACGATCTTGCCTTCAGCCGGATGTTCAGGGGATCCTCAGAGCTACTATTTAACGTCGGGTAGTCCACTTCCGACTTTTCAGACTCCCAAAATAAATCCCCCCTTGAAAATTAGTGTTGCAATGACTATTTTTCAAGCATGGACTATCGCCACCGTCATACAGAGGAGCGCCTGACTCATCTTTCCTCATTTTTTCCAGTCCTACTCATTGCCGGAGCCAGGCAATCAGGAAAAAGCACTCTTCTGACAAAGCTTTTCCCCAAGGCCAACCAAGTGGTTTTCGACCCAGTGGTCGATGTTGGCGGGGCACGGCAGGATCCAGAGCTGTTTCTGAGCCAACAACGCACTCCGCTTATGCTGGACGAGATTCAGTACGCGCCGGAGCTGCTTGGAGTGATCAAACGTTGGACTGACCGCGACGCCACCCCTGGGAGATATTTGATCACCGGCTCCCAGAATCTGATGGTTCTAAAGTCGGTGAGCGAGAGCATGGCAGGGCGCGTGATGGTACTCGATCTTCCCTTCCTTTCGCTGGCCGAGCGATGCGGCGCAGCGGGATTGCCAGGCACATGCTGGCTTGACGATGTGTTCAAGGCCGACGCTATAGAGCGATTGCGCTCGCGGACACGCCTTCCCTCACGACCGCTGGAACCTACGCTCTTTGCCCGACTATGGCGAGGCGGGTTTCCCAAAATCCTGGATCTCTCCGACGATATTATCCCGGATGTCTTTTCCTCCTACATGCGCACCTTCGTGGAACGGGATATCCGCCAGATCGCATCCGTGGAAGACCAGCAGCTTTTCTCACGCTTCGTAGCACTTTGCGCGGCACTGACCGGACAGGAGATCAACCACAGCCAACTTGGACGTGAGCTCGGCATTTCGTATCAGACAGCCCAGCGCTGGCTTTCGATCCTCGTGGCAACCTACCAATGGGTGGAGATCCCACCCTATTACGGCAACGCAGTGAAGCGAGTGTCACGGAAACCCAAGGGTTATTTTGCGGACACGGGAATGGCGGCCTGGCTCCAGCGCATCTCAAGCCCAATTGCACTGGGGGGGCATCCGCTTCAGGGCACGCTGTTCAAGACGCACGTGGCCCTTGATATCATCAAGCTTTCGCAGCTTCTTTCACCCCCGCCTCTGCTTTGGCACTGGCGGTCCCATGGGGGCGCCGAGGTCGATCTGCTCCTGGAGCGCGATGGGCTCTTCGTCCCTGTTGAAGCGAAATGCAAGGCCAGGATTACGCGCGCGGATGTGCGTGGCATCGCTGCGTTTCGGGCGAGCTATCCTGGTCTTCGACATGGTCCCGGCGTTATTGTGGGCGCGGTGGAACAAGCGGAGATGGTAGGGGAGAATGTGATCGCCCTTCCTTACGATGTGGCGTGAGAGCTCAGATCGTCACGTATTCAGCCACGCTCACGGGTTGTGGAAGAGGCAGTCCGTCTTCCTGCACTCAGCCCGGGTTGCCGCTAAAGAAGGGCCGCTGCGGTACCTACACTCATGACTACAAGCGCAACGGTACAACGACGTTGTTTGCAGCCTTGGACGGGCTGCAAGGCAAGGTGATAGGCCAGTGCCACGCCCGGCATCGCCATCAGGAATGGCTGAAGTTCCTGCGGCGATTGGACGACAAGTATCGCGCAGAGCTGAGCTTGCATGTGGTGATGGATAACTATGGCACCCGAAAGGCTCCGGCGGTGCAGGCGTGGTTGGCGAAACATCCCCGGTTTGTCTGCCACTTCATCCCGACCAACTCCAGTTGGCTGAACATGGTGGAACGGTGGTTCCGGGAGCGCACCATCGCCAACATTACTGCGGAGAAGGGGCCGAACTGGAAGATGCCGTACGTTTCATTCTGCGTCTTGGATTTAAAAGCTCAGATTATTTCCGGTTTTTCCAATAATCCGGGCGCCTGTGAAGGTGCATCACCGCGAGGATGAAGATGCTGTCAGGTTCACCGCTATAGAGTACACCGAAGGGGAAACGGTTGGTCAGGCAACGGCGAATGTCGCCTTCAATAATGGGCCATGCTTTGGGATGAGCAATAATGCGATCGATCGTTGAGGCGACCTCCAGAGCAAAGTCCTCGCCGAGTCCGGATTCGAATTCAATTTCTGCTTCCGGATGAAAGGAGAACATCACCGCGCAAAACGCTCCTTGATCCGTGAAAAAACTTGGTCACCGAGAATAGCTCGCACTCGACCTCCGCGTAACTCCGCGAGTCGACGCTGGGCGACGGCGGACCATTGCTTGTCAGTCTCCTCATCCGGGACATTCAACGAACGAAGGAGGGAGTCAATCACGATGACTCGTTCCTCGACCGGTAATGCGGCTGCTTCTTGTATAATTTCCCGCGTTCCATGCATGGCTCACCTCTACCCTATTAAGCGGATAGTACCACGCATCGCCATTCATGGCAATCTCCCGTCAAGAATGAGAAGGCTCAACTTCCAGGCCAGATCAGTGGGCCCGCTACGATAAGCGGACGGCGAAGGAGCGGTGCTTAGAGAACAAGAAGCTCTCGCCCTATGCATAATCCGCGCGAAAAAAGCCACTGTTCCGATTTAAAAAAGCCAGCGTTCCGAAAATAAAAAGCCACCCTTCCGATCGAAAAAAGCCACTTTTAGGTGCACGATCGGAAACCTCACTC
>JBEKQU010000025.1:0-58734 GCA_049519415.1 Spirochaetia bacterium
GGTAAAGAGAATGCGCCAGGGGGAGGGGTGACCGAGGCTGGTCAGGAAGCCGGCGATTCTTATTTTGCACCTTCGGGGCTTATCGAGAACGAGCAAAACTGTCAAACGGCGCGGATATCATGGGGCAAAATAAGAAGCGCTCATTATGGATACGCACATTGATTATTGTTGTCAGGAAGCCCTTTTCATTTCCTCTCTATGGGGTATCATGGAGTTCGGAGTGCCGGTGACATGAAGGTCCCCCCCCTTTTTTCCTCCTTGTTTCCGCGTTCACGAAAAAAAAGGGTCCGGCTTGTCGCCGTGCAGCGGTCGCTTTTTCGATGGCTTCTCTCGCTCTTCCTTCTCTTCGGTCTGCCCGCGGTCATCTTTGGCATCCTGCAGTCCGTGCAGCAGGACCGCTGGCCCTTTGCCGTGGTCTACGCTTTTCTCTACCTGCTGGCCCTCCTGATTCTGCTCCTTGCGAAAAGACTCCGGTTCGGCCTGGCTGCCGGGGTTTTCATCGTCGGGATGTTCGCGCTCTCAGTCGCCGTGCTTGTCCGGCTGGGTCTTTCCGGAGCGGGCGTTCCCCTCCTGATCGGCTGCTGCATGCTCAGCATGGCATTCTTCGACCTCCGCGGGGCGATTGGCGCCATTGGCGCATGCCTGGTGGCGTTCGCCATTGTCGGGACGGGCATGGTGCTGGGCTTTGTTCCCGTGAAACCCGGTTCGCAGCTCAGCTCGCTCTCCGCCCTTTCGTGGTTCGACATGGGAGCGGTTTTTCTCCTGCTCGCCGTGGGCATGGTCATCGCCCAGCAGGTCCTCCGCAGCCATTTGGAAAACAGCCTCGATCAAATGGAGGAGAACGCGGGCATGCTGGAGGAGAGCAACCGGCAGCTCCTCGGGGAGATCCACAGCCGGCGTACCGCCGAGGAGGCCCTGCGAAGGTCGGAGGAGCAGTACCGGCTCATCGTGGAGAACGCCCACGACGCCATCTTCATCGCCCAGGATGGCATGATCAAGTTCCCCAACCAGCGTCTGACAGAGATTATCGGCTACGAGAATGAGGAGATCACCGCCACTCCCTTCACACACTTCATCCATCCCGATGACCGGGCATGGGTGGTGGACAACCACCAGAGGAGGCTTCGGGGCGAGTCCATTCCGCCAGTGTACTCGTTTCGACTGATCAATAAAAGAGGAGAGGTGATCTGGATCGAGCTCGGCGCTGTGCTTTTCTCCTGGGAGGGAAGACCGGCAAGCCTGAACTTTGCCCGGGACATCACGGTGCAGAAGAGGCTGGAAGCGCACTCACTGCAGGGGCAGAAGCTGGAGGCCATTGGCACGCTGGCCGGCGGGATCGCGCATGATTTCAACAACCTCCTGCAGGTGATTCATGGGTACGCGGAGCTGCTTGTCAGTGATGCCCAGCCGGACCAGCACGGTTACCAGGAGCTCACGGAGATCCAGCGGGCCGCGGCCCGGGGCGGCGAGCTTGCCCGGCAGCTCCTCACGTTCAGCCGCAAGATGGAAAGCGCCCTGAAGCCGACGGATCTCAACGCCGTGGTGCAAAAGGCGCGGACCCTGCTGGAGCGGGTCATCCCCAAGATGATTGCGATCGAGCTTCAGCTTTCACCGGACCTGAAACTGGTGAACGCGGACCCGGGGCAGATGGAGCAGGTCCTGATGAATCTTGCGATCAATGCGCGCGACGCAATGCCCCAGGGAGGGACGCTCACCATCATGACCGCGAATTGCGCACTTGATGAGGAGTATTGCCGCTCCTACCCCGATCTGCGGCCGGGAGAATACGCGCGTCTCTGCGTCACGGACACGGGGGAGGGCATCACGCCGGAAGCCCTCCCGCACATTTTCGAGCCCTTCTACACTACGAAGCAGATCGGGAAGGGCACCGGCCTTGGGCTCTCCATGGTGTATGGAATCATCCACAACCACTATGGCGCCGTGACGTGCGAGAGCAAACCCGGCGCGGGCGCGCGTTTCATGGTTCATCTTCCCGTGGCCGCGGCAGGCCCCGCCACGCGCGATTCCCGGGAAGCCGCGTCCCCACCGCACGGAACGGAAAAGATACTCCTTGTGGATGACGAGAAATCCCTGCGAACGCTGGGAGAAAGGATCCTGCGGCGCGCCGGGTATGAGGTCCGTACAGCGATTGACGGCGAGAGCGCGCTGGAGGCCTATCAAAAGGAGCCGGGCCGCATCGACCTGGTGATCCTGGACCTGATCATGCCGGGGATGGGGGGGCAGCGATGTCTCGGCGAGCTGCTGCGGATCGACCCAGGGGCGAAAGTGCTTGTCGCAAGCGGTTTTGTGCCTGACGGAGAAACGTGGGACGCGCGCGAAGCTGGCGCGGCGGGGCTGGTCAGGAAGCCCTTCCAGATCGGCACGATGCTCGAAATGGTCCGCCAGGCCCTGGATACGCGCGAGGCGCCGGGGGGATTCGGGAACGAAAGTGCGGCATCTTCGAAAGTGCCGCCTTAAATGGTCTTGGGGAAAAGCTCCCCCTGCCTGCCGCGCAGTCGCTCCGTGACGGTGGAGACGATGGCATCCAGACCCTTGGAATCCTTCACGAAGTCCAGCCTGTCAGAAGGTACGACCAGGATCGGCGCAAGGGCGAAGCCGGCTATCCACTCCTCATATAGCGTGTTGAGGCCCGACAGGTAGGAATCGGTGATGCGAGCTTCGAAATCCCGGCCCCGAAGCGCGATGCGCGCGCGGAGCGTCGATACGGAGGCGCGGAGGTATACCACGAGATCCGGCGGGGCGAGAAGAGTGGTGAGAGTCCGATACAAGGCCTGGTACGTCTCCCAGTCCCTGTCGCTCATGGCGCCCTGCCGGTGCAAGGCTTGGGCGAACACTTCCGCGTCCTCGTAGAAGGATCTGTCCTGCACGACCGGCCGGGGCACGTCCATGAGCGCCCTGTGGGCCCGGGCGCGGTATGTCAGGAAGAAGACCTGGGAGTGGAAGGCCCATTTCCGCATGTCCTTGTAGAAATCGTCAAGATAGGGGTTTTCCGTCACGGGCTCATAGTACGGCTCCCACCCCAGCTTCTCGCACATCAACCGCACGAGCGTGGACTTGCCCGCGCCAATGTTGCCTGCCAGCACCACGTATGTCTTCATCCGCAATCCGACAGCATACCGCACAATCCGGGCGCCTGCCAGCGTCCCGGGTGGCACGGTGAATTCTCCCGCCATGCGTCCCCGTCATTGATCGTCGGAGGGCGCCATGAAATCATATCTCCTTGTGCTTTCGATTCTCCTCACCGCGGCGGGCTGCGTGCCGTCCGGCTCCACGCCTGACCCCGCTACAGGGAAAGACCTCACCTCGTTTTCCCTGGTTGCGCCTTGCGTGAGCGGCACGATAGACCAGGACGCGGGGACCGTCAGCGTTGAAGTTCCCGCGCGCACTGACGTAACGGCGCTGGTGGCGCAATTTGACACCACGGGAATTCTGGTGACCGTTGACGGTGCGGAACAGGTGAGCGGAGAGACCGCGAATGACTTCACGCTTCCGGTGGAGTACGTGGTAACCGCGGAAGACGGCTCATCGTCCTCGTATAGTGTGAGCGTTCTTGTCGCGTCCTTGCTTAGCTCCGACAAGGCCATCACCGCATTCTCGTTTCACGAATCTGCGGCAACGGGCCAGATCGACGAAGCGTCGCATACAATCCGCGCCATTGTTCCGAACGGCACGGATGTATCCGCCCTCGTGGCGGTCTATACGGCCACGGGTGTCAGCGTGACCGTGGATGACACTGCGCAGGAAAGCGGCGTCACCGTCAATGATTTCACGGATCCCCTCGTGTACGTCGTTGCCGCGCAGGACGGAACCACGGCCAGCTACGTGGTGACCACCACGCCCGCTCCCGGCACGGAGAAAGCAATCACCTCTTTCTCCATACAAGCTCCCGCGGCAGAGGGGGTCATCAACCAGGACGCCAGGATCATCCGGGCGCGCGTTTCCGAGGGGACAAATCTCGGCTCCCTGGTGGCGGTTTTCTCCACCACGGGAGTTTCCGTATCCGTGGCCGGAAGGGAACAGGAGAGCGGCGTAACCGCGAACGATTTCACCCTGCCTCTGGACTACACTGTGACCGCGGAAGACGGGTCCACGGCGGTCTACAACGTGCGGGTAACCGGCCGGATCGGGCTTGTGATCAACGAGCTGGATATCGACCAGGTGGGCGCGGATACGACGGAATACATCGAGCTGTACGCCGCGGCGGAAACCGACATGGCGGGAATCATCATCGTGCAGATCAACGGCAGTGTAACGCCGGCTCAGGAATACGCGCGGATCGACCTTGCGCCAGTGGGCGTCCTGGCCCCGGGCAGTTACCTTGTCTGCGCGGGACCAGGGGTCTTGGTCCCGGAAGCAGCGCTGAAATACACGCCCAAGGGGTGGGAATTGTCAAACAGGATCCAAAACGGTCCCAACGATGCCGTGATGCTCTTTGATGCCATCGGGGCAAGAATAATCGACACTGTGGCGTATGCGGGAGTCCTGCACGGAGCCGTGATCACGGGCCAGCAGGGAGAGTGGGATGCAACGGAAGGCGGCGCAGGCGCTCCCGCTGACAGCAACTCCTCCACCGGTTCCATCGGAAGGTCGCCGAACGGCCAGGACACCGGACAGAACGGCGCGGATTTCAAGTTCAACGCCACGCTGACCCCGGGAGCGCCGAATCCATGAGCAGCGGAGAATGGTTGCTTTATGCAGATCTCCCCTTTTTTTGTACGGGTAGGGCAAGCTTCTTTCCCAACTGGTACGCCCTTTTCATGAGCCGGGGATTCTTCTCCGCATCCCCGATGTCCATTACTGAGCCATGGACGCAACCCGTGATATCGGCCTCAAGGAAACCGAACATGCTCTTGAAGGTGTTGACCGCGTTCCTGCCGCCGGACGTGGAAAGGGTGGCATCGCCGTAGGTCAGCACGATGCCGATCGATTTATTCTTGAAGACGTCGTTCTGGGAGTTCCACAGGGCATACCAGCGGTCGATGCACGTTTTCAGTTGAGCGGTGAACGTGAACCAGTAGACGGGGCTGGCCAGGACCACGGCATCCGCGGCGGACAGCTTCGGGTAGAGCTTGTGCATGTCGTCCTTGATGGCGCAGGAGCCGGTTTTCTTGCAGGAATCGCATCCCCGACACGGATGGATGTCCATGCCGTGCAGGAAGAAGCTCTCGACCTCCGCGCCCGACTCCCGCGCTCCCGCAGCCACCTGTTCGGCAAGAGTGGCGCTGTTTCCCCTCGCGCGGGGACTGCCCTTCAGGATAACGATGTGCCTGCTCATCTTTCCTCCGTGGGGGTAGAGTGTATCGCAGGGCGGGATGCGGGAAAACCCCAGCGTGCGCAGGCCCCTTTTCCTTTATTCCGTTGACACCGGGAATGAAAAGATGTTGCATTGAGAAGCATTCCCTGCAAGGAGGAACGGATGAAAGTCGGATTTTACGGGCATGTCCGGCAGTACCATGCGATCAAGGCGGAGATCGATTCGCGGTTGCAGGAGGTCTTGGAAAGCGGCGAGTACGTGATGGGTCCCATGGTCAAGCGTTTTGAAAAGGAGCTTGCCGACTACATAGGGATGAAGCACGCCGTGGGCGTAAACAGCGGCACCGACGCCATCTGGCTGGCCCTGCTGGCCCTGGGGATCGGTCCCGGGGATGAATGCATAACGACCACCAACACCTTTTTTGCCACTGCCGAGGCTATCTGGTTCACGGGCGCCACGGCGGTGTTCGTTGACGCCGATCCCCGGACCCGCTGCATCGACGCATCCCTGATAGAGAGGGCCATCACAAGAAAGACCAAGGCAATCATTCCCGTGCACCTCTATGGCCAGTGCGCGGACATGAAGGCGATCCATGCAATAGCGGACCGTCACAAGCTGCGGGTCATCGAGGACAATGCGCAAGGTTTTGGGGCCCGGGGAAACGGGTTTCGCATCGGCGAGCTTTCCGACGCCGTGTGCACGAGCTTCATCATTCAGAAGAACCTGGGCACATTCGGTGACGGCGGGGCGGTCGTTACGAACAACCCCGAGATCGACCGCATTGTGCGCAAGCTGCGCAACCACGGCTCTGACAAGAGATCCGTGCACAGCATGGGCTACAACAGCCGGCTGGACGATATCCACGCGGGTTTTCTCAGCGTGAAGCTCGGGCATGTCGACGAGTGGAACGCGCAGCGCAGGAAGTGGACGGAGCGTTATAGCAGCGGCCTGGCTGCCGCCAAGACCTTCACCCTGCCCTATGAATCGCCTGGATACTACCACATCTACCACCTCTACGTGATCGAGACGAAGAAGCCCGAGCACCGCGACCAACTCCTGAAGCACCTCACCGACAACGGCATCGACGCCAAGTGCCACTACCCCATCGCCATCCATCAGCAGGAAGGCTATCCATGGGGAAAGAAGGCGCGGATCGTTGGCGGGATTCCCGAATCGGAAAAGAACGCGGCGTGCTGCATCTCTCTGCCAATGTATCCCGAGCTCACGGCTGAAGAAGCGGATTACGTCATCGCGAAAACCATGGAGTGGGACGCGGCGCACGCGTAGAGTCCGGCAGCTTGAAAGGGAGTTACTCGATGAGCGAACGGTATCGGGTCATGGTGGCCGGCATGGGGAAGCGGGGGGTGCACCATGCAACGGCGTTTCATGCGAATCCCCGGTTCCAGGTGGTGGGCGTCTCCGACGTGGACCCCGAAAAGCTCAAGAACCCCGAGAGGTTTGGCAGCCCGAAGATCGGCGCGGACCCCGCCGCAATGGCGCGCGAGCTGAAACCCGACGTGTTCTGCTTCTGCACGCCGCCGTTCATCCGGGAGGACCTGGTGCGCATCGGCGTGGAATGCGGGGCCCGGCTTGTCGCGTTCGAGAAGCCAGTGGCCATGTCCAGCGGGGAGGCCATGCGCATCCGGAACCTTCTTGCCGGCAACCGGGCGAAAGCGGTGGTCAGCCACCAGCATCGCTATGGCGAGCATTACAGAAAGGTTGCCGAGATCGCGGTCAGCGGCTCACTTGGCCGCGTGCACACGGTGTACGCCACGGCAAGCGGGTGGATGCTCCACATGGCCAGCCATCTCATCGATTACATGCGATGGTTCAACGGCGGCGCCGAGGCCCAGTGGGTCATGGGGCAGGCGGCAGGCCGGGGCAAGCTGGCCGATCTGCACTCCTCTCCTGACTACATCGCGGGATTCATCCAGTTTGCCAACGGCGTGCGCGGCGTGCTGGAGTGCGGAGCGGGCGCGCCCGACGTGCCGGAGGTGGACTACTGGTGGCGCAAGTGCCGTGTGGGCGCCCAGGGCACGGATGGCTTTGCGGAGGTGCTCACCGGCGGAGGCTGGCGGGCCGTGACAAAATCGGGCTCATCATCCGGGCCCGGCAGCATGAACTACGACCAGGACATGCCGCCGTACATCCAGGACATCGCGGACTGGCTCGACGGAAAGAAAATCCATCCCTGCAATTTCGACTCGGCGTACAAGGGACATGAGATCATGATGGCCCTCGTGCGCTCCGCGGCAGGGGGCGGCCAGGTGGCGCTGCCCCTGGCGTCAGCAGGGGACGAGCTTGCGCTCCTCAAGGAAAAGCTCCCCGAGACAAAGGTTCTTCTCTCTTCCCCTGCAAACGCGAAGGAGTACGGTGGCTAGCAGGTCCCCGCGCCTTTTCAAACCGCTTTTTCGCCCGCGCTTTTCCTGAAGCGTACTGGTTGGTATGCGCGGCATTTTTTCTGGATGAACTGGATGTCGAATCGGGCGAACCGCTGCAGCCCGGCCTCGCGCGGGATCTCTGGATCCCGGTCCCCAATCAGGGGGGCGGCGTAAAGGATGAAGTCGTCGGTCACGTCGAGGCCATCCTTGGTGATCCACGCCTGCGGCATGAACCGCGATGAGTTGGCCACCGTTTCCAGGGGCACCTTGTCAAAGTAGGCGCGATAGGAGACGCCCGGCCGCCTCAGGATTGTCGCCATCCAGCCGGTGCCGTGGCTCAGGGCAATCTCCACCGCGTGTTGCGCAACCCCTCGGGCCTCCTCGATGTCCACCGTGGAGGCATGGATCGACACCGACCTTTGAATGACCCCCGGGACCTGGCCCGTTGCCTGGCCGCGCGCCGCGAGCCCCTTCTCATTGAGATAGTTGACCACCTCCTGCGCCGCGTTGGTGCGGCTGGCGCCGTACTCGATGTGGCCGAAGCCGTCGTGCCGCTCTCCCACGCCGCCAACGTCGAAGCCCTCGTTCACCACAACGATGCAGCGGCCGCTGCGGACAAGCTCCTGGTTCACGTTCTCGCGAAGGCTCTCCAGCGTATGGTGCGTCTCCGCCATGTAAAGCTGCAAGGGCATCTCCCGTCCGGGATCGCCCAGCCGGGAAGCGGCAGTGATGAAACCCGACTTCCTCCCCATGGCCTGGAGCACGGCAACGGGTTCGGACACGCACATGCCCCGGTTTTCCTCATTCACGTTCTGGATGAGGGAGGCCCAGTATCGCGCCGCGCTTCCGTAGCCCGGCGTGTGGTCGATGATGCGGAACTCGGGATCGCCGATGTCGTTGTCTATGGTCTTGGGCACGCCGGTCACGACCAGCTCCACGCCGCGCTGTCGGGCCAGCGTGGAGACCCTGGCCGCCGTGTCCATGGAGTCATTGCCGCCGATGTAGAAGAAATACCCTATGTCGTGAGCCTTGAGCACGTCCACGATGCGGTTAAAATCATCGGCCTGTTCGTCGGTCAGCTTGTACCTGCATGTCCCGATCGTGCCCGCCGCCGGCGTGGTGCCCAGCAGCGCGATCTCCCTCCGGGGCTGACCGGCCATGTCCACCAGCTCCTCCAGCAGCACTCCCTCGATACCGTGCCATGCCGCGTAGAGGGCGCCAATGCGGTCGGGGAAGGAGAGGCACCCCTCGATCACTCCCTGGAGGGAGGAGTTGATGACGGGCGACGGCCCGCCGGATTGCGCGACCAGGGCGTTTGGCTTCATGCCTTTCTTTATAGCACGGGTTGCCGGGGCTGGTGAACTCGGGCAGGCGTGCTGATCTCCCTTTCTCACGTCGCGATCCCCTTGACCGCCTGCTTGTTTCACAGACCTCGCTGTCTATAGAGCGGCACTGGCAAAGGGCTCGCCAGAGAGGGGCCTCTCGGTCCATGCTGGAGCCGTGCTCAAAGTCAGCGTGAGAGGAAGTTGAAACATGAAACCCCGTCCCGCCGCTTGTTCAGAAAAAAGCCCCGACACCGATGAAGATGCCCCGGCCATTATTCCCACGCCCCGCGCATGTATTTGTCGGGCCGGCGCGTTTGCGTTAACGCAGCACACGCGTATCTGCGTGGACCCTGCCTCGGCCGAAACAGGGCGATTTCTTGCGGAGAGGTTGCGCCGATCAACCGGCTTTGCCCTGGAGATCACTACGCGCGCGCAATGGGGTGAGCCGGATGCCGGCTCGATTCTTCTGGCCGCGGACTTGGCAAAGACAGGCCTGGGCCCGGAAGGGTACCAGCTCACCGTGGCGCCGGACTGCGTGTCCATCCGCGCTCCAGCGCCGAACGGAGTGTTCTACGGAACGCAGACCCTCCTGCAGCTCCTGCCGCCCGACGTTTTCGCCTCGGCGCCGGCCGCCCATCGTGACTGGCGGATTCCCTGCGTTGAGGTGGAGGATCAGCCGCGGTTCCCGTGGCGCGGCTTCATGCTCGATGTCGGCAGGCACTTCTTTGCCAAAGAAGAGATCGAGCGCTTCCTCGACCTGCTCGCGCTGCATAAGCTCAACGTGTTCCACTGGCACCTCACCGAAGACCAGGGCTGGCGCATTGAAATGAAAAAACACCCCCGGCTGACCCAGGTCGGCGCCTGGCGAAGCGGCGTGGGGTTCGGCTTGGATGCATCTTCCACCTCCGCGTACGGTCCCGACGGCCGCTACGGCGGTTTCTACACGCAGAATGACGTGCGTGCCATAGTGGCATACGCGCACTCCCGGCACATCACGGTTGTGCCGGAAATCGAAATGCCCGGGCATTCAAGCGCGGCGCTTGCCGCATACCCCGGGTTCGGCTGCACCGGTGGTCCCTACTCGGTCGAGGCCGCGACGGGCGTGTTTGGCGGCGTGTATTGCGCGGGGAAGGAGGAAACATTCACCTTTTTAAAGGAGGTGCTGGACGAGGTCTTCGAGCTGTTCCCTGATCGGTACGTCCATATCGGCGGGGATGAGGCTCCCAAGAACAATTGGAAAAAATGTTCGCAATGCCAGGCGCGCATGAAAGAGGAGGGCCTGCGGGACGAGCGTGAGCTGCAGAGCTACTTCATCCGCCGCATTGAGGAGTACGTCACCCGGCGCGGCCGGAGCCTCATCGGCTGGAGCGAAATCCGGGAGGGCGGACTTGCGCGAAGCGCCGTGGTGATGGACTGGATCGGAGGGGCGGTGGAGTCGGCGAGCGACGGGCACGACGTGGTGATGTCGCCCACCGGGTTCTGCTACTTCGATTACAATCAAACACAGGACCAGTCTTCCGCGCAGGGCTTTCCCGGCGGTTTCCTGCCGCTCGCCAAGGTGCGCGCGTTTGAGCCGATCCCGGACCAGCTCGATCCGCGGTTCCACGGACACGTCCTCGGCGCTCAAGGGAACCTGTGGACTGAGTACGTGCCTTCGATGAGAAAAGCCGAGTACATGACCTTCCTGCGCCTCTGCGCGCTCGCGGAGGTGGTCTGGTCGCCGAAGGGAACCGGGAAGGAGAATTTCGGTCAAAGGCTGCGTGTCCACCAGCAGCGACTGGATCGGTTGAGCGTGAATTACTGCAAGGACACTGCATAAAAGAGACGCGGGGGAGTCTCTTTTAGCTATTTCTTCCTCAGGAAAAAACTCCAAAAGGATCGTTTTTTGGCTTTTGGTTCCGGAGTAATTATCCGCTTTACGTCAGAGGAAGCTTTCTGGGAAAGCAGCGGGGCTTTAGAAGAGCTCTTGCGCGCCGTTTTTTTGGCTGCCGTTTTTTTCTTTTTCGTCGCAACCTGCTTGTGAGCAGAGGAAGCGCTTCCCTTTGTCAGTTTTACCACATCGTCCTTGGAAAAGAAGCGCTTGTTCCCTTCTCTGGTGCCCAGCTTCTGACGTGAAGCGTAGACGCGGACGGTTCCCACTGAAAGCTTGGTCATCTCCGCAACCTGCTCGGCTGTGAGCTTCATTCCACGTTCCCTCCTGTATTCTTACCTTCGTTGACCGGGGTTTTTATAGGGCAATGCACGTTGTCACCATATCATCTTTGCGGGGAGAATGCAATTGCAAACAAATTATTGTAGCTTTAAGGAAGGGAAAGCTATATAGTGCCGCGGAGGGAACCTGGGATGGAGCCGCGCGGCCTGATATTTGACATTGAGCGATTCGCGATACACGACGGCCCGGGTATTCGCACCACCCTTTTTCTCAAGGGATGCCCGCTTGCCTGCTGGTGGTGTCATAATCCCGAGTCCCTCTCTCCGCGTCCTCAGCTGGCTTTCTTTTCAAGCAAGTGCATCGGCTGCGGCCGGTGCTTCGATGCCTGTCCTAACGGCGTGCATGAGAAGCTCGCGGACGGCGGCAGGGCGCTGCACCGGGAAAAATGCGTCCTGTGCGGCCGGTGCGTGCAGACCTGCTTCGCGGAGGCGCTGGTCATCGAGGGCAGGGAGATCACCGTGGACCGGGCGATGGAGGAGCTGCGCAAGGACAGGCCTTTTTATGAAAGCTCGGGCGGCGGCATCACGCTCTCCGGCGGAGAGCCGATGCGCCAGCCGGATTTCAGCGCGGCCGTGCTGGCCGCGTGTCACAAGGAGCGCATGCACACCGCACTGGACACGTCCGGCTACGCGCCGTGGGAGGACTACGAGCGCGTCCTTCCCTTTGTTGACCTGGTGTTGTACGACTTCAAGCTCGCTGACCCGGAAGAACACAGGCGCTACACCGGCGTTTCCAATGAGCTCATAAGGGAAAACCTCGCGCGCATCGACGCCGCAGGGGTGCCCATGGAGATTCGGATTCCCCTCATCCCCGGCATCAATGACGGAAGGAAAAATATTGAGGAAACGGCCGGGATCCTCGCGGAGAGAAAGTGCATCACCCGCGTCACTCTTCTTCCCTACCACGGGCTGGGCGAGACGAAGTATCCCGGGGTGGGCAGGTCATACCGGCTCAATGGGTTGCGGACGCCCTCGCGCGAGCGCATGGAGGAGATCGCGGGCTGGATTTCCGAGTTCGGGCTTGCCGTGCTCGCGCGCTGAGGCGCGTCGGCGTTGCGCGCCGGGAGGGCGGCGCCCGCGCTACAAGACGGACGGCGCCAACAGCACCGACGCCAGCGTCACGATCGCGCAGCTTGTAAAGTTCACCACGTCGTTGTTCACGAACGCCAGTCCGCGCGCCAACCGATGGGGAACGCCGTCCGCGGAGAAGCGCCGCTCGGTGACGACCAGCGCGCCGCCCGCCGCGCGCGCGTCGGGCGAGGGCTCGTATTGAGCCTGGAGCGTTGCGCCCAGCAGGCTGTCCAAAAGCGAGCCGATGAATCCCGCTCCGGACACGAATGCCGCAAGGAGAATGAACCTGCCGGGGAAGAGCCCCAGGGAGAGGTTTTCCGCCGCGAAGACCAGCGCGATAAGGAGGGCGCCTGCAAGGGACATCGCGCATCCATAAAGGCTCACGCCTCCCGAGACCCCCCGCGGCACCGGCCGGAAGGTGAAGAGGGATACCGGAGAGCCTTTTGAAAGCACGCCCAGCTCGCTCGCCCACGTATCTGCGTTCGAGGATGCAAAGGACACCGCGAACCCGACCGCCCACCCGTTGTTTCCCGTGAGTCGAAAGAGCGCGGCGCAGAGCATGCCCATGCCGCCGTTTGCAAGGACCTGGAAGAGGTCGCGCCTGCCTCCCTTTTCGTGGATTGCCGCCAGCCACTCCTTTTCCCTGACGCGCACGTGGCCGAGGCCGGTGGAGGAGAGAAAGAATGCGATAAGCACCAGCCAGAAGAGGGGACCGCCGCAGGCAAAAATCAGGGCGCCGACCAGGGTTCCTGCGGCGGCGCCGCCCGGGTCCACGGATCCGCGCCAAAGAGCGACCGCCGCGGCGGCCGCGTTGAGGGCAAGCCCGAGCGCCAGGAGGAGGATCAGGCTCACAGGAACGCCACCGCGTACAGGCCGGCCACGGCGAGGGGAACGGTGATGTTGTCGATGCCCCACGGGGTGAGCAGCTCCACCACGGTGGCGGCGCCGCCGACCGCTGCCGCAACGCCGATGGCGGGAAGCAGCGTGGGAAAGCGCGCGTTATACGCCAGCGTGAACGCCAATGTGACCATAAATGAGGCGGCGAACATGGCCGCTGTTCCGGCCGCGCTCTTCCTGCCTCCCCAGATGCGCATCCCCGAAGCTCCGCTTTTCTCCCCGACAAGGGCCGCCAGCCCGTCCCCCCACCCCAGCACCAGGACGGCCACTCCTCCCACCCACGGGGGCAGGGCGCCGCGCCAGCAGAGGTTCACCAGCACCAGGAGGGAGACGGGGAAATACACGGTGCCCCAGTTGCGGCCATCCGCCCCTTCATCCATCGCGGGCAGGAGCCGGAAGCGGATGACGAGGGCATTGATGACGATAAAGCTGGCAGGTCCCAGGGAGGCCACCCAGGGATCGTTCATGGTGGCCATGGCAATCAGCCACCAATGCGCCACGCCAATGTGGATTATCTTGCGCGCGGTGGACGGACGCAGCGCGTTTCTCCGCACCAGGTGTGTCGCGACACCGATGAAACCGAACACGAACGCGTAGGAGACGACGATGCCCAGACCATCCACGGCTGCGGGAGACATTGAGAGCGAGTATACCGTCGGAGAGGCGCGGACGGCTACATGACGCGCCGACCGCCCTCATACGGCGACCGCGCGCGGCGGCTCCCGGCAAGGAAACCGCGCTCGTCCACGGCCCGGGGCGCTCCCCGCTCATCGGCGATTGTGCTATACTCCCCCTTCTATTGCCATGACAGTACTACGAGAGTCCCTCCATAACGCCCGCCGCATCGTCATCAAGGTGGGCACGCGCGTGGCCACGGAGGGCGACAATGCCTTTTCCGAAGGGGTGATCGGCTCACTGGTTCGGCAGATCGCTTCCTTAAAGGGACCCCCAGCGGAGGGCAGGTCATTCATTGTCGTGAGCTCGGGCGCGATCGCGCTGGGCCTCAACCGCATGGGCCTGGCTGACCGGCCCAAGGAGATCAACCTCCTGCAGGCCGCCGCTGCCATGGGCCAGAGCAGGCTCATGCACGCCTACGAGCGGGAGTTCGAAGCGGTGCAGACGGAGACCGCCCAGATCCTGCTCACGTACGAGGACATCCGCAGCAGGGCCCGGTACCTCAACATCAGGAACACAATCTTCACGCTCTGGTCCTTCGGAGTGGTGCCCATCGTCAATGAGAACGACACCGTCTCGTTCGCCGAAATATTCCGGTTCGCCGACAATGACATCATCTCCGCGCACCTCGCGATCATGCTGGACGCCGATCTGCTGGTGATTCTCACGGACACGGACGGCGTATATGACAGGAACCCGAGGGTGCACGGCGATGCGCGCATCCTGCGCACCGTGGACAGGGTGACCGATTCGGTTCTGGCGGCCGCATCGGGCAAGGGCTCGGCGTTTTCCTCGGGGGGCATGGAATCCAAGATCCGCGCGGCCGACACGGCAACGCGGAGCGGGATCGGGGTGGTGATCGCGCGCGGCGAGGGGCTGGACCTGGCGAGCATCCTGGCCGGCAGGGAGATCGGCACATGGTTCGTGCCGGCCCAGCGCAGGATGCGCGGCCGCAAGAAATGGATGGCGTCCACCCCCCGCACCGAGGGCGCCATCGTGGTGGACCGGGGCGCGGAACGGGCGATCGTGAAACAGGGAAGGTCCCTGCTCCCCGCGGGCGTCAAGGCCATCACGGGGAGCTTTACAATGGGCAGCGTGATCTCGATCCTGGACGAGGCCGGCCGGGAGGTGGCCCGGGGATTGAGCAACTTCGGAAGCGACGATCTGGAAAAGATCAAGGGCATGAACACGAAAAGGATCCCCGAGGTGCTCGGGGTGGAGGAGCATTTCGAGGAGGTCGTGCATCGGGACAACCTCGTGGTGGTGGCGCCGCGGGAATGAGGCGCGGGCCGGGAGACAGGCATGGCTGATCTGCGGGAATACATCGAAGGAATGGCTCGGGCGGCAAAGAAGGCATCGGCGGGGCTGCGCGGCCTGAGCGCTGAGCGGAAGAACGCGGCCCTCTTGGCTGTTGCGGAAGCCATCGACGCAAGCCGTCCGCGTCTGCGCGATGCCAACTCCCGGGACCTGGACCGGGGCGGGAAGGCGGGTCTCTCCAACGCCCTGCTGGACCGGCTCACCCTCACCGACAGGCGCATCGACGACATCATCCAGTCCCTCAAGGATATTGCCGGGTTCGAGGACCCCGTGGGTGAGAGCATCGGCGTGCGCCGGCCGGCCGGCTTTGTGCTGGAAAAAGTGCGCACGCCCATCGGCGTTATTGTCATGATCTACGAGTCCCGGCCCAACGTCACCGTGGACGCCGCCGGCCTGTGCCTGAAGGCGGGCAATGCGGTGATCCTGCGGGGCGGCAGCGAAGCCGCGGAGTCAAGCAAGGCTCTTGTGGAATTAATTCGCCAAGGGCTTGCCCGGACCGGCGTGGATGAAGATGCCGTGCAGTACGTCGAGAGGCCCGAATACGAAGCAATCGACATCCTGGTGACGCAGGCGGGGATCGTGGACCTTGTGATTCCCCGCGGCGGGGAGTCTCTCATCCGCAGGGTCGTGGAAACGGCCACGGTGCCGGTGATCAAGCATTACAAGGGCGTGTGCCACATCTACGTGGACCCGAGCGCAGACCTTTCGAAGGCAGCCGCGGTAGTGGTCAATTCCAAGGTGCAGCGGCCCGGCACCTGCAACGCGCTGGAGAAGCTGCTGGTGCACGAAGCCGTGGCCGCGCGCTTCCTCCCCCTGGTGCGGGGGAAGATGCCGAACGTCGAGCTGCGCGGGGACGAACGCGCGCGCGCGATCCTCTCCGGTATAAAGCCGGCCGCGGAAGAGGACTGGTACGCCGAGTACCTCGACCTGGTGCTTGCCGTAAAGGTGGTGGCCGGCCTGGATGAGGCGATCCAGCATATAGAGAAATACGGCTCCCGCCACACCGACGGCATCTGCGCAACCGACGCCCGGAGCATTGAGCGGTTCGTGAGCCTGGTGGACTCCGCGGTTGTCACCGTCAATGCCTCCACCCGGCTGAACGACGGCGGCATCTTCGGCCTGGGCGCGGAGATCGGCATCAGCACGGACAAGCTGCACGCCCGGGGCCCCATGGGGCTCAAGGAGCTCACCACGTACAAGTGGGTCCTGCGCGGCAACGGGGACATTCGGACATAGGGGTCGCGCGAAGCCGCGCTGGGGCAACGTGCCGGCGGGGCTTGACTCAGGCGCCCGCGCTCTTGAATGCCCTGAGACGGCGGCCCGCCTTCATATGCGCCGCCAGGCGCGTGAGATCCGGCCCGCTGTGCCGGAAGAACCTCTTCAAACCGGGACAGAGATAGTTCAGACCAGGCTCTCCATTGGGGGCGATGTCAATGCGGTCCTTGGGACAGCCGCCGTTGCACGAGGAAAGAACATCGCATTCCCGGCAGGTCTGGGGCAGCGCGTCCCGCTTGGCCCGGCCGAAGCCGCTCATGCGCGGGTCCGCCATCATGTCAGCCAGGCGGCGCTCTCTCAAGTTGCCGATGAGGTGATCGGCGTCCACAAAATGATCGCATGCATAGAACCCGCCGTCGTGCTCCAGCACGGCGACATCTCCGCAGGTCTCCCTGTGAATGCAGAGGCTGTGCGGGATCCCGTAGAGGGGGCGCAGGGCCTCGTCAAAGGTCTGGATCACGAGCTTTCCTACATCTTCCCGTATCCATCGGTCAAAGACCCGGCAGAGAAAGGCGCCGAGCGCCTCCGCTCCGGCGGTTGCCGGGCTCACGCCGCCGCCCGGCCAGGGGGAAACGAGGGGAAGGAACTGAAGATGGGTCACCCCCAACTGGCGAAAAAAATCGTACACGGCATCTGGCTCTTGCGTGTTTCCGGCATGAAGGACGCAGAGCACGTTGCAGAAGACGCCGCGCTGTTGAAGCAGCCGGAACGCCGTCACAACCCGGGCGTGCGTGGCTCCGCCCTCGACCGTCCTCCTGAACTCGTCGTGAAGCTCCGCGGGCCCATCAATGCTCAAGCCCACCGAGAAGCCTTCCTTCTTCAGAAAATCGGCCCAGGCGTCGTCAAGGAGCATGCCGTTTGTCTGCAGCCCGTTCGTGATGGTCCGTCCGCGCGGGCGTTTGGATCGCTGGATGCGCGCGATGGAGCGGAAATACTCTAGACCCAGGATGGTCGGTTCTCCCCCGTGCCACTCGAAGTGGGTCGTCGGTCCCGGGGATGCCTCTATCCGCTGGCTGATGAAGTTTTCCAACAGGTCTTCGGGCATGCGCCAGGGTTTTTCGGGAAAGAGAGACTCTTTGCCGATGTAGTAGCAGTAGCCGCACCGGAGGTTGCAGCCCGGGCCCGCGGGCTTGGCCATCACCAGGCACTCGGGCCGTGGATTCACGCTCGGCTCCTAACTGGCCAGGGCTTTGAAATAAAAGGCAAGCAGGCGCGCGAATGAATCCCGGGAGGCCTTCACCTCATACGAGGGCGAATCATCGTTGAAAAAACCGTGGCCGGCGCCCTCAAAGATGTAATGCTCGAAGGGTTTTCCCGCCTTGCGCATTGCATCCACGAAGCCGGGGATGCCCGCATTGACGCGCTGGTCCTTGGCGCCATAGAAGGCGATGACAGGGCAGCCGATTTTCTGGATCTTCTCTGCCGCCGGCGTGTTCCCATAAAAGATCGCTGCTCCCGAGATCTCCGGTTCCTCACAGGCCAGAAGAGCCGACAACCCGCCGCCCATGCAGAATCCCACGCACCCCACCTTCTGGCCCTTTGACTCCGGACGCTCCGTACGCAGGTGCCGCACCGCGCTCTTCAGCCGCGCAACGAAGCCTTCCGACCGCTCGGGCGAGGGGGGGGAGAAGACCTGCCCTATTGTCTCGCGGATCCGCGCCTGTTCGGGCTCTGGATATTTTGCAAGCTCGGCGTCCCTGGCCGCGGTGTCGAACATGGTCGTGGGGGGAAACCGTCTCATGAAAGCCATGGCCGCATCGATGCGCTCCCGGGTCATGGGCGCCGGACGCGTGCCATCCGCGGCATACAGATCAGGCGCCAGCGCGACATACCCGGCAGCGGCGATCCGACGCGTCACGTCCTCGATCTGGTCGTTCACCCCCATGACCTCCTGGATGACGATCACGCTGGGAAGGGGCAGCGCGGCGCGCTCCGGCAGGGCCAGGTACCCCTGTTGGTCCCCATAACGAATCCACTCGCCTTTGATTGCCATGCTTTGCTCCTTTTTCCAGGATCGGATTTGGGTAAGCATAGTATACCAAATTTGCTCATCCTGATTCCACTCAGTACGACAATGGCTTTTTAAAAATTAAATGAAAGCTGGACTTGGCCAATTATATGTCCTATAATATGTCCATGAAGATTGCCAACATTGCCGAGCTTAAAAACAGAATCAGCGAATTTGTTTCCGCTGTAGAGAATGGAGAGGAGATTGAAGTGCGCAGGAGGAATGTTCCGATTGCCCGGATCGTTCCTATAGAAAAGAGCAAAGTGAATACTACGGAGCTGGGGTGCGGCAGGGGAACGGGGAAAATCATGGGCAGCCTCACCGAGCCATTCATGCCTGAGAGTGACTGGGAGATGCTGCGAGCAGAGGAAAAATGAAGGTCGTTCTGGACACGTGCGCGATACTCTGGAGCATCCTGGCGCCGGAGAATCTGAGCAAATCAGCGGTGGACGTTGTCACTGACGCAGACACGGAGATTCTCGTTTCACCAATCAGTTGCGCGGAGATTGCGTGCGGGGTGGAGAGGTCGCGTATCACTTTGGATCGTCATTGGAAGCTCTGGTTTCGCTACTTTATACAGCGAAACGGGTGGCGAATCGTTGACATCAGCTTGAAAATCATTGAGGAGGCATACTCTCTGCCCGAGTATGCTCACCGCGACCCCGCGGATCGCATCATCATTGCCACTGCCCGAATGCACCAATGCCCCGTGGTTACGGAGGATAAACGGATTCGTGAGTATGCGCACGTGGAAACCGCGTGGTAAAGGAGAGCTATATTTTACGGTAGCGCTCGGCGACAAAGCGCTCTACTATTGCATAATCGCCTTTGTAGGGACCTTCGGCCTCCAGT
The DNA here is from genome assembly GCA_049519415.1 of Spirochaetia bacterium. Taxonomy (GTDB): domain Bacteria; phylum Spirochaetota; class Spirochaetia; order SZUA-6; family Fen-1364; genus Fen-1364. The sequence continues at coordinate 19,288 of JBEKQU010000025.1, forward strand.
TTTTTACTTGTAAGGGCGGCAGCCCACAAGATAGCCTCACCAGGGGGATCCACAAGCCTGCGGCTGACATAGGATGCAAGGCAGGTGTCGCCCCTTCCACTGCGTCCTACCAGGGTTGCCGGGAGGAAGGGCGCCTCAAAGAATCTTTTTCCGTCGAACACAAGCACGCCGTCGCGATGAGTCAAGAGCACCTCTTGGGGACCCTCGCTCTGGAGGATCCTTGCAGCGGCATAGATATCAGATTCGCCCGTGAGAAACTGGCTTTCCACAGCATCGGTCTTCAGGATTGTTACTAGGGGGAGGACCTCCCGGCGTTCCTCCCAATTCGAGTAGGAAAGCCGGCCGTCGGCAACCCTTCGAATGTATCCCTGTACGTCAATCGCAAGGAGGGTGCCGGGCTGAGCAAGCGCGCGGATGACGTCCAGCCCTATCTCGCCGTGAAATGAAGGGCCGAGGACAACCGCCCGTGTTTCGATGCCCGCGACTTCCAGCGGGGTGAATGGTCCCGCATCCGCCGTCACGGTAAAAACCCGATCATCCGGATTCTCTGAAGGGTATTCCAGGTGAAGAGAGGTCGATTTTTCGGTGTAGGTGACCCGCACATCGACCCCGATCCTCTCGAGCTCGCGAACTACGCTAGCGTCCTCGCGAGCCAGCCGCGTGACCGCTGCTGTCCGAAGCCCGAGCGCCCGAGCCGCGTGAGCGCCATAGTTGAAGGCGCCGCCCGGTACGACACGCGTGCCTGAACTTGAGGCGATCGTATCCTTGGTGAAATTGCCAACACAGACGAGGTCGTACATGGCATCTAACTTGGTGACGAACGGATCTTGTGGCCATCATGAATGAATTTGATTCCTCGTCAAGAGAAGGGGCGCACCCTTTTCCAACCCATGAGGAATGCTATACTCAGGCAGGGAGTGGGGGATGAAGAGCCGGGGCGGCACGCGTCACGGGGCGAAAAAGACCGAGCTGAGCGCTCGCGACCTCAGGATGCTCGTGGAAAACTCCGCGGACGTCATCTGGCGGACGGACGACGAGTTCCGCTTCACCTTTGTCAGCTCATCCGTGGAGCGGCTGCTTGGCGTGCGGAAGGAGGACGCGGAGGGCCGGCTCCTCTGGGACTTTGTCCTGCCCGAGGAGAGGGAGCGGATCGAGCGTCTTGCGGGGGAGAAACTTGAAGAGCCAAATGGCACGGGGGAAGGCCGCTACGATATTCCGATGCTCCGAAGCGACGGGTCCATCGCCCTGGTTGAAGTGAACCTGAAGCCGATTATCGACGCGGGGGGGACGAGAATCGGCTTCCAGGGCGTGACGCGCGACATCAGCGAGCGAAAAAGCACGGAGGCGGCGCTGCGCAAAAGCGAAGCGCGCCACCGCAAGCTGTTCGCCGCCGCGAAGCGCCAGGCGCGGGAGCTCAAGCTCCTTGACCGCGTGCGCACCGCGCTGGCGCGGGAGGTGGAGCTGCCCCTGGTGTTTCGCACGGTGGTCGAGGGCATTGCGGAGGCGTTCGGCTACACCCAGGTGAGCCTCTACCTCCTGCAGGGAGACGTCCTTCACTGCCAGCATCAGATCGGCTACAGCCGCATTATCGGGCAGATTCCAGTCACTCGCGGCATCACCGGCCGGGTGGCGCGCACGGGAGAGGCGGCGCTGGTGCCGGACGTGCGCGCCGACCCCGATTTCATCGGGGCCATGGCCGGGATCGTCTCCGAGGTCTGCATCCCCCTGCGCGACCAGGGCCGGGTCGTCGGAATCCTCAATGTGGAAAGCACAACGGGCATTGTCATGGGGAAGGCTGATCTGCGGCTGATGACCGCGCTCGCTGAGCACGTGAGCATCGCCATAACAAAAGCGCGCCTGTACGCGGAGGCGCGCGCGAGCGAAGAGCGCTACCGCCTCCTGGTGGAAAACCTGGGCGTGGGGGTCATGATCGTGGATCCAGAGGAAGGCATCGTGCTTTCAAACCCGGCCGCTGAGTCCGTGTTCGGGGTGACCCGGACCAGGCTTGTAGGAAGGAACCTCAAGGAGTTTCTGAGCAAGGAGGAGTTCGCCAAGGTCCTCGAGCAATCGCGCATACGCCGCGCGGGCCAGAGCAGCACGTTCGAGCTCGATATCTCCCGACCCGACGGGGGCGTGCGGCGCGTGCGCGTGACCGCCACCCCTCACCTCAATGAGAAGGGAGAGTATGCCGGGGCCTTTGGCATGTTTCACGACATCACCGAGGCCCGGAAGATGGAGCAGGCGCTGCGCCAGAGCGAGGAGCGCCTCGCACAGGCGCAAAAAATGGAAGCGGTGGGAAGGCTTGCGGGCGGGATCGCCCATGACTTCAACAACCTGCTCACCGTCATCAGCGGCTATACCGACATGATCGACGACGGAATCCCCGACTCTCACCCCGTCAAGCCCGACATCCGGCAGATCAGGAAAGCGGCGGAGAGGGCGGCGGATCTCACCGCGCAGCTTTTGGCTTTCAGCAGGAAGCAGGTGCTGCAGCCGAAGGTGATCAACCTGAATGAAACCGTGCGCGGCATGGAGGCGATGCTCCTCCGCGTCATCGGGGAAGACATCCAGCTTGTCACGTCGCTTCTGCCGGACGCGGGAAACGTGAAGGCCGACAGGGGACAGATCGAACAGGTGATCGTCAACCTTGCCGCGAATGCGCGCGACGCCATGCCTTCCGGCGGAACGCTGACGATTGAGACGGGCAACCGCGCCATCGACTCGTCGTCTGAGCCGGCCCACCTGGAGGTGAAGCAGGGACGCTACGTGATGCTCACCGTGCGGGACACGGGTCTGGGCATGACCCGGGAGACTCTCTCCCGCATATTCGAGCCGTTCTTCACCACCAAGGAGGTGGGAAAGGGCACGGGCCTCGGGCTTGCCATGGTATACGGAATCGTCAAGCAGAGCGGCGGCTACATCTACTGCGAGAGCGGCGTGGGGCGCGGGACGACATTCACCCTCTATTTCCCCCGGGTCCTGGATGCCAGCCCGGAAGGGCAGAAGGCGCCGGCGCAAGAGGCGGCCGAGGGCGGCCGGGAGACGATTCTCCTGGTGGAAGACGAAGAGGCGGTCCGCAAGCTCAGCAGGACGGTGCTCGAAAAAAACGGGTACACGGTGATAGAGGCCGGCAGCGGGGAGGAAGCCCTGGCGGCGATCTCCACCCTCCGCTGCGGGGTGCGACTTCTTCTCTCCGATGTCGTCATGCCGCAGATGAGCGGTCCGGAGCTGGGTCGGCGGGTCCGGGAGATCTGCCCTGGCGTGCGGATCCTCTACATGTCGGGCTACGCCCAGAGCTCCGTCGTTCATCACGGCGTTCTTGATCCTGAGGTCGACCTGATCCAGAAGCCCTTCATGGCCAGCGCACTGCTAAGACGGGTCCGCGAAGTGCTTGACAGGTAGGAGAGACGCGAAAGGCGGGATCAGGGTCGAAGCGTTGATCGGGAACGGGATTTTTTAGCGAGCCCCGGCCTGCCTGTCATATTCCTGGATCTTCCGCTCCGCTGATTCGCGGGCTTCTCTCCACATGTCCTGGATGTCCGCGTCGAAAAAGTGAAACACCCTGTCCTCGAACCTGGTTCCGGCGCGCCGATCCAGGAACCGGGCGGAAAAATCCTTCTGATCCTTTCCATACACATGGTAGGAGTCCGCCTGCCAGTTGAGCCTGCCCAGCTCCACCGGCCTGCCCAGACGATCCTGCAGCGGATCGGCAATACGGCTCCTGTTGAAATGGGTGAATCCGAACATGTTCATGAAGCTGGCGCCCCACGCGTCGTTTGAGCGGAAACGCGCGTTGCAGTTCAGGTACCACGCCCCCTCGTGTTCCAGCAGCCGGTACCACAGCGACTGCAGGCAGGGGGGATCATACGCGTCCGGGTCCTTGGCCGGCATCCAGGTGATCATCTGAGCCTGCCGTGAGAAGGGCTGGCGCGCCAGCTTCTCCACCACGCCGGCTATTTGATCGACCCCTGTCCCGGGTCTTCCCTCAGCCTGCGGAGCCTTCTGCCGCCAGGTTCCCCAGTCCGAGAGGCGCTGGTGATACGTGTACTCCCACCGGGTGTCGGAGGGATCGTCCATGTTCTTCACCCAGTGGTCCTTGGCTCCCGAAAGCTCCATCACGTACTCCCGTAAATCGTCGATTCCCCCAGGGAAGGCCTTGTGAATCATGGGGTCCGACCAGGGCTCTTCAACGGTGATGTTCATGGTCGCATCAAGGGAGGGCGGGTCGCCGGTCTTGTCATACTGCGTCCGCATGCGGATCCCCCCTTCGTGGAGGGCGACAAGGGCTTTTTCGTATGCTTCAGCCAGACAGCGGCCGGAGACGTGCAGGACGGGGATGTTTTTCATCGGCTCGATTCTGTCACGTCTCCGCTTATGGGGTCAATGAGGAAACCTGCCGGCCTGACGCCGACGCGGTTGTCTGATACACTCATCTCATGATCGATGGCACGGAGCTGCGCCGCCGGGTCTCGGCGATCCTCCCCGAGATAGTCGAGCTCCGCCACGCCCTGCACCGGATACCCGAGACGCATTTCCAGGAAAGGGAGACTTCCGCTGTCATCCGCGCGCGTCTGGCCGGCAGCGCCGTGGAGCTGCTTCCCCCGCTGCTGGAGACGGACGTCATCGGGCTTCTGCGCGGCGCCTCCGATGGCCGCTGCATCCTCCTGCGCGCCGACATGGACGGGCTTCCCGTGCAGGAGCGCACCGGCGCCGCGTGGCGCTCGGCGCATCCCGGAAGGTCGCACGCGTGCGGCCACGACGGCCACATGGCCATGCTCCTCGGCGCGGCCCGGGTGTTGGAGGGCCTTGCCGACCGCCTGAGCGGCAGCGTTCGTTTCGTCTTTCAGCCGGCGGAGGAGGAAAGATGCGGCGGCAAGGCCTTGATTGAGAAAGGCCTCCTCGACATCGCCCCCCGGCCCCAGATCGCCTTTGCGCTGCACGGCTGGGTCGGGCTTCCCGTTGGCGCCGTCAGCTCGGCGCCGGGGCCCGCGATGGCCGCCGCCGACACGTTCCGCATCACCGTCCGGGGCAGGGGAGGGCACGCCGCGCTTCCGCACCTTACGGCGGATCCCGTGGTGGCAGCCGCGCAGATCGTGACGGGCCTGCAATCCGTGGTGTCCCGGTCAGTCGATCCGCTGGAATCGGCGGTCCTCTCCATCGCGCGCATCGCGGGCGGCAGCACGAGCAACGTCATCCCCGACGAGGTCGTCCTGGAAGGCACCACCCGGTATTTCGATCAATCGCTTCAGATTCTCCTGAGCCAGCGCATGCAACGGATCGTGTCGGGGATCTGCGCGGCATTCGGCTGCGAGTTCGATCTGGTGTACGAACCCGGGTACGTGCCTCTGGTGAACCATGGCCCCGCGGTGGACATGGCGCGCGGAGTCGTGACGGCGCTCCTGGGCCCGCGAACGTGGGTGTCGGATCACGCCCGCACCATGGGAGCGGAGGATTTCGCTTTTTACCTGGACAGGGTGCCGGGCGCGCTTCTGCGGCTCGGCCTGGGCGAGTCATGGCCGCCGCTGCACGCGGCGGGTTTCGACTTCAACGATGATGCTATAGAGACGGGCATCGTGACCCTCGTCGGGCTGGCGCTGGAGTTCTGCGGACGCTAAGGAAGGAGAGATTCATGGCAAAGGCGCGGATCATGGTCGTGGAGGACGAGGGGGTCGTTGCCCTGCAGATTTCCGAAGCCTTGAAAGGGCTGGGCTACGAGGTCCCGGTTGTCGCCATGACCGGCGAGGAGGCGGTGGCGAAGCTCCTGGAGACGGAGCCGGACCTCGTGCTCATGGACATCCATCTCAAGGGCGGATTGAGCGGAGTGGAGGCGGCCAAGCGCATCCGTACGCGGCTGGACGTGCCGGTGATCTACCTCACCGCCTACTCGGACGCGGAAACCCTGGAGCAGGCGCAGCTCACCGAGCCCTACGGCTACGTGTTGAAGCCGTTCGAAGAGAAGAGCCTGCACGCGATCATCCAGATGTCCCTCCTGAAGCACCGGCGCACGCGCGGCATACGAGAGAACGGCTGGTGGATGTCCGCAGTAGCGGCGAGCATGATGGAAGCCGTCCTCATCTGCGATCCCAAGGGGTACATCAAGTTTGCCAATCCCTCGGCGGAGACTCTCCTGCGAAAGAGCCGGCAGGACATGCTGGAGAAGAGGATGTCCGAGATGCTGCAGCTCATTGACGCGGAAACCCGGGCGCCCCTGGCCTTTCCCGTCACCGAGCCGCTGCTGGAGGGGAAGAGCACCCTGCGCGCCAACTGCAGGCTGGTGGCGGGGGAGGAGCGCGAGATTCCGGTCGAGTTCAGCGCCTCCCCGCTGCGCAGCCCCGAAGGCACGCTCTTCGGCATCCTGTACGTGTTCCGTGAAACAAGCGAACGCGAGCGCATCCAGAACGTGGTGCTGCGCCAGATGGAGGAGCTGGCCGTTGTGCAGAAGCGCCTGCTGCCCTCCCGTGACACCGCGATCCCGGGGCTCCGGTTCGAGTGGCTGTTCATCCCCACAACCCTCGGCGGGGGTGACGCGTTGGGCTTTGTGCGGTTGGACGACGAGCATACGGCCTTCTACGCGCTGGACGTGGTCGGCCAGGGGGTCGTTTCCTCGCTGTTCTCCCTTGTTCTGCACATGTTCCTCTCTCCGCATCCGGACGCGGGCGGGATCCTGGCGGAAAAAACCCGGGAGTCGTCCCGCGCGCGGATCCTCACGCCCGCGGAGGTGGTAAAGTCGCTGGCGAACCGCTTCTATCTCCGGGACGACACCAACCCCTACTTCACGATGACCTACGGCGTGATCGAGCCCGCCACGGGCAAGGCGCGGATCGTCCGGGCCGGGCACCCGTTTCCGCTGCTGCAAAGGGCCGATGGTTCCGTGCTCTTTGTGAGGACGGAGGGGTATGCGGTGGGCCTCTTTCCCGGCGCTGACGTGGCTTCCGAGGAGATCGTGCTGGGAAAAGGAGACAGGCTCTTTCTCTATTCGGACGGGCTCATGGACAGCGCGAACCCCGCCGGGGCGAGCTTCGGCGCTCTGCGGCTGGAGGACACGGTCAAGGCAGGCAGGGAACGGCCGCTCTCCGAGGTGGTACAGTCCTTGCGCCAGGCCTTGGTCGCGTGGCGGGGGTCTGAATCGTTCAGCGACGACGTGTCGCTGCTCGCGGTGGAAAAGGAATAAGCCGGCCTCTCAGCCTGCCGGGAAGGTGATCGTGAATGAGGTGCCGGGGCCGTCACCCATTACAAGCGCACCCTTCAGCTGCTCGACAAGTTTGTTTACGATACGCAGGCCAAGGGTGGAAGCCGTGCGAACGTTCACCCCGGGCGGGAAGCCGATGCCGTCGTCGCTCACCGTGAGGATGAGCATTTTGCCTTCTGACGTGCGCAAACGCACGGAGATGGTTCCCCTGCGGCCCTCGGGGAACGCGTATTTCAAGGCGTTGGAGAGCAGCTCGTTGATAAGCAGGCCGCAGGGCACGGAGACATCAATGTCCAGCGTGACCTCCTCAACGTCGATCACCGTCTCGATCGCCTCCGAGTTGCCCGTATAGGAGTGGCGCAGGTGAGCGACCAGGTCGCGCACGTACGCTGAAAAACTCATCCCGCGTTCGTCCTCGGACTGGTAGAGCTTCTCATGGATGAGGGCCATGGAGCGCACCCGGTCGCGGCTCTCTCCGAGCAGGGCGCGCGCGCTTGCGTCCTTTGTGGCGCTGGCCTGCAGAGCAAGCAGGCTGGAGATCACCTGCAGGTTGTTCTTCACCCTGTGGTGGATCTCCTTCAGCAGCAGCTCCTTGCGCCGGGCCTCCTCCGCCTTCCTGAGGTCCGTCACCTCGCGCACCAGGACGATCACCTCGTTCTCGCTGCTGGCAACGAACCTGTCCTCGTAGTAGCGCCGGCCCGCGTCCGTGTCGACGTGGAAGATGAAGGACTGGGGAGCGCCGGTGTCCAGCACCACGCCCACCGCCCCGAATGCCTTTTCGAAGAGTTCAGGGGAGATGAAGGAGTAGAGCGGAAGGAGCTGCTCGGAATCCTTTCCCACCAGGTCGTTGGCGGTCTCCAGGAGCGGGAGACGGTTCGCCGACCGCGCATCGAGGATCGTTCCGTCCCGGGTGACGCGGAAGATGACGTCAGGGATGGCGTCGAGGAACGCCTCGCTTCTCCGCTCGCTTGCGCGCAGCTGCTCCGTGGAGTGCGCCAGGGCGTCCAGCATGCCGTTGATCGCCGCGCCGATGTACGCGATCTGGTCGGTGCCTTTGATGGCGACGCGGCGCGAGGGATCGCCGCCGGTCCCAATGGCGAGCACGCTTTTGCCCAGATGCAGCAGGCGGGCCAGGACCGTGCGCTCGATCGTGATGAGCACCACGCCGCAGAACCCGACGCCGATGAACAGAAGCCAGAGGAAGAAGTAGCGCACTGTTTTTTCGCCCTGCATTCGTATATCGCGGGCTGAATCGACCTGCACCACCACTGCCGGCGTGTTCTCGATGTCGCGCAGCACGGTGAACGCGGAGACCGTGTCGGTCCGGGAAGTGTCGAGCGCAATCGGGGCCTGGGCGGTGATCCTGGCCACGGCCCGCGTCGCGTCGTCGGGAAGAGAAGCGCCGTTCAAGGCGGAAAGGTGAGCGGAAAGGAGGAGCCTCGCGGAGAGCTGCTGCACCGCGGTGTTGTCGAGCAGCCGGGCCATGGCCAGAGCGCCGCCGATGGGCTGCGTGCGCCGGTTGTCCAGTATGGGGCTGGAGGCGACCAATAGGATCCCTTCTGGCAGCACGACGAGGCCCTGCATCCTCTGGTCCTTGTCCGTGAAGCGCATAATCCGGGGGTGCTGCGCGATCCAGCGAGCAAGGCCGTCCGCGAGCCCCTCCGTCGCGGTTCCCGCGGCAAAGAAGCGTTGGTACACCACGGCGCCTTCCCGGTCCGCGACGATGACGACGTTGATGTGCAGGTTTGCCCCCGTGTCTTCGTCAAAGTTTGCCTCGGCGAAGCCAGGGTCCGGGTGTTGCGCGAACCGGTACATCTCGTCCCATATGGCGTAGTCGGTGACGCTCATGGCGAGCGCGTCGGTCTGCTGCGCGATGTCGCTGGTGACCCGCTGCACGTCGCGCTCCATGTAGCGTCTCTCAAGCCCCTCGTAGCTGGTGAAAAGGATCGAGCGTGAAGCGACGGAGATGATGATGAGCATCACCAGCAGCGTGCCGCCGATTGCCAGGAGAATGCGTTTTCGCATGGCTGCTGCACAGCCTATACCCGCGCAATGACGGGGTCAAGGGAATGTCCGCGACTTCAGCGCGAGAGAAGCACCACGGTGGATCGGGCGGAGAGCAGGCGGGTGTCCCGGTTCACGCGCTCCTCGGTTCCGGGCATGACGATGTCGCGGGGAGCGGGAAGGGCCGTGTCGATGGCCCGATACCAGCCTTCCTTGCCCTGGGGGATGGCCGCAAGGGTGAAAAGCACGTCTCGTCCGCTGGCATTGAACATGATGAGGATGTCGTTGTCGTCCCTGTCCGCGTCGATTTCCGACTTGTTGCCGTCAATCAGGAGCGCGAGCGTCCGACGCTCCGGCGCCCAGTCCATGGGCTCGCCCGTCTCCATGAGCCACGTGATGTCGGGGATGCGGTTGTGGCTGGAATCCCTTCCGCTGTAGAACTCGGGCCTCAGGAATGCGGGGTGGCGCATGCGGAAAGCGATCAGCTCGCGGCAGAAGCGATGAATGTCCGCGTGCGCGGCGAGCAGGCGCCAGTCATACCAGGAGATGTCGTTGTTCTGGCACCAGGGATTGTTGTTGCCCCGCTGCGTGCGGCGCATCTCGTCCCCCCCCAGCAGCATCGGCGTGCCGAGGGAGAGCAGGAGCGTGGCCAGGAAGTTCTTCACCTGGCGGTTGCGGATCGCCTCGATGCGGGGGTTATCCGTGGGGCCTTCCACGCCGTAGTTGGCTCCCTGGTCCGGGGTGGCGCCGTCCCTGTTGTCCTCCCCGTTCTCCTCGTTTTGCTTGCGCTCATAGCTGACCAGGTCATTCAGGGTGAACCCGTCGTGGGAGGCGAGGAAGTTGATGCTGTGGAACGGCTTGCGGCCGTCGCGGAGATACAAGTCAGAGCTGCCGGCCAGGCGCGTGGAGAGGTGGGGAACCATGCCGGGATCGCCGCGCCAGAACCTGCGCACGTCATCGCGGAACCGGTCGTTCCACTCCGCCCACCGCCCGCCGGGGAACCATCCCACCTGGTAGGCGCCCGCCGCGTCCCACGCCTCGGCGATGATTTTTGTGTGGCGCAGGACGGGATCCTCCGCGATACGCTCCAGGACGGGAGGGTTCTCCATGAGCCGGCCCTCGGGATCCCGACCAAGCACCGAGCCCAGGTCGAAGCGGAACCCGTCCACGTGCATCTCCACCACCCAGTAGCGCAGGCAGTCCAGGATAAGAGTGCGCACGATGGGGTGGTTGCAGTTCATGGTGTTGCCGCACCCGGTGAAATTCCTGTAACGGCGGGGATTCGTCTCGTCCAGCATGTAGTAGAGGCAATTGTCCCACCCGCGGAAACAGAGGGTTGGCCCGGTCTCGTCCCCTTCCGCGGTGTGGTTGAACACGATATCCAGGATGACCTCGATGCCCGCCGCGTGCAGCGCGCGCACCATTTCCTTGAACTCGATCACCTGCTCCCCGAGTGCGCCGGCGCTGGAGTAGCGTCCCTTGGGCGCGAAGAAGCTGATGGTGTTGTACCCCCAGTAGTTGGCCAAGCTCCCGCCGGTACAGGGGTTCAGCCGGGTGTTCTCCAGCTCGTCGAACTCCTGCACGGGCAGAAGCTCCAGCGCCGTGATCCCCAGGTCACGCAGGTAGGGTATCTTTTCCGTCACGCCGCGGAAGGTTCCTGGGTGCTCCACGCCGGCGCTGGGGTGGAGCGTGAGCCCGCGCACGTGGGTCTCATAGATCGCGCTGAAGCGCAGCGGCCGATTCAGGGGACGGTCGCCCTGCCAGTCGAAATCGTCGGCGATCACGATGCCTTTCGGCATGCCCGCGACATCGGAGGAAAGGGACATGGTAAGGTCCCCGTCCGGGGACCCGGGGTCGAAGCCGCGTGCGTCGGCCAGCCGCCACGTGAAGCTGCCCGTCACTGCTTTCACATAGGGATCCAGGAGGAGCTTGTGCGGGTTGAACCGGTGGCCCTTTTCCGGCTGGTAGGGGCCGTCCACCCGGAAGAGGTAATACGCTCCCGGACCCACGCCGTCAAGCTGCGCGTGCCACATGTCGCCGGTCCTGTTCAGCCGGGGGTCAAAGGGGATCTCGCGGGCGGGGGTGGAGCTTTGGGGATCATCGAAGAGCAGAAGCGAAACCGCGGTGGCGTGCCGGCTGAAAACGGAGAACTGTGTTCCCTTGCCGATCGGCGTGGCCCCAAACGGCAGGGGCTTGCCGGGCGACACTCTGATATCCGGCATGCTTTTCTTTCCCCCTCCCCGTGTGCACTGTAGGCCCGGTGGCGGCGCGCGGTCAAGCATTGCCGATGTCCTTCCCTTTCATGGTGCGCGCACGGTCGCGTACGGCGAGGTCTGCAATCGACATCGGCGCCCGAAATTCGGTGGAATGAGCGCGGCGCGCCGGTGTATCTTCATTCCATGAAAACGCTGCCGCCCGTTGCTGCAATGGAACGCGCCTATCTATCAAAGGACGCGTCATTCAATGGCCTTTTTTTTCTCGGCGTTCACACGACCGGCGTTTTTTGCCGGCCGACCTGCGCGGCCAGAAAACCCCTTCCGCGGAACGTCGAGTACTTCCCTACGGCGCAGGCAGCCCTGGCGGCCGGATACCGGCCGTGCAAGCGATGCCGCCCCATGGATTTGGACGAGCAGCCGCAATGGGTCACGGATCTTCTGTTAGAGGTGGAGCAAGATCCATCGGTCCGGATCCGGGACGGCGAGATCCGGGCCAGGGGCATCGATCCCGCGACTGCCCGGCGGTACTTTCTCAAGCACTACGGCATGACCTTCCAGGGCTACGTCCGCGCGCGCAGGCTTGGCGGGGCGTTGAGCCGGATACGAGAGGGGGAAACGCTGGACAACGCCGTGTTCGACAGCGGCTATGAATCGCACAGCGGCTTCCGCGACGCGTTCTCCCGGATTTTTGGCGACGCGCCGGGAAGCAGCCGGGACAAGGACTGCGTCCTTCTGTCCTGGATGCCAAGCCCCCTCGGTCCCCTTGTTGCTGGGGCGACGGAAGAGGGCGTCTGCCTGCTGGAGTTCACGGACCGCAGAATGCTGGAAACCCAGTTCATGACCGTGCGAAGGCTGTTCCGGCTGCCCGTGGTTCCCGGATCCAATCGGCACCTGGACGTCGTGCACGATGAGCTCGGGCGCTACTTCGAGGGATCGCTGCGGTGCTTCTCCGCGCCGCTCGTCTTCCCCGGCACCCCCTTTCAACGCCGGGTGTGGGAGCAGCTACTCCTGGTTCCCTACGGTGAGACACGGTCGTACGAGCAGATGGCCGCCGCCGTGGGCTCCCCGAGGGCGGTGCGCGCCGTGGGCCACGCGAATGGCCTTAATCGGATCGCCATCCTGATTCCCTGCCACCGGGTGGTCAACAAGAATGGACGACTGGGGGGATACGGGGGCGGGCTGTGGCGCAAGAAGTACCTGCTCGACCTGGAGCGATCGCACTTGGCGTGAAAATGAAGGAGATGGCCGACTCCCTCACGGAATGAGGCCCTACGGGCAACCTCATCAACGTGACTCCTGGGGTGATCGCCCGCTAGCTGAAAACCTTCCACGCGCGGGCTTCTCGAATAGGGGAACGGGAGTATAAGATACATCTGACTTGAGCGCACTACACACATCCCTCCCGCGTGGAGGGGGGATGAGGAGGAAGCGTAATGAAAATCCAGAAATCCGCGAAATCCGCGCTCTGGTTGTTCATATCCGATAGCCGTGATTCCCGGTACTTCTCCATCATTCCCGCTCTTTCCTGGATGCTTTCTCGGCGGGGCATCCGTCTTGAGTGCTATCTGGAGGCGGAATGCGACGGGAAGCTTTTTGCCCAGCATGGAAGCACGATCATTGGAGGGAGCCATTTTCAGCAGTTCAATTACCTTTGCGCGCTCTTTGATCTCACCATCGCTACTGTCGGAGAAACGCATGTTTTCGATTCCAGCATCGCGGCCATGCGGCTGCCCGTCGTGCACGCAACCTCGACTGACGAGCTCTACCAAAAAGTGCTCGCTGCCCTTGATCTCAAGCCTCCCTCGGACGTCGTGGTTGTGCCCGTGCGCGGGGCAGGCATTGATCCGCTTCCCTACCTGTATCCTGAGATACTCTTCCGCGAAGCGCTCGCGTATTCATCAGAAGAATGGCATGGCTCAGTGCGGCGCGGCGTCTCTGTCTACGAGCTTGCGGGTCCGGAGGGGCGCCGCATTGAGGGCGCGCGCCTCATCGACACGGTAGCCCCAACTGACACGTACGCGGACCTCACGACAAGAATCGCCGACAGATGGATCTCCTCCTCCCGGGGAGTAGCGTTCGGAGACCCGGATGCAATCGGAACCCAGCTTGCAGCCTTGTGCCGTGATAAATATGTCGCCGTCTATGGAGAGGCTGCTCCCCTTGCGCCCGCGGAGATCTCCGTAGATGCCTATGCGGAGTAGAAATCTGTGATTGCTGAGAAGACGGCGGCATTGGCCCTGCGCACGGGGAACCCGGTCATCATCGGGCGACAAACGGGGGACGGCGATATCATCTGCTGGTCCGCTCAGGGCGCCTGCATCCAGATCATGGATCCGAATCGGCCCCCCTTTCCCATTGTTGAAACGGTTCACCACGAATGGCAGATCAAGAAACAAGCGGCGACAATTTTCGATCTGGAGCCTGACGATGAGCAGTTGAAGCTCTGGGCCGCGGAAGGAAAGATCCTGGCCACGATCATGGTCCACTCAGGCGAGATGGCGCACAACGAGGCAATGGCCAACCTGTTCGAGGTGGCCATCTTCAAGGGCCTGAAGATGGGCATGGGCGTCCACGTGGCCCGCTACCGGACTTTTCCGCAGATCTTCGAGCTGCTCAGCGTCCCCAAGGAAAGCGGCGGAGTCATGGGCCTCGTGGAGCCCGTGCTGCACAGCGGCGGTCGCGGCGTCCTCTCAGAGTTCAATACCCCCCCTGATTCGCTGCGCGCCTATTGCGAGTCGGCGCTGAAGGAGATCGGCTTCATCTGCGGGGAGAAAAACGCCCCGCGGGGGTACCTGGCGTTCATGGATTCCGATTTTTCCACATTCACCACGTTCCACCCGGAGTGCGTCCGCGCGGTAGAAAAAGCGGGGCTGGAGTACTACATAAGCTGTGCGCGGCCGGGCAGGAACCGAATCCTGGGGCTCATGGGCGCTACCATCGCTCTCAACCAGACAACGCGAAAGATCTATTGGGGCTCTCCCTACGTACGTTCCTCAACATTCGACGACGTGTACGAGACCGCTCCTCTGGTCTCCCCGGGATGGCTCATCACCACAATAGATTCTCCCGTCATGGCGTTCAACAACTATATCTGGCACAAGGGAAACGCGTTCATGCAATTGGTCGATTGGCTGCACAACGATGAAAGGATCGTCAATGTGACGCCGCACGTCATCAATCGATACGCTCGAATCCTCGCCGAAAGGGGGATTTTACCTGCCACGAACGAACCCTCTCACGTGACGGGAACCTAATCAGATACCGGGCTCCCGGACGCCTGGGGACTCCCTGGATGGAGGGACATTATTCCACCGTGAGGAGCAGTGAGGATGTTGCGGAAACCAACCCTCCCGCATGAGTTTGCGTAATTATAGTCATCGCCCCGCGCTTGACCCGGCCCTCCTTTCGCCGCACAATAGCCACCCATGGAGGAGCGCATTGATGTGCTCGGTCTGGGAGCCGTGGCGGTCGATGATGTGCTGTACCTGGATGAGTTCCCGCATCCGGACGCCAAGAAGCCGATCCTCGGCAGCGAGCGCCGCGCCGGCGGGCTGACCGGCACCGCGCTCGTGGCAGCGCGGCGCATGGGCAGGTCGTGCGCCTACGCGGGGACCCTGGGCGACGACGAGCTTGCGCGCTTCATCATCGACAGCTTTGTGGCGGAGGGGGTTTCCGTGCGGCACCTCGCGCACCGGCAGGGAGCCCGGCCTTTTCATTCCACGATCCTCGTGGACATGAAGGCCAAGACGCGCACGATCCTCTTCGACAGAGAGAACGTTATCGGCGCGGATCCGCAGAACCCCCCGGAAGAGGTGATCCGCTCGGTCCGGGTGCTTCTCGTGGATTACGTGGGACTGCCGGGCATGGTGAGGGCGGCAAAAATCGCGCGCGCGGCCGGCATTCCCGTTGTGGCTGATCTTGAGAGGGATCCGGGCGCGCTGTTCGAAGAGATTCTCCGACTGGCTGATCACCTCATCCTTCCTTTCGAGTTCGCGCGCAAAATCGCCCGCGCGGATGACGGCCCAGCCATCGTCCGCGGCCTGTGGCGGGAGGACCGGGCAGTTGTGGTGACAACGAAAAGCGGGGAAGGGTCCTGGTACATAGCCGCCGAGGAGCCGGGGCGTGTCTATCATCAGCCTGCTTTTCCCGTGCAGGAGGTGGACACGAACGGCTGTGGAGACGTGTTCCACGGCGTCTATGCCGCGGGTCTGAGCGAGGAAATGGCAGCCGCGGAACGGATACGGTTTGCCGCTGCCGTGGCCGCGATCAAGGCGACGCACCCCGGAGGCCAGAAGGGGATCCCCCTTCGGTCCGAGGCGGAACGATTCTACCGGGAGCATGAGGGAGAAGCGCAGCGCATCCCCGTGTGAAGCAGCGTATTTCCGCGTGATGCAGCGCATCCCTGTGTGAGCGGCATGCAATGCGTTGTGCGCTTTTTACCTGAAGGAGACCAACATGATTCGAAACCTTTGGTACGTGGTGCTCCAATCGCGCGAAGTCCGGCAAGGGAGGCTCCTTGCCGTGAAGCGCATGGGAGAGGACCTCGTCTTTGCGCGAGACGCGGGGGGCAAGGTCTTCTGCCTTGTCGACCGGTGCGCGCACAGGGGAGCGGCGCTGAGCAAGGGAGCCCTCATTGGCGACAACGTGCAATGCCCCTTTCACGGATTCCAGTACGATGCCTCCGGCCGGGGCAGGCTCATCCCCGCAAATGGCCGGAATGCTTCAATCCCCGAGAGGTTCAAGGTCGTCTCCTATCCCGCGTTTGAAAAGCATGGATTCATATGGATCTGGTGGGGCTCGCATCCGCCGCAAAGCATCGGCGAACCGTTTTTCTTCGACGATATCGACGTCTCATTCAGCCACCGCACCGTGATCGATCCCTGGGACTGCCACTATTCACGCGGCATTGAGAACCAGCTCGACGTGGTGCATCTGCCCTTCGTGCACCGCACCACCATCGGTCGGGGCAACCAGACACTCGTCAACGGCCCCGTGGTGGAGTGGAAGTCAGCGGACCGCATGCAGGTGAGGGTTTTCAATGCAACGGATCAGGGCCAGAAGCCCTTGAAGCCGGAAGAGATCAAGCCGCCGTACCCCGGGTTTCACCTTGATTTCCATTTCCCCAATCTCTGGCAGAACTGGATCTCGGACTCGATGCGGATCGTTGCGGGTTTCGTGCCGGTGGATGACGCACACATGCTCCTGTACCTGCGCTTCTATCAAAGGTTTATCCGCGTGCCGCTCGCGCGCGGGCTTCTCAATCGGATCTTCATGCCTTTCAATCTGACTATTGCTCACCAGGACAGGCGCGTCGTGGTGACGCAGCAACCCAAGGCGAGCGGCCTGAGCATAGGAGAAAATCTCATCCAGGGCGATGGCCCCATCGCGGCGTACAGGATGCGGCGCGACGAGTTGATCAGGAAGGCCGCCGGCTCTCAGGCCTGAGCGATGCTTCCCGCAAGCCCGATCTCCTTGGCCGCCGCGCGCATGCCGAGGATTGTCTCTGCGATGAGCTCGCCGATCTCCATGCCCAGCATTGCCGCGCCCTTCTCGATGATGGACCGGTTCACGCCCGCGGCGAACCGCGCGTCCTTCCACTTCTTCTTCACTGAGGAGGCCTCCATGTCCAGGACGCTTTTCGACGGCCGCATCAAAGCAGAGGCCTTCACAAGCCCCGTGAGCTCATCCACCGCGTAGAGCACCTTCTCCATGCGCTCGCGCGGCTCCACCTCCGAGCAGATCTCCCATCCATGGCTCACGACCGCGTGGATGTACTCTTGCGGCCACCCCGCCTCCCCCAGGATCTCGGCGCTCTTGCGGCAGTGCAGCTCAGGGAACTGTTCGTAATCAATGTCGTGGACAAGGCCAATGATCCCCCATTTTTCCTCGTTCTCCCCGTACGCCCGGGCAAAATGCCGCAT
Organism: Spirochaetia bacterium; assembly: GCA_049519415.1. Classification (GTDB taxonomy): domain Bacteria; phylum Spirochaetota; class Spirochaetia; order SZUA-6; family Fen-1364; genus Fen-1364. The sequence continues at coordinate 36,618 of JBEKQU010000025.1, forward strand.
GACCGCTTCCACGGAGAGAGCGTGCGCAAGGAGGCTCTCGCTTTTATTGTATTTCAGGAAAAGAGCGAGCGCTTCATCCCGGGTCGGGACAGGGGGTGTCGACATGCGGGGAGTGTAGCCGGCATGGGCCGCGGAGGCAAGCCCCGGTAGGAAAGGCGCAGCGGTGGTTTGCATCGCCCGTCATTGCTCAGTATCTTTGAACCCTGAAGGGAATACTGATCGCATGAATGAAAGCCGCGCGGCGGGGCTCCCGGGGTCCTTTTTCGAACTTGTCCGCGTTTCCGACATGCCGGTGCTCGTCGATTTCTGGGCCGAGTGGTGCGGTCCCTGCCGGGTCGTGTCTCCAGCCATCAAGCGGCTTGCTCATGAGAATATCGGCCGTCTGCTCACGGTGAAGGTGAACGTGGACAGGAGGCCGCAGGTCGCGCAGGCGTACGAGGTCCAGGGCATTCCCACCATCATGCTTTTCTGGAAGGGGGAGGCACGGATGCGGCTCACCGGCGCCTATCCCTACGAAGCCATTCTGCAGAACATCCAGGAGAATTGGCCGCGCGGCGCGGGAGTGACCCCGTAATCTTTCTCACGCGATCCCTTTGACCTCCACAAGCGCGGCGCGCGCCGCGTCCGGCTGGCCAAAGGATTGCAGCCAATTCTGTAAAAAAGGCTTCGGCCCGATCATCAGATCCACCACGGCGCCCTGGGGCGACTCTTCGCACGTGCCCGAGAGCAGCATCCGCTTCTTCAGCGATTTTTCAGGTACGGTGAAACGCAGGGCATTCCCCGACCGGGACACGGTCACGGGCGCATGCGCGTCGCGCAGGAACGCGGCAAGCCGCGCCGCTGGCTGGGGAAAAAGAGGAGAGGGCAGCTCGATGCGCACATGGATGGTTTCAATGCTGCCAGGATCATGGTGCGGGAGGACAGTCTCCAGGGGCCCTGCCGGATCGCCGACAACCTCGGCCAGTCGCGACGCATCCCACGCGGTGATGGCTACGATGGCCGCGCCGAACCAGGGGACTTCGCTCCCCAGGATCTCCCCGGCGCCCGCAAAGACTTCCGCAACCGCGAGGATATTGTCCGCCTGATCAGCGTGCCGCGCAAGCAGCTCCCGCAGGAACCATGAGTTGATCCATTGCGCGCCAAAACCCGCGTCAGTCCGGGGCAGACGCGCCCGCGCGTAGAGGGGCTTCAAGCGGTGCTTCTTTTTCATGAGCTTCTCCATCTGGCGCGCCGCCCGCACCATCGAGTCATCACGGTTCGTAGACCTGCGGGGATTTCGCGTGCAGCCCATGCACACGGCGCACGCCTCGGTTCCTTCACTTCCTCGACGGCAGTACCCGTCATCCTGCCCGGCCTTGGCCTTTTGGTAGTGCGCATGGAGGAATGAGCGCGATGCCTCGTCGTCCAGGAAAGGGAAGCCGAAAGCGTACCCGAACGGCTTCTCGCTTTCCAGCGCATGAGCATGCATTTCGATCCAGTCTGTGACCGCCTGTCTCGCTTCCGGCGGCCATCGCCTGTCCGCCACGCATCCTGCCCGGGAAAGCTGCTCGAGCAGGGGATGCAGTGAGTGTCCGCCAAGGGCAAGGATTTGAGCGGCCGCGTAGGAAGGCCAGTCCATGGCCATTCTGAACTCGAAGCCATTGGTCTCGCATATCGATTTCACGCGTCCCTTGGGCGCGCGCCATGCGCGCTCGTGGAGCATGGCCGGGTCGTGCCGCAGCGGGGTGAAGGGCATGCGCACGAGCATGCCAAAGCTGAAGACGATCCGCGGCGCCGCCTCGGCCCTCAGTCGGACCTGTTTCAGCCATTTCACAAAACCCGAAAACTCGTCGAAATCCTCAGGGCTTTCTCTGCCCGTGAGCAGATAGAACAGCTTTATCTCCCGGGTCCCGCGGCTGTGCATCGCCTCAAGCGCCTGCCTGATCTCCTCCTCCTCCAGGCTCTTGTGCAGGAACCGTCGGCAGCGGCCGCTGATCCCCTCGATGCCGAGCGTGAAACCGCGCTTGTCGGCCGCGATCTCAAGCTCCAGCAGCCCCGGGGTGCGCGCGATGATATCCACCCTCTGGCTCATGAGATTCACCCTGAGGAACAGCCGGTGCAGGCCCAAGATCAGGTCCGCGATCCCGGAATGCGTGTTGAAATTGAAGCTCTCGATCTCCAGCGTGTCCGCGCCCGTGGCGATCTTCATCTCCCGGGCCTTCCGGAGAACAGCCGTTGTGGGAACCTCCCGGAAGGGCGCGCGGTCGTGGCCTTCGAAGCAGAACGAGCACAGGCAGGGGCAGCCCAGCGTGATGGAGAGCCGCGCGGTCGATGCCTCGGGCCCAGGGAGGACCGGGGCGGGGCGCTGGCCGAGCGAGTCGGCGGCCGATTCAGCCCGCGCCTTTTTTACCGTGAAGCAAAGGCTTCCTGCCGGCCAGACGCCGGTCACCTCTGCCGCGATGCGCGCAACCCGCTCCCCTTTGGGCGCACCGGCCAGCTCCTGACAGAGCTGCGCTATTCTTTGGACTCTCCCCTCGCCCTCCCCGAAGAAGATCGCGTCAGCCATGCAATCTCCCGTTTCCGAAACCAAGGCATGGGCCGCGGACGCATTGGAGCCGCCGAGGATGAGCAGCGGCCATTCCCCGCCCCGAGCGCTGGACCAGACAGGGATGCCGGAGCGTGTGAGGAGGAAGGGAAGGTTCACCTGCTCCAACAGCCATGAGTTGGAGACAAGCGCAAGGTTGAAATCAGCGAGCGGCCGGCGCGTTTGCGTGCCCATCAGCAGCGGAAGCCCCGATTGTTCCAGCAGGCGCGCATCCTGGTCACGGGGAAGGAATGCCATGTCGATGAAGGCATCGGGGAGCCCGCGCCGGACCTCCTGGGCAAGGAAAAGGTGCGGCGTCGAGCGCTGCACGTCGGCAAAGGGGGAGAGGCGCACGATCAGCACGCGCAGGGATGCGGCTCCCCATTCGGGATTGCCAAAGGTGGGGTTGGGAAGGAAGAGCCGAAAATCCCGCAGAGCGTGATACGGAAGAGGCATGGAGATTTTTACTGTACCCTGAATGGGCCAGGCCGGAAAGGGGGCTGTGCTCAAGGCGGAATCATTCCCCAGCAGTTCTCATTTTGGACCTTCTTGAGGAGGGGAACCGGTTTTTTAGCCTTGAAAACGGCTGTTTATCATGGGACAAAATGAGAACTGCTTCATTCAGTCGCCATACTGAGAATTACTGTTCATTCCCGCCCTTGCGCGATCCATGAAACCAGATTATGCTCTAGGATCTTCGCTTTTCGCAAAGGAGACATGATGAAGAGGCTGTTGAGGGGCATTGTGCCCCTGTTCATTGTTTGCGCGACGATCGCGTGCGCTCCGGCCACGGTTTCCAATAAAAAAATGGTTTCGGTTGATTACAAAGGGACGCTCGCCGACGGCACCGTTTTCAGCCAGTCTGATGAGGGCAAGCCGTTGGAGTTCCTTGTGGGCGGCGGCACCATCATCCCCACGCTTGAGAAGGGGATGATGGGCATGAAGGTGGGAGACCAGAAGAAGATCGACGTCAAGGCCGCCGATGCCTATGGTGAATACGACAAGGCCGCCGTGCAGGAGGTCCCCAAGGAGCAGTTTCCCAAGGACCTCACGCTCGCCGTGGGTCAGCGCTACCAGGTCCAGACCCAATCAGGCGCCCTGGTGGTGACGATCACCGCGATCAAGGACAAGACCGTGACGGTCGACTTCAACCATCCCCTCGCGGGGAAGGATCTCACCTTCGACGTGAAAGTCGTGAAGATCCGCGACGCCACCAAGGAGGAGCTCGCGAAGGCTCAGCCTGTGGCGCCGCAGGCCTCCCCGCGATAGCAGCGTGGCAAGGGCAATCGTCATCTACCGGGCCGCAACGAGCCGAGGCTCGCGTCTTCGCTCCCTGGTCGGTTGAAGGGAAATCCCAAAGGAGCGGCGCCCTCAATGCGCATCTTCCTGACATCCGACCTGCATCTTGGAATGAAGTTCGCCGGGTATCCCGAAGTACAGGCGACGCTCGCCGAGGCTCGATTCTTGTGCCTTGAGCGCATGGTTGCCGCGGCGAACGAAGCCCACGGCGATCTCATGGTCGTGGCAGGCGACCTGTTCGAAAAAGTGACCATGGCCCGCAGGGACGTACAGCGCGCCGCGGAGATGCTTCACGGGTTCCAGGGGAGGCTCGTGGCAGTGATGCCGGGCAATCACGACTATATGGCGCCCGACGACGAGCTATGGCCGCGCTTCAGGGACGGCTGCGGCGATTCGGTCCTCGTGCTGGACGAGCCGCGGCCCTACCCGCTGGCTCACTACGACCTGGATGCCTGCCTGTATCCCGGGCCGTGCACGTCCAAGCATTCCGACGCCAATGCGATCGGCTGGGTGCGCGCTTCCCGCAAGGATCCCGGCGTGCGCCATCATGTCGGCATCGCGCACGGGAGCCTGGAGGGCTTCTCTCCCGACATGGACGGCCGCTATTACCCGATGCGGTCGCAGGAGCTTCTGGACGCGGGCATGCACCTGTGGCTGCTCGGGCACACCCATGTACGCTTCCCCGCTAAACCGGGTGATCGGGACAGTATCTTCTGCGCGGGCACACCCGAGCCTGATGGTTTTGATTGCGCGCACGAGGGATTCGCCTGGTCGCTGGAGCTGAATGACGCCAACGCGGTGACCGCCCAGGCGATCCGGATGGGAAGCCTTCGATTCATGGACACGAGCGTGCGGATCAAGGAGCCCGGTGATCTGGAGCGGCTGGAGCACGCCTTCGGCGGTGAAGAGGCAAAGCGGACCATCCTGCGCCTGCGTCTGGCGGGCCGGATCCCCCGGGAAGCATTTGCCTCAATCACCGCGATGCGCGCCCGAATGGCGGAAAAGCTCCTTCACTTGGACTTTCGCGCGGAGGAGCTGCGAGAGGAGATCACGCCGGAGGCGATCGATCGCGAGTACCCGGCAGGCTCGTTTCCCCATGCCCTCCTGTCTTTTCTGGCTGAGAAAGGCGACCAGGAAGCTCTCTGCGCGGCCAGCGAGCTGTTATTGGAGATCCGCTCGTGATCGTCAGCCGGGTGCGCGTGCATCCCTTCGGCTGTTTCCTCGACCGGGAGATTGCTTTTTCCCCCGGCCTGAACGTGCTCCTGGGCCCGAACGAGGCGGGCAAGTCGACGCTTTTCCACGCCATCAGGCACGCCCTGTTCGTGCCGACAAAGCTTTCCCGTCCGGGGCTTGCGAAATACGTTGCCCCCCATCTCCCTCTTACCGGCGGAGACTCCCTCCGGGTCGAACTTTCGCTCGCCACATCCGAGGGATCATGGACCGTGAAACGGCAATGGGGCGCCTCTGCGGGCTCTGCGCTTATTCTGCCCACGGGAGCGACGCTTTCAGACGACGGCGCCATACTCCAGCGCCTCTCGGAGCTGCTTCCCGCAAAGCCGGGCGCCGTGTCCCACATCCTCATGATCAGCCAGTCAGAGCTATCCGAAACACTTGCCTCATTGCGGGATGAAGCAAGGGATTCCCTCTCCGACCTTGCGGACATCCTGCGGCGCGCGGTCCTGGATACGGGAGGGGTTTCCGTGGACAGGTTTCTCGGCCGGTTGAGGGAGCAGATCAGCGCCGCCTTTTCTCACTGGGACCAGGCGGCGCAAGGACCGGAGAAGAATCGGGGCATCGAAAACCCCTGGGTGAAGGAGGTCGGGATCGTTCTCAAGGCGTATTACCAAGCCGAGCGTGCCCGCGCCGCCTGGAAATCCGCGGTGCACTATGAGGCAGGCCTTGATGAGGTGAACGAGAAACTGCGGGTGACTGCCGGGGCCCTTGCCAAGCGCGAGGCGTTCATCACGGCGCATGCGGATGCTGTCCGGGATGCGCGCGAGCGCCGGACCCGTGAAGCGGAGCTTGGCGCGTGCAGGGCGGAAGCCGCCGCGCTGCGGGCCGCGGCAGCGGAATGGCCGGTGCAGGAGCTCACCGCGCGCTCGCTGCAAAGCGCGATGGCGGCCGCGGAATCAGCCCGCGCGCCGCTGGAAAAAGAGGTGCAGGCGGCCCGAAGAGCGGAGGAAGGCCGCGGCCTGCGTGAGAAGCATGCGCGAGTGATGAAGCGCGCGGCGCAGGCGGACGAAGCGCGGAAGAGGCTGGCCGCGGTCCCGCCGCTGGAAAAGAAGGGCCTGGAGGATCTCCGCCGCGCGGCCCAGTCGCTGGAGAAGCTGGAGGCTGGCAGGGAAGCGGGCATGCTTTCCGTGACCGTGGCAAGCAGGGCTGACGTGGAGATTGTCGTGCAAGAGGATTTCCTTCCCGAGAGCCGCAGGAAGCTCGCCAACGGAGAGACGGCACGATTGCGCGCGGGGGGAAGGGTGCGCATCGTGCACCCCGAGATGGAGGTCGAGGTGAGGTCGGGCGACGCGGACGCAGAGGCCAGGGCGGAGAAAGCGGCCGCTGCCCGGCGTTCTTTGGATGAGCTTCTGGCTTGTCATGGCGTGGCCGACCTCACCGAAGCTGAAGAGCGGTTCCGCGCGCGTGAGGCGCTCGCCGCCGAAGAAGCCGCGGCCCGAAAGAGTCTGGCCGAAGAGCTGGCGGGAGACACCGTGGAAAGCCTCCAGGCCGGCGTGGCCGCGCTGGGCACTGAGGAGCAGACCCGTTCCCTTTCCCTCATAGCTTCAGAGCTCGCAACGCTGACGGCTCAGGGAGAAGCCCGATCGCGGGAGCTGGCCGAGGCGCGGCGCCGCATCCAGGAATGGGCCACAGCGTATGATACCCAAGAGAAGCTCATGGACCGGCTCGCGGCGGTGAGGGCGCGGGAGAAGGACTGCGCCGAGCGTATCGCCCACTCTGTACCGCTCCCTGCCGGATTTGCCGATGCGGCTGAGTTTGTCAAGGCGTTCGAGACCGCGCAGGAGGAGCTTGCGAACCTCAGAGTGGATCTGAAGGGGCTGGAACGGGACAAGCACGCTCTGGAAGACAGGCTGACAGAGCGTGCGGCGGACCAGTCCGCGGAAGAGCTTGCGGTCCAGGTAAAGGACGCTGAGGAGGACCTTCAGTCCGCGCTGCGCCGCGGGCAGGCCCTCCAGCGCATTGAAGCGGCCTGCGAGCGGCTGCTCGGCCAGGGCGAATCCTCTCTCTTTGATGCCATGCGCGCGCAGTTGGAGCAGACGCTGTCGCTCATGACGGACGGCAGGCACGCGAGGGTGGAGATGGAGGGTTCGCTGCCCATGGCGCTGGCGGACGGTCCGGGCAGGTCCGCGGCTTGGGAGCTGCTCTCCGCCGGCACCAAGGATTCGCTTGCGCTGGCGCTGCGCCTGGCAATGGCGGGCTATTTTCTCGGCGGCTCAGACGGTTTCCTGATGATGGACGATCCCCTTGTCGACATGGACCCTGCCCGGCAGAAGGCCGCGGCCGAAGCTCTGAAGTCGTTCGCCGCAGGCAGACAGATTATTTTCTTTACCTGTCATCCCGGCACGGCGGACCTGCTGGGCGGAAACCTGATTCGCATGTGACCCCTCCCGGATCCCCCGGCATTGCTAGTCGGGCCGGGTGTCGGCGGCGGCGTCGATGGTTTTTTCCGCTTCCATGAAACATGCCTTCAGGTCCTCGCTGTGGATCCGGTTTCGCTGCCGATCCTGATTGAGGAATCGGGCTATTGCCTCGGCGTCTCGCAGGCCCTTGTCAATGACGCGTCGGATCTCCTGCTTTGATGCAACGTTTGTCGGGGGAAGGTCGTGCAGGCGCGCATAGTGCTCGCGGGCGCACCAGAGGAGCCGGGCAAAGCGCTGCTCGGCCCGGGGAAACCGGGCAAATCCGGGAATGCGCGTGAAGTTGGCAAAGGGGTTCCAGACGCGCTCCGCGTTCTGTGCTTCGAGGTTTCTCTTTTCAAGCTCGGCCGCGAGTCCCTTCCGTTCGATCTCCGCAAGCAGCGAATCGGCAAGGTCGAGGAGGCACGCAACGTCGGAAATGGCGTAGTCCAGCATGGCGCGTGAAATGGGTCTGCGCAGCCAATTGGACTTCTGAAACCTGTCCTTGGCCGATGCCGAGCCTGCCTGGCCCGTGAGCGCCCGCAGGCCCCCCGTCTTTCCCAGCATGCGCGCGGCTATGGCGCAATCGAAGAGGGGAGAGGGGCGGATGTCAAGCGCGTGCTGAAAGGAGAGAAGGTCGTTGCCGGCGTCGAACCACACGAGCTTCCACGGCGCGTTTTCAAGGAGCGCGGAAAGAAGGGCTTTTTCCGGGACGGCCAGCGGGTCGACGATGTACCCCCGGGTGCCGTCGAAGAGCTGGATGAGCGCCACGTGGATGCCGTAGCGGTGGAGATTGTTCTCGCCCTCCACGTCGATGGCCAGACGGACGCAGCGCGCCGCGCGCAGGGAATCCACGAGGCGCGCGAGGGAGTGCTCGGTCCGTATGTAGTCGTACGGCGGAATCGGATGCGGTTCTTGCATGGGGCATCATCGAATATCGACGCCTTGCGCGCAAGCCCCGCCGTCAGCGCAGCGGCGCCTCGGTGGTCCTGATTTCTCCCTCGCCTTGACTTTCAGAGAGGAAAGCAAACAATACTCAGTGCCCTGTTTCCCTGTCGGGGGTGGTATGAGGAGAGGCATAGCGTTTCTGTTCCTTTTCGTGGCCGCGGCAGCCGCACACGCGGGCCCCAGCCCGGCCGACGTCGCGCTGGTGAACGTATACAAGGACGCGGAATTTACGCCGGGCAGGCAGGCGCCGCAAAAGGACTACGGCGACCAGAAGCTCTATCGCCTCCCCAACGGAACCCTGCTGTGGGTGTTCACGGACGGCTCTGCCGTGGCGCAAACGCCGGATCACGTGACCATCAGCATCGAGTTCTCGGAGGGCAGGGAGTACTCCCGGACCATCGAACTTCCCAGCGGGAGGACGTGCTGGATCGACGCGGATAAAAACATTGAGTGGGGCCTGGCAAAGGAATCCGCGCCTGACTTCGCGCTGAAAACACTCGGCGATCCATCCCGCACGATCCGGCTCTCCGACCTTCGAGGCAAGGTCGTGCTGCTCGATTTCTGGGCAAGCTGGTGCCAGCCCTGCATGCATGCACTGCCCGACACGGAAGCCGCCTACGGGAAGTACAAAAGCCGGGGTCTGCAGGTGTTCGGCATCAACATCGAGGGCGACGCGTCAAGGGCCGCTGGAGCCGTGAAGGCCCTGGGGCTCACCTTTCCCGTCCTGCTGGCGCAACCGGATGGCAAGGGGCGGTTCAACTGGGCCAGCAAGCAGATAGCGGATTACCGCATCCATGGGATTCCGGCCATGTTCTTGATCGATAAAAACGGCGTGGTGCAGAAAGAGGGTGATGTGGCCGCCGAGGATATCGAAAAATACCTTGGTCAATAGGAGATGATATTCATGCACGGAGCCGCATTCATATCGATTCCACGCGCCCGTGCCCCGGTCAGCTCTCTTGGCTCGGCCGCGCTTCCAGAAACGAGACCGCGAATCGGAACTCCGCGGGCTTCAGAATGTAGCCCGGCAGCACGCCGGGTCCGCAGCTTGCCGTGCCCAGGCCGTGCTGCGCATGGTCGATGATGAGCACGATCTCCGTGCGCGGCGCCAGGTCGGAGAAATGGCGAGCTTTCGTGAACTCTTCCGGGGTGTTGCGATGTGCGCTGAAGCAGAACAGGGGGCGGCCGAGCACGAGCATTCCCGCCCCGGTTTCCTCCGTGAATGCGGCCCAGCGCACATCGCTGCGATTCCCGTTCTCCTGCGGCTTCTCATACGGGGTGGTCATCTCCCCCACCTCCGCCGCCCATAGACCCACCCGCGCCGCCTGACGGCTGTCCGGATAGGACTCGCCGGGTCCCAGACCGAACCAGGACACCCGGGAAAGGACCGGAGGGAGCCGCATCTGAAGCCCGATCCGGGGGAGGCTCGAGGGAAACGCACCCCGCGGCACGACGTGCACGTCGAGCCGGACCTCACCAGTTGCCATGATCGTGTAGAGGTACTCCGCCTCGATCCCGATGTCCAAAACTGGGGGCGCGATGCGGGAGCGCACGGTGACTCGCGCTTCTCCTTCCTGTTCGACGCACGCGACGCTGTCCAGGCGATGCTGCATCCTGTGCAGGCCCGCTTTTTTCCAGTCCGCCGCATTCTGCCGTGTCCGTCCGCCGTTGTCATTGTCCGTCGGCGCTCTCCAGAACAGAAGCTTCGGCCCCTCCAGCATCACCCTGCGGCCGGCGCATACGAAGGAGGAAATGGTTCCCGTGGCCAGGTCGAAGCAGATCGACGATGCGCCGGCATCGATTTCGATGGCCCGTGGGGATCTCCGGCAACGCGGGCCAGGGAGATGTGGAGAATAAGCGGCGCGCACGGCAGGAGAGGGGGGAGACACGGCGAACTGAGCCCACGCCACCTCGTGCCCCTTGTCCGCCCATTCCGCGGCTTCGGAGAGGAGGAACCTGATGGTGAGCCACTGCTCGGCGTCCTTTCCGGCATCACGCGGCAAGGTGAAGGGGATGTGGAGGTCTCCCTCTTCTCCGGATTCAAGCCTCGGGATCGCCGTGCTGCCGGAATCCACGGGCACGCCGTCGATTTCCAGGCGCCACTCGCACGCTAGATGATCGAGGGACGCGTGGTCGTAGCGGTTTGTTATTCGAAACCGCCCCTCGGTCGGGTTCACCGGCTGCACGAGCACGGGCTGCGTCACCTTCTTCAGCTCCAGAAGGCCGGGGGAGGGCGTTCGATCCGAAAAAACAAGGCCGTCAATGACGAAGTTGCCGTCGTTCGGCTCGTCCCCGAAATCCCCCCCGTAGGCGAAGCGCTGCTTTCCCTCCCTCCCGAGCGCGCGGATGCCGTGGTCCAGCCATTCCCAAACAAAACCGCCATGGAGGCGCCGCGATGAGCGGAAGGCTTCCCAGTACTCCGTGAGTCCGCCGGGGCCGTTGCCCATGGCATGCCCGTATTCGCAAAGGATGAAGGGCTTGTCCGTGGCCGTGATGGCCTTGCCCGCGTTGTCCACTGGCTGCCCGGCGCCGGCCGCGCGCACCAGGTCCACCGGCGTGTACATTTGGCTCACCACGTCGGAAACCTCTGCCTGCCGGTCGCCCTCGTAATGGAGGGGACGCGTGGGATCGCGCCGGCGCACATCCCTCGCCATGGCCTCGTGGTTGGAGCCGAACCCCGATTCGTTGCCCAGCGACCACATCACGATGCAGGCATGGTTCTTGTCCCTTTCCACCATGCGGGAGGCCCGGTCGACGTACGCCGTTTCCCATGCGGGGTCGGAGCTCAGCCTCTCCCAATTCCCGATCAAGGCCATTCCGTGGCACTCCAGGTCAGCCTCGTCGATCACGTACAAGCCGTAGCGATCGCAGAGGTCGTAGAAGCGCGGGTCATTGGGGTAGTGCGAGGTGCGGACGGCGTTGATGTTGTGCTGCTTCATGAGCTGCACGTCGCGGACCATGGCGCTGAGGGGAACGGCGCGGCCGAAATCAGGATGATGCTCGTGCCGGTTGACTCCCTTGAACATGATCTTCCTGCCGTTGACGCGGAACTCGCCGCCGCTGATTTCAACGGTGCGCATGCCGATGAGGCTTTCAATCGCTTCGACCTGCCTGCCCGCGCCATCCTTCAGGGTGAGGAGGAGCGTATACAGATTCGGCATTTCCGCCGTCCATGTCCGGGGATCGGGCACGGATATTGAAAACGCTATGTCCTTCTCCGTGGAGGGATCCACCTGGACGCGCGAAGAGCCCGTTGCCGCCAAGGCGTGGCTGCCCGGCTCAGCGAGCGCCGCCTCGACGTTCCCCGTAAAGCCGACAGCGCTGCGCACGCTCACGCGCAGCGCAACCTCGCCGCTTTTTCCCGAATCACTCAGCAGGGTGCGGACCGCGTAGTCACGGATGTGATCGCGCGGCTCGGCTATCAGCGACACGGGGCGGAAGATCCCGCTCAGCCACCACATGTCCTGATCTTCGAGATAGCTGCCGTCAGACCATTGGTAGACGCGAACCGCGAGGGAGTTGTCCCCTTCGCGCACCAATGGGCCGATGCGGAATTCCGAAGGGAGCCTGCTCCCCTTGCTGAAGCCGACCTCCGCGCCGTTCAGGTAGACGTGGAACGCGGAATCCACGCCGCCGAACCGCAGGACAAGCCCGCGCCCCGTCCATTCGGCAGGCGCCTGAAACCGGATGCGATACGTGCCCGTGGGATTGTTCGACGGCACACGCGGCGGATCCACGGGAAAGGGGTAATCGACGTTTGTGTACTGCGGCCGACCATAGCCGTGCAACTGCCAGCAGGACGGGACAGGGATCAGGTCCCATCGGGTGTCATCGAAACCAGGGCTGAGCGACTCGGTCCCCGCGTCAAGCGGTGAGCGATCGTAATGGAACCGCCATGCGCCGTCGAGCGGCTTCTCCCACGCCCGACCGTCTGATGCCCGCGGAACGAACCACGCGCGTGAGGGCAGCCGGTTGCGGTGCATAAGCGCGTTGTTTTCCCAATCGTTCATCGGCCGACCTCCACGTTCAGGGCACGATCACGGTACGGATGTCGAGAGAATGCGCCGATGCGCGTCGCTGGGAAGAAATGCGCCGATGCGCAGAACAGGTACGTCCTGCATCTCCAGGGGCTCTCCCACTCTCAGCAGTCGGACCGCATTCATGTCGTGGATCCGGACCCCAGGAGGGTAACCTCGGCGAATTCCGCTTTCTTCCGCGTTTCCGTGGCCATTTTATTTCCTCTCCGAATCCGTGCGAGTGTAGAAGAGGCGAACACCTCGGTCAAGGCAAGAATACGCCGCTTCGCCTCGCCGGGCGGGCTTTCCGCGCGTCAGCGCGGACGACACCGGGAAATCGCGGCCCGCGACAGATCGGCGTGCCCGAGCGCGACCATAGGGACGCGCCGGTTTCATTCTCACGCGATGCTGCCGCCATCTGGTCCCCGAGCGTTTCAGCCGTGCGGGAACAGTGCCATGGAAGAGGAGCGGGGGCAAGGTTGACACAGGGGCGCCGGGCCTCCATTATCGGCGCATGCAGAAAAATGAATCAGGGGCGTACTGGGGGATGCTCGGTCTTTCTCTGGCGTTCGCCGTCCTGGCCGTGGTGACGCTGCTTCCTCACCCAGCCGCGTCAAAGCCGAACGTTCTGGGATACCGCTCGGTGTGCAGCTTCGCCCCGGCCGCGAGCGCGCTCTGCGGCCTCCTGGCAGGCATCACCTGCGTGATACGGGCGCGGATCGTATCAAAGGCGGCGTCCAGCGCGCGCTACAGGCCCTTCATTATTCCGATCGCGGTGGCGGTCCTGCTCCTCGGCGTGGCAGCGATCTTTGGGATCCGGTTCGGGATTGCGCAATCACGGTTCGCTTCGATCATCGCCCGGACTGATCCGGTGGGGAATACCGGCATGATTACCGGGCTCGCGGACGGCACCCGCAGCGCCACTTTCACGGATGGCGAGGTGTCAGCCACCGTGGAAGTCACAGTCACCTCCGGCACCCTGGCTTCCCTGCGCCTTGTGGCGGGAAAGAATGTCGATGCAACGCTGGCCGATACCCTCTTTGCCCGGGTCAAGGCAGCGGGCTCAACCGCCGTGGACGCTGTTAGCGGCGCCACGGCATCCAGTGATGTGGTACTGTCGGCCATCACGGCAGCGGCGAGAGGGGCGCCCTAGAGTTATTTCGGGATCTGGCCGAACACCTTCGCAAACCAGCGATGCACGCCGTGGAAGGACGTCACCGGCTCGGCGAACATCATGATGCACTTTCCGTACACCGTGCTGAGGCCTTTTTCCTGGCACACGGCCAGGGCAGCCTCGCTCTGGGCTCCCAGCTGCACCCAGACGCGCGTGATGCCCTGGGCCGCCGCCTCTCGAACGACTTTCTCGGTTTCCGATGGCCGGGTGAACACCAGGACCCCTCCCACCTTTTCCGGGAGCGCCGCAAGGTTGGGATAGCATTTCTCCCCCGCGATCATCTCTGCATTGGGATTCACGCCAAGCACCCGGTAGCCTTTTGCTAAAAGCTCTTTGCGCACCGACCTACTGGATGCTTTCTCATCGCGCGAGAGCCCTGCCATGGCTATGGTCTTCTGCGATAGAAAATCCTTGATCTCCCGAAGAGTGTTCATTCCAGCTCCTTTTCCCCATTTTATAATACCTTTTCCAGTTTATTGTCAGCAGTTCTCATTTTGTACCTTCCTGAGGATGGGAACCGGTATTTTAACCTTGAAAACGGCTGTTTATCATGGGACAAAATGAGAACTGCTTCATTCAGTCGCCATACTGAGAATTGCCGGTTTATTGTGCCCCCTCTTTCCCCTTGTCACCCCCTGACGCCATGATAGTATAATAGTATGCTTTTATATGACGGCTTCCCGTCATACATCCCCAGACTCCCGCAGGCAGGTGGATAGAAAATGAAAAGAATAGGAGCAAAGCCCATGGCGCGCGCTGCCGCTGTCTCTGTCTTACTTCTCTGCGCCATTCTCTCGCATGCGCAAACCATCGATCTGAACTCATATTACGCGTATCCGTGGTCGTTTGGGTTGGCGTTCGAGAACATCACCCCCTATGGGGGAGATCAGATCCAGCCCGTCACCTACAATGGGTTCTCAGGCATCGTGCGGATACCGATTCCCTCCGCGCCGACCTTCCAGCCCTTTCTCAAGCTCGGGGCGAACTTCTTTACCACGGCGGAAGCCGATGCGAAATTCCAGAACACACAGTTCTGGGTCATGCCGGGCATCGGGTGGGCCAACCGGTTTTCCAAGAACTTCGAGTTGGGCGTCGATCTCGGGGCGGGATACCAGATGAACTACTTCCCCTCCATCAACGTGCTGTCCACCAGCGGCTCCACAGCGGCCCGGACGGACAACCTGCTCGCCACGGCGGGCGCCCACCTGACGTTCGACCCCGCCTACAGTTTCAGCATCGACCTGACGCCGACCTTCACCTATCGGTATGCGCTGCAGCCGCTCACGGAGTTCAATGGGTTCACCTTCGGCATAGGCGCCTCCATCAACTACCGGTTCGGCGAAGACCCTGACGCGCCCAAGGCGGCAATCCGCAGCATCAGCTTCGGCGACGTCACCTTCCCTCCCCTGTACGCCGCCATGCAGAGCTACTACGCGAAGAATCCTTTCGCCAAGGTCCGGATTAAGAACGTGGAGAAGTTCCCCATCACGGACGTGCAGGTCTCCTTCTACCAGGCCGGCTACATGGACACGCCGACCAAGCTCACCAGCATCCCTTTGCTGGATTCGGGCAAAAGCGTCGACGTTCCCGTGCTCGCCTCGTTCAACAGCGAGGTGTTCAACACCAACGGCGACACGCCGCTCAACGGCGAGATCACCGTTGAGTATACGTCCCACAACAGGCCGGCAAAACAGTCGCTGCCCGTCTCGTATGTCCTGTACGACCGCACCTCCATCAGCTGGGACGACGATCGCAAGGAGGCGGCCTTCATCACCAAGGCGGACACGGCGCTGCGCAACTATGGCACGTTCATCCGGCAGGCGGTCAAGGACCGCACCGTTCTTGGCTACAGCGAGCCCGTGCAGACGGCGATGGCCGTCTACTACGCCCTGAAGGAGCTTGGCGTGATCTACCAGCTGGCCCTCACCTCTTCCTTCGCATCCGCCCAGGCCGACCCGCTGGTCGTCGACCACGTCCACCTCCCCCGCGAGACCCTGCAGAGAAAGGCCGGCGATTGCAGCGACCTCACCGCGCTTTTCTGCGCGATCATGGAATCGGTGGGCATCCCGACGGGCTTCATCACCGTTCCCGGCCACATCTACCCCGTGTTCGGCACCAAAGTGCCCACCGCTTCGTACAAGAATCTGCATCCCGACAAGACCATGACCTTCGACGTCGAGGGCGAGCTGTGGATCCCCGTTGAGATGACCATGGTCGGCGCCTCGGATTTCCTCTCCGCCTGGCGCAAGGGGGTCGAGGAATGGAAGGCGCTGGACGGAGACACGAAGGACAGGGCGATCTTCTTCACCGCGCAGTGCCAGGACGTGTTCCGCCCGGTCGGCCTGAAGGAGGAGGACCTCGGCCTGCAATATGGCGACACGAAGAAGATCGCGGACAACTTCCGCGACTCGGTCGACCAGGTGATAGACACGGTCATCGACAGCTACACCGAGGTCGCCGCCAACAGCAATGCAAAATCCGACTACAACAAGCTCGGAATCGTGGCCGCCCAGTACGGGCGATGGGACCAGGCTTTGAAGGCGCTCAATACCGCTCTCGCGCTGGACAGGAACTACCTCAGCGCCGAGATCAACCTCGGCAATGTTTACTTCCTTCAACAGGATTACCAAAACGCATTGAAGGTATTCCACCAGACACAGGACGTAATGGACGCGGATGGGAAGCAGGGCTCGGCGCTGTACGCCCGGGTCCTTCTGAGCATCTCCCGGTCGTACTACGAGCTGGAGAGCTACGACCAGGCCGGCGCGTACTACGACAAGGCCGCGGCCGCTGATCCCACTCTTGTAAGCACGTACGGCTACCTCAAATCCGGTCAGGGCGCCGCGAGCAGCGGGTCCCGGGCGGCGCAGAGCTCTGGCCCGCAGGCTCTCTTCGCGGAAGGGGAGGAATGACGGGTCATGAGGGCTCGCTCCTACGTGCTTCTCGGCGCGCTGGCCGTTGCCGGCGTGGCGCTCGCGGTGGTGTTTGTTCTTCCCCGCCGCGAACCGGCCGCTGCAACACAGGGTGCGACGCAGCAGCCCGCTGCCGAGACGACGGCGCAGCCGGCGTCTCCCGAAGCGGCGCGCCAGCCCAGCCCTCCCCCCGCGCGTCCCCCTTCCGCCGTTTCTCCTGAAACCGTTGCTCCCGCGGCTGGCACGCAGGCCCAGGGGACGGAGGCTGCTCAGCAGCCGGCGCAGGAAGCCGCGCAAGAATCACCCCCGGCAGAGCAACCGCCGGCGATGCCGGAAGCCGCCCCGTCAGCCCAGGAAGAACCGCGGGTCAGTGCATTACTGCCTGCTGAGACGCCTTCACAGCCGCAAGCCGTTGCGTCGCTGCCCGCCGAGACGCCTTCGCAGCCTGAGGCCATTGCGTCGCTGCCCGCCGAGACACCTTCGCAGCCCGAGGCCATTGCGTCGCTGCCCGCCGAGACGCCTTCACAGCCCGAGGCCATTGCCCCTGCCGCCGCGGCAGAAGGCCCCGTGCTTACGCTGCTCTCTCCGATCGGCCAGACGACCTATGGCTCCATTGTGAGCGTGACGGGGAAGGTGAGCGGGACCGAGGGCTCGCCTGATCCCCTTGCCGAGATTGCCTTGGTTTCGTGGGCAGTGGAAGGCACGAGACTGGGCGGAGCGATTGAGCCCGGGAAGAATGGTTCGTTCGATTTCAGCTTTTCCACGGTCGGTATGCGCGGCGATCTCACGGTGAGCGTGCGGGCGCAGGACAGCAATGGGCGTTCCGCCCAGTCCTCCGTCATGCTCTCCGATCGGACGTCGGGACCGTCTCTTGCGATTGATTCACCCTTGGACAGGACGGAATATTCCGGCGATGTCACCGTTGCGGGGCGGGCGGGAGATCCGGCGGACCCATCGGGATCGCCTGCGGAGGTGAAATCGCTCACCTGGCGCTTGGTGGGAAGACAGTCGCTTGCCGGCAACGTCGCTCGCCAGGACGACGGCACGTTTCGGTTCAGCTTTTCCACCGAGGGGCTTTCAGGAACCCAGGTGCTTGAGCTGAAAGCGGTGGACCTGAATGGCCGCGGTACGACCCGGGTCATCACGCTGGTGCAGCCCACTGTCGCGCAGGCGCAGGCCAGCACAACCGCATCCCAGGGACCGGCTCTCTCCATTCTCTTTCCCTTGGACAACAGTCTCTACGGCGCGGCTGTCACGGTTTCGGGCACGGCAAAGAACTTGGAAAACGATCCAAGCGCGGATGCCATCACGGGCGTGGCCTGGTCCCTGACGGGAACGACGCTGTCGGGAAAGGCGGACGTCGGCCGGGATGGCGGGTTCAGCTTTACGGTGCACACCGTCGGGCTGCACGGGGCGCAGGCGTTGAGCGTGAAGGCTGCCAGTCGGTCGGGCGGCACGGCGGAGAGCGTGATCGTTCTCCTGGAGGACGAGAGGGGCCTGCCCATCACCTTCACGTCGCCCCCCGCGGGCGGATACTACCAGGACATCACCGTGATCGAGGGGAGGGCGGGCCAGGAAGGGCCAGCAGGCAACCTGAAGGCTCTCACCTACGAAGTCACGGGCACAGAGGGATTGACGGGGCGGGTGGTCACAAACACGGATGGCACCTTCAAGCTCCCGTTGTTCCTGTCCAAGGTCACGGGCGACATCACCGTGAGTCTTGTCTCCGAGGATATGAACGGCCATCAGGCGCGTTCGGTGCTCACTCTGCACGACGGACGGCTGAAGCCGTTGATTGTTCTGGCCTCGCCTCTCAAGGGCAGCTCGTATGGCACGCTCATTCGGGTGGCGGGCACTGTCAGCGATCCTTACGCGGGCCAGCCCGGCATGGAGGGCATCGATTCCCTTTCCTGGCTCCTCTCACCCGTTGACTTTTCCAAGACCTCCACACCCGCGCGGGGGACCACGCCGCTGGGCCCGGGAGGAGCGTTTCGTTTCTCCCTCCCTGCCGCGACAATGTCGGGCGCGCAGGACTTCACCCTCACCGCGGTGGCCAGGAACGGAAGCCGCAGCGAAACCACGATCCGGCTCACGCAAGGAGAGGGGGACCTTTCATCCTTCTCCGTGCTGCCTGCCGACCGCACGGTCATGATCAGCTGGGACCCCGTCCCGTTCGCGGTGCGCTACGATCTCTCCTGGACGTCGGGCAGCGATGCTCCCGAAAAGGGACAAACGATGAAGGGGGTGAGCTCGCCCGTAAAGCTCACTGGCCTGGAGAATGGCACCCTGTATGCATTGAGGGTCCAGGTCATTTTCGATGATGGAGGGACCGGCGCGTCCGCCGTGACGCGCGTCATCCCGCTGTTGCCGCAGATGCTCGCGCCGCTGGTGACGGGCGATTATCAGCAGATCCATCTCTCGTGGGACCGCATCTCCGGCGCGACGTCGTACGACGTGTGGAGGTCCGCCGCGGGCGCCGGCGACTACGTGAAAATCGCCGCAGCCCTTTCCTCGGCGGTCTACGTTGACACGGCCGTGGAGTTCGGCAAGGAGTATACCTACGAGATTGCACCCGCCGGCCCGCTGGCCCCCCGGAGCGCGCCGGTCACCGGCAGGAGCCTCGCATTCCCCGCTGAAAAGCTGGCGGAGGTGGGGATGGCGCCCATCAGGGACGCGCGCCGAGTCACGGTGAACGGCGGGTACGCGTTCATTGCCTCGGGGGCCCGGGGGGTGCGGATCGTGGACGTGTCATCCCCCGCAGCGCCCGTGGTTGTTGGTGAGATGACCACGACGGACGCGTGGGACGTGGCGGTGCGGTCGAACTACGCCTACGTGGCGGACGGTGAATCGGGGCTGCGGGTGGCGGACATTACGGCGCCGCGTGAGCCGCTCCTCATCAGCTCGCGCAAGACAGCGGATGCCCGCGCCGTGGTCCTCTCCGGCGACTACGCGTTCGTGGCTGACAGCGATAAGGGACTCAAGGTCATCGACATCACCGACACGCGCACCCTGAACCGTGTGGCAACGCTGGAAACCACGAACGCCCAGGGGCTCGCGCTCGATGGGAACAGGCTGTTCATTGCCGACGGCGCGGGCGGACTGCTCGTTGCCGACATCACGCGGCCGAGAGCTCCGGCGGTGAAGGCCACGCTTGCTCTGGCCGACGCGCGCGGCGTGGCCGTGGAAGGGGGGATCGCCGCCGTGGCTGCCGGCGCCGCAGGTTTGTGCGTCGTGGATGTGAGCGGTGCGACCGCTCCGACTCTCCTGGCCACCTTTGACACGGGCATGGCGGCATCCGTCGCGCTTGTTTCGGGTTTCGCCTATGTCGCGGACGGCAAGACGGGGATCAAGGTTGTGGACCTGGAAGATCCCGCGCATCCCTCGCTGTTCACATCGCACAGCGCGGCTGGCGCGGCACATGTCAGCGTGGGGGATCAGTGCGCCTATATTGCCGACGCGGCGGGTCTGGATCTGGTCCGCGTGCAGATCCAGGGAAGATCGTTCCGCGTGGCCTCCTGTGAGACGGGCGGCAAGGCCTACTCCGTGTTCGTGGCCGGAGATTGGGCGTACGTTGCGGGACATGCCCAGGGGATACGAGTCGTGAATGTAAGCGATCCCGGAAAGGTGACCGACGCTGCTTTGGCCGGAGCGCTCTCGACCCGGTTCGCAATCGGGGTGACGGTCCAGGACAAGCTCGCGTATGTGGCGGACGGCACCAATGGGGTGCGGATTGTCGACGTGTCACCCTCCTGGGACGGCAAGCCCGGCTCCGCGCCCGTGGACGTAGGCGCCTATCGCCCTGGCGGCATGGTGAGCCGGGTGGCAGCGAATGGAACGGTGGCTTATGTTGCGGCGGGCAACCAGGGGATTCGCGTGCTCAACGTGAGCACCCCTTCGGCTCCCGTGGAGATCGGATCGGTGCGGATGACGAATGCCTCTGACATCGTGGTGCATGATGCGTGGGCGTTCGTCGCTGACGGCGACGGCGGCCTCAGGGTGGTGGACGTGTCCGATCCCGCCCGGCCGACCGCCCTGCCCGCCGCGATCCGCGGGAACGCCCGGTGTCTTGCGCTGACGGAAAATCTGCTTCTCGTTGCCGGCGCCTCCGGGGTCAGCATCGTGGATGTGTCCGACCCCAAAGCCCCCGTGCTCAAGGGACGCTACGAAACAAGCTCCGTGGAGGCGATCGCCGCGAACGGGAAATACGCGTACGTGGCAGAGGGATACCGGGGCCTCACGGTGCTCGACATTTCCCGGCCTTCGCGCCCGGCAGTGGTGAGCGCATGTGACGATGTCTTTGCCGTGGGAGTCGCAGTCAAGGGCGGCTACGCGATCGTCGCCGATTCCTTCGGACTTCGCATCATCCAGATCCTGATCCCCGATTGGCTTTCACGCTGAAATAGGGGGGGCGGAGCGCTGTCAGGTGCCCCCACTCCAGGTCCCCCTCCTCTACCAGCCCGCGCGTCCCCGAATGAACTTGAGCATGAACCAGGCGCCTGCCGTGACAATGGCAGCCGCCAGGGCCCCGAGTCCGGCGAGCCACCAGAGGGGGGGTGGCGGGGAGGAATCACTGCTCTGAGTCATCCCGGCGACGGGCAGCGTCGCGTTCGTCTCTGGGGGCGCCGAGGCTGGCCCAGCCGAGATGGCTGCTGCGATTGCTCCGTTTCCGTTTGCCGGCGCCGCGGCCGAAACGCCAGTCGCAGACGCGGCCTGACCGGCGGCAAGCGCGGTGGTGCTGGCAGTCGGCGTGGCGTCCCGGCTGCTCACCGTGCTCGCTTGAGTCGAGGATGCATTCGCAGCGCTCCCTCCGCCCGTGAGCGGTGTGGAGAACTGCGTGCGCGGAGCAGGAGCGCGCGCGACATCGTTTGCCGCGGAAGAGACTTTTGCTGGAGAAGCCGCGACCTCTTGCTGTTTCGGTCCTGTCCCGGAAACCGTGGACTGGATGAAGCCGCCAACACTGCGCACCGCGGACCTTGCGGCGGCTGCGACCGGTCGGGTCACCGATCCCATGATATTCAGCAAGGCGATGGAGCGTGTTCCGGTTTTTGCCGCGGTAGCGGCGTTTCCCGCAAGATCATAAACGGTGTCGGCGACGGGAGTGATGATGATGGTGTCGCCAACTTCTGGATCTTCTCCGGAATTCCATACCAGAGTGTAATCAATCGAGGTGGCTCCCCCCAAAGGCGAGGTTGTAAACGCGATCGAATATGGATACAAGTCCTTTGGAGCGCCAGAATGACCTGTGTTGTGAATCGTAATGCCCACGACGCCCAACGCTCCGCCGCCGGAACCATAAATTCCTTCTATCCAAATAACGTTTAGGGCAGTGTTGCTGCCAAACGAGAAGCTATCCATCGTGGGCGGGGTGTTGTCGATGGTGAAGGTGTAAATGGTGCCCGAGTTGGCCGGGTTTCCCGCCACGTCGGTGAAGGCCACCGAGACGTTCTGGTTGGCGTAGTTGCCCGTCTGCCCCGTCCAGAGGTAGCTGGCGGTGCTGCCCACGACGCTCATGGAGGCGGAGGGGACCGCGGTGCCGATGGTGATGGTTGCCGTGCCCAGTGCCTCGTTGGCGGTGA
>JBEKQU010000026.1:0-58395 GCA_049519415.1 Spirochaetia bacterium
TGCCCTTGAACTCCTCAAAGATGACCTCGTCCATCCGGCTGCCCGTCTCGATGAGCTCCGTGGCCACGATTGTGAGGCTCCCCCCTTCCTCGATGTTCCGCGCCGCGCCGAAGAACCTCTTGGGCTTGTGCAGGGCGTTGGAGTCCACTCCGCCCGACAGGATCTTGCCCGACGTGGGCACCGTCTGGTTGTAGGCGCGCGCAAGCCGGGTGATGGAGTCCAGGAGGATCACCACGTCCCGCTTGTGCTCCACGAGGCGCTTGGCTTTTTCGATGACCATTTCCGCCACCTGGACGTGGCGGGTGGACTGTTCGTCGAAGGTCGAGGAGACGACCTCGCCCTTGACATTGCGCTGCATGTCCGTCACCTCCTCGGGCCGTTCGTCGATCAGCAGCACGATGACGAAAACCTCGGGGTGGTTGGTCGTGATGGCATTGGCGATCTTCTGCAGCAGTATGGTCTTCCCCGTCCGCGGCGGGGAAACGATCAGCCCGCGCTGCCCCTTTCCGATGGGATCGAAGAGGTTGATGAGCCGTGTGGAGATCTCCTCCGTGGCGGTTTCAAGGTTCAGAATCTCGTCAGGGTACAGCGGGGTGAGGTTGTCGAACGGGACCCGGGTCTGCGCGACCAGCGGCGGATCGAAGTTCACCGTTTCCACGCGCAGCATGGCGAAGAAGCGCTCTCCCTCCTTCGGGGAACGGATCTGCCCGGCCACCGTGTCGCCCGTTTTCAAGTTGAACAGGCGTATCTGCGAAGGGGAAATGTAGATGTCGTCGGGTCCGGGGAGGTAGCTGTAATTGGGTGACCGAAGGAAGCCGTAGCCATCGGGGAGAATCTCCAAGGCGCCAAAGGCGTAGATGACCCCTCCCCTCTCCGTGTGGCCCTTGAGTATCTGGAAGATTATCTCCTGCTTCTTCATGGAGACCAGGGCTTCGTGGTTGATTCCCATCTTCGACGCGAGCCCGCGCAGGTCGGGCATGCTCATCTGGCTCAGATCGTTGATGTGCAGCCGATTGTCGTTCTGCGTGGGGGGCTTGTCCTTGGCCGCGGCATCCCCGTTTGTTCCCGCGGGCGCCGCGGAAGCGGGCGCCGAGGCGGCCGCGTAGGCGTTGCCTGTCGTGGGCGTGGCCACGGTTCCCGAAGGAATCGCCGTGGGCGCCGCAACCCCGTCAAGGACGGCTTCCTCGTTGGGCAACCCTTCAGCGTCGTCGGGTCTGCCTGTCGCCGGTTCCTTGATGAGCTCCACGCGGATCTTCCTTCGCGCAATGCGCCGCTTCGGCCGATGCGCCTGCCCGCCGTCTGCGTGGCTCTGCCCTGAGCGCAGGGGCGGCTGATCGCCGTTCTCCCCGTTCAGAAGAGATTCATTCGTCAGCTCGAGCTCCCGCGGTTGGTCCACCGGCGGCTGTGGAGAATCGTTATCCTGGTCACTCATTCCCATGATGTTGCTCCGTTTATCCTATACGATCGTGCCAATAGAGATTCGCTTTTTCCAGATGAGATTGCACGCAGGCCTTGAAAGGCTGTCAGGGACTCTTTACGGCCAAATATATTACCACTTTGCCTTGCTGTCAAGGAAGTCGCGGCCAAAAAGACGGGCTTCCGCGAAGAGCATTGCCGCGACGGCCGTCCTGCGCCGGACCATGTCGCGCGATCCGCTGAAGGAGAAAAGCCGCGCCTGGCAATCCCCGCCGCGGAGAGCCACCGCCAGCCACGTGGTTCCGACCGGCTTTTCCGGGGTTCCTCCCTCCGGACCCGCTATCCCCGATACGGCAAGGCCGACATCGGCCCCTGTTGAGGCAAGGGCGCCTTCCGCCAACGCGCGAACCACCTTCTCGGAAACCGCGCCTTGCTCGCGCAGGAGCTCATCCGTCACCCCGAGCAGCCGCGTCTTGGCCTGGTTCGAATAGGAAAGAAATCCCCCCCAGAAGACGCGCGAGCTTCCCGGCAGGTCGGTCATGTACTTGCCAATGAGCCCGCCGGTGCAGGACTCCGCGGTCGCCAGCAGGGCGCGGCGCGCAAGAAGAGCATCCGTGAGGAGCTGCGCCGGCGTGGTTTCACCCTGCCGTATGCGCACGGGGCCCAGCCGGGCGGAAAGGCCGTTGAAAAAGGTCTCGCGTTCCTCGCGCGCGCCCCCGCGGAGGCTGAACGCTATGCGATCCTCCTCCACGCGCGTGCCCCACGCCACGCCGGGCCGCATGCAGGCGCGCAGAGCTTCTTCAAGGCTCGACTCCGGCACCATCAGCGCCGTGCCCCAGAGCACGTCCTGCTCCGCGGGGGCGCCGAAACGCTCCCGCAGCAGCGGCAGGACGCTCCGGGTGAACATGGGCCGCAGTTCCCCGGGCGGGCCGGGGAGCGCCACGACAAGGGAACCGTTTATCTCCCCATGAAATCCGGGCGCGGTCCCATTCGGATTGGGAAGCAAGGGGAAACCCCTGGGCGCGAGGGCCTGCTTGCGGTTGGTGTCGGACACGGTCCGGCCGGCAAATCGCGCTTGGAGGATTTCCCAGGCTTCGTGATGGAAATCCAGCGGCACGCCCGCGGCTTCAGCCACGATCTCCCGGGTGAGGTCGTCCGTCGTCGGCCCCAGACCGCCGGTGATGATCACCAGGCCGGCATCCCGGACGGCGCGGCCGAGCTCCTCTCTGAAAAGCGCCGCGTCATCAGGAATCTGCACGCCGCGGCGCACGGTAAAGCCCCGCACGGTAAGCTCGCTCGCGAGGAAGCGCACGTGGGTATCCTGGGTGATGCCTTCCGTCAGCTCCGTGCCCGCCGAGACAATGACGGCGGTCTTTTGGTCACACACTCTGGGCGTTTTTCTTCAGCTGATCCACCGGACCCGAGAAAACATTGATGGCCTGCGGATTCTTGATCATTTCGCACTTGCCTTCGAAAACCACTCCATCCGCGATCTTGAGCTTCGCCGTGCGGATGTTTCCGAAGACCTTGCCGGTGGAGAGCATTTCCAGCTTTTCCGTGGCCTCGATATTCCCCTTGATCGTTCCGCCCACCACGACGGATCCGACGCGGATATTCGCCGTGATGGAAGCGCCCTGCTCGACATAAAGGAAACCCGTGGAGACGATCTCCCCGGAGAAGCTCCCATCGATCTTCAAGGAGTCCTTGAACCGCATGACCCCGTTGAAATCGGTCTCCCGTCCCAGGGTTGTGGCAATCCGCTCTATGCCTTTATGATCCTCGTTCTTTGCCATACCGTCACTTCGTTTTCATCACGAAAACGCCGTCCCAGTCCTCGGGAGGCGGATTCTCGATATAGTGCTTGCAGCGCGCGTAATACACCATTGAGGGGCCATCCTCGGGGTCGATCTTCAGCGCTTTCGCGAACGCGTCCCTGGCATCCTCGAATTTCATCAGCTTATAGAATTTCCGCCCCTCTGCAAAGTGCTCGAGTATCTTTTTTTTCTCCTCGGTGATCATGCCTCCGCCCCCTGCGTGGTTTTCTGCGCGGTGCTGCTCTCGGGAGCGCCCTCCGCGTCCGCGAGCCTCTCTTGGCGCTTTTTCCAGTTCCGAAGATGCTTGCGCAGCTTCTTTTCGAGGTCCTCGACCGAAAGGTCGCCCCTCTTCAACTTTTCCCCCTTCCCCTGAAGCTCTGCCACCTCGTCCTCCAAGCCCCGCAGGGTGGCAAGTATTTCCCCCCCCTCCTTGCGCAGGAGAGCGAGCAGCTTCTCCACGCTCGCGATGTCCCGGCTGTTCACCTTTTCCGCGAGCGCAAGCAGATCGAATATGGGCTTCTTGATATGCTGCGTGAAGAAAATGAGCGAATTGTTGAGCGATTCCACCACGGCGATCCGCTTTTCCCGCCGGGCGAGCTGCCGCGACAGCTCGCGGCTGCGCAGGACAGCGCGAATCCGCGCAAGCACTTCGGAGAAGTTGAACGGCTTCGTGATATAGTCGTCGACGCCCTGCTCGAAGCCCTCGATCCTGTCCTTCACCTCATTCATGGCGGAGAACATGATGATGGGCGTGTTGCGGTAACGGCGGTACGCGGGGTCGTGCTTGAGCATCCGCGTGACCTCCCAGCCCGAGAGCTTGGGCATTATGTTGTCGAGGATGATGAGGTCGGGGTTGCCCGCTTGCACCTTTTCCAGGGCTTCCTCGCCGTCGACCGCCTTCTCCACCTGGAAACCGAGCTTGCTCAGCATGACATCGAAGAACTCGAGATTGATGGGCTCGTCGTCGACGATGAGTATCCTTCCTCTGAGCTTCATGCGCCCTCCCCGGGACGGCTCCCCTTTCACTGCCCGGTTATTCTGCCCGCAATTCGTGCTGCTGTCAATCACGCGCGGCAGAGAGCAAGCGGCGCAGGAGGCCGGCAATGACGGCGCAGGCGCTCACGGCGAGCAGAAGCCAGGGCAGCCAGTCCCCCCAGCGCATGTAAAGGGTCGTTATTCCCGTGTGCACGGGAACGGTGCCGGCAAGGTACCCTTCGGTGAAGGGAGGCAGGCTGCGAAGGATGCGTCCGTTGGGGTCGATGATGTTGGTCATTCCCGCGTTCGTTGAGCGCACCACGGAGCGTCTGTTCTCCACCGCGCGGAATATGGCCATGGTCATGTGCTGCATGGCGCCCGGCACGGAAAAAGACCAGGCATCGTTGGTGATGTTCACCAGGACATCGGCTCCGCGATTCACAAAGCCCCGGCAGAGATCGCCGAAGGTGTCCTCGAAGCATATGGGGGTGGAGAAGCGCACGCCGCCCGCTTCGAAGACCGTGTACACGCTCCCCTTCTCCCAGAAGTGCGTATCCGCGCTCGCCAGCCAATTGTAGATGCCGGGGAGCGTCTGCTTGAAAGGAAAGCTCTCCGTGAAGGGCACAAGGTGGAGCTTGCGATAGGTGTCTACAATCTTGCCGGAGTCGAAGAGGATGGCGGCGTTGTAGTCGACCCTCACCTCCTGGCCCTCCTCGACGCGCTTCAGCTGCCCATCGTCGTTTCCCACCACGTACGGCACGGGCTGCGCGGCGAGGAATTCGCGCAGCTCCTTCACCAAGCCGTAGGTCTGCGTGTCGGGTCGGTAGCGCGTGTGCCAGTCGATGGCGGGCACGAAGGAGGTCTCCGACCAAATCACGATCTCGGGGTGCTCCTGCATCGCCTTCTCGCTCTGACGCTCCAGCACATCGAGGGACTCCCTGTAGGCCGTGTACCCGCCCTTCCATGGATCCACGTTCTGTTGAACGAGCGCCACCTTCCACTGCCGATCCGCGGCCGTGCTGACCGGCGCGATGAAGCCGTAGACGATCACGCCAAGAAAGACCGCCGCGTACACCACGGCGGGCATGAGATAGAGACGCCACGCCTCGCGCAGACGCGGCAGCCCTTCCGCGAACGCGCGGCCCAGCAGGGCCGAGGGATAGACGACCATCAGGGAGATCCCCCAGACGCCGACGGCGTCGGCGATCTGGATGAACGGCAGAAACGAGTACTGCGAGTACCCGAGGTTGCCGTAGGAGTACGCCAGAAAGCCGCTGGACTTGAGGAAATACTCGTAGCAGACCCACAGGGCGGATTGGAGCAGGAAACCATGCCGGGGAAAGAGGGAGTCGGCCATCTTGAGCGCCGGCAGGGTGATGAGGAAATAGGCGGAATAGATGGGCGGGACCACGACCAGCGTGAGCGGATGGAATTTGCCCAGCCAATAATTGAAGAGGGCATAGGAGACGTAGCCAAAGAGCAGCCCATAGAAGGGAATGGCGGGCCATGACGCCCTCCGCACGACGATGAAGAGGGGGATCAGGCAGATGAAGGCGAGAGGGAACCACCCGTTGATGGAAAGAAAGCTGGGAAAGGAGAGCGCGAAGGCAACGCCTGCCGCGCAGATCAGTCCGAGGTCGACGAAGACGGTCGCCGCGGATCTCCGGGGGGGCTGTGCCAGCACCTCAGCTCCTCAAGTCCCAGACCTTCTGCTTCAGCTCCCTCCCCGGGCGGAAATGAGCCACGCCGTGGTTGCGAATGATGACCGAATCTCCGGTTTTCGGGTTCCGCGCTTTGCGCCCCTTGCGCGTGCGGATCTCGAAGGTTCCCAGGCCGCGCAGCTCGATGATCCTATCCCCCAGAAGCCCCGCTTTGATCTGGTCAAAGAACAGGTCGATGATCCGGTGTATGTTCTTCTTGCTGGCCTTGACCAAAGGGTAGATGTTTTCGACGATCTCGGCCTTGGAAAGCTTTTCCCTGGCCACGGTGGAAGCCCTGTTACGCCTTCAACCCGCTGAGCAGGTGATGCATCCTGGACTTCTTGCGGGCGGCGGTGTTCCTGTGATAGACGCCTTTGGTGACGGCCTTATCAAGGAAGGAGCAGAGCTCCACGAGCATCTTCTGCGCCTCTTCCTTCTTCTTCTCCTCCACGAGCACGACAAAGTCTTTCACGAGGGTTTTCGCCCTGCTTTTGATCATCTTGTTCTGCAGGCGCCTTTTCTCGCCCTGCCGATCGCTTTTCTCAGCCGAAAGATTCCTGGCCAAAGGTAAGTACCTCCACGTATTCCAAGTGTCGCATACGCAACAATTTATGAACCTATCGAATCGGACCTGATCTGTCAAGTGCTGACCGCTGGAGGCAGCGGCGGTTGATTTGCCATTGCCGCGCCTTTCCTGTATCGTAGCATTGCAGGGCTCAAGGGTGAGAAGGAGGCGCGGCGTGGCGAACGCTCCAAAGGTATATGACTTCCCGATTGCGAAGGTGGAAGAACAGCTCGT
This sequence comes from Spirochaetia bacterium, assembly GCA_049519415.1. Lineage (GTDB taxonomy): Bacteria > Spirochaetota > Spirochaetia > SZUA-6 > Fen-1364 > Fen-1364. The sequence goes on from JBEKQU010000026.1 coordinate 6,705, forward strand.
CTCATTTTTGAAAAAGAAAAAAGGCGCGTCCACCGTGGCGGACATGATCGCTGGCACCGGGCTGCCCAAATACCAGGTCGAACAGGCGGCCAAAGTGGCATTGGACGAATACGCGGGGCGCCTGAAGGTGACCGAATCCGGCGATCTCCTCTATTACTTTCCGGGCGGCATGCGCAGCACCGTGCGCGGAGCAGGCCCGTCCTTCCGCCGGTTCTGGAAAAGCTTCTCCCGCGTGGCGCTGCGGGTGCTCTCCCTGGCTTTCAAGATCTGGATCGTCGTCATGCTCGTCGGCTACTTCATTGCTTTCGTGGCCATTGGCGTGCTTGCCATAGTGGCGTCATTGGCCGCAAACGTAGCAGGCAGCGGCAGGGGGGGCGGACGGGGACGGGGAGGCGGCCTCGGCGGCATGTACCTGGGGATACGGCTCTTCGAGCTCATCCTACGGATGTGGTTCTGGACGAGCATCTTGAAGGACCCGCGCAGGAAGCAGAAGGAAGGCAGGGCGTTCTACAAATCCGTCTTCGGGTTCGCCTTCGGCGAGGGGGACCCGAACAAGGGATGGGACGAGGCTGAACGAAGGCACGTCATCGCCTACATCCGCAGCCACAAAGGCGTGATCACCCTGGAGGAGCTCATGGCTCTTGTCGGGCGCGAAAGCGAGGAGGCGAGCGCGCTGATGAACCGGCTCCTGCTGGAATACGAAGGCGAACCCGGGGTCACGGACGCGGGAACCGTGATCTATTCCTTCCCCGAGCTCATGCGCACCTCGGAATCAGAGCAGAGGCAGATCGGGCAGGCTCCGCTGTTGAACCCCACGATGAAAAGCCTGGTCCCCTTTTCAGCGAACAAGAGGCGCACCAATGGCTGGATCATTTTCTTTAACGCATTCAATCTGGGATTTGGCTCCTATTTCCTGGCGCTGAGCTTGACTCAGGGCGCGGCCGGGCTGGGGAAAAACGGGCCGCTGCTGTATTCCTTCACGGGCAATCTGCTCGCACACGCGGGCATCAGCCCGGTTCCCGTTCTGGGAATAGCGCTCGGGATCATCCCGGTCGCTTTCTCCGTGCTCTTCTTCATAGTGCCCCTGCTGCGGAAAATCAGGGTGAGCAGGGAAAATTCAGCGATTCGCCAGGACACGCTCCGACGAAGAGTATTCGCGCACGTGTTCTCCTCCCCCTCCCGGGTGGATGCCCGCGATCTGCGTCCCACGGGGGCGGGACTGGATCCTCGGGATTTCGCCGGCGCGTGCCGCAGAATCATCGAAAGGCTGGCCGCGGCCATGAGGGCTGAGCCGATCGTCCAGGAAAAAGAGGGCGTATTCGCGTACAGGTTTGCTGAATTGGAAAGAGAAATCGCGGACCTGGCGGCCGTGCGTAGCAGCATTGACCTGAAACGCTACGAGCTGGGAAAAACGGTATTCGATTCGGGGAAATAGGCGTTGCGAATGAGCGCCGAGGGAACGGACAGCGCGAAACTATCGCCCGTCCTTCGGGCCGCGCCAGATGGCGCTGGGCGTCTCATTCCAACCCGGCTCGTCCACGGTCACGGCCGCGCGAGCCCAGCCTTCCTGGACGCGCGCGCGAGTCTCCTCCCACGTCCGTATCCCCGAGGTTGCATCAGGCTCTTCCACGCAACAGCCGCCCACGGCAACCGCCATGGCAAGCGCAGCCTCTGGATCCAGCCCGCGGAAGATCGATGCGAGAAATCCCGCGATCGTGGAATCCCCTGCCCCTGCCGTTCCCACGACACGGGGAACCTTGAATACCGGACTGTACAGCTCGCGGTCCGCCCATCCGCTCATGCCAGGCAGGCCCTCTGGCCCTGTGCGCAGATAAGCGCCGCGGCTTCCCAGCTTGATGAGTATTGCCCTCACTCCACGGGAGAGGGCCGGCTCCGCCAGCCGGGCGAGGTCATCGAACCGGATCTGCCGGATGATCGACTCTCCTCCCCCTGGCTCCGATAGACGCTTGAAACCCTGCCTGTCCATCATGAACAGGAGCTCCTCGATGCTCGGAACGAAAATATCGACCTTGGGAAGCACCCGCGAGAGAAATGCCTTCCAGTCGATCATGCCTGAAGGGCTGGAGGGGTCCGGAAGGCTCATGTCCAGCGACGTCATGGCGCCGTGACCTCGCGCCCGGACAAGGAGCCGTTCAAGCCTCTCACCTCCGTCGGACCAGATCTGCCTCATGAGCGGAGGGTAGCCGAAATGGAAGAGGGTCGCTCCCGACAGCACGGCATCGGCAACGTCGGAATCCGTGAAGGTGTCGTTGGCCCCGGGACAGTGGAAGAATATCCGGTCGATCCCTGGGGGATTGAGAACCACGGTGTAGGAGGTCACCTCCCCTTCTATTGTGATGAGATCACGCGCGAGCTGCGCTCCACCTCCCCTCAGCTTCTCTACGATCAGGCTGCCGAGGGGATCATTGCCGACCTTGGCAACCAGACGAACAGGCAGGCCCAGCCTGTGCAATGCCAGCCCGACATTGGAAACCGCGCCACCGGTGGAAATGGACGGAGCGTTCACCACGGAGAGCCGGCCGGGGCGAAACCAGTCCTGCCCCGCTCTTTCAGAGGGAAACCCGGGAATGAAGTCGAGGCAGAGGTGTCCGCAGACCACAATGCTGCCAGCGTTCGTGTGTGCCATGGCGTGTGTCATGGTGGCGTAAAACCCCTGGCCGATCAAGCTCCTTTCCGGTAACGGCATGAGCCAACAGGGCAGCCGGTGCACTGCGGGCTCCGCATGCAGAACTCTTTGGCGTGCCGCACAAGAAGGGCGTGGTACTCATTGAACAGCGTAGTGTCCGGCGGGAGGGACACATGGAACAGATCTTGGAGATGCTCGTAGGATGCCCCGGCATCGACCAGCCCGATGCGGGAGAGGATCCTGCGCGTGTAGGCGTCTATGACGAACACGGGCACGTGAAAGGCATAGAGAAGGATCGAGTCCGCGGTTTCCGGGCCAATCCCCCATTGGGACAGGAGCGTTTCCCGCGAGGGCGCGCTATTGAGGGTGAGCGCGCCCGGGGATGCAAGCAGGGAGGCCACTGCTGCCAGCTTGCGCGCCTTCTGGTTGAAGTAGCCCGAGCTGCGTATTAGTCCCGCAAGGCCTCCTCGGCCAATGGCCAGCACATCGCGCGGAAGAACAATGCCGGCGCGACGCAGCCGGGCCAGCGCCGTTTCCACGTTCGTCCAGGCCGTGTTCTGCGTCAGGATGGCTCCCAGCACGATCTCGAACCTGCCGGCAGGGGTGCGGGGATTGATGAAATCACCCGGATGGTAGCCGCGGCTGTCAAATCCGCGCCGGCCCGCCCTGCTGGGCAGCGGCCACCATCCCTGGGGTCCGTAAGCGGCGCTGAGAAGCCGGTACAGTGCCTCGATCCGGCGGCCTAGCGAACGCGCTGACGTAGAAGGCCTCCCGCCAACAAGGCGAGCAGAGCAATCGCGAGCGCGCAGGGAAACCAGTCCCCCCACCGGGAGTACGGCGTGGCGTGCGGGGGACGGAGAGGCACGTCGACCACCAGGAAGCTTCGCTCAAAAAAGGGACTGCGCGCCTTGATACTGCCGCTGGGATCTACGAGGCAGGTGAGACCGGAAGCAGAGGCCCGCACCAGCGGCCTGTCATTCTCTACCGCCCGGAAGATCGCATTCGCCGCATGCTGCATCGCCTCGGTCTCGGTAAGGGACCAGAAGTCATTGGAGAGGTTGAGGATGACCTCGGCTCCCGACGCCACGAATCGGCGCACGTCGTCGGGGAAGACGTCCTCGAAACAGATCGGAGTGGAGAACGAGACCTTCGGATGCCGGAACACCACCCGCCTGTCGCCCGGCTCCCAAAGATAAGCGTCGAAGCTCTGCAGAAGCTCGTACAGCCAGGGGAGCTGGCGCTTGTACGGGAAGTACTCGGTGAACGGCACCAGGTGGATCTTGTGGTACGTCTCCACCCTCCTGCCTTCTGGAGAGAACAGGACTGATCCGTTGTAGTCCAATCTCTCCTGCACGCCATCGCGGGTCTCGAAACTGTAGTCGTCGTTTCCCGTGATCAGCCATCGGCCCGTCTTTTTCTGGTATGCAAGGAAATCCCTCACCAGCGCGGCGAGCGGCTGCGTTTCCGGGTCCTCCTGGCTCCAGCGGCGGATATTGGGCACAAAGGCTGTTTCCGACCAGACCACCATGTCCGGATCCGACGCCAGGGACCTGTCCGTGAGGTCCCGGAGCGTGTCGAACACGGCTCGGTAGTCGGTCTTTCTCGGGTCGTCGTTCTGCTGGATCAGGGCCAGCCGCACTGACCGGGAGTCGCTTTCCCGGGCCCGGACCGCGTTCTGCGCGCCGCGAAAACCAGCCCATCCCAGGGCCGCTGCAAGGGCTCCCGCAAGCACGATAGCCGGGCCGGGATCCAGGCGCGCGTGACGCAGGGCGCGCCGCGCATACCAGGCAATGACGGAATTGGACAGCGTAACAAGGAACGTGACGCCCCACACTCCGGTAAGGGATGCGATCTGTATCAACGGGATCACCGCATACTGTGAAGCGCCGAGCATGCCCCACGGATACCCGAGAAAACCCATGGAGCGAAGCCAGTCGAACACGACCCAGGCCGCGGGGAATACAAGGAAATCGAGCCTGCCGCTGCGGCGGAGAACAACCAGGCTGATCGCCATGAAGGGAATGTATTCCAGCGCTGTTACGACGCTTACGAACTGGAGCGAAAAAAGGTTGAACGTGCCCAGCCAGTAGTTGGAGATCATGGTCTGCAGCACGCCGGCGAGCGTGCCGTAAAAGATGCCCCACCCCAGGGGCGCGCCGCTTCTGCCGTCGTGCCATGCCGGGCGCCCCAGGGGCGCGCCGCTTCTGCCGTCGTGCCATGCCGGGCGCCCCAGGGGCGCCTGCGCAAGGCAGAGCAGGAGCGGCACCAGACAGATCCAGCCCAGAGCCGGGATGCCTGCCGTGGAGAGAAACGAAGGGAAGGCGAGCCCGTTCAGGATTCCGCTTGCCATTGCAAGGGGCAGAGCCCATGTGCCCGTCGCGCCTGCCGCGGTGAGAACCTGGCGCACGGCGTACGGCCGACGAACGCGCGCCAGCACGTACCCCGCGGCGTCAACGGCGAGCAGCGGCAGGAATCTCAGGCACGCATCCAGTCGCTCCTGCGTGCTGTTGGGAGCCAGGCGAAGGTTGTTATGCGACGCCATGAATCTCTGGACATAGTCCATGTTGGCATTGGTCGCATAGATGTACGAGAAAAGGAAAAAGACGGTGGTGAGTGAAATCAGGATCTCCGGCGCGCGCAGCAGCAGGAAGGCCGTGTTCCGGCGGCCCATCGAACGTTTCAGCATCACGGCAAGGGCCACGAGCATCCCGCACGCCAGATGCAGGGCGAGCAGAAGGGCGTACAGGAAACTGAAGCTCACTCCCCCCGTCCGCCGCCGGGAGAGCGCCGGCGATGTTCTTCCGCGCGATACTTCTTGTACACTCTCAGAAAGAGCGCCAGCACCAGACAATAGACGGCGGCTCCCGCTCCTGAAGGCGCGAGGAAATACAGGGCTGCGGTCAGGAAAGGCACGTCGATGTTCGGGCTTACCCATTGGGGAATAGCGAAGATGCCGCTCGGGGGAAAGCTTGCGCCCCGCGCCGCGGCCTCCTTGTAGCTCCAAAACATGAAGCCCGCGCCGAGCGCGGCCACGAGCGTGAGGGTGGACCAAAACAGGAACCAGCGCACCTTGCGATCCACCGAGGGGAGGCGGAACCACACGAAATGGGAGATGAGGAAAAGCAGCGGGTACAGGAGGTAAAGGTACAGAGGCGCGGACCGCGTCATTGCAAAGGCGGCGAGGAAGGGGATCGCGAAAAGCACCGTGCCGCAGACCTCGAAGATGGCGCGCACGGGATGGACCGTTCGCGCAATGGCTGCGAGGTATCTGCCGAGAGCGGTATCGTCTCTAAAACTCTTCATGCCCTCAGATCATGATAATACGGAAATACCTCTTCTTCCCAGCCCTGAGGAGAATGGCGTCGTCCTCGGCCGCTTCCGCGGTAATCACCGCATCGATATCCGTGATGCACCTGCGACCCACGTACGCGCCTCCCTGGCTGACAAGGCGTCGCGCGTCGCTCTTGGTGGCGCACAGGGTGGAGCGCACGAAAAGGTCGATGATGCCGATCCCTTTCACGAGGTCAACGCGCGGGATTTCCAGGGAGGGCACGCCGGAGAGGCTGCCCGGCGGCCCGCTCCCCTCAGTCCCGCCTGCGGCGAACGCGGCGCGCGCGGCATCGGCGGCCTCCCGTGCCGCGTCCACACCATGCACCAGCGATGTTATCTCCCTCGCAAGCCTTCGTTTGGCCTCATTGATCCGCTGGTCCTTCGCCGAGCACAGCTCCCTGATCTCGGGCACTGGAAGAAAGGTGAAGCGGAGGAGGAACTGCTCTACGTCGGCGTCGGGCACGTTCACCCAGTACTGGTAGAACTCGTACGGGCTGGTCATCTCGGGGTCCAGATACAAGGCGCCCTTTTCCGATTTGCCCATCTTCATGCCGTCGGATCGGGTGACCAGCGGTGACGTGAGGGCGAACGCCTCCACCCCTTCCAGCCTGCGAATGAGATCCATGCCGGCCACGATGTTGCCCCACTGGTCGTCCCCGCCCATCTGCAGGCGGCAGCCATGCCTCCGATACAGCACGAGGTAGTCATAGGACTGGAGGATCTGGTAGTTGAATTCGATGAACGAAAGGCCGGTCTCCATGCGCATCTTGTACGTTTCGAAGGAGAGCATCTTGTTCACTGAGAAGTGTCTGCCAATGTCGCGGAGGAACTCGATGTAGTTCAGCGGAGCAAGCCATTCAGCGTTGTCGAGCATCAGGGCCCTGCCATGGCTGAAGTCCAGGAAACGCGAGATCTGCTTGCGGAACATCTCGCCATTCGCGGCGATGGTCTCCACGGGCAGGATCTTTCTCATCTCCGTCTTGCCCGAGGGGTCGCCGATCCGGGTCGTGCCTCCGCCCACCAGGGCGATGGGCCTATGGCCGGCCCGCTGGAGATGGGCCATGAATATGATCTGCAGGAGATTGCCGATATGGAGGCTTTTGGCCGTGGGATCAAACCCGATATAGAAGGTCACCTGCTCGGAGTCCAACAGCTTTCGCAGGCCTTCCTCGTTGGAACACTGGCTGACGAACCCGCGCTCCTTGAGAGTGTCAAAGACGGAGCTCACGCGCCTACCCTACTGTATTCCTTGATCGCCTTTTTCAGCGTGGCGGCAATGTCCGCCATCTTCACGCGCACCTGCTGCATGGAATCGCGGTAGCGGATCGTAACGGTCTGGTCCTCCTTGGTCTGGTAGTCCAGGGTGGCGCAGAAAGGCGTTCCGACCTCGTCCTGCCTCCGATACCGCCTGCCAATGGCGCCGCTTTCATCGTAGAACGTGCGGAAATCCTCGCACAGCTCGTCATCGAGCTTCCGCGCCATCTCGGCAAGACCGTCCTTTTTCACCAGGGGAAAGATGCCCAGCGTGATCGGCGCAAGCCGCGGGTGGAAGCGCAGCACGACCCTCTTTTCCCCCTCCACCTCCTCCTCGTCATAGGCGTCGGAGAGAATGACCAGCACGGTGCGGGTGAGCCCCGCCGAGGTCTCGATGATGTAAGGGATATAACGCTCATGGCTCTGCTCGTCGAGGTAGGTGAGGTCCTTGCCTGAGAATTCCATGTGGCGCTTCAGGTCGTAGTCCGTCCTGTTGTGTATGCCCTCCAGCTCCTTCCAGCCGAACGGGAACTCATACTGGATGTCGAAGGCGAGCTTGGCGTAGTGGGCAAGCTCATCAGGGCCGTGCTGGTGGAAGCGCAGCTTCTCCTTCCTCACGCCCAGGTCCAGATAGTACTGGAGGCGCCTCTCCTTCCAGTGCTCGAACCACTTCATATCCTCCGAGGGGTGCACGAAGAACTGCATTTCCATCTGCTCGAACTCGCAGGTGCGGAAGATGAAGTTCTTGGTGGTGATCTCGTTGCGGAAGGCCTTTCCCACTTGGGCGATGCCGAAGGGAACCTTCACCCTTCCCGTCTGCAGCACGTTCTTGTAGTTCACGTAGATTCCCTGCGCCGTCTCGGGCCGCAGATAAATCAGCCCCCCCTCGTCCTCCACCGGACCCATGTGTGTGGTGAACATGAGGTTGAACTTGCGGGCATCGGTAATCTCGCCGCCGCATTCGGGGCACGTATGCGTCTTGAGATTCTCTTCGGGGATCTGGTCGGCGCGGAAGCGCTGCTTGCACTTCTTGCAGTCAATCAGGGGATCGGTGAAGTTCTCCACGTGGCCCGAAGCCTCCCAAACGCGCGGGTGCATCATGATGGCCGCATCCAGCCCAACGATATTGCTGTTGAGCTGGGTCATCTGGCGCCACCAAAACTCCTGGATGCGCTTCTTCAGCTCCACCCCCATGGGGCCGTAATCCCACGCTGAGGCGAGCCCGCCGTAGATCTCGCTTGAAGGAAAGATGAATCCCCTGCGTTTGCACAGGGAGACGAGCGTGTCCATGGTGACTGCCATCAGCTAACTCCTTGCCGTATATTCCCTGAGGATCGCGATTGCCCGGGCCGCGCGCCTGCGCGCGGTCTCGACGCCCATCAGGCGAATGCTCTCCATCAGGGGCGGCGATACCCGGGAGCCGGTCACTGCCACGCGCAGCGGCATGAGCAGATCGCCCAGCTTTATGCCCAGCTCCTCCGCCAGGGCGCGCAGGCGCTCTTCGTTCTGCTGGGGCAGGCTGGCTTCCAGCTTTTCAAGCGCTTGAAGCACCTTGGACGGCTCCCCCTTCTTGGGCACGAGATCCTCCGGCCGGGGCGCGTCAGGATCCTCGAAAATGAACCGAACCATGGCAGGCACTTCGGCCAGGGTCTTCACACGCTCCCGCACGAGCCCCGCGATCCCCTCCAGGAGGCCATTGTCATCCGCGGGGAGACCTGCCTCCCGCATGAAGGGAGCAATCAGGCGAGCCAGCTCTGAGCTGCTTTTCGCCCGTATGTAGACGCCGTTGAACCACTCCAGCTTCTGGTAGTCGAAGACCCCCGGCGCCTTGTTGAGCTTTTCGAGATCAAATAGCTCCTCCAGCTCGCGCAGGGTGAAGAGCTCCCGTGTGCCGTCGTACGACCATCCCACCAGCGCGATGTAGTTCAGAAGCGCGTCGGCAAGATATCCCTGTTTGCGGAAATCGCGGATCGTCGTGGCGCCCAAGCGCTTGGAGAGCTTGTGGCCATCCTTGCCCATGACCATCGGGAGGTGGCAAAAGGCGGGAGGCTCCCACCCGAACGCCCTGTAGAGGAGCACGTGTATCGGAGCGGAAGAAAGCCATTCCTGCCCGCGCATGATGTGCGTGATCTCCATGAGGTGATCGTCCACGACAAAAGCCATGTGGTAGGTGGGAAAGCCGTCCGTTTTCATAAGCACGGGGTCCGGGCTGATCACCTTGTTCTCCACCGTGATCTCCCCAAGCAGGACATCGCGGTACATCGTGCTGCCTTCCAGCGGAACCTTGAGCCGTATCACCGAGGGCGTGTCCGATTCCTCCGCCGCGCGTCTTTCCGCCTCCGAGAGGTTGCGGCAGTGCCGGTCATATCCCTGAGTATACGGGCCTCCCCCCTCCGCTGCGCCGGTCTCTGCAACCTGTTGCTCCTGGCGCAGCTTCTCCAGACGCTCCGCGCTGCAGTAACAGCGGTACGCGAAACCTTTCGCCAGCAGCTCGTTGGCGCACTCCTGGTACGTCGCCAACCGCTCCGACTGAAAGTACGGGCCCTTGGGCCCGCCGATATCCGGCCCCTCGTCCCAGTGAAACCCCAGCCATGCATACGTGTCGTAGATGTCCTGGAGGGATTCGGGGATCAGGCGTTTGCGGTCCGTGTCCTCGATGCGGAGAACGAACCTCCCCCCTTGTCGACGCGCATAGAGGTAGTTGTAGAGCGCTGTGCGCGCGCTCCCGATGTGCTGCATGCCCGTTGGGGACGGCGCGAATCGCACACGAACGCCCACTGGGAGAGCCTCCTGAAAAAAAGCGTTGGACGATTATAGTGTCCCCCCACGGGAGGGTCAACATGGATCGTGGCTGAAATGCTAGGGTCGGCCTGTCGGCCCTCCATGGCCTCGGCCGACCTCGCCCTCCCTGGCTAGGGTCGGCCTGTCGGCCCTCCATGGCCTCGGCCCTCCAGCGCATCAAGCACGATGCGGGGGGTGAGGAGCTCGGGCAGAATTTCCGGCTCCTTCGCCTCCCTTGGAAAATACAGGTACAGGGGCACGCTCGCGCGGCCGTATTCGGAAAGGCCTCGGGCGACAGCATCGTCCCTGTCCGTCCAATCCGCCTTCAGCGCAACGATCCCCAGGTCCTCGAAACGCTTTCTCACGCTCCCATTGCCCAGAGCGATGCGCTCATTAACCTGGCAGCTCAGGCACCACCGCGCAGTGAAATCGATAAAGACGGGAACGCCCTGCTGCCGCAGGAGTTCCACCTCGTGCGGGCTCCACGCCTTCCAAAAAGCGTCGGAGACTTCAGATCGTGCCCCTGCCGCATCGACCTCAGGCGCGCACGCGGGGGATGCTCTTGCATAGCCGATGGCGCATCCCACCCCGCCGAGGATCAGCACACAGGCGAGAGATCCGGAGACGATTCTGACGCGCCGCGAGCGTTCCAGCCCGCCCCAGCGTCCCCAGATCCACGCGCCCAGGCCGGCGGCAAGCATGCCGGCCAGGAGCATGATAACGGCCGGGGATCCGCAAAGGCCAGCGAGCACGAAGAGCATCCATACCACGGCGGCCATCATGGGAAAACCCATGACCTGGCGAAGGACTTCCATCCACGGCCCCGGTTTTGGCAGACGTCCGGCATGGCCCGGGAACAGGGAGAGCGCAAGCAGGGGCGACGCCATCCCCAAGCCCAGCGCGGTGAACACCCCGAGTGATTCGGGAACACCGTGAGAGAGAGCGTACCCGATCGCGACTCCCATGAATGGCGCGGTGCAGGGTGTAGCAACGATCGTAGCGAACAACCCGCTCAGGAATGCGCCGATTCCTGTTTTCCGGCCAGCGGCAAATCCCGCCAGGCGCGTGAGCGAGGAGCCAATCTCGAAAACGCCGAAAAGGTTGAGCCCGATGATGAAAAAAATCACGGCGGCAATAATGACCACCACGGGATTCTGGAGCTGGAAACCCCATCCGAGGAGCTGGCCCCCTGCCCGCAGAATGATGAGGGCGGCCGCAATGATCCAGAACGAGACGAGCACGCCCGCCAGGAAGAGCAGGCCCTGCCGCCTGCTCCGGTCCACGCCCTGGCGCGCGAGGGAGATGACCTTGAGAGAGATGACGGGCAGAACGCAGGGCATAAGGTTGAGGATCAGCCCGCCGACGAACGCAAGAGCAAGCGCCAGGAAAAACCCGATGCCGCCGCTGCTCGGGCCTGCACGCTGAAGCAGAGCTCGCGCAGATCGAAAAAGGCCCTCCCCTTCCGCGTCAGCGGCCGGCTCCATGGACCGGACCGGCAGAACGAGCTCAAGATCCGCTTTCCCCGGCAGGCATTCCGTCTTGCACGCCAGCCACTCGGCCCGGGCCTCGAGCGTGACCTCATTGATATCGCGCAATCCCGAGGGTGGCGTGATATCCGCAAAAAGCAGCACCTGCTCGGAATAGCCGTAAGTAATAAGGCCGTGTGTTTCGAATCTTTGCGCAACCGGCCACTGGAGAGGTCCCGCGGAAAATCCCGCGGGAAGATGCCATTCCAGGGTGGTGGGAAGACCTGAATCGCCGGGATTCTTGCCGTATACGTGCCAGCCGGGGTCCATGCGCAGAAGAAGGGCGACCGTGAAAGTCTTGCCCGGTTTGATGGATTCATTTTCCGCCACCAGGCGCGCCTCCACGGGACCGCTGCGGATAGCCCGGTTGGATTCGGCTTGAACCGCGATTGCCCCGCTGAAGGACAGCAGAAGAATCAGCAATATATGCAATCTCACCGCTGAAATATGCATGGCGTTCTCGTTTATTTCATGCCGCTAGTTGATAATATCCTATATTGGCAATACTATATTCATAACGGAGCTTCAATAGGATGAGAATCACAACCAAGGGCAGATACGGGTTGCGGGCCGTCATCAATCTTGCCATGTCCAACCACAATCGCCCCATCTCAACAAGCTCGATTGCGGGCGAGGAAAAGGTATCATCCGAGTTCCTGGAGCAGATTTTCTTCAAATTGAAGAAGGCGGGCGTGATCAGGTCCGTACGGGGTCCCGGCGGGGGGTTCGTGCTCAACAGGAAGCCGGGGGAGATAACGGTTCAAGACATCCTGGAGGCTGTCGGCGAAACACACGGCCTCACGCCCTGCACGTTGCGACGAAGAACCCTGTGCGACCGGCCCGAGCCCTGCCCCGCTCATGACATTTGGACGGGCCTGCAGAAAGCCATGGAAGATTACCTGACCCACATCACTCTCAAGGACATCCTGGAAAAAAACGGCAAGCGGTTGGCCGCCCAGCTCGAATCAGGCCAGGATTTCTCGATCTGAGAGCTGTCAAGCCGCTGCGTTGACCCCCTTCCTTCAGTTTTCCGCTTCCACGTATCTTTCCCCCTCTTTGCGGAGGACTCCCTCAAGACCAAGCTCGTAGGCGAGGTCGAAGCTCGAATACCTTCTGCGGAGCAGCCGGACATTACGGAAAGGCAGGAGCGCGGCCTCGGCGTCGATCCCCAGATCGATCAAAGAGAACGGAAAGCCGATTCCTTCCAGCGTCTGGACCGCGGAGCCCAGCTCAGAGAGCATGTGGTGAGCCAGCCCGAGGATTTCAGCCCGACCCGCGCGGAACGCCTCCAGGTGGGCGGCGAGCACATCGCTGTCGAGACGACGCCCCGCCATCTCCTCCTTCACCCTTTCCCAGAACGGGCGCACCCCTTCCTCGATCACCGCGCCCCACGCGGGCTCATCGCCGTACGCGCGCAACCGCGCCGTCGCATCGGGCTGGAAGTCCCTCAGCCGCTCATACAGGCTTCTGTAGGCAGGGAGGACCATGCGGCTTGCCGCGCCGGCCAGGATGCCGTGCAGGTCGAAGCGGCTGTTATGGGCCGCGTGCGTCGATTCCCAGAAGTGGGCCATCGTGTGCTCGGCCGAAGCCGCGCTCCGCGAACCGCCCCCTGCCTGCATGGCAAAGCCTGAGCTGAGCGCGGCATCGGTGAGGGTCCGCGCCGACTCCCCATCGTCCCTGCCGAGACCCGGCACTGAAGACAGGGCGCTCCGTGCCGAGTCCAGCGCGGTGGCGGCAATCAATGGGCAGTACTCCTCTCCTGTCACAACGCGCGACATATTCCAATCCAGATGGGCGAGGAGCTTGGCAAGCAGATCGCCCAGCCCCGCGAGGAACATCTCCCGCGGCGCGGCCCGCATCACGTCCAGATCGCAGGCGATCACCTCGGAGACACGGGCAGGCAGGGCGCCGTGAAAGCCGTTGACCGTGATGGCGGCAGTCGCCGAGCTATATGCGTCCACCGACGGCGCTGTTGCCACGCACCAGTTGGGCAGCTGCGTAATCAGGGACACACGTTTCACCAGGTCGCTGATCACGCCGCTGCCCACGGCGATGAGCAGAGCGGGGGCATGCTCACGCACCTCGGCCGCGAGCCGGTCGACCAGCTTGTCCGTGGGATGTAAGCGGGGACGGCCGGGAAGGACCCGGGACACGGTACGGGCGGTCCTGACCGCGGATTTCCACCGCGCCGCCGCGGCAGCCTCGGTGTTATCGTCGCTCAACACCCAAAGCCGGACGCTGCTTCCGTAGGTCCGGGCAAGCAGGGCCGCGGACTCCTCGATGGCTCCGACTGAGACGATCGCCGTGCGTGTCTGGATGCGGTGTCGCTTTCCGCACGCGCAGGAAAGCTCGCCCTGCGCATCAAAGCGCGACAGGAAGTCATTGAAGTGAAAGCGCTGCACGAGCGAAGTTATACAGGAATGCGGGGTGGTGGTACATGGGCCGTGCGCCGCCGCTCCCCTTTTTTCAGCGCGGGTTTTCCTGTAGTGTTTTAGGCGGAATGGAACCTCACCGGAACCCGCCTACCGCTCTCGTGCTCGATTTCGACGGAGTCATCTGCGACTCGGTGGAAGAGTGTTTCGTTTCCTCCTGGACCGCGTACCACATCCTGTTCCGCAAGGAGCCGGCCGCGGAAGCGCCGCCGGCCGCCCGACACGCTTTCTCCCGTTTGCGGCCTTTTATCCGCACGGGAGAGGACTTCGTGGTCATCCAGGACATCATTGCTCGGGGCGACGCGGTGAGCGACCAGAAAGGCTTTGACGCCGCCGCGCGCCGCGCGTCAGCCGACACCCGCCGGCTGTTCAGGGACCTCTTCTACCAAGCACGCACAACCCTTCTGGAAAGGGACAGGCAGGCCTGGCTCGGCCTGAACAGGATCTATCCCCACATGGCGGCAGCATTTGCCCGGATGCCGCGCGGCGCGCCGGTCTGGATCCTCTCCACGAAAAAACCGCGCTTCGTCGCGGAGGTCCTCGCAGCGAACGGGATCAGCGTTCGGGAAGGGCATATCCTGGCCAGTGAAGACGAGCCCAAGCTTTCCGCCGTTGAAGGACTGAGAGAGCGGGAGGGTTTCCCGGGGGCGATTCTTGTTGAAGACCAGATCGACGCGATCAAGGGGAACACGAATCCCCGGATCCGCGTCTTCCTTGCCACGTGGGGATACGTGAAAGAGGAATGGCTTGAGGAGCCTGCCGCCGTGCCCCTTCTCAAGCCCGAAGGATTCCTGGAGCTGGTGGAAGCGGAGTTCGCGCGGTGACCGCCTATGGGCTCGCTCTCGTCCATCCATGGACTCGCTCGCCCTCGCCCTCCATGGCTACGCCCGCAGCGACGCACCTTTCCACGTGAAGGGACGCCGGAAAAATGCCCGCAGCGTGATGAAGCTGTAGAAAAACTCGAAAAATAGGAGATAGGGAAGGAACAGCAGGAAATAGCGCGCGTGCCGCTTCCCCGGGTATACCCCGTTCAGGAAAGCCAGCAGGCCGATGCTCAAATACGAGTTCAGCGTGATCAAGATCACCCGCCAATCGATCACGCTCAGGGGCACGATCAAAAGGCTGCCAACCAGGTAGATGAGAACGACAAAGATGTACAGCAGCCGCGAGACAAGGTCCGGCGAGAAAAGCGCCCCCGCGTTCCACCGCGTATGCTGGTCGACGTACTCTTTCCAGCTCTGCATCGCGCGCGTTATTACGGCGCTCTGCTGGGATGTGCAGGCCCTGACCTTCCACTTGCCCGTCCGGCTCACGGCGTCCAGCAGAAGCGCGTCCTCCGTGACCGAATAGCCCAGCGATTTGAATCCACCGGTTTCAACCACCGCGCGCGTACGTATCGCCATGTTGTTCCCGAAACAGCCCGTGGGCAGACCGATCCCCGCGGACCCGAAATTGTATTGGTTGATCAGGGGCTGCTCGAAGGCCTGGAATCGTTGGAGGAAAGTGCGCCCCTGGGGAAGCTCGATGCGTCCCAGCACGACGCCCACCCGAGGGTCCTGGAAATGGCCGAGCATCTCCTTCACCCACAGGGGAGGGAGCACGCAGTCGCCATCCGTAAATAGGAGGACGTCGCCTCGGGCATGGAAAAAGCCGAGGTCGAGGGCGGCCTGCTTGCCCGTGAGCCCGACCGGCTCTTCGCGATTGTAGATCACACGCGCCCGTTCGCCCTGTTCCGCGCAGAAGCCGTCCAACAGCCGCGGGGTGGCATCCGACGACCTGTCGTCGACGAACAGGAACAGGCAGTCGGGAGCGTTCTGCGCGCGCAATGCATCCAGGAGCGCCGGAAGGGTTCTCTCCTCATTGCGCACGGCAACGATCACCTCGGGCCGCAGGGCGCACACCGTCTCCCCGCCGGCCCGCATGCGCCTTTCCCGGGCAAAGTTCATGAGCACCCCCGCCGCTAGCGCAATGTGCAGGAGGAGAATAATGGCGCTCACCGCGGCGGAAACGAGCACTACAACCGTCATGATCGGGGAAGACTAAAGGAATCTCATGCTTTTCACAAGCACGGGGAAACGATACTATGGGCGGCGTCATGCGGATACGCGGAGAGACGTGGGAAAAGGGATCGATCCTTCTGGCAGACGGCGCCTGGGGGACGGAGTTCTTCAAGCGCGGGCTCATGCAGGGCTCGCCGCCCGATGAGTGGAACCTCACGCACCCGGAGATCGTTCGAGAGATCACCCGGGAATACCTTGATGCGGGAGCGGACATCGTCCTCACGAACTCCTTCGGAGCCAATCGGTGCCGGCTGGAGCCGCATGGGCTTTCGCGCCAGGTCAGGGAAATAAACGCCGCGGCGGCGGCCCTCGCGCGCGAGGTCGTGGGCGATCAGGCGGTCGTGGCGGGCGACATCGGCCCCTGCGCTCGATTCCTCTCCCTGGGGGAGGTGGAGGAGGAGGAATTGTTTGGCGTGTTCGCCGAGCAGGCCCAGAGTCTCGGCGAGGCGGGAGTGGACTGGATCGTGGTTGAATCCATGACCGACGTGGAGGAGATGGCCATCGCCGTACGCGCAGCGGCTGAGACGACGCACCTGCCCATTGTGGCGAGCATGACATATAACAGAACGCCCAAGGGCTACCGAACCATGATGGGAAATTCTCCAGAGGTCTGCGTAAAAAGGGCCGAGGATGCGGGCGCCGCCATCATCGGCGCCAACTGCGGATCAGGGATCGAGGATTACGTGCCGCTGGCGCCCATGCTCCGCGGGATGACAAGCCTCCCCCTCTGGGTCAAGGCCAATGCCGGCATGCCCCAGATCGTGTGCGGCAAGGTCGCCTACCCGCTCTCCGCTGAACAGTACGCGTCGTTCGTGCCGGCTCTCATCGATGCCGGTGTCGATGTCATCGGCGGATGCTGCGGCACGGACCCGGGGTTCATTCGCGAGGTTGCCGGCAAGATCGCGGGAAGGAGGCAGAGGTAGCAATGGGGGGAGTCATCGTCATCCTCTGCATTCTGTTCATTTTCATCCGCGGCGATCTGGCGCTTCTGCTGGTTACACGATTCGCGCCGAAGAAACTCATGGACCATGTCTCGCAGGGCCAGAGGGCGATCGCGGAAAAGCTTTTTTGGTTCGCGCGTGTCTTGGGCGGCATGCGCGTCGATTTCGAACGCCGTGCGGACGGCCGCCTGCCGCCCGTGTTTCTGATCGTTTCCAATCACCAGAGCCTTGCCGACATCCCCGCGCTCGCCGTCGTGTTCCCGCGGCACGCGCTTCGCTTTGTGGCAAAGAAGTCGCTGGGAAGAGGCATCCCCTACGTTTCCCGGAACCTTCGATCCGGAGGAAGCGCCCTTATCTCGCGCACTGGTGATTTCCGGCAGGGGCAGAGGGAGCTCAGACGGTTTGCCGGACTGGCGCGCCTGGGGATCTGTCCGGTCATCTTCCCTGAGGGTACCCGGTCGCGCACCGGGCGTGTGCGCGATTTCTTTTCCGGAGCCGTCAGGATCGTCCTGGAACAGCAGCCCATGCCCGTGCTCTCGGTTGCGGTGGATGGCGGATATCGGATCTCAACCGTGCCGAAGATACTCCTCCATCTGCGCGGCGTCAGGTATCGCGTCAAGCCTCTGACGCTGTACCCCGCACCCCAAGGCAAGAAAGAGATCGCCGAGCTCCTGGCCACCATGAAAAAGGAGATTACTCGGCAGGTTGCATCATGGCATCAGGAATAACGGGAAGCGCGGGCAGAGAAACTTCCCGGCTCGTTGCGTACGAGTAAGAGCAGAGATGAAATAAGCCCTCCGGACGGCAGTCCGCCTTTCAGGCCTTAAAATCGCTGGGCTTGCGCTCCTGACGATGGCATTTTTCGCATTCAGCGGTGTTGCGGAGTTTCCCCTTATTGAAGACCAGCTTCATTTTGACTTCACCGCCGCAGGTGCAGAAGAATTTCTGCGTGACAATCCCGACCCTTGCGTTCTTGCTCAGAACTTCAGCCATGTGATACATACCTCCTTTCCTGAAATATGCCCCACCAGCGTCGCAACGGACGCTCCGCGTTTTAATGGCACGCCGGCACCGTGGAGCGTCGAAAATTTACGGAATACCGGAGAAAAGTCAAGCCCCCCCTCTTGCCAGTATCCGGTTTTCTCTTCATCATGGGCACTTCATGAAAACATACCGAGGTTTTCTCCTGGACGCGGACAATACATTGTTCGATTACAACACCGCGGAAGAGGAATCTCTGGAAGAGGCCTGCAGGGAAGCGGCTCCCAATGTTTCCTCCGCGACCGCTCTTTCCGTATATCGTCGGATCAACGCGGAATACTGGAAGCGCCTCGAGCAGGGATCCATCACCCTGGAAAATCTGAAGGTGGGCAGGTTCGCCGATCTCCTCCGTGAGCTGAGCGTCCCTGGCGATCCCCGCGCCGTGTCTGACAGATACCTTTCGCTTCTTTCCCAAAAGGTGTATTTCCTCCCCCACGCTCGGGAGGTGGTGCAGGAGATATCCCGAACCGCGGCGCTCTGCATGGTCACGAATGGAATCTCCGTGGTTCAGCGCGGCAGGCTGGCGGCATCCGGCATCGCGGAATATTTCACGGCCATCCTCGTCTCCGAGGAGCTGGGAATGGCCAAGCCCGACCCCCGGTTCTTCCAGGCTGCCTGTGACGCCCTGAAGCTCCGCGGCCAGGACCTCCTGTGCGTGGGGGACAACCCCATCGCTGATATAGAAGGCGCCAGGGCAGCGGGGATCGATGCCTGCTGGTATGCACCGCATGGCAGGGCATGGCCGGGGCCCGGCGATCCCCCCGCTCTCGTCATTCAGGACCTCGCCGAGATCGTAAAATTCGCCCGGGGGGGAGTCTATCCATGACGTGGTTTTTTGATATACTTTGGATATCCCCGCATAGGGAAGAAGAAACCCTCGGTATTCACCTGAAAGAAAGGAGAACGCCTTGATACAGGTCGAGAACGTCACGAAGAAATACGGCCAGCGCGTCGCCGTGGACCGCCTCAATTTCACCGTCAACCGGGGCGAGATTCTGGGGTTCCTGGGGCCGAATGGCGCGGGCAAGTCCACGACCATGAACATCATCACCGGTTACCTCTCCGCCACCGAGGGATCGGTAAAGCTGGATGGGCACGACATCCTTGAGGAGCCGCAGGCGGTGAAGAAACAGATCGGCTACATGCCCGAGCTGCCGCCGCTGTACCCGGACATGACTGTCCAGGACTACCTCTCCTTTGTCTGCGACATCAAGGGCGTTGCCCGATCCCGCCGCAGGGAGAACATGGACAGGTCCATGGACTTGTTGAAGATCACCGACGTGCGCAAGCGTTTGATCAAGAACCTGTCCAAGGGATACAGGCAGCGCGTCGGCATCGCGCAGGCCCTCATCGGGACCCCGCCGGTGCTCATCCTGGACGAGCCGACCATAGGCCTTGATCCGCAGCAGATCATTGAGACGCGCAACCTCATCCGCGACCTCGGTCGGGAGCACACGATCATCCTCAGCTCCCACATTCTCCCCGAGGTGCAGGCCGTCTGCAGCCGGGTGCTCATCATCAATCGCGGAAAGATTGTGGCCAGCGACACGCCGGAGAACCTTTCCCGCGGAATGACGGGGGATAACCGGTTGAGCATCCGCGTGGCTGGTTCGGAAAAGGAGGCGCTCGCCCTGGCGCGCGGCGTGCCCCACGTGGCGAAAGCGGAAAGCGTAGGCGTCCGGGAAACGGGCACCGTGGACCTGGTGGTCGAAGCAAAAAAAGACGAGGACGTGCGCCGCGACCTGTTCCTCGCGTTCGCCCGCGGCAACCTGCCCATTCTCATGATGAAGTCCATGGACCTCACCCTGGAGGAGATATTCCTCACTCTCATATCCGAAGAAAAGGAGGTATCCTGACATGCTCGCCGTATTTCGTCGGGAACTCAAGGCATACTTCACGTCCCCCATCGGCTTCGTGTTCGTGGGGTTCTTCATCCTGATCGCGGGCGTCTTCTTCGCCATCTCCAACCTGCTGTCCGGCAATCCCTCCTTCACGGGCGTCCTCAGCAACCTCACGTTCATCTTCCTTTTCCTGGTGCCCATCCTCACCATGCGCCTTCTCTCCGAGGAAACGCGCCAGAAGACGGACCAGCTGCTGATCACTAGCCCGCTGTCCATCACGGGGATCGTGCTGGGCAAGTACCTCGCCGCGGTAGGGGTGTTCGTGATCACGCTTCTCATCACGGTGCTCTTCCCTGTCATCATGAGCTTCTACGCCCTGCTGGGGCTGGCATGGTGGGAGATCCTCGGCGGCTACATAGGGTTCCTCCTCATGGGGTGCGCCTTCATTTCGGTCGGGCTGTTCTTCTCCTCCCTCACCGACAACCAGCTCATCGCGGCGGTGGAGACATTCGCGGCGCTGCTCCTGATCTGGATCCTTGACTACGTTGCCCAGAGCATCCCCAGCAGCGCGGTGTTGGGCCTCGTGTTTCTTGCCGTCATCGGCGTCGCGCTGGTGGCCCTGGTCTACTTCAGCACGCGCAACACAATAGCCACGATCGTGGCGTTCGTCGTCGCGGCCGCGGCAGTGACGCTTCTGTTCCTGTTCTCCCGCGCGATCTTCGAGGGACTGATCGCGAAGATCCTCGCCTGGTTCTCCCTGGTAAAACGGTACAACGACTTCAGCATGGGGCTGCTCGGGGTGAGCCCGATCGTCTACTACATCTCGTTTGCCGGCGCTTTCGTCTTCCTCACGATCCGCATGATCGAAAAACGGCGCTGGGTGTAAGGGAGGAACGCCGTGAAAAAGAACACACTCATGGATTCACTGAAGAGCAGGAGGTTCCGGTTCGGCGGATACGCCACCCTCCTGATCGTGGCCGCCCTGGCCATCGTGATCGTCATCAACGTCCTGGTGAGCCAGATCCCGGGGAAGCTGGACCTCACGCAGAACAAGATCTTTTCGCTCTCCCAGGAAACGTACAAGCTCCTCGACGGCCTGAAGACGGATATCACGATCACGACGATCGGCAAGAAAGGCAGCGAGGACGCCACCGTGAAGACGATCCTCGACAAGTACGCCGCACACAGCCGGCACATCACGCTGCAGACCATCGATCCCGAGATGACTCCGGGCTGGACCAAGCCGTACGATCCCACCGGCAATGGCCTGAGCGCCGGGACGCTCGTCGTGGCCGCCAACAAGAAGTACAAGACCATCGGCATCTACGACATGTACAACTACGACACCTCCAACTACGATCCCAGCAACCCCAACTCCCAGCCCCAGCTCACCTCACTCTCCGTGGAGCAGCGGGTGACCTCGGCGCTGCTGTACGTGACGGCGGAAAAGAACGTCACCCTGTACGTGCTGGAAGGACAGGGGGAGCAGACCCTCGATTCGCTCGGATTGTCCAGCGCGGTGAGCAATGAGAATTACGAGGTGAAGACCCTCAATTTTCTCTCCGAAAAGGCCGTGCCTTCGGATGCATCCATCGTCCTGGTCCTTGGCCCCAAGGTGGATCTGCCTGCCGCGGATGCCGACAAGCTGCGCGCCTACATGGCCGGCGGGGGAAGAGCGGTGTTCCTCATCGACCTGCAGAAGCGCGACAATGAGCTGCCCAACCTCGCCGAAATACTGAAGAGCTACGGCATCGAGGTGCGCGCCGCCGTGGTGGTTGAGGGAGACCAGAACCAGGTCGCGGCGCAGAACCCCCTGTACGTCATCCCGTCGCTCGAGTATCACGACATCCTGTCGCCGCTGCGCACGAACAAGTACGACCTCGTGCTGATCGGCGCGCAGGCCATACAGACCCTCGACCTCAGGAAGAAAACGCTCAAGCTCGAGCCGCTTCTCACCTCCTCGTCAAAGTCGTATGGGAAGCGCGATATCGCCAATTCCAAGACCCTCTCGCGGGAGAGCGGAGACCTGCCCGGGCCGTTCACCCTCGCCATGGCGATCACGGATCCCGCCGCTGACGCGACCAAGCCGGATACCATGCTCGTCGTCGTGGGCAACGTGTCGTTCCTTGCGCCTTCGCTCAGCGTGCAGGTCCCGGGAAACGGCGACTTTTTCATGAACTCACTCGGGTGGCTCAGGGGACAGAAGGAAAGCATCACGATCCGGCCGAAGAGCCTTCAAACGATGCGGCTCACCCTCAGCAATCTCCAGGCGCTGCTCTACTCCGGCTTCGTCGTGATCCTCCTGCCGCTGCTCATCCTTGGCGCGGGCTTCGTGGTGTGGATGAGGAGACGTCATCTATGAACAGGCGCGGCTGGACACTGATCGCCGTTCTCATCGTCCTTGGGGCGCTGATCGGCGGCTACTTCTGGATCACGCGCCCCAAGCCCGCCCCCGCGACCACGGAGGGCGCCCGGCTGGAGTTGTCCAAGGGAGACAAGGACAAGCTGGTGAAGATCGTTCTCACCGACAGATCGGAGGGAACGCTCACGCTCCTGAAAAAAGGAAAGGACTGGACAACGGAGCCCGCCACGCAGGTGACTCTCGACTCCTCCAACGTGGACGACCTGCTGTACAGCTTCTCGTCGCTGCAGGCGGAGCGGATCATCGACGAAAATCCAACGGATCTCGCGCAGTATGGGCTGAAGCCGGCCCAGGCAACGGCCATCGGAACGTGGGAGGACGGCAGCGTGCATACGCTGTACCTCGGGAACAAGACTGAAGCGGGCAGCACCTACTACCTGCAGGTGAAGGGCGATCCCAAGGTCTATACGGTCTGGATGAACAACGGCCAGCACTATCACTGGACGCTGAACGACCTGCGCTCCAAGACCATCTCCCCCGCCATCAACTACGACGAGATCACCTACGTGAAACTCGTCGAACGGGATGGAACGGTGCTCGAGGTGGAGGAGAAAACAGCGGAGGAAAGCAAGAAGTTTCAGCTCGGGTTCGGCAGCTACCTGGTGACCCGGCCCTACTCCTACCCCCGGGGGTTGGATACCGAGAAGCAGGATACGGTCATCAAGGGCGCGCAGTCGATCACCATTGCCGGGTTCGCGGAGGACAATCCGAAGGACCTGGGAAAATACGGGCTGGCCCGTCCCCGGGAAGAGGTGGTGGTGCGCGACAAGTCCAACACGATCGATTTCCTCATCGGCTCTGAAAAAGATTCGCAGACCTACTTCATGATCAAGGGGCAGAACAGCGTCTATCTCACCGACACATCCAGCCTTTCCTTCCTCAACACAAAAGCGTGGGACGTCATCGACAAGTTCACGTTCATCCCCAACATCGACGACGTGGACAGGCTGGACATCACGGCGGGGGGAAAGACGCACACCCTTCTCATCACCCGCACGACCCAAAAGGCGGAGAAGGCGGGAGACCAGGACCAAGTGGTGGCCGCATACACGGCCGACGGGAAAACCGTGGAAGAGGACAGCTTCAAGAAGTTCTATCAGGCCGTCATCGGCCTGCAGGTCGAGGGGGAAGTCCAGCACGCGGTTGCCAATGTCCCCGAGGTGTCAGTGAAGTACTGGCTGAACAAGGGATCGGAAAAGATGGTGCGCGTGGACTATGCCCCGTATGACCGCGACTTCGACGCCATTTTTCTGGACGGAATCAATGTATTTGCCCTGACCAAGGGACAGCTCACCGCCATGCTTGCCAAGCTGGATCTCCTGGTCGCGGGACAGAAGGTCACCGACTGACGCGCTGAGAGCCCTCGCAATGAATGCCGTCATAAAGGCCGCCGTGGGGCGGCCTTTCAATTTCTTCCGCTGTCGGGCGCCGACGCGCCCCCGGGAGCGGCGCGCGCCCGGATCTCCCACGCCAGCGTAACAGGGTCGCGCGACAAGGACTCGAAACCCATGTCGAGCATGCGTCCGGACTCGCTCTGAAAGCGCACGCGGCGCGCCAGCACGTTCAGCTCCGTGACCTTGAACTCCTCCCCCTCGAACCGCACCCGGGTCCCCATCGAGGGCAGCGCCTGGCGCGCCTCCCGGTACACGTCGAACTCGTAGGAGAGGCAGCACAGCAGCCTGCCGCACGGCCCGGAAATCTTCATTGAATTAAGCGTGAGGCTCTGCTCCTTGGCCATCTTGATGGACACCGGCCGCAGCCTGTCGGTGATGGCGTTGCAGCACAGCGCCCTGCCGCAGATTCCCATGCCGCCCACCACCCGGGCCTCGTCGCGCACGCCGATCTGGCGCAGCTCAATCCGCATCTTGAACACGGACACGAGGTCCTTCACCAACTCACGGAAATCCACGCGACTTTCCGCGGTGAAGAGGAAGAGAATCTTCTGCTCGTCCAGGAGATAATGCGCGTTTACCAGCTTCATCTCCAGGCCTCGGGCAGCGATTTTCTCCCGGCACAGCTCGAACGCCTTCCCTTCCCGCATGTCGTTTTCCTGCACGCGCGTCAGATCGGCGGTCCCGGCAAGGCGCACGATCGTGCGCAGCTCGTATCCCGGCTCCCTGTCCACGGCGTCCGTTTCCCTGCCCAGGACCTTTCCCAGCTCGTTTCCGTACCGGGTGGGCACAACGACCATGGCGCCGATGGAAGGTTCCATTCCGGCGGGCGAATCGCAGAACTCCGTGGCGCTGGAATACAGAACCTTTACGCGCCAAAGGGGGCGACCGTCGGCCGGCAGGGGCTGGGGAGAGGAGGGACCTCCCCGCGCATCAGCGGCAGGCTCGGCAGCGTCATGCTCCCCATCCGGAGCATCAACGGCCGAATCATCAATCACGATATCATCATCATCGGTCATGGAACATGCTCCTTGGCGGTCCCTTTCACGATACAAGATTCACGAGCAGGCCGTTGATCTCGTCAATCTGCGCCAGAATGGCAAGCTGCTCCTTCTGGGCAGCCAGCACCGACTTGGCAAGCGATTCCAGCTTCTCATCGATCACCTTCACGAGGGTGAAACGCTTTCGCTTGAGGATGTTCGCGCCCGAGGTAGTCTCCTCCACTGCGATGCTGTGCTGCACCGCATATTTCACGAAAGCCTTCACCTTCTGTCTGTACTCCTTGATGGCATCCAGCGTGGGGGATTTCTTCAAATCATCGCCGGCCGAGAAGACGGCGTCAAGAAGCTCCTCGATGCCGCGGCGGCGATCGGTCTCGTCATACTCTTCGGGGGCAGGCTCGCCGCCCTCGGAGGCGGATTCCACGAGCTGTGAGAACACCCTCCTCTGGGTCTTCTCCTTGCGGCCGGCCTTTTTTTTGTCGGGAACCGGATACTGGTAGGCTTCGCCGAGAGAATCGATGCGCGCCATAGTCCTCTGCGCGGGATCAGCGCTTCTGTGCTTGAACCGTCGCCGCTTCCTGCTGCGGCGGGGAGGCCGCCGGCTTCTGCCCATTCGGGGATCCGCCGCGGGCCGTTTCCACGGGGACCGGGGCGGTCACCTTGCAGGAGCCGTTGAAAATGACCCCCTCTTCGATGATGAGACGCGGTGTGGTGATATTTCCCAGGACCAGGCCGGTGGAGAGAATGATGACCTTCTCCGTGGAAAAGATTTCGCCGCGGAGCACGCCGCCCACGACCACGGTGCCCGCATTCAGCGTGCATTCCGCCCTGCCGTTCTTTCCCACAAGGACCTTTCCCTTCGTGCGTATGACGCCGGTGAAATCGCCGTCGATGCGCAGGAGGCCGTTCAGGTCGAACTCGCCCTTGAATTTCGTTCCTTCGCCGATGATCGAGTTTATAAAGGCGTCATCCGTGATGTGCGAATCGCTCAATCAGCGCTCCTTAGGTTGATGGCGAGGGTGGAGGCGTTTTCAGGAGAGATTGAAAGGAACTGCATGGGATTGATGTACGAAGAGCCCAGCCGCACCTCGTAATGAAGGTGTGGACCCGTGGTCATGCCCGTGATGCCGATATACCCGATGACGTCGCCGCGGTTCACATGATCTCCCTTGTGTTTCCCGGCAAAGCTGCTCATGTGCGCGTAGCGGGTATAGTACCCATATTTATGCTGGATGGTGACGAAGTTCCCCAGGTCGTCCGTGTAGCTGGTCTGGATCACCGTTCCATCCGCCGTGGCCACGATCGGCGTCCCCATTCCCCACGCGATATCCACGCCGGTATGCATGTATCCCGCCTTGGTGAACGGGTTCGTGGTCCAGCCGAACCGGGTTGTGATGATCCCCACGCCGCCCTTCAGCGGCCACATCGTGGGCGTATTCGCCATCAGGTCCTTGAATGCCGTCAGCACCTTGGCGATCTGATCGAGGGAACCCGTCGAGTTGCCCAGAAGGCTCGTCAGGGTCTTCAGATCGCTCAGCTCCCTGGTGCTTTCGGCGCCGGCAGCCGCGTCCTCGGGAACGGAGGGGAAGCTTGAGGCCACGACATTGGAGGCCGGCACGGCATTCGTGTCCAGGTTGGTTGCCGCGGAGAGCGCGCTGTCGATACTGGTCTTGAAATGCTTGCCCGCCGTGCGGATGGTGGCTATCTCGTCCTTCAGGCTGGTCAAGGTTTTCTCATCGGCATCCCTTTCCTGCGTCAGCTTCACGTTCTGCTCATTGGTGTAGGTGAAATTGGTCGAGAGCAGGAAAAAGCCGATCACTATGATGCCGATGGTGAATGTGACGAAGATGAGCGTGAAGAATGAGATCTGGAAGTTGAATATCTTCTTTTCGGAATGGGGTATGAGCATAACGGTGAACCGCTGCTTCCCCCGAACCATGATATGCTTGAAGAAATTGCCGATGGATACCCAGATACGGCGCAACCAGGACCCGATCCTGTCGGCAAATTCCTTTTCAGCCTTCTTGTACTGGGTGACAGGCAAAGGCGTTTTCCTTTTCTCTGCGATAGTCTCAAACAGAAAGTATATGCAATTCATACAAACACTACCATAGGCAGGGTATTTTGTCAAATAGAGCACGCTGCACGCAGGAATGCTGCGATGAACAGCGTAACCGGGGCGCAATCGGTGAGCGCGGCCGTGAAAGGCGCTCAGGAAGCGGCGGAAAAAAAATTTGACTTGGCCTTCTCATCATGATATTCTTACTGAAAATCGAGAGATGAAAAGCGAACTCTTTCGAAATCACGAACTAACGGAGATGTATGCGCTATTTCGATACTCACGCCCATATTGGTCTCATCACGGAAGACCCGATCGATCAATTGATCATCGTGCAGGAGGCTCAAGCGGAGGGAGTCCAACACCTCGTCACGGTCTCGAATAACCTCGTCGACTTCGCTCAGCTCTATGAGAATCTGAAAACTGAATCCAACATTTATCACAGCATCGGCATCTCCCCCTCCTCCGTCGAACAGCCGGGGGACGACTGGGAGGCGAAGATCATGGAGGGCACCCGGCTGGATCGGGTGGTTGCCATCGGAGAAATCGGCCTCGATTATTATCGGAAGTTCGGTGACCGTGACTCCCAGGTGGAGCTGTTCATCCGGCAGCTTGAGCTTGCGGAGAAGCTCTCGCTTCCCGTTATCATTCACAACCGGGACGCCGGGTCCGACGTCCTGGAGATCCTCAAGGAGAGGCTGCCGCGCAGGGGCGGCATCCTGCACTGCTACTCCGAGGATTACGAATACGCAAAAAAGGCCCTCGATCTCAACCTGTGGATCTCCTTCGCGGGAAACGTCACCTACCGCAATGCGCGCAACCTCCAGGACACCGCCAAGAGGATTCCCGCGGATCGGATGCTCATCGAGAGCGAGGCTCCCTTCATGGTGCCCGCCATCCACCGCGGAAAACGGAACAAGCCCTCGTACATCAGCGAAACCGCGGGCTACATCGCGCAGCTGCGGGAGGTTGCCGTGGAGGAGCTGTCTGAAATCCTCTACGCAAGCAGCCTCAAGATCTTTGGACTCTCCTAAAATCGCCCTCTTTCACCCCGTTACGGTCGGCGCTTGTACCGTTGCCGGCAATGTGTGGCTCGCTCCCATGGCCGGCTATACCGATGCCGCCTTCCGGTCGGTCTGCATCCGGTTCGGCGCCGCGCTGTGCTTCGCGGAAATGGTATCCGCTGACGGGCTTGCCCGCGGCAACGGCACAACCCTTCGGCTACTCGCGAAAGCCCCGAACGAGACCCTCGTCGGCTTCCAGATCTTCACCTCCAGCCCGACGCTTGCGGCCTTGGCGGTGCGGCGAATCGCCCCGCTGGGCCCCGCCCTCATTGATCTGAACTGCGGCTGCTCGGTGCCCAAGGTCCTGAAGGCAAACTGCGGAGCGATCCTCCTGCGCACCCCGGCCCTTGTCGGGTCATTGGTTTCCGCCATGACGGCCGAAACCGACATCCCGATCTCCGTGAAGCTGCGGTCTGGATGGGATGCTTCCTCCCTCACGTATCTGGAGTGCGCGGAAGCGGCGGTGAAAGCAGGGGCATCCTTGGTGACGCTGCACCCCCGCACCCGGGCGCAGGGGTTCTCCGGCGCGGCGCAGTGGGACCATGTGCGGACCTTGAAAAAATCCTGCCCCGTGCCCGTGTTCGGATCAGGGGACCTTTTCACGGCCCAGCAGTGCGCGGCAAGACTCTCCGCCACGAACTGCGACGGCATCATGATCGCTCGCGGCTGCCTGGGAAACCCGTTCATCTTCTCCCAGGCAAAGGCGCTTCTGTCAGGAGGCGCCGCTGAGCCCCGTATTGACGCGAACGAGCGCCTGGCGACCGCGATGGACCACTTGTACATGCTCGCCAAGGCGGTGGGTGAAGCCAAGGCATGCCGCGACATGAGGAAGCACTTCGTCGCCTACACCAAGGGCCTCGATGGCGGCGCCCTGCTCAGGCAGAGCGTGGTGCACGCGGGAAGCATCGTCGAATACGAGGAGATCGTGGAGAGCTACCTGCGGGAGTGATGAACCGCTGGTTCACCCAGGGGCGCCCGGCAATGCACGTCGGCCAACGCTGCGCGCCCCTATGGGTTGACGCTCTCCCCCCTTTCGTGTTTCATTCCGGCGTGGAAGACGGTGACAACGGGCTTCGGCATCACTGCGGGATCGTCGGCATCTCCTCCCGGGAGGAGGTCAATATGCCCGAGCTGCTCTTCTACGGCCTTTTCTCCCTCCAGCACAGGGGCCAGGAAAGCGCCGGGCTTGCTTACCAGCGTCATGATCGAATCACCTCGTACAGAAGCGTGGGCATGGTGACGACCGCCCTCTCCCATTACCTTTCGGAGAGCCATCCCTCCCGGGTGGGCATCGGGCACGTGCGCTATTCCACGCATGGCACCAACAAGCTGGAAAACGCCCAGCCCATCGTTGTCTCCTGCAGCAAGGGGGAGATTGCGCTGGCGCTCAACGGGAACATCTCCAACTCCGAGGAGCTGCAGGCCAGGCTCGTGGAAGAGGGATCCATCTTCCAGAGCACCACGGATACCGAGCTTCTCCTTCACCTCCTGGCGCGATCCCGGACGCCATCGTTTCACGACGCGTTCATCGAATGCCTCGGGGCGCTCGAAGGCGCGTACTGCTTCCTGATGATGCATGAGAACAGGCTGTACGCCGTGCGCGATCCCCATGGGTTTCGGCCCCTGGTCATGGGGACGCGGGACGGACAGGTCCTCTTCGCCTCCGAGACGTGCTGCCTGGACATGTTTCAGGCTCGGAACATCCGGGAGGTGGCGCCGGGAGAGCTGGTGACGGTTGAAGGGGCGGCCATCACCTCCGGGATGCTTCCCGCGGCCGATCGCTCGCCGCGCGCGCATTGCATCTTCGAGCTGATCTACTTCGCCCGGCCCGACTCGGTCGTGTATGGCCGGTCGGTGCATATGGCGCGCAAGAAGATGGGCGAAATGCTCGCCCGTACGGACGACGTGAAGGCGGACATCGTCATCGCGGTTCCCGATTCGGGAAACAGCGCGGCCCTCGGGTATTCCGCCGCTTCGGGCATCCCGCTAGAGCAGGGCCTGCAGCGCAACCACTACATGGGCCGCACCTTCATCCAGCCCACAACGGCCATGCGTGAAAACGGGGTGCGCATGAAGCTGCACCCGGTCCGCGAGGCCATTCAGGGTAGGAAAGTCGTGGTCATCGACGATTCGCTGGTGCGCGGCACCACGTCGCGGCAAATCGTGAAGCTGCTCCGCGACGCGGGCGTCCGTGAGGTGCATCTGCGGCTGTGCGCGCCGCCGCTGCGCTTCCCCTGCTTCTACGGCATCGACATTCCGACCCACGAGGAGCTCATCTCCAACCGGCTGGATCCTGGCGGCATTGCGCGGGAGATCGACGCGGATTCCGTGCGGTTCCTTCCCGTGGACTCATTGCAGCAATGCGTAGCCGAACCGCACAACTACTGTTATGCCTGCTTCACAAGCCAGTATCCCATCCCGGTGAAGGATGCGCCGGTCAGCAGGAAATGCTAGAGGCAAAAAGCATGAAGACCTACAGCGAGGCGGGAGTGGACATCGACCGGGGCGACCGGTTCGTCGACTTCATCAAGAGCATCAAATCCAGCGTTGTCGATCCCGGCATCGGCGGCTTCTCCGCGGCGATCCCCCTGGACTCGCTCGGGTACACGTCGCCCGTGCTCATGGCCACAACGGACGGCACGGGCACAAAGCTCCTTGTGGCAAGGCATCTGGACAGGTACGACACCATTGGCATCGACCTTGTCGCGGTGACCGTCAATGACCTCGTGGTCTGCGGCGCTGCGCCGGTTGTTTTTCTGGACTACATCGCGTGCGGCAGGATCCAGGAAGCGCGGATGCAGAGCATCATGCGGGGCATTGTGCGGGGATGCGAGATCGCCGGATGCAGCCTCGGCGGCGGGGAGACCGCTGAGATGCCCGACCTGTATGGCGTGGACGACTTCGATCTTGCCGGCTTTGCGGTCGGCATAGCGGAGAGGGACGCGGTGCTGCCGCGTAAGGAGGCGATACGCGCGGGTGACCTGATCCTCGGTCTTCCCTCCTCCGGCATCCATTCCAATGGGCTCACCCTGGCGCGCAAGACCATCCCCGAATCGGACCAGGCGGGCTGGGAAGAAATGCTCATCCCGACCCGCATCTATGCCAGGGAGATGCGGATTCTGGCCGGAACGGGAAAGGTGCACGCGGCCGCGCACATCAGCGGCGGCGGATTATACGGCAACCTGCAAAGGGTGATACCAGACGCCCTCGCGCCGCGCTTCTCGTTCAACTGGCCCGTGCCTGGAATATTCGCAAAAATCCAGTCCTTGGGCGGGATTTCCGACCCAGAGATGCGCACCGTGTTCAACCTCGGCATCGGCGTGGCCATGATCGCACACCCCTCGGACAGGGAGGGCCTGCATGCGCTTGCGCGGCGCGAGGGCTTTGCGCTCCTGGATATCGGGGTGCTGGAGTAATGGCGCGGCTGGCCGTCTTTGCCTCCGGCATGGGTAGCAACTTCGTGGCCATCGCTCGCGGCATTCAGGACGCGAGGCGGCACGCGGTGGAGCTCCTTGTCTGCGACGTGGAGAGAGCGCCGGTCCTGGACAGGGCGCGCGAGCTGGGCGTCCCGACCTTTCTTGTGACGTACAAGGGTACGACGCGTGAAGCGGTGGAGAAGAAGCTCGTGAGGCACCTGGAACGCCGCGGGGTGGACCTCCTTGCCCTTGCGGGCTTCATGAAGCTGCTCACGCCATATTTCATCAACGCGTTCAAGGGACCGATCATCAATCTCCACCCCAGCCTGCTGCCGAAGTATCCCGGTGCCCATGCGATAGATGAAAGCTACGCGTCCGGCGACAAGGAGCTGGGCATCACGGTCATACGCATCGACGAGGGCGTGGACACGGGGCCCGCGCTGCTGCGGAAATCCTTTTTCCGCGACGGGTCGGAGAGCCGTGAAGCAATCGAAAAGCGCATTCACGCGCTGGAGCACGAATGGTTCCCCCGGGTCCTGATCGGGTTGCTGGACGAGATCGACGGGAGGCATTCCCCATGAAAATCCTCGTTCTCGGCTCGGGCGGCAGGGAGCACGCCATTGCCTGGAAGCTGGCGGCAAGCAGGCGCGTGCGACGCGTGTTCATCGGGCCGGGAAACGCGGGCACGGAAAACGTCGGCACGAATTGTCCCGAGGTGAATCCCCTCATTTTTAACACGATCCTCGCCGCCTGCCGGAAAAACGGCATCGACTGCGTTTTCATAGGACCTGAAACGCCGCTTGCCGAAGGAGTCGTGGATTTCCTTTCCTCCAACGGGATCACGACCATTGGGCCCGGAAAGCAGGCCGCGCAGCTGGAGTCGAGCAAGGCGTTCTCAAAAGCATTTCTTCTGCGAAATTCCCTTCCCACCGCCCAGGCGGTTGAGTTCTCCGACTCTTCCTCCTTTGAGCGCTACGTGCATGAACGTCAGGGAACGCATCTGGTGGTGAAGAAGAGCGGGCTCGCCGCTGGCAAGGGCGTGCTGGACTCTTCGAATCGGGAAGAGATCCTTGCGTTCGGCGCCACGATCCTGAAACACGACCGGCTGCTCGTGGAGGAGTTTCTCGACGGCTGGGAAGTATCGATCTTCGGGCTCAGCGACGGCCGGAGCTTTATCGTGCTTCCCCCCTGCACGGACTTCAAGAAGGCGCACGATGGCGACACAGGCCCCAACACGGGCGGCATGGGATCCCTCTGCCCCGTGCCATGGGTGGACGGGGTTCTCATGAACCGCATCCGCGCGGAGGTGATCGAGCCCACCTATGCAGCGCTTTTCAAGGAGGGGCTTGGGTACGCGGGGGTTCTTTACTTCGGGCTCATGATCACGTCCCAGGGACCCAAGATACTAGAATACAACGTCCGGTTCGGCGATCCAGAGACCCAGGTGCTCCTGCCGATGCTCGCCCAGGATCTTGGAGAGCTGGTCGAAGCAATGGGTGCAGGGACGCTTTCACGAATTAAATGCGCGGAATACCGCGCCGGTGCGCCGGACGCTTCCCCGTCCCAGCCGGGTCCGGGCGCCGCCTTGGGCGTCGTGGTGGCAAGCCGCGGGTATCCCGATCACTCGGAGACCGGCGCCGTCGTCTCACCGATTCCGCCGCAGGGTGAAAAAAACTCGCTTCTTTTCCATGCCTCCACTGCCCGGGACGCTGAGGGCTCTCTCCGCACGGGCGGGGGCAGGTGCTTCACGGCTGTCGGAATCGGCGCGGATCTGCGCGAGGCATCGGCAAGGGCTTACACGGCGGCGGAATCGGTGCGGTTCGACGGCGCCTGGTACAGGCGCGACATCGGGCTGAAGTTCATGCCCGGCGCGGCACCCCGCGCATTTGCCCCCGGCGCGGCACCCCGCGCATCTGCCTCCGGCGCGGTACCCCGCGCATTCGGTCAGGGAGAAAAACAATGAAGGATGTGCTTTTCATAATCGGATCTGAATCCGATACGCAGGCCGTGGAACCGGGACTCCAACTCCTCTCGGAGAAGGGGATGAGCTTCGAGCTGAAGGTGCTTTCCGCCCATCGCAACCTCGAACAGCTCGTGTCTTTCCTGAAACAGGAGGAATCGGGCTACCGGATCATCATCGCCGCCGCGGGGCTTTCCGCGGCACTGCCGGGGGTCGTCGCATCATTGGTGAAGCTGCCCGTGATCGGCATACCGCTCATTGCCGGATCGCTGTCGGGAATGGATGCGCTTCTCTCCATCCTGCAGCTGCCCCGGGGCGTGCCCGTGGCAACCATGGGCATCGGCAAGCAGGGCGTGCTGAACGCGGTGCTCCTTGCCGAGCGGATGCTCAAGATGCCCCACGGGCAATGAAGGCCCCCTGCTCAAGCGTGCGAGCCCTGACGGCGCAGGAGGAGACCCGCAACCCTGTCGATGAGCCAGCCGAATCCCAGCTCCACCCAGGGAAGGATCCGGAACTTGCCGGGCACATACACCGCGCGCCGAGGCCTCTGAAGGAGCCCCACGATGGCGTCAGCCACGGCCTCAGGCTGTATGGAGGACCGGCCTACGGGAATCGAGCGGCCGGCGGAGAGCTTGGTCACGGTCTGGTAGAAATCAGTGACAACCGGTCCCGGACGCACGGCGGAAACGTGGACCCCCGTTCCCCGCAGCTCGCGGTGCAGCGCCGTGCTCAACGTATCAATGAAGGACTTTGTGGCTGAATACAGGGCGGCCCAGGGGCTGGGGAAACCGCCGACGATCGAGCTGACATTGATCACGTGGCCCCTGCCCCTTGCCCGCATGAGGGGAAGGAACAGCACGATGAGCTGGGCAAGGGCTTCGTTGTTCACCTGGATCATCTGCCGTGCCGTGTCGGACGGCATATCCGATGCGTACCCGTACCAGCCGAACCCCGCGTTGTTGACCAGCACGTCGATTCCTTCCCCGTTTTCCATCACGCGCTCGTAGACGGCGCGCACCCCCTCGGGGCGGGAAAGATCGACGGGCAGGATTTCCGCCTGCCCCCCCGCCGCCCTGATGACGTCCGCAAGGCTTGCGAGCTTCTCCTCCCTGCGCGCGACGAGGAACACCCGGAAGCCGCGACCGGCGAGCCTGCGCGCCACAATGGCGCCTATCCCGCTGGAAGCGCCGGTCACGACCGCTATCGGCAGACGGCGCGAGGAAGGAGATGCGTGCGTGGCGCGCGCGGGAGCACGCCGCGCGGGAGCGGGGGCGGCGGGCTGTTCGGGTGTCTCCGCGAGCCAGCGCACCGTGTCACGGATGGTTTCCCGCATCGGCCTTGGCTGGTAGCCAAGCTCGTTCAAGGACTTTGCCCCGCTGATAAGGCAATTGCTGACAATGGTCTCCAGCGCGTACCGGGTGAAGCCCACGCGCGTTTTCCACAGCCGGGAATGCAGCGTCACCAAAGAGGCTGCCAAAAGCGCCAGCCGGAAGGGGACCCGGATGCTTACCCCCCTGTTTCCCGTCTCCTCCCGCACCAGGGAGATAAGCTGGCCGACCGATGCACGCTCTCCCCGGATGATGTAGGTCTCACCCCGCCTGCCTTTTTCCGCGGCAAGGATCATGCCCCGGGCAACGTCCCGGACATCGACGAAATCGAACTGCCCATTAAGCGTCAGATGCCAGCCTGGCTTCATCCACTTGCGAATCATGCCGAGCATGGGCGAGCCGCCGCGATAGTAGTGCGGACCGATGATGCCCGTGGGGCAGATGATCACGGCGTCCAGTCCCTGTGCCACCTCGGACAGGACCGCCAGCGAAGCCTCGGCCTTTGTCTGGTCGTATTCGCCTGCCGCATTGTGGGGGTCGAAGGGAATGCTTTCGTCGATGGGCGTGCCTTTGGGCGGACGGGCGATGGCGTGGATGGAGCTGACGTACACCATCCGACGCACGTGCGACTCCCGGGCGAGCCGGGCCACATTCGACGTGCCCACCACGTTGACCTGACGCATCTTGTCGTCCCTGCCGGGCATAATGGAGATGATGCCGGCAAGGTGATACACAGTGTCGATGCCCTGAAGGGCGGGGCGGAGCGAATCCTTGTCTACCACGTTCCCCTTCACCACCTCGAGCGGGATTCCATTCAAGCTCGATATGTCCTCATCGGGGAGGACGAACACGCGCACTTTCTCTCCTCGGCGGACCAGCTCTCGGACCAGATTGGTTCCGAGATGCCCTGCCGCGCCGGTGACCAGATTCATGACACTACCTCCTGTCGGGTTTCGGCCACTGGCCGGCCCCCGATGATAATCCTTGAATGAGCAGCTTGACCGCGTCGTGCGTCACCTGATCCCATGCGGCGCCGGCTGGATCAACCACTCCCTGCACGACCATGCCCACGGCCAGGGCTACGAGCGTCTGTCCGGCAACCTGCGGATCCTGATCGCGGAGTGAGCCCTCCGCAATCCCCTTCTCCACGATCCGCGCAAAGTATTCCTGGTATCTGCGATACGGAGAAATGAACTCCTTCCAGACATCCGGATCCCTCCGCGCCTGTTGCCAGAACTCGAGGAAGAGCTGCACCTGGCCGTCGGCCGCGGAAAATACGCCCTTCATCTGGCCTGCCATCGCAAGCAGCGCTTCAGGAACGCTCGCCGAATGGTTGATGGCATTTCCCAGCCCGACATCCAGGTCCTGCAGCCATTCCTTCAGCAGCTCGATGAAGAGGGCTTGTTTGCTGGGGAAATGGTGGTAAAACGCCCCTTTGCTTGCATCAGCGTCGCTGCAGATCTCAGCGACACCGGTTGCCTCATAGCCCTTTTCAGCGAACAGCTTCACGGCGCTCGTCAGTATTCTGTTATGGGTTTCTTCGCTTCGGACTTGCACACCAACCTCTTTGAAATAAGACCGACTGGTCGGTTTTAATGTAGCACAAGATTCCTTTGCTGTCCAGTCTTTTTCAATAAGTTATTGTTGTTTTATGTGAGGGAAACCCTGCTGCCTGCGGGCCTCAAACATGAGTATCCCTGCTGCCACTGAGACATTGAACGAATCGACGTGACCCGCCGTAGGAATACTCACAAGGAAATCGCATTTCTCCCGAACAAGCCTGTGCATTCCCTCGGATTCGCTTCCCATCACAAGGCACACCTTGCCATTGAGGTCGAGGCTGCCCGTGTGCTTGCCCTCGGCGTCCGCTCCGAAGATCCAGAAGCCATTCTCCTTGAGAAGATCAATGGCCGAAGGGATGTTGGGGACGACCGCCAAGGGCACGTACTCGCTGGCTCCCGAGGAGACCTTGCTCACTGTCTGGTTCTCCTGGGCTGAGCGGCGGGAGGGTATGACCACGAGCTCCACGCGGAATTGATCTGCTGACCTGAGGATTGCGCCGAGGTTCTGCGGGTCAGTGATGCCGTCCAGCACCAGAACTAGGGACTTCTCCGCCTCCAGCGATCGCAGGTGGTATTTGAGGCTGGAGCGTTGGGCAGAGGTCGGCCGCTCCAGCATGAGAAGCGCTCCCCGATGCGCCTCGGATCCGCACATCCGGGTGAGCTCCGCGTCTTCCACCTCGGAAACCGGCACGCCCTTTCTCTCAGCGAGCTGGCGGATCTTCGCGATGCGCGCGTTTTCACGCGACAGGAGAAGCGTCCCCGTTCCCGCGCCCCTCTGAATGGCCTCCTCGATCGAATGAAAGCCAAAAATGTGCTCCGCCACCCTTCACTCCCCCCCGAAGTCGCGCACGAGGTCGGGCTTGCCGTCTCCATCCGTGTCCCGCTCATAGCGCTGCACGTACACGCCGTCAATAAGATAGACCCATATGTCGATTCTGCCGTTGTTCTTGGAATCAATCTCTACGCGCTGCAGGATTCCCGCCTTGTAATAGTAGAAGGTGTCCATGACGCCGTCAAAATTGAAATCCAGCTCTTCACTGGCAACGTTCCCCCTCTGATCGTAGTTGACCCGGTAGTCGATCCTGCCATCTCCGTCCCGGTCCAGCTCGACGAGCCCGTTCGGCGCCCCCTGGGCCGCACCCGCTGGCGCGAGGGGAACGGCCGGATCGCCCCAAGCGGCCGGGGAGATGGCGCAGAGGGCACAGGCTGCAAGAACAGCGAGAACCGGCGGGATTTTCATCACCCTTCCCATCGACACCGTCGCCAATAAAATTCACTCGGGGCCCTCATTCCTTGCGGAACACCAGCACGTTCTGGTGGATGAGCGAAGGGATGTACGCATACTGGTACCCGTACAGGTGCAGTTTTTTGGAGACGTCGTACCATATGAGGTTCGCCTTCCACACCAGCCCGGGAATCGAAGAGAGAACCGCGGCGAGCTCGGCGGAAAGGCAGTGGTACTGGTTGTCCCTGTACATGTCTCCGATGAACACCACGATGTACCCCTTTGGCTCCAGCAGCCCCGCCGCCATCGCGAAGATCGCTCCCATGCTCTGCAGCCATTCTGTCTTGGAGGCGTATGCGCCTCCGTGGAAGACCGCGAGCCTGCTCGCGCGGACGGGCTTCGCCTTCTCTCCCACTCTCTTGAACGTCCCGCGCGACCGGGCCGCCGTGTCCATCTTCCAGTAGGGAACGTCGGTCAGAATGCAATCGAATCGGCGGCCGCCCAGACCGCAAAGCGCGTCGCGAGCGTCGGCGTTAATCGTCTCCTGCTCCGCGATCCCTTCCCGGCCGCATACCTCGCGGTAGACATCTATCCACCGGGGATTGATCTCAATGCCGAGGGCCGTGCGGCCGCTCAGCGAAGCGCCGAGCAGGACCCCGCCGACTCCCATGAAAGGATCGAGAACCGCATTCCCCTTTTTCGTGAAGACCCGCAAGAGATCCGCGCACAGCTCCGGCGGCTTCTGGCCGCCATGCGCATTGCGCAAGGCGTGCTGCACATTGGGCGGGTAGGGCTTCGTGATGACCGACCGCGTCCAGAAGACCCATTCCCGGCCCGTGAGGTCGTTCACCCGGTTGTCCTCTGAATAGAAGCCGCGCGACGTCCCATCCGGGTCGATGATTTCCCTTTTCAGCCGGGCCATTCAGCTTACCCCTCGACCGCCGCGTGAAAGAGGTATTCCGTGACGCTCCTGCGCGCGGAGACACCGGCTCCGTTTCCAAAGACCGGATACTGCATTTCCATGATTCGGGTCGGCCCTCGTGAACAGAGGATGCGCTCGATCTCATCCGGCAGAAGAATGCCTTCGGAGCTGTAGGAAAGAAACACGTTTGCCGCCCTGACTCCGTCAATGAGATGACGCAGAGCCTCCAAGGCGCGATGCGTGCTGGAAAAGGGGCTCTTCAGCCGGGTCCGGTCGAATTTCCGGGTTTTGCCCGCAAGAGGGGGCTTCTCCCACCGGGCAAGGTTCTCCAAAACGTGGTAATTGTCGCAGTACTGCCGGTGGTTGTACGGGGGATCGAGATACGCGACATCCGCCTTTATTGTGGGAGCCAAGTCGATCATGTCGCCCTCAATCACCTCAACAGACAGGGCGAGCGGCTGGAGAGGCTGCAGCCGGAAAGGGGTACGGACCCTTTCGTCCACCAGGTGCCTTCCGCCGACCATGCTCTGCTCACCAATGTTCTTGAGAAACGCATCATACTGGCCGAGCGTGTTCGCCACCCTGTCCGCGGCAAGCAGGAAGCTCGCCAGAAGCATGTCGTGCTCCATCGGTGTGATTCCTGCCCCACGCCGCAGCCGCTCTATCTCCTCACGGATCGCATCCATGCGTCCACAGTTCTCCGCGGTGAAATAGGTGCCCGCATAATTCTCGCTGAGATAGCCGCGGATCGGATCGAGCGTATTGAGGCGCTCCATTATATCCCCGATACGCCCGCTCGACCCCAGGCACCCGCGCAGGATCACGCAATTGGAGCGCAGGGAATCCACGGCAACGATTCTTTCAACCCCTCTGCGCGCCATCTCAACGCTCACCGCGCCGGTGCCGAAGAAGCCGTCCAGGAAGGTGCGGGGCGTGCCGGCGATGGCGCATATCCTGTCCGCGAGCCACTCCCGCAGCAGCCGCTTGGAGCCCAGGTACTTTCGGTTGAAGGGGAGGACGGGCGTTTCAGCCCTCATCGATGCGTTCAAGGAGCGTGTTCACCTTATCCGCGAGATCGTTGAACGCGTCGCGCTTGCGCAAATGCACGCGCGCCCCGCGATTTCCGGCCAGGACCCGATCGATGTCCATTTCGATGCGGTAGATCGGTCCCGCTATCCTGTGCGTGAGAAAAATGCCCGCCACAATGAAAAGAATCATGATCGCCAGATCGTTCAAAAGCAATGGCGGGAGGATCGTAAGGAGAAGCTCGGACGCGGGAGCGCCGGTGCCGGCCCGGGCAAACATGAAATAGAGGGTTGTCGCAGCGGCAAAGAGCAGAAGGCCCGCCACGATGATGGTGAGCGAGATGGCGATCATCAGATATTGGAGCCTGCCATCGATCACCTTGATCCGCCGCGTCATTTTCATCGATCCGCTCATCCGCCTTCCTTTATCCTTCGTACGTGCGCGCAAGAGTATCTCCCGTGAGCACCTCCCGGGCGCCCATGGCCAGGGCTTCCAGCTCGTTTTCCCCCGGAAAAGTGAGCACGGGACCGAGGAACGATATGCGCCGCGTTATTTCATGGACGACCCTGGCGGAGAACGCAAGCCCGCCGGTGAGCGCGATCGCGTCGAGCCTGCCCTCTGTGAAGGCGGCCAGCCCGGCGATCGACTTGGAGACCTGGTAGCAGAGGGCCTCGATAAGCCCATTGCTCAAGCTTTGATCCAGCTCTCCCGCGCCTCCTGCCGAACGTTCGATCAACGGGAAATCGTTCGTGCCGAGGTACGCAACCAGCCCGCCCTTCCCGGTCAGCATGAGCTGCAACGCCTGCGGATCGTGCTGGTGGGACAGCACCCACCGCATCCAGTCGCCTGCCGGCACGGTCCCGGCCCGCTCTATGGAGAAAGGACCATCCCCGTCCAGCGCATTGTTCACGTCCGCGACCCGGCCGTTCACGTGAATGCCGATGGAGGTTCCGCCCCCCATGTGCGCCACGATCATCCGGCACTCCGCGTACGGCTTGCCGATGCTTTGCGCGGCCTTCCTGCCGATCGCCTTCTGGTTGAGGGCGTGAAAGATCGATCGACGGGGAATCTCGGGTATGCCCGAGTATCGCGCCACCGGATCAAGCTCGTCCACGACAACGGGATCCACAATGTATGCCTTGATCCCCAGTTCCGAGGCCAGGGAATCGGCGATCAAGGCGCCGAGGTTTGATGCATGCGTTCCATATTTGCAAGCGATGAGATCGGCTTTCATCTGATCGTTGACCTCGTAAACGCCTCCCGCAAGAGGCTTGAGCAGCCCCCCCCTGCCTACCACCGCCGATATCTCAGAAAGGGGTATGCCTGCTTCAAGGACTCCATTTCGAACGGCGGTGCTTCGCAGCTCAAGCTGATCCTGAAGCCTTCGAAACCGGGAGAGGTCATCCGATGTATGCGAAACCCCCTTCTTCCATGCCTCCTCGGTATCCCTGTAGATCGCGCACTTTGTGGACGTTGAGCCGGGGTTGATTGCCAGTATCGTGAAGCCCATCCGATTCCATAGTAGCAGCCATGGGGCACCCGTATCAAGGCAAAACAAAGCAATTGAAATCCATTCCCCTGGTGCTGTTTTCCACATTTGCAGGTGTTATACTACTGGCAGGTAAAATAACCTTTACCCCCCCAGAGGGACCTAGGAGGAAATACAATGAAAAAGCCTTTGGCGGCTCTGGCAGCAATACTGCTTCTGGCCCTGGCAGTCCCCGCGGCTTTCGCGGAGGTGGAGCTTGGCTTGTCGTGGACGCCGATCCAGGACCCCAATGTCACGACCACGAATGCCATGCAGAACGTCCCCGGCTTTCACGTCGGATATGGCTGGTTCATTCTCTATGCAGCCTGGGATTCCCTGGCCATGCCCTCATTCTGGGTGGAGCGGGCAGCGGGACCGAGCGTTCCGGCTTTCCTGAACCTTTATGATGCCGGCATTCGGCTCATTTTCAAGCCGTTGGAGATATATGCAACCGTCGGCACCAACAACCTGAGGGTCTATGAAGATTCCCATGATTATGGTTTCGGCGCCAATATCAGGCTGGGGGCGGGGCTGAAGTTCCACTGGTGGGGCATCACTCTATCAGGTACGAACGTGTACGGATCATGGGCTGACCTGACCGCGGTAGCTACGGGGCTTGCAAGCGCTTCGACCCGCGAGTGGGCGTTCGATCAGATCGTCAATGGACTGGTCCCCTCGCTCAACCTCACGTTCTACTTTTAAAGGAGGCAGAAGATGAAGATCAGGAAACTACTCCCTCTGCTTGCCTTCGCCGTGGTTGCGTTGTTCTTCCTGGCAAGCTGCGATAGGATGCTGGAAGCGATTTATCCCGGCCAGACCACCCCCCCGCCGCCGCCGCAATCGAACCAGTTGATTGTCGATGTGTCCACGTACTACTCATCCGTGCTCACCGATATCTACTATGGACCCTTGACCATCCTCCTCAAGAGATGGGACGGGGTCAGCAGTGCGGGTTATCAATATTATGACCAGAGCAAAATGTGGCTGAGCTACCAGCACTATGATGAGATGCTGTCGTCATGGACATACAACAACCTGCCGGATGGCTACTATATAGCCTATGTGTGGGTGGACTTTAACCAGGACGGCACTCCGTACGGCGACTATGACTACGGATACTATTGGCCGGTCTCCAGCAGCTATCTAACAGGAAATTACTCAACTTTAATTCACGAATACGTCTATTATTACGGTTACAACGCCAAATACATAACCCAGTAGGCCTGGAAATCACGAAAACGCCCCTCGTCGGGGCGCTTTTTTTATTCCCCCTCCTCGGCTGGAAAAACAAGCCTGAAAACGCTTCCTCCGTCGAGCGGCTGATACTCCAGCGAGCCTCCATTCGCGGATGCCAGGTTCCGCGACAGGTACAGTCCGAGCCCCGTGCTCCCTGATCCCGAAAATGAGGGAGTGAAGAGCCGGTGCTCCTGGTCGTCGGGCACGCCTCCCGCCATGTCCCTGACCTCGATCACGGCGGAATCCGCTTCGCGACCCGCCGAGATCCTGACCACCCTTTTCTCCTCGCTCCCTCGCGTTCGATACGCTTCTGCGGCGTTGCGGACGAGATTCAGGAGCACCTGGTCCACGTCGCCGGGCCGGGCGCGAAAAGCCGTGCCGGCAGCCAGATCCGATTCTATCATGATCCCCTGGCCCCGAAAACCGGTCCGCAGCCTGCTGATCGCACGGGCCAAGTCCTGATCAGCCACTATCCTGCGCGGCGCCTCCCTGCCCTCCAGGGAGAGCCTATCGAGCGTGCCTACGGCCGAGTCCCGCGCGATCTCCGCGTGTTCAAGAACCAGGCTCAGGCTCGCGTCCTTTTCCCTCAGCTCTGTCGCAGCCAGTCCGTGCTGCGCGGTGGCCTTCACCGCGGAAAGCACGTTTTTGAACTCATGGGCCGCGGCCATGGCAAGGAAGCCCGACGCGATCATCCGGCTCTGCCCTGCAAGGGCATTTTCGCTGGCCAACAGCCGGGCATGAAGGGATCGGGAAAATCCCTCAGCTCCTTCTTGTCCGGGCAGGCTTCCCCGCCATCCGGAATGAGATGGATAGCCATCCTGGAAAATGAGCCAGCTCGTGCAAAGGGAAATCAGGAGGATCGGCCAGACGTCGAACCGTCCCTGGTACGACATCCGCAATAACTGAATGCTGATCCTGCCTGCGCCGGCAAGGACCCAGAGGCACGAACATGCCAGCGTGCTCAGCGCCGCGGCTGAGCGCGCCGCGCGCCAGAGCCTGAAAAGTGTCGCGATCGGGAAACAGGCAAGCAGAAGGATCCCAAAGGCCTGAAGAGCCGTGAAAGGCGCGCTGCCCTGAAATCCGAGAGCTGTTGCCAGGACAAGAACGGCAAAAACGCCGACGCAGGCGCAGGCCCACGCGCCGCTTTTTCCGCTTCCCTGTGCGCGCATAAGGAATGCCCCGGCAGCCCAAACGGCCGGGACCACGAGCAGGGAGCGCATGGTTTCTGCGGGAGAGATCACCAGCAGGAGCGAGAGGAAAAGCAGGAAAATGGCAAGCAGAAGGGGAGAGGCGCGCCGCGCGCTGGAGCCGGCACGGACAAGAAGCAGCAAGGCCTGGGACGCGAGCAGTGTGCATGCCGCGACCGCCGCGATCAGGGCTACATTATCCATTCGATCATGATAGTACGCGCGGGTATCGCGCGTCCATCGTTCGCGCGCCGCCCTGGCGCGCTTGTCTGCTACTGCTTCAGCTCTGAAAGCGGGATGGGACGGGGGTTCGTCTCTTCACCGTTCGCCGTGGACAGCTCCTTGAGAAGCTCCCGCGCCTTTATGCTGAGCTTTGTCGGGACACGCACGACGATCTTGATGTACATGTCTCCCCGGCGGTTGGGGCTGTGCAGCTCGGGGATACCCTCTCCGCGCAGGCGAAGAACACGCCCGTTCTGCGTGCCCGCGGGAACGCTCACGCGCACCGGCTTGTCGTCAAGGGTGGGAACAAGGATGTCCCCGCCAAGGGCGGCCTGGGTGATGGAGATGGGAATGGCGCAATACACGTCCTTGCCGTCCCGCTCAAAGGATTCGTGCGGCTGCACCCTGAGAAATACGTACAGGTCGCCGTCCTGCGCGCCGTTGGCACCCGCGTCTCCCTGGCCGGCAAGGCTCAGGCGTTTCCCGTCTTCGATGCCGGCGGGGATGGTGACCGTGATGGTGCGCGTGCGCCGGATCGTGCCCACCCCCCGGCATTCCGAGCACGGCCGTTCGATGATCTCTCCCTCCCCGTTGCAGCTTGGACACGTGGAGGCAATGGAGAAGAAGCCGGAGTTTCTACGCACCTGGCCGGATCCCCCGCAGGTGGGGCAGAGCTTCCTGCCGCTGCCCTTGTCGGATCCCGTGCCCTTGCATGCATCGCAGCGTTCTGCCCGGGCATACGTCACTTCCTTCTTCACGCCAAAGGCCGCCTCGAGGAAGCCTATCTCCATGTCGTAGCGCAGGTCAGACCCGCGCTGGCCGTAGCCGCTGCTTCTTGCGGAGCGCCGGCGCGAGCTCCCCCCGCCGAAGAAGGAGTCGAATATTCCGCTGACGTCTCCAAAGATGTCCTCGAAACCCTGGAAGATCGTGGAGAAATCCTGGGCCGTTGGCTGGCCCATGCCGTTCAAGCCGGCAAAGCCGTACTGATC
This sequence comes from Spirochaetia bacterium, assembly GCA_049519415.1. Lineage (GTDB taxonomy): Bacteria > Spirochaetota > Spirochaetia > SZUA-6 > Fen-1364 > Fen-1364. The sequence goes on from JBEKQU010000026.1 coordinate 51,096, forward strand.
GTATGCCTGGCGCTTGCGGTCGTCCGCGAGGATCTCGTATGCTTCCGTAGCTTCCTTGAACCTCTCCTCGGCATCCTTGCTCCCGGGGTTTCGATCCGGGTGATGCTTGATGGCGAGCTGCCGATACGCTTTCTTTATCTCGTCACGGGACGAGCCCTTCCGGACGCCCAAGACCTCGTAGTAGTCGCGCTTGGCCATCGATTACTCAACGACCTCGTAATCCACGTCCTCAGTCCCCTCTTTCGGGTTCCGCGCGCCCCTGCCATTGCCCGAGCGCCGCGCCGACCCATTGCCGGACCCAGATTCCTTCCCGCTTCCTTGCGGTGCATCACCCTGCGAGGACCGGGAGGATGCCTCCTTGTATACCTCTTCCGCCAGCTGGTGAGCCGCGCGCTGCAGCGCATCCATGCGTCCCTTGATAAGTCCGACATCCTCCGCTTCCAGGGCGGCCCGCAGCTCCGCCAGGGCCGTCTCGATGGCTTTCCTGTCTGAATCGCCTACCTTTTCCCCAAGATCGCGCAGGGCCTTCTCCGTGGCGTAGAGGAGCGTGTCAGCCGCATTGCGCGTCTCCGCCCGTTCCCGATCACGCCTGTCTTCCGCCGCGTGCGACTCCGCGTCCCGCACCATTCGCTTGATCTCCTCCTCCGATAATCCCGAGGAGCTCTCGATGCGTATTTTCTGTTCCTTGCCCGTGCCGAGGTCCCTTGCCGACACGTGCACAATGCCGTTGGCGTCGATGTCGAAGGCCACCTCGACCTGGGGGATGCCGCGGGGCGCGGGGGGAATGCCCACCAGATCGAACCTGCCCAGGGTCCTGTTCTGGCTGGCCATTTCGCGCTCGCCCTGGAGCACGTGGATGGAGACCGCGGTCTGGTTGTCGGAAGCGGTGGAAAAGGTCTGTCCCTTGCGCGTGGGAATGGTGGTGTTGCGGTCGATCAGCTTCGTGAATACCCCTCCCAGGGTCTCGATGCCCAGCGAAAGAGGCGTGACGTCCAGCAGGAGAACGTCTTTCACCTCGCCGTCCAGGATTCCGCCCTGGATGGATGCTCCGACCGCCACAACCTCGTCCGGGTTGACCCCCTTGCTCCCCTCCTTGCCGAAGATAGCCTTGACGATGGACTGCACGGCCGGTATGCGCGTGGAGCCGCCCACGAGGATCACGTGGTTGATGTCCTGGGGCTTGAGGTTTGCGTCGCGCAGCGCCTGGAGGCAGGGGCCCCGGGTTTTCTCGAAAAGGTCATCGAGGAGCTGCTCCAGCTTGGACCGGCCTAGTGTGTAGTTCATATGCCGGGGCCCGGTCTGGTCAGCCGTGATGAAAGGCAGGTTGATCGAGGTAGTCTGGGCGCTGGAAAGCTCGATCTTGGCCTTTTCCGCCGCCTCCTTGAGCCTCTGCAGCGCCATCCTGTCGCGGAGCAGATCGATGCCGGTTTCCCGCTTGAACTCGGAAGCGAGCCACTCGATGATGCGCTGGTCGAAATCATCCCCGCCCAGGTGGGTGTCGCCATTGGTGGACTTGACCTCGAATACGCCGTCCCCGAGCTCCAGGATGGAGATGTCGAAGGTGCCGCCGCCCAGGTCATACACGGCGATCGTCTCTTCACGGCCGCCCTTGTCCAGGCCGTAGGCAAGCGCCGCGGCCGTGGGCTCGTTGACGATCCTCTTCACTTCAAGACCCGCGATCCTCCCGGCGTCCTTTGTCGCCTGGCGTTGAGCATCATTGAAATAGGCGGGAACGGTGATGACCGCTTTTGTGACCGGTTCCCCGATGTAATCCTCCGCCGTCTTTCTCATCTTCTGAAGGATCGCCGCGGATATCTCCGGAGGCGAAAACAGGTTCCCGCGAATCTCCACGCGCACGTCGTTGCCCGCCTCGGACACCTTGAAAGGAACCCTGCCCGCCTCTTCCCGCGCTTCCGCGAACCTGCGGCCCATGAATCGCTTGATGGAGTACACGGTGCACTCGGGATTGGTGATCATCTGATTCTTGGCCGGCTGGCCTACGAGGCGCTCGCCCGTGTCCGTGAACGCCACAATAGAGGGGGTTGTGCGCTGGCCCTCAGAGTTCGGGATGACGACCGGCTGCCCGCCTTCCATGATGGCAACGCAGGAATTGGTCGTGCCCAGGTCTATCCCTATGATCTTGCCCACGTCGGAATCTCCCTAGCTGCCTGTCCGGGCTGTTTCATCCTGTCCATCCTGGCCGCGATCGCTCTTCCCCCCCTGCGGGGGAGCAGCTTCAACCGCGGGGACCATCACCTTCACGCGCGCCGGGCGCAGCACGCGCTCGTGCAGGTAATATCCCTTCTGGTAGTCTTCCACCACGGTGGGTTTGCCGTCCGCCGGCCCTTCCACGCGGAGAACCGCCTCGTGCTTGTTCGGGTCGAATCCCTCCCCTACCGATGTGAAGCGTTTCAGTCCCCAGCGGCTCTCCAACATCTCCACGAACTGCTTTTCGATCATGGTGACGCCCTGGAGAAACGTGCCAAAATCACTCGACTCCTCTGCCGAGCGTATGGCGCGCTCAAAATCGTCGATCAGCCCTATGATGTCGCTGAGGAGCGCGGCGTTCGCGTACCGGGATGCATCCTCCCGCTCCCGCAGCATCCGTTTTCGGAAATTTTCGAAATCAGCCTGCTTTCGCAGCAGCTTGTCCTTCAGATCCGCTGTTTCGCGCTCCAGTGCGGTGATCCGATCCTCGGCGCTTGCGCAGGGGCCTTCCGTTTGGGCATCTGCAGCCGGCATGCCTTCGCCCATCACCGCATCCGCTGTCGTTGCCTTTTGCGGGGGGACGCCAGCCGAAGGCTTTGCAGTATCCTTTCTTATTTCCCCCGCGTTCGCCTGAGCCGCAGACGCGGAGACATGCTGCGACCCTTCTGAGACCTCTTCCTGGTCCTTCTTCTTCGACATCAGTACCGCCTGGAGAGAAATGGTTTAAACTAAAAGTAACAACTTGCTTCCCGTTGGGTCAAGTGTTTTCTCAGCTTGAAAATAACAGCCGGGGGTCGCCTTGCGGGGCGCTTTCCACCTCTTTGCGCCGCGCTTCATATCCAGACCGGCCCATGATGCCATAGGCGAAATGCTTGCCCTCCTCCACGCCCGGCTGGTCGAGGGGGTCGATGCCGAACAATGAGCCGGCGGCAACGGTCTGCACCTCAAGCAGGTGGCAGTATTCGCCTACATTTTCAGGGTTCACCTCAGGGAATACTATCCGGCTCACCGGCCTGCCTGCGCGGGAAAGAGCTATTTCCGTTGCAAGCTCCTCGGCAGCCAGCAGCTCGTTCAGGGTATGGCCGCCGAGGTAGGCCACGGCTTCCAGCCCCTCGCCGACGCTGGGGATGAGCACCGAGCGCTGAAGCCTCTCCACGATCAGGAACGTGTACACCTTGTCATCCGGCCCCTCCTTGTACAGCTGGACCTGCGAATGTTGGTCCGTCACGCCAAGGGCCTTCACCGGCGTGGGTCCCACCGCTACGATGCTCCCGTCCTTTGCATGCCTCTTTCCGAGGCTTTCCGCCCACAGCTGCCGGTACCAATCCGCAAGGAGGTAGAGCTGATCCGAATAGGCAAACATCACCGAGATCCGCCTGCCCGCCGCATACGCTGCGTGGTGCAGAACGGCGCCGAGATAGGCGGGATTCTCCATGAGCTCGGCGCTCGCCAGCCGCCTGTCCATGGCCCCGGCGCCGGCCAGAAGACCCTTGATGTCGATCCCCAGGAGCGCGGCGGGCAGAAGCCCCACGGGGGTGAGCACGGAGAAGCGCCCCCCCACGCCGTCAGGCACCTCGAAGGCCGTGTAGCCTTCGTCGTCGGCGATTTTTCGCAGCGCGCCCTTTTTCTTGTCCGTAGTGACAACAAGGTGGTCGCGCGCGGCCTTTGCGCCCAGCGCATCCACGAACCACTTCCTGAAGATCAGGAACTCCGACATCGTCTCAGCCGTGTCGCCCGATTTGGTGATGACATTGAGCAGCGTCTGCTTCGGATCCAGGGAATCGAGAAACGATCCGATGCGCACGGGGTCGATGTTGTCCAGCACCGCCAGGCGCGGCTCCTTCTCCAATGCCGGAAACGGCGTGCGCAGCGCGGCGTTCAGCGACAGGAGGCCAAGCGAGGAGCCGCCGATGCCCAGGACCACGAGGTTCCGATAGCTGCCCTTGACCCGGGCGGCGTATCGCTCGATCGGGGCGACATCCTGGCGGGAAAGCTCGTAGAAGGGGAGCTCGCCCGCCTTGCGCCGCGCAAGAAGCTCCTCATGAAGCGAGCGCGTTCTGGCGCGGTAGGACTCCACCACATCCGCCGCAAGGGGCGGGATCATTCTTCTATAATCGATCGAGATGGCCATCGTATCCTCCCGTACGCGCGCTGGCCGCGGCTATGCTCCGCGATGTATGCGCTCTGCGTCAGACTTTGGGCGCAAGCTCGAGGATAAGCTCCACCTCTCCCCTGCTGAGCTGCGTGACTCGGGATATCTCCTGCACGGACCATCCCTGGTGGGAAAGCTTGACAACCGTCTCCCGCTTGTCCATGGGAGGGGCGCCGCGCTCGGTTTTATCCTTCTTGGTCTCCGCCTTGACGATGGACTCCAGCAGCCGGACCTGCTCCTGCGCCTGCCTGCCGATCTCCTCGAACCGGGTCTCGGTCCTGGCCATCCACTCGCGCGAGCTCTGCGCCTTTTCCAGGCGACCCTCCAGCTCAGCCATGATGGCGTGCAGCTTTCCCACCGTTTCCATGGCTGATTCAGCGTCCCTCTTGTTGCTTGCCAGCGTATCGTATTCCGACCGCAGGGACTGGACCTTGGCCGCCAGGTCGTCCGCGGCCCTGTCCGCCTCAATGAGGGACTTCTCGATGCCCTCCAGCCGCTGGAAGTTCCTGTCCACGCCCTCCGAGGTGATGGAGAGGATCTCCTTCTTCTTCTCCAGTCTCTCGAACCCGCCCTCCACCGCCTTGCCCATCTCCTCAAACTGACGGATCTTGGCCTGGATCTGCTGCAGGGCGTCGCTGCTGGTGGAAAGAGTGTCCAGCTTCAGGTCAACGTCGCGGGAGAGCGTCATGATCTTCTTGAACTCTCCGTCCATGTCCTCGATCCGCCGCTTCTCCGAGAGAAACCGCGTGAGCTTGGTGGACACTTCGTCGGCGATCTTCCGCGTCTTGGTGAGCTGCACCTCGATTTCCGCGATCTCGGAGCGCTCCGCGTTAAGCTTTGCCATCTCCTTCTTCATCTCGTCGATGGTGCCCTCCAGCGCGGCTTTCAAAGAGTCGGCGCGCTCGAACAGCCGCGTCTGCGACATGAAGTTCTTCACCCGCTTGTCGATCTCCGCGATATTCGCCGAAAGGAGACGGTAGCTCTCCTCGATCTTGCCGAAGAGTTTTTCCTGCATGGCCTCCGTCTTCTCCCGGGCATCCGCCATCTGCTGCTTCTGTTCCTTGAGCCGCCCCTCGACATCGGCCTGCGTGTCGGCCATTTCCTTGCGCAGCGCCATGCGATCCTCATTGGTGGAAGCCAGCAGCTCTTCCTTTTGCGCGGCACAGGAGTCGCGGATCGATCCGATGGATGCCCCCGCCTCGGTGGAGAGCGCGGAGATCTTGTCGGCGATGGCCAGCTCCGCTTCGGCAAGCTGCTGTTTGGCCCTTCCCTCCCAGGCCGTCACCTCGGCCCGGGAAGCCTCGAACAGCTCGGCAAGCTCCTTGCGGCCGGCGTCCAGCTCCGCCGCGAGCTCCTTCAGCCGCGCCTCGATCTCTCGATGCATCTTGCGCGTTGCCGCCTCCAGGGCGTCGCGCACCGTTGCCAGGTCCTTGTCGAACGAAAGGGAGGCATCCTTTCTCGCCTTCTCGATGTCGCCGCGGAGGGTTTCTCGGAGGGCCTGGATGGATTCGTCGGCCGCGGCAACGCGTTCCTTGACGTCCGTCTCGAAATCCGCCGCCCGCTTCTCCATCTCCGCCTGCCACGACTGCAGCTTCTCCTGCATGCCGGAGGATCGCGCGCGCAGGTCGACGAAGAACTCGTCTTCGAACACCGTGAGCTTCTTCTCCACGTCCTGGTAGGCTCTGGTCTTGAGAGAGCCGAGCCCCGCCTCCAGCTCCGCCATTCCCGCGCGCAGCTGATCCCGTGCCGAGGCCGCCACGGCGATTTCCGACGTCCATCCCACCGCCAGCTCGGCTGCCATGGCCTTCATGTCCGTGCGCGCCCCGGCCGCCATCCGCTCCATGGTCTCCGTGAGAGACGCGCGCAAGGCATCGATGTCGGTGTTCGCCTCTTCCAGCGCCTTCACCCTGTAGTCGACATCGCCCTGGTAATCGGAGAGCCTCATTTCTATTGCTTCCATGCTCTTGGCGATGGATGCCTCGTCCTCCTGGATTCGGGCCGAGAGTCGGGCGAAGACCTCGTCCTCCAGCGTCTCCCCCCTGCGCGCCGCATTGGAGAGCCTGCCGCGGAGGTCGGCTTCGAATGCATCCAGGGTTTTCGCCAGAGCCGCGAGCCTCTCCTTTTCCGTCTGTTCTTCGCTCGCCACAAGCCGGGCAAGATACGCGGAGAAGTCCTTCACCTTCTTTTCAGTCTCCACGAGCGTGCCGGACATCGCGGCGACCCTTTCCTCGGCGGTGCTCATGATCTCACTGCGGGCAATGGCGAGCGATTCGCGCGCCTGCGCGGCAAAATCGCCCTCCAGCTGGGGAATCCGCCGCTCCACCTGCTGCAGGCGTTCGGCTGATTCTCCGATCCTGCGGCCTATCGCGTCCACGACCTCGGATTCATCGCGGATCCGCAAAAGATTCTTGTCCACCCTGCCGGACATCGCGGTGAGCTCCGCAAGGGCCTTGTCGTAGTCGGAGAGACGCTTCTGGATGGTCTCCACGTCGCCCGCCCTGCTCTGAAGAATCTCTTCCACGCCGCGGGCGCGCGCCAGGATCTCCTTGCCCATCTTCAGGCTGGATTGGAGCTCCAGCGACAGGTCCTTTACTTGCGCGGTCTTCTCCGCCACCAGCGTGGAGAGATTTTCCGTGATCTTGTCGTTGAACCGCTTGATCTTTTCCAGGGACCTGTTGTTTCTGTCGACAGCGCGGTAGATGACCAGAATGAGAAGAACGACGACGAGGGTGATGATATCGCCGATTGAGAAAAACATTGTCCCCTCCCCAGGAGTTTCATCAATAGTACGCCATCCGGCGCGGGGTGTCAACGCCATACCAGCAATTCCAAATCTCGGCTTGGGGGGCGAGAGGGACTGGCCGTGGTCGCGTTTTCAGCCAGGGTAGTTGCCCGACCATGGTGTGACAGGCTCGGAGGGATAGCACGTATGTAGAGGAA
>JBEKQU010000027.1:0-53964 GCA_049519415.1 Spirochaetia bacterium
ATGGGACTGCGACAGTTCTTGCTGCGCGGCATGGCGAAGGTCCGTAGAGAGTGGGACTTGGCATGCTTGGCGTATAACGTTAGGCGGATTTGAAGCCTGGCAAACACCTGAAGGGAGCCGAAATGCACTCGGACAGGTCGGCGAGCAGGACTCAAAGGAGTCATCGGTACCCCACTATAGAGGAAAAGCCGGGTCGGACGGAAAATGGGCCGAGTTTGGGCGCCCGCTGAGCGCTTCAGCGAAAACTTCAGTCCGACAGGCTCCTAGCTCAAAGCTTAAAAAAACACGCTGTCTCTATGGCCTCTTCTTGCGAGGTTGAATCTCGACCGCCTCGAGCTCTGCGACTTCGGCTGCCGTGAGGCGCCAGCCCATGGCCCCGGCGTTCAGCCGTGCCTGTTCGGGGCTTTTAGCCCCAGGGATCGGCAGTGCCCCTCTGCAAAGTATCCAGTTTAGGGCTACCTGGGGTACGGTCTTCCCGCGAGCATCCGCGATCCGCTTCAAGGCCTCCAGTAATGGCTGTATCTGGGCGTACTCACACTGGTCGCCTTCGAGGTGGGGCCGACGATGTACCGAAGGGAGAAGCGAGCGGGGGTGCCACGGGACCTTCGGGTCAGACTCTGTACCGAACGAGTCCGCCGGCCTCATCGACGTACTCGATCTCCGACCGGCTGGTCCAGAGGTCAGCCGTCAACGTACAGATTGCCCCGCCAATCTGCCAGCGAAGGCGAATGACGCCCTCTTCCGAATCCATGACTTGGAAGACTCCGTTGAAGGCCGGATACTCGTTTCTGAACCGAATAAGCCTCACCAGTCTTCGAACCGCCTCGGTGCGGACCCGCACACTGATCTCCTCGAGTCTGTAGTTGTGCCGGTTCACTTCCCGACCTTCTCCTGTCCGCTGGAGAGCTTCCGTGTCGTTCTCCCCAGCAAGCAGCCCCACGTAGTAGACCTGAGGTATGCACGGCACGAAAAACTGCAGAGCTCGGGCCGACAGGTAGGCGTCGTCGTTGCGGTCGAGAAAGGAGTAGTAGGAGCACCGGATCTGGTGGACGTCGAAACCGTCCGCATCCTTATGCGTCGGGGAGAGAACGAGGCTCAGGTTTGCACCGCGCTCCACGCAGGGCTGCACCACTTTTCTCGCCTCATCGCTTCCGTAGAGCCCATCCAGATCCGACTTGACGGGGATCCCGTCGTGACAATCAAGCATTGTGAATTGCTGGTGAGGGCGCACGGCGAGGTACCGTTTCAGCTTCCCGCCCTTCTTGAGCAGTAGCGCTTCGAGGATCATGTAGCGAAGAATGAAGTCATAGATCCAGTACCCATGCCCGGACAGGTTGAGCTGGGTGGTGGGGTGCGCATGGAGTTCGGGCAGGAGCTCTATTCCGAAAGAGTCCGCCAGAGAGCGGATCCAGTCGAGGAATCCGTAGATCTCCGGCTCCATGAAAAAGCAACTTGTCCCGATCTTCTTCACCACGTAGCCGATCGCGTCCAGCCGGACCATCCTCACGCCGCGTTGCGGCTGAAGCCTTCCGTGAAGCCCGTCAGGAGCTTCCGGTAGGCGTCCGAGCGCCAATCCATATCGATCTGGTCGGAGGGGTCTTGCTTCCCTAAGCTGGTCCAGACCAATTCCTCCTCGCCGGTGTCCTCAGTGGTGAACCGAGAAAACGGAAATGGTCTGCGCAGGAATATCTTTGAAAGGTCCTCTCGGGAAGGCTTCCCGTCTGACCATATCTTGTCCAGTGGGATGAAGAGGTCCGCCCAGAGCGAGGGCCCCTCTTCAAGAAGTCCCGGAAATACTCGGACTGTCGGGAAACATGGTTGACCATCAGATCGAGCTGACCTCAGAATGGCGGCTGATCCGCCGGATGTCTTCCCGGCCGCCAAAGCGCGGCTCGATCTCGAGGTAGGTCAAGGGGGAGAAACCCCTGTCCCCGGAAGATGGAAACGGAGGGAGAATGTGAACACCGCCCTGAAAGAGGCCCGGGAAATGCGTGAGAAGCACGTGATCGAGCGCCTCCAGGGTTCCTCCGAGCGAATCCGGATTGGTGTTGAGCTGAACCTGGTTATTCACCGCCATGCCGCGCCTTGCCCGTCAGATCATCGCACGCACATCGTAGTCTTTCGTGATGACGAAGTCCGCAAGGTGTCGCTGCCCTGCTATGATCATGTGCTCCCGTGTCAGGAACTGCTCGACGAACGGATCCCACGCGGTCCGTGTCATAGTCGATGAGCGGCTTGATCAGCTCCGTCGCCCCCTCGACCGCCGAGCTTCGATAACTCGTCTGCAATCGCTTTCGCGGTCTCGGATTTACCGCTGCCCGATTCACCGGCAACACTGATGACATACCTCGCGGACTTTGCTCTCACCTTTCCGACGATCGCGGGTGAAATCACGCCGGCTGCCTTTCGGTGATGTTCTTCCACCAGGATGACGTCGCCTTTCATTCATCGTACCCTCTTGAGCGCCTTCGTGAGGCATGTGGAAGCCCATGCCGCGCCTCCTTGAAAGTACTTTCATGAAACTACTTTCACGCCAGATAGCGCGGCGGCCAGTGCAGAGTCAACGATCCACAAGCCGGCGGAGGATCCCCTCCTTATGTTGTGCCGCGTTCGATCAGGTTGAGCTGCAGCCGGGTGTTCTGCGGCGGGCGGCCGCGATCGGAGATCCGGGAGATGAGCATCTCAGCGGCAATGCGACCGGACTCGTCCAGACGCTGGTCGATCGTGGTCAAGCCAAGGAAATCGGCCACATCGGTCCCATCGAAACCGACAATCGATAGATCCTCCGGTACGCGCATCCCTTTCGCTCGGGCGACGCGGAGGACGTCGGCCGCGTGGAGATCCGAGTAGGCAAAGATCGCGTCGGGGGGAGTGGAATGGCTGAGGAGGGCTTCCGTCTGCCGCACGACCCCCTCCCGACTGTAGGGCTCGCGGCTGACATACTCGTCAGGCAGGTCCAGCCCTTTCTCCTGCAGGCCCTGGCGAAAACCCTCAAGACGCAGGTCGCTTAAGTGGATGATATATTCCGGAACCCCTACTTCGCCGACGTACGCGCATCGCCGACATCCCTTTGCCGCGAGATGCCGCGCTGCGATTCTCCCGCCCTCCTGGTTGTCGATCTCGACAGAAGGGAAATGAGCCTGCGCAAACTCCACGCACACGATTTCAAACGAATGCGACTGTAGATGGCGCCGCTGCGCGTCGGAGAGGGGCATCGACATGACGATCAGGCCGTCTAGCCGGCGCCAAAGGGGGAGGACGTCAAGGTACTCGTCTAGCTGGGCCCGGGAGTCGACTGTGTAAACGACGAACTCGAACTTCGTGGCGGAGAGGGCTGACGCGACGCCGCGCATCCTCTGCACGAACGACGGCGAGGTGAAAAACGGGAGGAGCACGCCGATGCTGCCGACATGCTTTCGCGCCAGGATGGAAGCCTCCGCCTTGGGCACGAACTTCAGCTGCTCGACGGCGCGCATGACCCTCTGGCGGGTCTTTTCCTGCACAAGATGCGGCGTATTAACGGCGCGAGAGACGGTAGAGACGCTAAGACCGGCCTTCTCGGCCACGTCGTAGATGGTGGGTGTATGTGCGCGCATAGTTGTTCCCCCAAATTTAAAGAACTCACGCGGCAACGTCTGTCAAGTCCCGGTCCGAACCGACGCCCGGCACACCGCGGATCATCCCTTCACCGCGCCTTGGAGCAGCGCCGTTATGATCTGGCGCTGGAACAGCACAAAGATTACAAGGGTCGGCACCAGGATCAGGATCGTGCCGGCGCACAGCAGTGGGACATCGGTTGCGTAGTGTCCCTGGAACGCTCCCAGCGCGCCGGCCATCGTTCGCTGTGACGGGTCCTCAACGAGCACCAGCGCAAGGAGAAACTGGTTCCATGTCCAGACGGCCATAAGGATTCCCAGCGACGAGATTGGCGCCCGCGCGAGCGGGATGTGGATGCGTCTGAACAGGCCCCACGTGCTTGCGCCGTCGAGGCGGGCCGCCTCCGAGATGTCGACCGGCATGTTAACGAAGTGCGCGCGCATCCAAAACACGGCGAACGGCATGTACAAGCCGATTAGCGGCAGCACGATCGCCAGGCGCGTGTTGTAGATCCCCATGGAGCGTTCGAGGTAGTAGAGGGGGACGATGATCCCTCCGAAGGGAAGCGTCAGCCCGAACACGAATAGGAACAGGAGCACGCGCGAGCCGGAGATCCGCAGGAGACCGATTGCGAAGGCTGCCATCGTCGAAATGACGAGCGACACTGGCACCACGGCAATCACGATGAAGGTACTCGAAGCGAGAAGCGCCGTCATGTTCGCCACTTTGAACGCCTGGACGAAGTTGCCCCACTGCGGGTGCGCGGGCCATCCGAGCCCGCTCGGCATGGTCCCCGACGGATAGAGCGCGGTCGTGAAGATGCTGAGAAAGGGCAGGATCGTCAGCGCCATAAGCGCTAGGAGAAGGGCCCGCCCCGTCACGAGCTCGCTGCGTCCCACTTTCATCACGTGGTCTCCCTGCTCAGGCGCTGGATGGGGAGGATGACCACCAGGACCAGGACCATGAGCATGACGGCCAGAGCAGACGCCAGGCCGATCCGTTGCTCGGTGAAAGCAAGGATGTAGATCTGGATTCCGGGGACCGCCGTCGAGTTGCCGGGTCCGCCGGCCGTCGTGACGTAGACGATGTCGAATGCGGCGAGCGCCGCGATCACCGTAACGGTGAGGCACACCCCGATCTCATGCCTGAGAAGTGGGACGGTGATCTGGACGAACTCCGTGAACCAGCCGGCGCCGTCTATCCGCGCGGACTCATAGAGAGAAGGGTCGATCTTCGTTATTCCCGTCGCCAGCAGGACGGTGCAGAACCCCAGCACGACCCAGATCCCTATGAGACCGACGCCCGGGAGTGCCCAGCCGAAGTCGCCGAGCCAGGCACGGGTAATCGCGCCGAGGCCGATGCCCTTGAGGATCTGATTGATGAGGCCCGGGAGAGCCAGTAGCCAGCCCCAGATGATCCCAGCCGCGACGAGCGGGATGACCTGGGGTAGAAACAGAACGGTCCGGGCCGCCGCTCCGAGCCGCCCGGGGGCCACGCGGTGCACCACACTCGCGGTGATGAGCCCGAGCGCCACCGGGATGAAGCTGAAGAACACGACCAGCTCGAACGCGTTGACGATGCTCCCGAGCAGATTGGGAACCTCCAGGATAGTCTGGTAGTTCTTGAGCCCCACCCAGGTCATGGGACCGATCCCGTTCCAGCGAAAGAACGAGTACTGGATGCTCAACACGAGGGGAAGCAGCACGAACATCGCGTACATAACCAACGCCGGCATCGCGAACAGCCAGCCAATAGTTGTCTCCCGGCGGCGGACCATCCTGTGAGGGGAGGTCCGCCGGGAGAGCGCGGGGGCCGCGGGGAGACTGTCTGACGTCGTCATCATCGTCACTATCGATCGGGCAGACGCAGGAGTCGTCCCGCGGCCGTCACCGCTACTGAGCGAGTTCCCTCAGGTATTCTGCCTGAACGGCCTTCAGGAGTCCAGCGGCGTCCTGTTTGCCGCCGACCATCTTCTGGAGCTCGGGCGTCCAGCCCTGCGCGAAGATGGAGCTTGTCGAGTTGGCGATGAAGTCCATCGAGTTGCCCGCCTTGCCAACCACGGGCCCGCCTGCGAGCGTCTCGTTCGTGACCGAGCCCGCGGCGACAGACGGCATCGTGGCATCCGCCGGCCCGCCGGGGTTCGACCCGCCGATCGCGACGTCGATCTCCCGGGCTTTCGGATTCGTGGCAACCCAGTTGAGGAAGAACGCGGCGGCGTCGGCGTTCTTCGCCTTGGCTGCGATGCCATAGGTCAGCGGGGCAGACATTGCCGCCGGGCCGGCACCGGCCTTTGCGGGCGGCATCACGAAAAACCCGACGTTGCCGGGCATGCCCGCATCATAGCCGGCGTTCTGCCAATCGCCGTTGAAAGTGAAGACGCCTTCGCCCTTCGTGAAGCGGGCGGCAGCGTCCGTGTACTCTATGGCGTTGATGTCAGGCGGGAAGTAGCCGTTCTTGATCCACTGCTCGAGGTGCTGGGCTGCAACAAGGTTCGACGGCGTGTCGATCGTGGCGCCCTTCTTTTGGAAGATCCAGTCGTTGATCGGCCCCACCGGGCCGACAGCGGCCATCAGGTTCTGGAGAGGGAACGCGAGCCCCATGCCGCTCTTCGCGCTGCCCCACTCCATGATCGGCTGGAGCCCCGCAGCCTTGGCCTTCGCCAGCAGGTCCTCGAATTCGGCAAGCGTCTTGGGCGGCTCGGTCATGCCGATCTGGGCCGCCAGCTTCTTGTTGTAGAAGACGCCCGTCAGGCTGTAGTTGAGGCCCATGGCATACAGAGCGCCGGAGCCGCGGGTACCGTCCGCCGCGACGCGATTCTGGTTGAGCTGGGGCACGGGCCACTTGTCCCAGCCGAAAGCCTTGGCGTAGCCGTCAAGGTTCTTGAGCAGCCCCTGCTTGGCAAACGAGACCATCGTCGGCAGCCTGATGAGGTCCGGCGGGTTGTCGCCCGCGAGGAGGCGCGGCGTCTCGTTGATGAGATTCGTGAACTGGTCCTGCTTGATGTTCCAGGTAACATTCGGGTACTGCTTGGTGAACTCCTCGGCGAGCTTGAAGGGGATGTCGAACCCGGTCTCGAAGTACGCATTGAGCACGATAGGAGACGTCCCGATACTCGTCGGTACTTTCCCGGCGGACTGGGTCTGGGAGGCCTCCTTGGCCCCTGTTGCGAATGACAGCGCCGCGGCAGCAAGGAACAGCGACACCGTGAAGAATACAGTACGCTTCATGTGTTTGAGCCCCCTTTGGTTGGATTTTTGTAGTCAATAGTCGACGTGACAGCACCATCTACGAAATCAACGGTGAGCAAAGCAAGAAGACGAATCAACGCAGCCGGAGTCTTCTTCATCAGATCCCTCCTGAGTTCCTTAGACTCCCCCTGTCGGCATTCAATCAACCGTCGGGCGGGATTGATCGAGTGCCTGCTGAGCCCGAATGAATAGGACCTTTTCACCTCCTTTGGCCATTTGGCCACCTGCGGCATTTGGAACAAGTCACTGAAAGTGATTTCATAGAATCAGTTTCATGGTAAAATACCCCCGCCGCGTTTACCTGTCAAGATCCACCACAGCCTTATGACAGTGCTGTTGCCTTCCTTATCGCTGCGCGAATAGGTCGGCTTGAGCCAGCAAATGGCGTGGTCCACGTCGAGAAGGCTGCTATCATACTCATTCTCCTCCACAGAGATGCAGTACTTGGCACATGATTTGCGCTTCTCCAAATACACCGTCGACAGTTCTTTCTCCATCCGTGCAGGGGCCGCCACGCGCGACAGGCGGAAAATATCGCGGGGGCTTGACATTTTACCGACAACACTGTCCTTTGCGGATATCTATCGGCTTTAGGCCCTCCTCTATATCACGCTGTACAAGCAGTGATGCTTTCCCAGGGAAGTACACAGCAGCGCCCTCCAGGATCGCACCACGATCCGCTATCAGCGTCTGGGCATTGTTCTTCCAGCTACCGCGGCACCGGAACCCAAATGGACGGCTTGACGACTATTCCCCACCTGATATGCTTTTCATAATCATACGAGGAGGCCTATATGTCACAGAAAATTTATAAGCTGTGTCTGGTGCGGGGCTACACCGAGGCGTATTACCAACTCTCGGAAGAGGAAAAAAAAAGCCTCTGGGACAAAGTATACGCAGCGATCGAAAAAGCGGATGCGAAGATGGCAGGGCCATACTATGACTGCCGGTGGTCGACTGACAAATATATTACATTCTTCATGATGGAGTATCCTAATGTCGAAGCCGCCATAAAAGATACAGCCGGTGTGGAAAAGGCTGAATTGTTCCGCTACATGGTCAGTGAGACAATCTTGGGAATTGAACAAGGCAAAGAGGCAACTACATAAGTTCGAGTTAGAATAAGGTACGCCCTACTGTAGTGAGACTTTTCCAATGCTCGACGTCCCGAGCTGGACCCACTCGCGGCCCGCATCGCCACGGTGCGGGTCCTTAAACCGATCACGTCCGCGTGGGGGCGCTGCCGAGCCTGTCGATTAAAGGCACGCGCTGGAATTCCACGACGAAGGGTAAAGAGCAGTCAGGAACAGCACCCGAGGAGATGCGACAGGCGATCACGAAGGCGAAATTGCCGCTAGGAGCGCCCTTCGAGGGGCAGACCGCTAAGCGGCTGAAGGATAACTTCCGTACGTTGGTCAGGGGCCTGGAAAGGGCAGGGCGCCTAAAGGCCAAGTACAGCGTGCATGACCTGAGGCACGCCTACGCGGTGAAGCTGTACAAGGAGACAAAAAATATCTACTTCGTGAAGCAGGCCCTGGGTCATGCAAGCGTAGGGGTGACAGAGACTTACCTGCGGAGCCGGGGAGTGAAGGGGAAGACTGCTTGAGCGAGGTCATAGGGCTGAAGCCGCAGGATGTGAGGACCAGAAGAGCCGCGAAAAGAATCACTTCCTTTTTCATGTGCCGCTTTCCGCCGCTGTTTCGCTGACACGTCTACGGAGTCCATCGTATCCTCCGTGTGTCCTACCGACGGTTCCATGACCCGACGCCCCCCTTCCCTCCCCGGTGTTCCCATGCGTTGCGTTCCCCCGCTTTATCAGTACTGTGAGGGCGCTAAGACTTCTCGTTGCCCGTCTCGCCTCGCTTCGTTTCCTTCACTTGGCGATACCATTTATGGCCTACGTCCAGTTTATTCGCTCCCGTAGTTTCAGGACGCTTTGACCCGCGGGCCAGGGTATTTCTATACCCTCCTTGGGGATCAGCACCCTCCGTGCCGGCTTGAAGCGGTAGGTCCCGAGTATATCGTGCCCCAAGACGGACAGGAGAAGCAGGATTGCGAAACGGCGGCAGCCAAGCGGTGGCTGGACTGGATTGCTGAGAACTACAGCCCGCTGGCGAGGAAGCCGGGCAAGAGACACCGGCTCGTCCCTGGCGGCCCGTAGGCCAGCAGGAACCTCGGCGTCCATAGTATCGGACCGCCGAACCTCATACTTCACCGTTGGCTATTCACACCTCCTTTCGCGCTATTCCTCCCCAGGCTTGGCTTCATGTATTTGGGGGACCGGGTGCTTAAGCGAATCCTTGGTTCTACTGTGTACCTCCCAGGCATTAACGCAGGTCACTGCTGATCCTCCATCAGCTTCATGCGATTCCAAAATCTCACGAGAATATGCTCTCCTGCGCAACGCGAACGGCCACTAGATCCTCGGGCAGAATGTGCGTATAGAGCATATTTGTCGCCTCTTGCCGATGGCCTACGATCTGCATGAGCTTTCCAGCATCGATGCGACCGCTCATCAGGGAGTTAAAAATATGCCGTGTGCTGTGCCAAACTATTCCGCGTTGTCTCCGTGCCTTTTCATCGACCCCAATGGCTTTCAACGCTGAGTAGAACCTTTCTTCGACCATGTGCTTATCCAGCGGTACGCCTCGCTTGAAGCCGGCGAATACCAAGTCCGCAGGTTCTTGATACTCATTCTCCTCGATCACGGTCTCAAGCTCCGTGGCCACTCGCGTTGGTATGGGCACGACGCGTTCGCTTCCCCCTTTAGCACCTTTACGGCCGTAGCCATCTTCCCATGATCCAGCGACCACGATGAACTCAGGCCGGACATCCTGAGCCCGCAAAGCGCGGATCTCCCCGAGCATCGCTCCACTTGCGATCGCCAGAAGAGCTGCCGCATAGTGGGCTTGCCTCGCCTGCCAGAAAAGCGTGAGCACGTTCGGGCCGAACAGAGTACGTATCTCCACGGGATATTGTATTCCTCGCGATTGACGCTTCTCATTGAGCCTTTCGATACCCGCTGCTGGGTCAGCACAAATAAAACCGCGGCGGCAGGCCTCTTTCATTATTACTTTCAGATTGTCAAGCACGCGATTGATCGTCGAAGGGGTTATCTTGGAAGCGTGGAAGAGTTCCATATGCCAGGATTCGATATCAGCCCGCCTTTAGAGCCGATTTGGCGATCCTTGAAAAACGGCAGGATCCACTGCGTAAGCTGTCCCTCACGGATTTTCGCGAAAGAAGTAGAGAAGTGACCACCTCTCGCCAGCTTGCGCGTAATGTATTCTCCGTCAAACGCCCAGAAGCTTTCGGCAAAAGTTCCGAACAGAACCTCTCGCTTGCCCTTGGAAATGATTTTCGCTTCCCTTAGCTTAGCATCTGCCCAGTTCTCAGCAGCCGCCCGCGAGGTCTGTCAAGTGCTAACGGCAGAAATGTACCGGCCGTCCGCTCCTCGGAATCTGCAGCAAAAAACGAAAGTGCTTTTCTTCATGCGTCGCCTATAAACTGAAAAGGGCCGTTGCGAACGTTCCATCAAACACCTCACTCCCACCGTGAGTCAGGGTCACACTCACAGTTACAGTTGATGCTTTTTGGAAGGTCCGTTTTCGGTCCCTTCTTAATTCCTTGTTCTGTAGAACATCAGATGGGCGGCACAAGAGTTGAACTTGTGACCCCCAGCGTGTCGAGCTGGTGCTCTAACCAGACTGAGCTAGCCGCCCTGAGATTCGAAACAATAAGCGGACGGCGGGCTGGATGTCAAGCTGCATAGTCACTGAACGATGTCGAAGTCGAAAGGCACGTGCATGAAAACGTCCAGGGCGCTTCCCTTGATCACTTTTGAAGAGAAGAAGGCAAGCCCGTTCGGGAAACGGCGCCCGCGACAAACGTAGATCACGGGGGTTTCAAGAATTCGCTCATATCCTGATGCCGGCTTCCATGATTGGATCTCGAACCTCCACTGATCTTCACGCACCTCGAAACGCCCGCTAAAAACAAGCGTTCCGTCTTGCGAAGAACGCTCCAGACGGAACCTGTCCCCGAAAAGCAAGAGCCTGTCCGTAAAGTCGGCGCCATCCTGCGCCCATGCGCGAATATACCGCGTGGCCGCGCAGGAAATGAGGGACAAGAAGAGAAGAATGATCACGATCCCCGGAATGCTTCTGTGAAGTGCCTTGGAAAGCCGCGAATGCACATCTTGCCTCATTTCATCAGCTCAATCGAGCCCTGCGTACGTTCCTACGACCGGGATATTTCCTTCCGCGACGGACGGGGCGTCGCTCTTCTGCGACGGCGGGAACGATTCGTGGAGAGAAGAGCCGCCGCGTCCACCACATGCGCTGTGGTACCATCCTTTCTGGCCGCGGTACCAGTGACTCCGGCTGTTCCGCCTTTCGCGCGTTCCAAGGGAACGGGCAAAAGCATTTCTCTCCCCTCGACGGCATCGGCAAGAAGGATAACGCCTCTCGCGCCGATACGTACAACAATGCCCGCGCCGGGTCTTTCCGCGGAGCCCAGCGTTAGCGCTCTGATTTTCCTTCCGGCAAGGGAGTATCCTGTCTGGGCAGCGGCTGCCTCGATGCATTCAACGACGAAAGCGGAAGGAATGGCAAAAAAGCGGCTTCCAGCGCGAGCCACTATGAATTCCGACGCTTCCTTTTTCAGGGGCTCCTGGGATGATGGCAGAGTCATAAGTATGACGGCGCGATTTTTGGCTCCGCAGTCGATGTGGATGCTGCCTCCTGCCTGATCGAAACGCCGATTCACCCCAGCGAGTGTGCGCTTCACATGCGCCTCATCCACTTCATCGCCTTCCCAGAGAAGCCGGACTTGCAGCGTGTCCTTTTCCTCCCGTGCAATGATGGAAAGCATTCGCTCTTTCGAGCTCTCGCTCCGTTTCAGTTTCTGTCCGGAAAAGGGCGCGGGCACCAGGAAGGCCCGGATCCCGTTCCCCAGAGCGGTGCGCAGCAGATCGACATGGATGGCATCGATCTCAAGATCCCCTGGCTCCGCAGTCACGCTCACGGGAAGGTCGTTGGCGCGCGAATAGCGATGGACGCGGCGCGGGAGATCGTCCATCAGGGCGGCAAGGCTCACGCGTTCCAACCGAAAGAACGCCCGGCGAACAGAGTCCTCGGTGCGTGCTCCGTTCTCCGCCGTCTCCCGAACAACTGACGCGCAACGATCAATAGCACTTCCAAACCCCTCGGAGAGCCCCTCAATCGGCGCGATTGCCGCGGCAAGCTCCGCGGCCAGCTCGGTCGTCGGCTCGCCCCGAGCAGCGGCAGCAAGGCTTCGCGGAAGAGCTTCCCGCAGCTCGCGAGCTGCTTTTCCCTGCGTCTCCAAGAGCTCATGGAACTGGGCGGCAACCGATTCAATATTTTCCGCGGCCCGTGAGAATGCCGCGTTCACCTCACCCGCGTTGCGCACTGCGGCCTCCGCTGCCCGCAGCCGCTGAGCATCGACGCGCGTGAACCGCCTCTGAGCGTCTCCCAGTGCAGGCGCGTATTCCCATTCGTCTTTTCGCGCAAGCACGGCTTGCAGAGCGGCAATCGCGGATTCCGCGGACGAGGGTTCAGTCTTTCCAGTGCCGGAGCGCTCGAGGGTTTCCCGCGTAATGCGGACCACGGAGGCAAGCAAAGAGCCCAGCTCTGGTTTCACGGTCACCGCGCCGGTTCTCGTCGCTTGAACGACGTTCTGCAGAAGCCGCGCCACCAGTGAAACGATAGGGGGAATCCGATCCTCGTCTGCCGCGATCAGCAATGCATGAGCGGCGCGGTACAGCTCGTCGAGCAGCGCGGAATCGTCGGATGAACCGCGAAGCCCCGTGAGGTTCTCCTCCAGGTAAAGGAGCTGCTGGCGGGCTTGTTCCGCCGCGTCCGCGGTAAGGCTGTCGAAGAGAGAATCGTGCTTCGCGACGCGGTGTACCGCGTCGCCTGGAATGACGCGGTGTACCGCGTCGCCTGGAATGACGCGGTGTACCGCGTCGCCTGGAATGACGCGGTGTACCGCGTCGGGTATATTGCTCATCCCACTGCATTGTACGCCGGGCATTGGCAAAGTCAAGGTGAACCCCACCGCTGAGCTTCTCTCACAATTGACGGTCGGGTGCTTCCCGTGTAGTATGAGGCGCGCAAAAAGGGAGGTGTTGGTGGCCTTTCTTGTGGTTGAGAGCTCGCTTTCAGTGCGTGAGTCGCTCTGCTACGTGCTTCTTTCCTTCGGGATCAAAGGCGTTCCCGTGGAGAACCGCGCGGCCGCTCGCGAAGCGCTCGAGAAAGGCGATCCCATTGAAGGCGCCATTATTGATATCGACAACAAGGACGTCGGCGGCATCCAGCTCATCTCCGAGTTGAAGGAGGGCGAACGCACCCGCGGGATCGCGGTCATTGTCCATACCATCCAATCCAACAAGGACTTCGTAATGCGAATGGTGGAACTGGGCGTGGCGGGATACCTGCTGAAACCCTTCAGCCCGGATGCGACCAAGGCCAAGCTGGCTGCGATTTTCTCCAAGCTTGCAACGCACAATAGCCAGAGAAAGCACATCCGCGTGAAACCGGACCCGGATGAGCTGGCCCGCGTGAGTTTTCGCATAGCCCCCTCCGCCTCCCTGGTATCGGGAAGGATCGTTGATATATCGCTTGGGGGAATGGCGGCGGAGCTTTTCAATCCTCCCGAGGGAGATCCATTCGCGGCGAACACGTCCTTGACCCGGATGGAGATAGCGCTTGCCGGCAGGGAAATCACCCCGTCAGCGAGCGTTGTGGTGTACAAGGCTCGCATACTCGCCGTTCGGTTCGACATCCTCAGCCCCACTGATAAAAGAGCCCTGGAACGCTATATTTTCAAAAGCATCTCGTCGTGATACTCTTGCTCAACCCCATTGCGGCTGTAAGCCGCAAATCGGCTGGCTGTGAGCCGGTCGATGGCACAGGAGGACGCCGGAATGATGGAAAGTACACGGGCAATACCACGAGCGGCATGTATGATAGTGTTCCTGATTCTCACGCCGCTCGCCTTTTCCGCCAACATCATCGTTCCCTCGATGGAGCTGATCACCCATGGCGCCACGAACGAGGATGGGGTTTTCGCGCTGCAAACATACGGCGACATGTCCCTCGAGGTGCAGGGCGGATATAAGTTCGGCGGAAGCATCGCCTTCAATATCCTGAATCCCGACCTGGAGAACCTCCTCAATCCTCCCACGACGCCTGGCGGTTCCCTTGACCTTGGCTTTCTCTCCGCAAGCATCAGCATCCGGGACCTGTTCGCCCTTCCACTCACCTTCTCCTATTTCGTTGGCCAGAACGACACGTTCTGTTCGGGGGACGGTTTCACGCAATTTGGCGTTCAGCCCATCATGACCATGTATCGCGGCTTCATGTATTTTCCCACCGGTCCCCTATACGACGGCATCTACCAGGTGCAGGGAACCGGCGCCCACCTAGAGTTCACCCCGAAGGTGGAACTGTTGAGCTTCGACCTGTACCTGTACGAGGATACACGCTCCACGTACGAGGGGAACTCAGGGGTTGCTTTTACATCGCTGGGGAATTACTCGGGGGATTTCCGGGTGCTCTTTAATTTCCCCGCCGTGAAGTTGGAGGGATTTCTAGGCGGCACCTACTCCCCCCTTGACACGGACTACTTCTACCGCGGCGGCGTTCTCTTCTATGCAACCAACCGCAACGTAGAGTTTTTGGCGCAGATCGGCATTCCCAAGTGGGATCCCTCTTTGGACCCCACGCTGAACGTGGATCTCTTCTATCTGCTCGTAGAGCCGAGACTGCACCTGGGGATGGTCTCCATTGTACCCACCTTCTTCTGGCACCCGGGCTACTATATGCAAGCGTACAATCCCACTGAGCTCGGCACATTTGACGTGAATCTGAACATCACGCTTGGCGATCTCACCAAGAATACGTTCGAAGGCGGCATGGAGGGGAACCTGAGGTTCTCGTCCTCCGCGGAGGCTTTTGTTCTCAAGGCCTCCCCCTGGGTGGGATTCAGCACCCCGGGGGTCCTGTGGACGGTAAAGGTCAACGCCAAGCTCTGGCCATTCAGCCTGACCGATATGCTGGACGCCTTTGTCGGCGTTCGCGCGGAGTTCTGATGCGCATGCGGATGCTACGGTCGAAAAATCTCCTGTTTTCCATGGCACTGCTCGCGCTCGTATCCGGCGCGGCCTCCGGCCTCGATCTCGGCGTTGAGGGGTGGCTGGGGAACCTCGGCTTCAGCAACGACAGGACGGTTACCGACCTCACAATGCCCGGCTCCGATTATTTCTGGGGATTATCCCTGTACGGAACGCAGTCCATCACGGACGCCATCAGCTTCGAAACAGGATTCTATTCAGACCCGATCCTCCGCAACACCTGCTACACCCTTTTTGGCTATCACGAAAAGATTCTCAGCGTGGGGGTTGGCCCCTTCTTCGGCATTTTCAATGATGCCGGCACTCTCCTAAAATCCGGCATTTCCACGGCGGTCCGTCTCGAGCTGCCGGGCATTGTCTTCGTCTCTTTCCGCTCCGACAGCTCGATCGGCGGAGAGCTGGTGCAAATAGGAGACTATCTGCAATCCAGAAACGACATCTCCTTCGGCGTCTACCTGCCGAACGCGATCTGCACCCTGTCCCTGAACTCCAGCACGTTCCAGCAGAAGGCTGCCGCTTCAGATGTCATCGACAGCCTTACCGTGTACGCTTTTTCCACTGATATCTACAAGAAGAATGTTCCTTATCGACTGATCGTGACCTTCTCCTATCAAAGCCTTGCGCGATCGTTCGTGGAGACAGCCGCCACCACGACCGCCTCGCTCAATTCAGTGATCATCGGCACGGAAATCGATATCACTCTTGCTCATTCGCTTCTCCTGCAGGCCGGTATCGAGGGGAATGTGTATTCATTCGGTCTGGGCACCCTCGTCGGCAGCGACACCAACTTCCTCTTCCGCTCTTTTGCCGGACTGAAAATGAACCTGGATTCCATCCCGTACCTCTCACGCATCCTCTAACCGGCTGACCCCGAGGGCTCTGGCGCTCTTCTACAGCGCGGGGAGATGCGGCCTTATGATGCAAAAAGGGCTGCCCCCGGGGAGCAGCCCTTTTCAATTCTAACGTGAAGTATATGCGTCTACTGCGTGGGCTGTGTGGTGTCCATCTTCTGCTGTTCCAGGAACCGCAGGACCTGGACGTTCCCCAGTCTCTTCAGCTCAGCAAGGCGTCTGGCCTCGTTGCGCTGCTGGAGGATGCCCCAGATCGCCTCGTCGTTGATGTCACGCTGCGCCTCAATGATGGCCTTGTCGTAGGTGATCGTAACACCCTTGATGTACGTGACGAAATCTCCCCCCTCTTGGGCCGCATCGCGATAGACGATGATACCGACCAGCTTCAGATACGGCTCTCCCTTTGGATAGAGAGGATACTTCTTCAACTCCCTGTTTCTCACATCCGAGATGTAATTGGGGTTGTTCCACGTGAGCGTCCGCCATCCGTCGAACTGGAGATAATCCATGAACATGGTCTGCTCGTTCCCGTCCTGGTCCGCCACGACGACGCCGAGGCCATTGGGGAAGTTGGCCCCGTACACGGTTATGGAGAGGCTCTTCAGCACGCCGACGTTCTTCACAACGCCAAAGCCGTTGAACTTCTCTCCCTTGCCTTTATCAGCGTCCGCGACCACGAGCTTGGCGCCCTGCAGGGCGTCCTTGTCCGCGTAGGCGGGGATATCAAAGGGGGGCTCTATCAACGCCCAGGAGTTGTACGGCTCCATGGGGAAGTGGATGCGCACACCGAGGATCTTCTTGTTGGCCATGTCCTCGCCGTTGAACTGTTTGGCGTTGGCCGACGTGGCGGCTTCCTTGGTCATGGTCACGCTCTGGTTGCTGATCGACCTTGCCGAGGAGGCGAGCGTCACCTGCCAGTTGTTGAGGGAAAGCGAGGACTTCATGGCCGCTTTTTCCTCGTCAGTGAACGACGCTCCCGCAACCCCGCTGTAGTCTACGAGCGTGGCCGCGTTCTCCGTGGGGGTCTTGTTTGTCCCCAGGGTCTGGTCAGCACCCAGCTTGGTAAAATCGATAAGCACGGATTCATCGGCAAAGAGCGCTGTTCCGCCGAGGAGAAGAAGCCCAACGACAACAAAAATGAACAGCCGTTTCATGCAATACTCCTTTCGCTGCTGGTTCCTTCCTGAGTGACACATCCAATTATAGCAATGGGGTGTTCTTTGTCAAATCTTTTTCTTCTCCGCGAAGCGCGGAGACTGCCCATCAATGAGGAATACGACCTCTTGAAATCGTGGAAAGTTGAATTTGAGCGAATGATCGAGCGCGTTCAGCGCGTCCTGCCCCTTGAGGGGGACTTCGGGATCGTCTGCCAGGAGCTGCGGGGAAAGATCGAGGTACAACGTTCTGCCGCTCACCATGGCGGCGATCACGCTTCCGCCCCGGGGAAAGACTCGCAGCGCGTCATGACGGGTCGGTCCCAGCAGCACGCCCTCCGCCAGCTCCACCACATCCTTTTCGATGCTGCCGCGCCGGGGAAGGAAGCGCTGCTCCGCTATCAAGCGCCTGCTTGCCTGCGCAGGGAAAAAAAGGATGCGGCCCACCCTGCCGTCGCCAAGGAAAAGGAACAGCAGGAGCGAGAGCGTGAGCGTGCCGAGAAACACGGCTCCAATGACGGCAGGAGTACCGCGTATCCGCATGCGGAGGATGAAATCGAACCTATCCAGCACCATTGCCCCCATCGCGTTCCAGTCGGTCAATGAACGCGATGATGCCATTGTACATTCCCTCGGCCACGTCTTTCAAGTACGCGGGTTCCGCCAGCCGGGCGGCTTCCTCAGCATTCGTGACAAAACCCACCTCGGTGAGCACGGCGGGCATGCGCGCATTGCGCACCACGTACCAATCGTTCTGGCGCAGGCCTCGATCCGGAGACTGCTTTCCGATTTTTGCGTCCAGGCCAGAGAGGATCTGTTGGGCAAGGATCGTGCTCTCCAGGGAGATCTCCTCCTCCCTCATGCTGTTGAGGATGGGAAGGATGTCCTGGTTTTCCTGCCCCGTTGTAGAAATGTCGACGAGCGTTCTCGGATACTCGGGCGGCAGGACCCAGACTTCAAAGCCCGATGCCGTTTTGTTGAAGGGCGTTGTATTCGCATGAATCGAAAGGAAGAGGACCGTGTCCTTTGTCCTTTCAAGCAAGGAGTTGGCTGTTTCCACCCTCTTCTCAAGGGAAACGGTCGTATCCGTGGATCGAGTAAAAATAACCTGTCTGTCGGGCAGTCCCTGCTTCAGCATGTCAGCCAGCAGAAGCGCCACCCTGAGCGTGACATCCTTTTCCTTGAGCTGGACCTGGTTCTTTCCCACCGCATAGCTCCCCACCCCTCCTCCGTCCCTTCCGCCGTGACCGGGATCGATAAGGATGCAGGCAACATGCGTGCGCTGGTCCGCATGCGCCAGGCGATCTCTTTCCATCGCGTCCCCGATCGCAGCGACCGCCTTTGTGGAGAGCCAGACCACGCCCTGCCGCCGCGCCGGCGGATCTATCTGAACTCTCACACGATAGTTGATAAGCGCACTGTCCGTGCCGACGGCGATGGATATCCTGTCATCCCCGACCGCCAGCACTCCCGCATCGCGCAATGGGTCCCACTCCAGGACGGCTCCCAGATCATTCGTGAGCGAAAGAAGCTCCTTGTCCTGGCCAGCTGCCAGGGTGGCGAGGAGCAGCAGCGCCAGCGCGCAGGCGAGCATCCGCGGCGGCCTCATAGCGTTTCCAGGAGCTCCTTCAGTTTTCCGCGCCGCGCGGCTTCCCGCACGCTGTCCAGGACATAGGTGCCGCCCTGCGCGCTGGCGCGGACCATTGCGCGCCAGAACAGCCCGCACAGCGCGAACCGGCCGTCCTCCCCACCTGAAAGAACCGTGCCGCGTCCGTCCCGGCATGCCATTTTCACGGCGGCGTCAAGGCTTGATCCATACCAATCCAATATCTTCTCTCCCTTGATCCTGTTGAATGGCGCAATGCCTATTTCATCGGCAGGGGTCACGCTGGACGGATTCCCAAGGAACGGCGGCATCTTTTCCATTGCGCGCCGGGTTTCGACGGAGATGAGTTCAAACGCGTCATTGCCGGAATCGTGGAATATGTGCCAGTTTGTCTTTTCCAGCGCGGGCCGCAGGCGAATCCGGAGGAGCGCAAGGCCGTTGTGCGCCGCTGCCACCGCCGCTGTCCGCGTATCGGCTACCGCCAGCACATTCCCGCACTTCTGCACGTTGTTCGATGGAAAGACGACCTCATCCCCGGGTGCAACGCGGAGGAAAACCTCTGCAATGCCCGGCACCCGCTTGGCCTCCTCTACACCGCTCACCAGCTCAACAATTCCCGGTATCGATATCAGGGCTCGCTCCGCGCACGTTCGGCTCATTGATGGCGTGAGGTTTCCCGGAGGAATGCCTACGGCGATA
The DNA here is from genome assembly GCA_049519415.1 of Spirochaetia bacterium. Classification (GTDB taxonomy): domain Bacteria; phylum Spirochaetota; class Spirochaetia; order SZUA-6; family Fen-1364; genus Fen-1364. Next base: position 19,311 of record JBEKQU010000027.1, read on the forward strand.
TTCAATGCAGCCTCCGTCACCTCGACGCCGGATGCCAGCGGAAAGGTCCAACCCGACATGTAGCCGCCCGAGAGCCGGGCAGCGATTTCCCCCACCATGGGCCCGGCAGGCGTGAGCTTGATGTCGCCCTTGGCAGCCCCATTGTCGATGCCGATTGCGCGAATGCCGGCGCGGAAAACCTGCTCGATCTCCCGCACAGTCGATGGGCCAAGGCTGGTGGGCATTGTATGCCCCATCTCCACGAAGCTGGGGGGAAAACAAATATGCCTGTCCGCCACGCCGCAGACAGTGATGATTCCCCCGGATACCACCGCGTCAAGGCTCAGCTCGGGACCCTCCATGTACTGCTCCACGATGACCCGGGAGGACCGGGACAAGGGAAGCGCAGCAGCGCAGGCATCCGCAAGCGCGGCAGGATCGTCCACACGCCTGACGCCCCTGGCGCCCATGTTGTCCACCGGCTTTACCACAAGGGGAAAGCCGAAGCCCTCCCCCAGCAGGGAAACCGGATCCCGCTGTCCGGTCCAGCATGCAAAACGGGGACTGGGAACACCCGCCGCGGCCAGCGCTTCCCTCATGAGGCACTTGTCCGTCGCCCGCATGGCGGCGGCGAATGGGATCCCCGGGAGCCCCATCTTCTCCGCCACCCATGCGACGGATGAGGAGAAATCAGTTCCTGCAGTAAAAATGCCGTCAAGGCCCGTCGTGCGCTCAAGGGAGCGGGCCAGGGCGAGCAGCCCCTCCTTGTCCTTGAGATCGACGATCTCGAATTGGTCGCCCATCCCCCGCGCAAGAGCATGCGGATTGCCATCCGCGATAATCACGCGCCAACCCTTTCTTTTGGCTATCTGAATGCCCGGCACCTGCATGACGCCGGCGCCGAGGATGAGAATGGTCTTCACTCACTCTCCCTTCACAGCATATGCCTCAAAGGTGTCTCCAAGCTGGAAAAGCCTGCTCGCCATGCTCAAGAACCGATATGCGCCCTGCCGCCGGCTGGCTGCCCGGCCGAATATGCCAGGAAAGCGTTCGGGATGATGCCCCGTAACGCGAATGCGTTTCAACTCGAGGTCGTAACCGGCAAGGAGTTTGCGCAACTTCTGCGGCGACAGAATCGTGAAATGATCGGCCGGACTGTTGAAAAGGAACGCAGAGGGATTGCGCCGGGCAGAGATTCCGCGGCCGTTCGGGGTCGAGAAGGCGAAAACTCCGCCGGGAGGCAGAAGGGCCGCTGCCTTGCGTATGACCACATCCGTATCTGGGAAATGCTCCAGAACGTACCAGAGCGTGACAGCCACGATCCGGCGAGGCAGCGACGTGCGGTCCACGCTTTCGAATGCGGCTTTGAGCGCGGGAATGCGCAGTTTTTTCCTCACGTACGCGACCGCGCCTTGCGCCACGTCTACGCCGTAACCGGGCATTCCCGCGTCTTTCAGAGCATCGAGAAAGGGCCCGTATGCGCACCCGACGTCCACCACGACCCCGTCGCGCGCGTTGCCCAGCAGGGAGCTGATGATCTGCACGCGGGACCGGGAGGCCGCCTTGATGGAGTCGAAATCCTCAAGATAGGTGCGGCCATACTGGGCCTTGTACTCCGAAGAAAAGTAGCCCGCGCCATATTTCTTCCGTTGCCCCGCGAAACTCTCCATCGAAATGAATCCGCACCCGGCGCAGCGTCGATACGTCCTGTCGGAGAACCGGGCGATCACCCTGTTGCCTGATCTTCTGCAGAGGGGACAGGAGGGGGAACCGCGCGCGGTGAGTCCGCGCAGGAGACGCGGCAGCCTTTGAGACCGGTCTTTGCCGATCAGCGCGTTGAACGAATCCACGGGCACGTACAGGCGCTGCGGGTCCGCAAGCAAACCGCGCAATGCGCTCATATGGGGGACGCGCGTCCCGATGTCCGGCAATCCCGCGGCCGCGGCAAGCCGGGCGTGGTACCTCGACGGGTTGAGCAGGATCACGGGGATGCCTGTCGCGAGTGCCTCAAAGGCCGTGATCCCGAAATGCGTGATCAGCAGGTCATAGTCAGGAAGGATCCGGGCCAGGTTCGTAGCGCCGCGGATCACCGTGAGCCCCGCCGGCCATTCGCGGTTTTCGAAAAGCGGGCCTTCCACCACCGCCATTTGGCCTGGCGGGAACAGCCTTTCCCGTAGAACAGCGTCCAGGAACGCGCCGCTCAGGTTTTCCCTGTCTTCGCCGCCAAAACTGATCAGCACATTCTTCACGGGCGTCCTGAGCGACGCGCGTATCCGGCGGGGCAGCGAAAGGTATGCGGGGGAGCACACATTAGCTCCGCGCATCCCTGGCAGCCCGGGGAGCGCATCAATGAGAAACGACGCGTACTCTCCCGCCTTCCCTCCCTCGTCCAGGCAGACCACCAGTCCATGTCCCATCAAAACCTCGAGCTCCACGCGCGTGGTGCGTCTGGCATCCACGAGGATGACATCCCATCCTGCCCCAGCCCTCAAACGCGAAAGCATTGTAGGCCGAGGCCGGCCGGGAAAGCGGGAAAGCTGTTTCGAGAGGAACGCGCGCGCTGCGGAATCCATTCGTGCCGTCAGGAATGTCACGCGAGGGCCGAGCCTTTTTGCAAGCCCGATGCACCGCACGAGGTGTCCCATCCCCTCCGCCGCGCCAGCGGCAGGTACGATGAGGTAGGAGCGCGCCTGCTCAGCCATTCTCCGCTCCCTTGCCCTGTTCGGTCTTCAGCCACCGAACCACCTGCTCTATTTCTATGGGTGATCCCCTGTACAGGTCGCTAAAAATCCTTTTCATCCTGTCGTAGTCGTCTTGCGTGTCCACCGTAGCCTTTCCCTCCGCGAAAAAGGCATCCGGCGGGGCTGCGGGCTCTTCAATCCTGAACCTGTCCTTGTGCCTGTACAGATACGTGGTGATATGCTCCCTCTCGTCGCCCCGCGTCGCATCCCGTTCCGCCGTAAACAAGGCCGCTGCCTGTATCACTTCGATCCCCGTGCCCCAGGGAATTCCCAGGTAGTGGCTGAGGTCGGCTTGCTTCTGCCCATGTATGGTGAGAATGTCGCGCGCCAGCCGGCCTGAGGTGAGCGGGTTGTCTCCCGTGGCGCGTATGACGCGGTCCACGCCGAAGGAGCGGCATGCCATGCAGTAGCGCGCAAGCACGTCCTCCTCGGGTCCGATAAACACATCGAACCCCTCCGCCCTCGCAAGGGGAAGGAGAACATCCTGGCTTTGAGAATCCGTCAGCAAGGCCCGTGCCTGGGCAGTGACTCCCTGAAGCGCGCGCATGACATGCTGTATAACCATCCCGCCCGGTAACGGAAGCACGGCCTTGGAGCGCAGCCGGGTGGAGCCAAGCCTCACCTGGATGAAGACGGCCGTGCCCACGTCAGATGCTCTCCCAGTGCTCCATCACATCATGAGGCTCCCGCCGGAACCTGAACCGATGAGTGTGCACCCAGGCGTGCACGGACCTGAACTCCTTGAGTGCGTAGAGGGGCCCCGTGTCTGAGCGCAGCATGTATTCGAGCGCCCTGCGGCCGGGGAGAATCCCGATTTCCCGCCGCATCCGTATCGCCAGATTCTTGAGCCAGAACAGCTTGTATCCCTGATCGGGGGTCGTGTCCTCCTGCGGCGGCGCGCTTGAATATGTGAGGGAGACTCCCATTGTGCCCTGCAGCCTCTCCCCCCAGAGAAAACAGCGGAACCCGAAATCGAGCTTCTGCCAGTAGGGATTGCTGATCGCGGGATCAAACCCCCCCGATTGCGCGAATTTCAGCCTGTTGTAAACGCCGCAGTAATCGAAGGGATACAGCGTACGCTCACCCTCCTTGCGCGGCGCGTGAAAAGCGACGGAAAACCTCCTCTTTCGCCACAGGGGCGATTGCCAGGAAGGGATGAGCTCCTCGCGAGCCGTACGGGCCATCGGCACGGCGCAGAGGATGCCGGACCTTTCTAAAGCGCCGGGCAGAGAGGAGGGGAAAACAGAAAGGCGCGTGTCGCTCCACAACACCAGGACCATCGGCGCCCGTGACTCATGGATGCCGATGTTGACCTTTTCCCCCGCCGTGCTGGGCGCCTTCAGAAGGAGGAACCTCACATCGGGGAACTCTCGCGCAAGGGATTCCACGTCCATCGACGGCTCGAAACCTTCCACCCAGAGTATCTCCCCGAGGGCCCTGGCCTGCAGGTCCTTCAGCAGCTCAGCCCTGAAGAGCCTGTCGCCGCGGCCGAGAAGCAGCACGGTCAGGGGAAACGGGTATCGACGTATTCTGTCCCAGCGGGGCCCTCCGAGCACCGTGTAGGGGATCGCGGCGCCTGTCTCAGAAATTGTACGTGTAGTATTCATCGCACCCCGCGCAGATCCCGGGATATTTGCTGGACAGATGCGCCGCACACAATTCAAGGCCCCTGCCCCAGATCGCGGCCAAATCATCGTCAAACGCGTTTCCCCACCGGGTGCCGGCGCGCACATCCTCGCGGCACAAGGGAACGGTGCCATCGATGAGAATGGGCATGTCGCGCTTGAGGTGCCAGCAGGGGAATCGCTGCAAGGGAGACAGGTCCGCGACCTTCCGGTCCGGGAGCATGCCGATGAACGAATCGTATTTCTGGATGATCACGTTTTCCGTGCGCGTCTTCCACGCCCTGAAGAAGGCCTCCATGTCCTCCTCATTCTGCTTCATGCGGACCGCTTGCACCCACGTGCGGGCCGGGAACAGACTGAAGAGCTCCTCCGCGGTCCGCAGCGCCTCGGCGAAGCCCTCGCCCCGCAGCGCGCAGTACATCGCCTCCGTGGAGGCATCGAGTGAGACGATCCATGTCGGCTGCTTTTCTCCGGCTCCCTGTATCCGCGAGAGCATGCCCGGCTGCCATCCCACGCCTGAGGTCTCTATGACCAGGTCGATGCCGGGCTCGCCGAGGGCCGCGGCGATGATGTCGTAGATGCGCGGGTGCAGCGACGGCTCGCCCCAGAGCGAAATGTCCACCACGGCATCGCCGGAGAAAGAGGCGATCTTCTTGATCAGCAGGGAGAATCTCTCCGGCGGCATGCACCCCGTCTTCGAAAGTATGTCTCCCCCGAAAACCGGGTAGGGACAATACGAGCAGGCTTGGGGGCAACGTTCCACGATCTGCACCGGGAAAAACGCCGGCAGCGTGCGATGGAGCTCCTGCCGCTCACGGAGGAAGGCGCATACCTCCGACGCATCGCGCACCCCCTGGGAAGCCACGCGCGAGAGCAGGAGGAAGTTCCGCTCCGTATCCGCGCTCAGGGAAAGCCGCATCAGCCGCATGTCGACGGGAGATATCTCGGTTTCGATGTCAAAGGAATTGATGTCTTTTTGCATGAGGGAGAATATCGTGTCCCGCTGGGGAGCCCCAGCCCCGTCACCGGCCATGCCGCACAGCCGGGACGCCGTTTCGCTGGTCAGGATTTCCGGCGCAAGCCCGTAGGGATAGCCGTCGGCAAACGTGTAGTCGGCCCAATACCGGCGATGATTCGCATGCATGCTACGCGCAAGCCGCAGGTCGAGAAAGGGGCAATCCGCGAAAAAGTAGAATACGTCCCTGCTCCCTTCCGCTGCCGCGGCGATTTCTTTGGCAAGCTCAGCCGTGGTCCAGGTCGGATGGACAATGGTGCGAAACCCCGCGGGCACCTCCACGGCTCGGGAGAGGAGCACGACCGTCTTCTCCACCTCGGGAAGCGCCTTTGCGAATTCGAGCGCGAGAGAGAATGACGTGCGATCATCGACGAGCTTGCGGAAAGCGGGCGCGCGCAGATCGATCCCGTTGATAACAGCGGTGTTTTTCATGTCTCTCGATAATACTATCGACAGAATCGAGGGAAGTTCAAGAAACAGGGATCCACGTTTCAGCACCGGAACGCGAGCGAGCGCCCTGCACGGGGCAGGCGCCGGCCGCGGCATTGCCATTCCCGGACCGCCGGTGTAGTCTGCCCCCTATGCAGAGCGGGACCACGGAGCGCATTTATTCCGTTTCTGAGATCACGCAGCTGATCAAATCGACCTTGGAAGAAGGATTCCCTTGGATCACCATCCAGGGGGAGATATCGAATTTCCGGCCTTCAAGCACGGGACACTGGTATTTCAGCCTCAAGGACCTCGATGCCGTGATCTCAGTCGTCATGTTCCGCGGAAGGATCGAGGGCGTGCGCTTTGCCCCCGCGGATGGCGTCCTCGTGAAGGCCTCGGGGAGCGTGTCGGTGTATGCCCGGAGGGGCAACTATCAGCTTATCTGCGAATCCCTGGTCAAGGCGGGTGAGGGGGACATCCTCGCGACCCTGGAGGAGAGAAAAAGAAGGCTCGCAGCAGAGGGGCTGTTCGATCTGGATCGGAAAAAACCCCTTCCCCTCTACCCGTCGCGCGTGGCCGTGGTCACCTCTCCCACGGGCGCGGCGATTCGCGACATCCTGCGCATCCTGCACCGACGAAGCGCGGGCGTGGACGTGGTGGTGCTTCCCACACCCGTGCAGGGCGATGGCGCCGATGCGCGCATAGCGCGGGCCATCGAGATCGCCGATCGTCATGGGATGGGGGACGTGATCATCGTGGGACGGGGGGGCGGATCGCTGGAAGACCTTCTCCCGTTCTCATCGGAGGTCGTCGTGCGCGCCATCGCAGCGGCGCGCATCCCCGTCATCTCCGCCGTCGGCCACGAGACGGACGTGACGCTCTCCGACCTTGTCGCTGACGTGCGCGCCCCGACCCCCTCCGCTGCCGCGGAAATGGTGGCGGCCTCGCGCTCCGAGCTCCTGTCGCGCGTGCAGGGGATGCGCGGCGCCATGGAAGCGGGCATCCGACGGCGGATGGAAAAGGTCAGGTTGCTGCTGGGGCAGTTCGCGCCGGACAATCTGGAGAGGAACGTGCGCATCTACCTGCAGCCGCTGTCCCAGCGAGCCGACTTTGCGCGCGAGGAGCTTGCGCAAGGGTTCCGCCAGATGGTGAGCGCGCGCAGGCACAGGTTCGCGCTCGCTTCGCGGGAGCTTGCCTCCTATTCTCCCCTGGCGATACTCCAGAGGGGATACGCAGTTGTCACGCACGACCGCACCCGCAGCATTCTGCTCTCCGCCGGGCAGGCCCGGCGGGGAGACGCGGTTTCAATCAGGCTCGCGCACGGAGGGGTGCGCGCCACCGTGGAGGAAACTCATGCCGAGCAAAAGTAGCGACCTGAAAAAGGCATTGCCGGGATTCGAGCAGAGGCTCGAGCGTCTTGAGCAGCTCGCGGAGAAGCTGCGCGAAGGCAACATTCCCCTGGAGGAGGCCGTTGCGCTTTTCGAAGAGGGCATGAAGCTGGCAAAAACGCTGGAAAAGGACCTGTCGCGCGTGGAGCGCCGGGTTGAAATCCTCACGCGCGAGCCCGGCTCCGATGAGGATGAGCCTGGCCTCGCCCTTTTCCCGGAACTCTCCGATGAGGCCAAGGAATAGGCTTTCCGCTCAGGGAAATCCCGGCGGAAAAGAGAACACGTCGCCTTCATGGATTCCCAAGTCCGTGAAGGCGCCTTTGCGCATCTCCAGGGCATAGCGCGCGGAGAGACGGGAGCGGATGATCTTCTCGGAAAACGGCTCCATGTCCTCGATCTCCAGCACCTTTCCCTCCGAGGACAGAAAGGCAATGGAAAGGGCCGTTGGCGTGTTCTTCATCCAAAAAGTGAGGTGATCGTCCCGCTCGAAGACGAAAATCATGCCGTCACGGGGCCCGAGGCCGGTCCTGCCCATGAGACCGTGCTCTCTCTCGGAATCGGTGCGCGCAACCTCGACGCTGATCGCCTGGCCGGCCGCCTGCACGGTTATCCGTTTCAGAGCGGCGGGGCACCCGGCAAGCCCGACTGCCATAAGAAGGACCGCGGGCGCAAAAAGCGCCGCCCGGCATCGCAGCACTATCGGGAAAACCATGTTATGACACATGCACCATCCACCCCTTTAAATACTCGCCTTCCGGGTGCGTTGCGGAAACCGGATGGTCCGCGTCCGCGTGCAGTTCCTGAAGCAGCCGGGTCGGACGCCCAGCGCGCAGCGCCGCTTCCGCCACGATCTGTTGGAATGTCGGCCGATCCACGGCCCCCGAGCAGGAGAAAAGGAACGCCAGCCCGCCGGGCGATACCAGGCGGAGGCTTTGCTGGAAGAGATTGAGGTAGCCCTTGATCGCCCCTTCCCTCTCCACCCGTCTTCGCGCGAAAGGGGGCGGATCCGCCACCACGATGTCGTACGTTTCCCTGGTTTCCAGGAATGAAAAGACATCCCCCTGCACCCATTCAAGGCTGTTCTCAGAAAGCGAGGGAGAGAGTCGGACGCATTGCTCGCCTATCTCCAAGGCGCGATGAGAGCTGTCCACAGAGGTCACCTTTGCCGCGCCTGCCGCGGCAGCGCGCAGCGCGACCGCGCCCGTATAAGAGAACAGGTTGAGCAGCGTTTTGCCGACGCTGCAGCGAGCGATGATGCTCCTGTTGGCGCGCTGGTCAAGGTAAAAGCCCGTCTTCTGCCCGCGCGCGAAGTCCACAAGGAGCCGCACATCCCCTTCCCGGATGACGGTCGTTCCTTCCCCGGCTCCCCGCACATAACCGGAAGCCAGCGCGAGCTTCTCCACCCGGGAGAAATGCTCATCCCGTTTGAGGAAAACGCGCTTGCCCGGCAGGAGAGCGGAGAGGCAGGCGATGATCCGGTCCATGGAGGCTTCCATGCCTCTGGTGTGCGCGCAGACAACGGCCGTGTCGGCGTACAGGTCGATGATGAGGCCCGGAAGGAAATCCCCTTCCGAGTTGACGATGCGCAGCGCGTCGCTGTCCAGCCGCAGCAGATCGCGCAGAGACTTGGCCGCTGCTATTCTTGCCTCGATCCAATCGTCCCGAGGTTCCTCGTCGTTGTAGGACACCATCCGCACGGCGATCAGGCTTGTGGGGGAGTACAACCCCCACCCCAGAACAGCTCCCTCGAATGTTCGCACGGGGAGGAGATCCGCCGGGGTGAGGCCCTCGGACGCTTCGGCTATCGCCTGGCTGTAGATCCAGGGATGGTGCCGCTTTCGGACAGGAGCGTCCCGGCCCTTCTTCAACACAATGCCCGGATGCTCCTGGCTAGAACTGCTCAAGGAACTTCTCCCGAGAAAGCTGTTCGAGGTCCTTCTGCGCGCCGCCCTTGGAGAGAAGAGCCGCGAATGTCTTGTTGTCGATGTATTTCACCGTCAGCGGCCGCTCCAGGGAGAAGCGCACGGGATCGGATTGCCAGACGCTCTCGTCGGGACTCAAACTGGTCGGCTGCCCGTACTTTGACGACAGCGCGCTCCAGAGGGAGAAGTGATCAAGCTTTTGCTGGTCAAGCACAAGGATCATGATGAACAACCTGCTGTCGGAGAACTGAAAGTAGGCGCGCTTTAGGTAAGAGTTTCCTTCGCACTCGATAAGGTACTGGTTCGTTTGCGGTAAAAAACTCACGTCGGGATCCCCGCGGTAGCGAAAAAGGGCATCCGCCTTCAAGGCCGTCTTCACCTCGTCCAGCCCCATTCCCAGGGAAATGCCCCGGAAACCCATCGGCAGGGGCTGCGTTGATGCGGCCTTGGTCTGTGCCGCTGCAAGCGGACTCATGATGATGGCAAGCGCAAGGCAGATCGCTGCGCGGATCGCGCCAGCGCTTATTGCCGGTCCGCGCATCCTGCGGCAGTCTGATCGAGCTTTTCCGTCCTGTGTCAATGTCATGGCTTCCCTGGTTCCCTTATCGGCGCAACCGGGTTTCGATCAAAGACCCTGCAGGGATTCTTCTTTTGCCTTGATCTTGGAATATGCGCGGGGATACAATCAGGGCATGGCGCCACGACGTGCGTTCCGGTATCTGTCCCTCCTGGCCTGCTGCTGTTTCGCGGCGCTCCTCGCCTCCTGCGCCACATCCAAGGGCTCCACCCTGAACACCGTGGCTGCAACGGAGAACCAGACGCCCCAGAGCACCACAACCAAACCTCCCCAGCAGCAGACGCTTTTGACGTCAGAAACGAAAAAAGGCCTGGAAGTCGACACGGATCCGGATTCGGCCGAGGTATGGATCGACGGCGAGCTCAAGGGCCTTTCTCCGTACATGATGGACGACATCACCAAGGGCTGGCACAAGATTCTCTTGCGCAAGAGCGGATACTACGAAGCCACGGCATGGGTGGACGTCGAAACCGACTATATGCTGTACCAGTCGACCCTCACGCAGATCAAGGGCTTCCTCCAGATATCGGCCACGCCCGAGCAGAGCACCATTTCGATCAACGGCCAGCGGTTCTCCCCAGGACTTATCCAGCTGCCGATCGGGACCTACACGGTATCCGTCCGGGCATTCGGATATACTGATTATCAGGCAGCGGCGATCATCTCCGAGAACGCCATCACCACCCTGTCCGTGGCTCTCCCGGCAGCTCCCTTTGCAATCACCTCTTTCTCTCTTCCGAAAACGTCCTTCAATCCAGGAAACCCGGGGCTGCTCGGGATGCTCGAGGGTTCTTTCAGCGTCACCGGACCTGGCGTGGGTGAGCTGCGCGTGCTCGACCAAGCGGGCAACGAGGTGTATTCAAGGCTGCTTCCCGTATTCACCACCTGGAACCAGCCATTCACGTGGAACGTGCGCGATTCAAGCGGCAATGAGCTGCCGGATGGATCGTACACGCTTTCCGTGGCTGCCCGCGGCAGCGAATCGGATACGGACATCACCAGAGAGGCCCAGATCAGGGTCGACCACACCCTCAAGGTGGCGGCGCGGAGCGTTTGGAGCGGGAGCTCCGGGCTGCTCTACGCGCCCGTCTCGGAGGTTCTTCCTGCCGGGGACTTCCAATTCGGCGTCCTGGGCGCGGGCATCGCCGATCCTCAAACCGGCATTCTCCAGGTGCCGGTGGAATTGGCGGCGCGCATCGGGCTTGCCGGCCCCTTGGAAATGGATGCCTCGGCCGGTCTCATCGCCACGTCCACGGCGACAAATCTCCTTGTGAGCGCCGCGGCACGCTGGAATTTCCTGTCGCCTCGGGGAAACTATGGCACGGGCAGCGCTATACAGGTCAAGCTTGCAGCCCAACTCTTTCCGGGCGTGAACGGGATTTCTCCGCTCATGACGGACACTTTCGCCAATTTCAGCGGCATCAGCGTCGAGATACCCTTCCAGCTCATCCTCGGGCCGGTGAGCCTGCTGCTTTCCGCCGGAGCCATGGGCTCTCTCTGGTATCCTTACCTGCTGGGGTCCGATGGCACGCCCGTGCAGGGGCTGTTCGCATGGCTGTATCTGCGCGCCGGAATCATGCTCGATCTCGGGTCGGTAGCCGCTGGAGTCTCAGCCAGCACGAGAACCCAGCCGCTGCCCGGCGGGGTTTCACTGCTCGGGTCGCCCGTTCCCTTTGCCGCTGGAGCGGAAATCCACTGGCTGATACCCGGCACGCGTATTCTGCTCTCCGGCATCATGGCCGGGGAATACCAGGATGCAAACGACTACTACTTCATGGGCGGCGGAGGTCTCGGCTTCCTGTATTGATGCCTCAGGTCGAGAGGAGCACAATGAAAAGCGCGATTGCCAGGACAGCGAGCACTATTGCGGAAGCCAGGTAGAACGGCCGCGGCAGGAGCTTTTTTCTTCGCGGCTGAACAGGGGGATGGGCGGGACCGGCAGGCTCTTGGGGCTGCATGTATCCACAGGCGGGACAGCCTGATCTGAATTCCGCGGATGTGCCTTCAAATCCGCATTGGGGGCACCGGACAGCGGTGAATTTTCGACCGCACCGAGGGCAGCGGGATGCGCCGACCCCGACTTCCGCGCCGCAATATTCGCAGAAAAATCGAGCTTTCCTCCCATTGCTTCGCGACGGCGCTTGCCGCAATTGCCACGACCTCCGCACCAGTTTATACTTCCCGGCGACGCGCACGATCAAGGAGCGGAAATGGAAACCGTGATCATTGGGCTTGCCAGGTCCGGAAGGACAACGATTTTCAATGCCCTGACAGGGCAGGCTGCCGTCACGGGAGACGCAGGCGGCGGAAAGAAGCAGGCGTACCTGTCCGAGGTGAAGGTGCCCGACGATCGGCTGGACAGGCTTGCCGCGCTGTACAGCCCCAAGAAGCTCACCCATGCTTCGGTCCTCTTCAAGGACCTCCCTCTGGAGCACGACCAGGAAGGGGGCATCACCGCTGCAAGCCTTGCAGACGTGCGCCGGGCTGATGCCGTTGCCATCATCATTCGCGCCTTTGAAAGCGATGCCGTGGCTCATCCATTGAAGGGGTCAACGCCCCTGCGGGACCTGCGCAAGGTGATGGACTCTCTGGTGTTCGGCGACTACGAGATCGCGGAGAAGCGACTGGCGCGGCTGGACAAGGAGGCAAAAAGGGACGGGAGGGAATATCACCTGCTGCGGCAGATCGTGGAACGCCTGGGCGCGGGCAAGCCGCTGGGCGCCGGTTTCATCTCAGCGGAAGATCAGAAGATATTTGCCGGGTTCGGCTTCCTCACGGCCAAGCCCCTTTTCGTCATCCTCAACACGGGGGAAAAGACCATCCCGCATGAGGACCTTCTGGCGGAAGCAGCGGGAGCCGGGATTGATATGTCTGCCATCCGAGGTGATATGGAAATGGAGATCGCCCAGCTTCCCCTGGAGGATCAGAAGGATTTTCTGCGCGACCTCGGGCTTGAGGAACCGGCCAAGAACCGGTTTCTGCGCCATGTCTACTCCACCCTCCATCTAGTGAGCTTCTTCACGGTGGGCGAAGATGAATGCAAGGCATGGAGCATCAAGCAGGGCATACCGGCCGTTGGCGCGGCCGGCGAGATCCATTCCGACCTCGCGAAGGGCTTCATCCGCGCCGAGGTGGCTTCATGGCGGGATGTGCTGGAATACGGAGACTTCGCCGGCGCGAAAAAAGCCAACAAGCTGCGGCTTGAGGGCAAGGAGTACGTCGTGCAGGACGGCGACGTGCTCCTCATCCGTTTCAACGTGTGACGGCAGTGATCTCAGCCGTGGAGAACGTGGCGTAGAAGAACTCCTCCCACAGCCCCAGCCCGCGGTCATACCAGCCAGCGGTGAGATCGACCGTAGCATTTTCCCCTATTCCCGCCAGGATATCGGACTGCAGCTCATCGGAGCCGATGTCCACCTCCGCGGTGGTCGACGTCGCGCTCACGTCCCCGATAAGCTGCGGGGCTGAAGCCCCTTTCCGCCACAGCAGGCACGCCCCCTTATTGCCGAGCGCTCGCGGCGCAAGCTCCAGGGTGAGCTGGTTTTCCTGCCCCGCGGCCCGGGTCCCGAACACGTAGAAGAAATAGGAGACCTTGTCCGAGAACCCTCCCTGCACGGTGAGCGCAAGCCGTAACGCTCCATTGTCGAGCGCTCCGGAAAGGGACGAAATCCTCGTTCCCGTTGTGTTCCACGCTCGCGATTGCGAGACGGGCAGCACGGAGAAATCGCCCTGCCTCTCCTGGGTGAAGACTACGGGATCATACGCCTTGGTGAACGCGGCTATGGGCGGGAGCGCCGCGGGTGCCGGAGAAGAAGCAGCGGGTGTTGGAGAAGAGGCTACGGCTGTCGGCTGCTGAGATCCCGGCTGCGGCGCTGCAACAGGCTGCACGGTCTGCGCAGCGGCTGTTGCCGTCGCCGCGGGTGCCTGCGGCTGCGCTCCTTCACGTGAGAACTGCGCCAGCTTTCCCACCCCCCGAGGCACGGTGAGCTGCGCCGGGCCTGCAAAAAGCGCATAGAACCTGTTCCCGACGCTGCTGTCGACCTGCAGCGTAATGACGCGAACAGGGAAATCGTCCTGGTCCTGCACGGCGAAGAATCCCACAAGCAGGTGCGCCCCGTCCGGCAGATCGGTCATTTCTGTGCTGGCATCCGGGGCAAGGGAGGAGAAGGACACATCACCCTGCGAGGAGAAGAACCCCGCGACCTTTGAAGCGAGAAACGGGCTTCCCGGGCTCAGGCCCGCAAGATCCTTGGGATCGACAACGTAGTAGAGCGTTGAGCTGTCCTGGTTCTGCAGGGTGATCGTCGCGCCCTGCCCGAATGCAATTCCAGCGCCGAGGAGCACAATGGCCATGGTACAAATTGTCTTTCTCATGTCTCTACCGCCTTCTTTCGTATCGGCATTTCATTTCCTTCGCAGAACGAGGATGGTGAGGTCATCGTACTGCTCGTCCTCTTTCAAGTGGGTGAAAGTGACCGTCGTCTCGTTCTGCTGCCCCTCCCCGCGGTGGGAGAAGTACTTCTCATATTGACGGAAATGATCCTTGAGGAACGCATCCACCTTGGATTCAACCACGATCTTGCTTCCGGCGCCCGCATCGGCCGCGGGAATCAGGCGGAACACCTTTTCAACGGCAACCAGGGCGAGCACCGCGTCCTTCACCGTTCCCAAACAGGAGGAAAAATCAAACTCCAGCTCCTCGGTGGGATCAACCAAATGGTGCCGCACGAGCCGATACCGCTCCCGGGTGAACACCGCCGTGACGATCGCCGAGATGCGCGCCAGGCCGAACTCTTCCGATGTCTGGCCCCGGGTGTGGGTCCCGAGGTGGGGCTCATCCTCCTTCACCTCGGGTGCTTCACACGCCACGATTTCGCCATTCGCGTTTCTGAAGGAACGCTTGGCCTCCTCGAAACCGTCGGTGAAGAGCACCAACGCGTCCCCCTTGTCCAAGCGGTGCGGCACCTGCTTGAATCCCGATTTCATCTCCACGAGCGTGGAGGGGAACACGCCCGCGGCGGGAGAATCGGGGAGCTTCTTCTGTATCAGCTTCCGATCGCTCGCCTCGTAGATGTGCATCAGGGTATCCCCGGCGTTGCACACGGTGGCCATGTTGGTTTCCGCATTGAAAATGCAGACCGTCAACGCCGCGAACATGCCCTTGAATCCCCGCTCCTCCAGCATGTCGTTGATCGTGTAGACCAGCGTGTCCAGCCGCTCCAGCTCCTGAAGGGCGCGCTGCCGCGCCTTGGGTTCCTTGATCTGCGCGATGTTGCTCTTGCGCTTCGGCCAATCGCGGAAGTAGCTGATGAACACGGTGGCCACTTCCACCATGACCAGAGCCGCGGGAACGCCCTTGCCGGAAACGTCGCACTTGATAATGGCGTAATGCGTTTCATCCAGTTTCTTGAAGTCGAAGTAATCCCCCGAGACTTCCTTTGCGCCCTCGTAGTAGCCGTAGATCTCGACGGCCTTGGTCTCTTCGGATGCCGTTGTTCCGATCCGGTTCTGCGTGTCCTTCTCCAGAGGCAGGAACCTTTTCTGCACGTCCTTTCCCAGCAGAAGCAGCTTGTTCTTTACAGCGGCCTCGACAAGGCCCCGGGTCATCTCGTTCACCGTCTCGGCGAGCTGTCCGATCTCGTCCCGGGTGCCCACCTCTATGACGTGCTCCTTCAAGTGCTCCTTGTCTTCCGTGTCCCGTATCACCGCGACGCCCCGCGCCAGCTTGCGTATGGGGGTGACGGTGATGCTTGCCATGATAATGGCGCCCAGAATCCCCAGCGCGATTGCCGCCAGAGCGATGGCGCTGGCGGTGCCGAGAATGCTGTTGATCGCCTGCGTTATCTGCTGGTTGATGGCGTCCGTTTTCACCTCCAGACGGATCATGCCCTGGTAGAAAGCGGTTTCCGCCAGGTTATCCGCCCCGTTATAGAAAATGACGGGCTCGTAGAACATGTAGGTGGGAAGGAGCCGGGCATTCGGCTTGAAATTCTCCAGGGTAGAGGACTGCGCGTACACGGCCTTGGCCTGAGTATCGATATCCCTGCGCACCGATGTCAGCTGAGCGGTGACCGAGCCCAGTTGGGTTTTTGACGCGGCGTCCGTCTTTGTCATGAGATTCTTCTGCTGGCCCTTGAGTGCGCGGTACTGGTCGAGGGAAGAGGAGAGCTTGGCAGTAAGGTCCGCGTCGATTTTTTTCTGCAGATCGGGAATCCTTTTGGCCAGCTCATCGTCGACCGTTTCAGAAGCCATCATGAAACGTCCTGCCGTGCGCTCGTCCGCGAAGCGTTTGATGTCGCTTGCCCAGACCAGGTCCTTGGGGCTGGTTGGCCCGGATATCTGGTTCGGCACTCCGATCTCGAAATGCGCTCCCGTGATGGCTGCGGAGACGGCATCAGGCATGGGAGACCGAAGATCGGGAATGCCAGTCGCCCCGTCGTACCCTTGATCCTGGAGCTGGAACTGGGTCTCCGCGCTGGACGCCATTGCGCCCAGGAGAATGGCGGCCTTGTTCTGCAGGCTTGCGGCGAGAGCCGTTCTCTGGCGGTTGACCATCTGGAATCCCAGGGGAATGGAGACGATGAGAACGATCATGGTAACAAGGACCACCATGAGGAGCGTGAACTTCAGGCGCAGCCCCATGCCTTTCCTTTTCAACGCCTGCATGCGTTTTTTCCTTTCCTCCCATTGCTCATTCGGCCTCCCCTCCAGCAGCGCCATGACTTCCTCCCGGACCGCGGCTCCCTCCTGGGCAAGCGCGAATATTTTGCGGATTGCCAGGAAGGAAAGGGCGCAGAGAAGCGCGACGATAAGAACGACCACCAGGCTGTCAAAAGAGAAAACGTACTGCGGCGACGGCCCCGCGATCCACCGTGGAAGCAGGATCTGGAAATTGCCGATCTTCACCGTGCCGGGGGACACGAAATCCACCATGGCGCCCGGGGTGAAATACAGCACCTGCTGGCCCGTGGCGCGCTTTTGCAGGAGACCGATCCTGTAGGAACCAGAATCCCTGTTCTGATCCAGCATGATGCCCGTGATCTGCCGGTCCGTGACGGTCAAAGGCGCTACCGGATCAAATACCATGTCCCATGGCGGGCTGGTGTGCTTCCGATCAAGGTAGATATGCTGAAGGGCGCCATTCTCCGTGAAGCCCCTGCCGACGATGGTGAGCTTCACGGTGCCCAGCAGCGGATCCTTCTGCGCTGTCACGAAATCGACCCTGGTCACTACCTGGTATTTTCCCAATCCCAGCGCTATGGTGGATGGCTGGCTGAAATTGCCCGCTCTGTCAATTGCCTGAACGGTGAGAACGTACACGCCGTTATCCTTGTTCTGGAAGGCGATGTCAGTCGTGGTGGTGACGTTCCGGTGGGGAGGGCTCAGAAGAGGGACCGTGGATTGGAGGTAGTCGTCCAGGGACGTCCACCCCGGCTGCAGATTGTACGTGTAGCCGACGATATCCTTGTCTCCGGCCGGCAGCCACCGCAGGGTGAATGTGTTGGTGTCCACCACATGGGATTGCGCATCGCGTTTGCCAGGGCTTGCCGCTGGCGCGGAAAGGAGCTGGCGCCCATCCTGGCCGATCAGCTCGAAGCTCACGGCCGCGGGAGGCGTGGCGTCACGGATGAAGGAAAGCGTTGCCGGTGCCTCCGTGATGTTGCCCGCCAGATCGACGGCCACGATGGAGAAGGTCCACGTACCGTCCTTGTCGACCTTCTGAGTGCAAAACTGCGGCTTCCCGCCGGTGGTAAGCCCGGACACGGGCTTCTTCTCCACCTCAACGGTGGTCGCGCCGTTGCTGTACGACCATGTATACTGGTACTCCTTGATTCCGGACGGGTCCGGCGGCTCCGGCTCGGTCCAGCTCACGGTCACCGTGTCCTTGTTGGCGGGCTGTCCGGGCGTAAAATCCACGGGCTTCACAACCGGCGCTCCCACCCGTGTCAGCGGCTGCAATTGAACCAGCGAGGATGTGCCTCCTGAGGCCGGCTGGTTTTCCCAGAAAAGGAACAGTGAATTGTTGAAAACCAATCCGTGAGGGAAAACCGCGTTCAGGATGTCGGTGTTCAACTGGGGCTGCGCGCTCCACGTCTTGCCCTTCTGTGCCAGCATGATGCGGGAGGTTCCCTTGGAGCTGTCAGCATACAGCACGTATTCCAAGCTCTTGAGAGGCAGAACCTGGGCAAAACGGGACGGGGAGTCCGTTGCGACGGCCTCGGGCGTTCCCGCCACGGATGCCTTCCCATCCAGAGGCGCCGTCCAGATCTGCGGCTTGCTGCTCCCATAGGACGAGCGCTCCCACACCAGCGCCAGCTGCGTCCCTGCCACGGAGACCGAGGGGCGCTCGTTGTCAAAGGCAAGCGGATCAGCGCCGAAGAGGGGCGACTGCGGCGTGATGGGAACCGCCGCTTCCCATGTGACCCCGCCGTCAGCGCTGGTCTTCGCGTACAGCTGCCATGTGCCGGTGATGCTGACCAGATCGGACCGGGAGGTGTACGATTCAAAAACAATAAGGTCACGGCCCTGGAACGCCGCGTGCGCGGGCTGCAATTGAGGGCTGCCGCACCTGTCCGCCTCGGTGATGAAGGGCGAAAGGTCGGACCATGTCCTTCCCTCCGGCGAACGGCTGAAAGCAAGGGTTGCGGATCCCGATGAGGCATCCGCGCCCGAAGCGCCCTGGGAAACAAGCAGAAGAAACCCGCCTCCGTTCGCGGTGAAGAGATTCGGCACGACCGTCGAGGCCCCGGCAGTCAGACGGCGGACCTGCTGGAAGCTTGCGCCCTCGTCAATGGACTGGAGTATCGTGGTCTCCCTGTCGGAGGAGGCAACGGCCACGAGAATCCGGTCATGCGCATCGATGACCATGGAATACACCCGCGGCTCGTTCCCCGCCGTGACTCCGGCGTAAGGCACGGGTCCGAAATACCGCGGGTGCGTTTTCCACGCGGTGCCGTCATGAGAGACGGCAATGGAGAGATAGATGTCCCCGCTGGTTTGATCCGCCTGCGAGCGCGGCAGAATCTCCTGCCACGCCAGCGCCATGAGGGAGGGGCCCGCCGCGGAGCTGGAGGATCCTATGTTCTTCGGAATGAATACGCGCGGCGCATCCCAATACAGGACCTGGGCGAGACCCGGCACTGCGGTCATGCAAAGGCTGAGCGCGGCAAGAAGGAAGGAGCGAGCGAAGCGTGCTTTCATCATGATATGTTCAGCGCCACCTCGCACCTTTTCTTCAGCTTCTGCAATGGGGCATAGGTCTGGTTTCTCGCGCTCTTCCAGAGCGCGTTCACCTTGTCGTACGCATCCTGGTACGCGCCTGACAGATATTCGCTGTAGGCCTGGTTGTAGACTTGCACATCAGTCGCCGAGAGCGCGGCCAGTGCCGTGCTTCCCATCTTGGCGCGGACCTGGGCATCGAGCCTGACGGCGGCGGTGTTGTCGGGATTGATCTGATATGCCTGCTTCAGCCTGTCCAGCGCCTGCTGGTACGCCTCCTGCGTGCCCTGCTGCGCCAGGGCGCTCGCTTCCTGGACAAGGGCACTGGACTGGGCGATCTGCTGCTGGGTCGCGGGTCTCCGCGCGACGCCCAATTGGTACTCAAGCTCCTGGATCGTGCCCTTGAGCTGGGCCGCGAATTTCGGATCAAGCTTCGAATAGTCCAGAAGAGCCAGATACGCTGTTTTCTGATCCGTCGTGCTGCTGCTGGCCGCCATCTTCATGTACGTGTTGATCTGTGCCGCCGCATTGGTCTGGAATCCGACAGGGTCCGTTTGTTTTTGGATCATCAGCTTCAGGACCTTTGCCGTGCCATAGTTGGGCGCCACCGAAAGAGCGTTGTTCACGTTCTTCATGGCATCAATGAGCTTGCTCGCGGCCAGATTGGCCTGGGCATTGTTTAAAAAAGCGACCACCACGGCGGCTTTGGGGTCAAGACGGGAGATCTCCCGGCCCTGGCTCAGGTCCAGAGCATTCTGTATGGTCTGGCGCAGTGTTTCGAAAGGCTGGTAAGGGTCATATCCGGTGTCGTTCCAGGCCCTCTCCGCTGAGTCCAGATCATCGCTTGCTCCCAGGAAGTCCTTTTCAGACACCTTTTTATTGATGGCAACAATCGCCGCCTGCGCCGTGTTGACCGCGATCTGCTTGTTCAGGTTCAGGATCTTATTGTCCAGATCGTTCAGGTCCTTGTCCGCTATCGTCGCCGCGTGATCCGTATACGCATTGGCTAATGACTGGATATACGCGGCGCGCGCATTATCCAGGAAGCCCGAGGCGCCGGTGGTGTCGTTCTTGGTGTACTCCGCCAGGGCTTGTACGTAATAATTGTCGCCCTGCCTGCTGGCGATCGCGGCGTCATCGATCTGTCTCTGCGCCATTGCGGCCAGAAGGTCGAGATTGGCTCTCTCCGCTTCGGCGTTCTTGAGAATGTCGTTGTACCCGGGCGTTGTGGCGGAGCCATTGAGGAGGACCGCAAGCCCGACGCTCGCCGTGACATAGGGCTTGTCCATCTGCAGCTTCCGCACATGCGTGGAGACTTCGGAAATCAGCGCGTCAAGGCTTGCGCTGACGGCCTGGAACACGGGAATCGCCTGCTCGGGATGCTTCTCGGGAGGAGCGGCAGCGGAGACGGCCTGCCCCTCCTTTGTGCCGTCCTTGAGGTCCTCAGCCTTTTTTCTGGCCGCGATGGCGTCCTGCAGCCTCTTGGAGAAATCGCTGCCTCCAATCGTCGCGATCCGCAAGGCATAGGAAAGATCCCGCTGCTGCAGGTCCGTATCGGCAAAGCCCGTGAAAAGAAGAGCCATGGCGCGGGCCGACTGCGCCAGTTCCGCGGGAGCCGCGCCGGCGGCCGCTTTCTTCTCCCGCGTCGCGGCGCGCGAATCCCAGTCCTGGCGCTGAGCGAGCGCTTCGCCCGCGCGCGTGTCGATGGCGGCGCGCGCCGCCGCAAGCTCCGCCGTTTCCGCTGACGCGCGCGCCGCCACAATGACGGCGTCGGGAGCCGCTACCGGCAGGGCATCGAGATCCTTGCGGTACGTGATGAGCAGCCGATATGCGCTGGCCTCTGCAATGGTCTCCTGCGCCTGGGAAGCCGCGGCAAGCAAGCTCGCGAGCGTTTGGGCATCCATTGAAGAGAAGGCCCAGCCGCTCGCCGAGGATGTCTTCAGCGCGGCCGACGCGAGGGCTGCGGCTTTCACAGCGAGCATTCCATGATAATGAGCGTCGTCAAAGCCGGCATCCGCCGCCGCAAACGCTCCCGCCCTGTAGCGGGAACGAGCCGCGTCGAACACCGCCGATGCGCTTGCCAGGGCGGCAGTAGACGCCGCCAGCGCTGTCTTCTCCCAGAGGCTCTGGAGCGCCAGTGCGATTCCTTCCGCTTTCTTCTCCCGGCCAAGACAAAGCCAGCCAAGGTACTGCAGGTAGGGATCTTCCCTGCCCTTGGCGGTTGGATCGCGGAGGGAGCGGCTGACGTCGGCAAGGGACGCGGCAGTGGCGCGCACGGCGCCTTCCGCGGCCGCTGCCTGAAGAAGGGGAGATACGATCCCGTCGAATGCCTGCATGGTTTCGGCGGTCGCGATCCCCGCCAAGAGTGCCTTCAATTTCGCGGGAATGGCCGCGAGGCTGGCTTCGGCATTCTTTTCCTGGCCGGCTGCCGCCAGTATGTTCGCAACCCCTCTGTTCACGTTCGCGGTGATGATCGTGCCATAGCCGGCTGCCTCGAACTCCTGCACCGGAAGGGTGAATCCCGCCTTCTTCGGATCAGCCAGCGGAAGAAGGTACAGCGCGAGGGCCTCCGGCGCCTTTCCCGCGGCAAGCAGGCTTTCCGCCGTATTCATGAGCTGCAGGACGCCCACCAGAACACCGGCGGTCTTGGACAGGCCGGCGGCACGCTGGGGATCGATCTTCTGCAGCTCCGGAAGGACCTTCTGCATTGCCGCCACGTCCCCCGCGGCGCTGGCATGGTTGAGCTCCTCCAGCACGGAATTATAGTGCTGCGTCACCGTCATTATCTGCGCTATCAGCCGTGAGGTTGCATCCCGCAGGTCCGGGTTGTCCCTCTGAATGGCGGCAAGCAGCTTGAGCGCCCCCGCGTAGTCCTGCTGCTGGATGAGACGCTCGGCATCGGCCAATTGCGATTCCGGCCGGCCCCCCGCATACAGGGAGACAGCGCCAGCAAGGGAAAGGGCGAGACATAACAGGAGTGCAAGGGCTTTCAGGCTATGCGTCTGCACGGAACCCCACTCCTCTTATTATCGGCGAAAACAGCTGCCAGGTCATCCCCAAAACGCCGTTCCCTGGGCCGCTGAGAGCGTCTCTCTATGGAATAACCCCCCTTTCCGATGTATAATTAAAGGCGAAAATGAAAACCCGGCTGCCCGCCGCGATTCTGTTTTTCCTCATCCTGAACTCCGCAGCCCTTTTGGCGGATGGCTCCGATTTATATGCCGGGTGGACCGATCTGCTCAAGGTGTTCGTCGATCCCAATACCGGCTTGACCTCTTTCCCCACCCTTCTGGTGCCCATGGGCGGTCTCTCGGAGGGCATGGGCACAGCATACGCGGCCCTGTCCCGTGATTCCGGCTATATAGAATCCAACCCGGCCGCGAGCTCGCTGATGCAGACCACGGAGCTTGCCTTTTACCACCACAACTGGATCTCGGATTCCAATCTGGAAGGCGTCGTATACTCTCTGCGCTTCAATGATCTGGGGATCGGCTTCGCCGGCAAATTCCTCTACGTGCCCTTCACCGCGTACAACGAATGGGGCGCCATCCAGGCCAATGAATACATCAGCGAGACAGTGGGCACGGCGAACATATCCTACAACTTCCTCTCCAGCTACTCTTTCTACGGCCTTGCCGTGGGGGCGAATTTCAAGGTCGCGTACCGCAACATTCCCGATATCGCCTCCCTGTCGGTGCTCAACCAATCCGCCCTTGCGGTGATGGCGGATGTCGGGATGATGACCAGCTTCAATTTCCTGAAATTCTATAACGCCCAGGCCAAGAATTTTTCCGCGGGGATCGTTGTGAAAAACCTCGGAGTCTCCACCCTCTCCGATGAGGTTCTCCCCTCCATGGCAACGGCCGGCGTCGCGTGGTCCCCGCTCCGTCCCTGGACGATCGCCATGGACTTCAACTACCCGTTCAGCCTCTCCGCCAATGTTCCGGCCGAGGTCTGGAACCTCGCCGTAGGCACAACGGTCACGATGACTGACTTTCTTTCGGTGCAGGCGGGCGTGCTTTTAAAAGCGGCAAATCCGGGCATCAGCATCGGCGCGGCGCTCACATTGGGAACGCTCGCGTTGACCATGAATTACAACCTGGACTTGAGCGGGTCCTTGGATCCGCTGGACAAGTTCAGCGTTCAAGCCCGGTTCGAGCTGGGGGACTCTGGGCGCGCCGCTCGGGCGCATGAAGCCGAAGCCCTCTACCTCCAAGGCGTGGAGGAGTTCGCCAACGGGAATTACGCCAAGGCCATCGAGTTGTGGCAGCAGGTATTGAAGATTGACCCGAAGTATACGCCGGCCGCGGATTTCATCCGCACGGCGCAGCAGAGCATGGCGCTGCAGGAACAGCAGCAAAACGGCGCCGCAAAGTAGCCTTCCCGTGAAAGACAGGCATGCCTCGAAAAAGCCATATCCGCCATTGAGGATGAGCAATGAGTGACACGGGGGACGCCCTTGAGGCAATCGAGCATCCGATCCCCGAGCAGACGCTGCGGCGGATTCCCCTCTACCACCAGATTCTTGCAGAGATGCAGGCGCGGGGGGAGGCGTATGTGTCCTCCCGGTACCTCGCCCAGTTCTTCCGCATCGACGACACGCAGGTGCGAAAGGACGTCTCCCTGATCGGGTACAAGGGAAAACCGAAAGCCGGCTACTCGATCCTCGGGCTGAAAAAAGCCATCGAGGAGTTCCTCGGCATCAACTATGAGAACACCGCGATCCTGATCGGCGCGGGCCGGCTGGGGTCGGCGCTCAGCCAGTACCCCGGGCTGGCGCAATACGGCCTTCGACTGGTGGCAATCTTCGACAATGACCCCGCTCGGATGGGAAGCGTTCTCGGCGCATTCACCATCCTGCCCATGGAATCCCTGCAGAGGGTGGTCAGAAGCTTCGACGTGGGGATCGCCATCCTGTGCGTCCCCAGGGACGCGGCGCAGTCCGTCGCGGGCCGGGTCGTCTCCCTGGGCATCAAGGCGATCTGGAATTTCTCTCCGACTCAGCTCACCGTGCCCTCGGACGTGATCGTGCGCAATGAGAATATCGCGCTGGGTCTCGCGATACTCTCGCACTATCTGAAGAGGCGGAAGAAGGAAGGCCCGCCCGCCCCTGCCGCGGAACCCCGGCACAACCCGCCGCAGAAGCTCATCGACATATTCTCGCGGTATCAGCCGAAACGGGAGTTTCTCGTTCAGATACTGGAGGATGCGCAGAAGGCCTTCGGGTACCTTTCCCGCGAATCCATCGGGTACATTGCCGATTTCCTCAATGTAGCCCGGGAGCGGGTCGTGGAGGCTGCGGCGTTCTATCCGGTATTCAGGACCGAGCCGCCTGCCCGCTACCGCATCGCTCTCTGCAGGGGGGAAAATTGCTCCCGGAAAGGCTCCGACGACATTTTGGAAGCGATCGGCCGCGAGCTTCGGATATCGGACGGCGAGACCACACCGGATGGCGTGTTCAGCTTCGAGGTCGTGCCGTGCAGAGGAATGTGCTCGCACGCGCCGGTGGTGAGCATCAATGACAGCGTAATAAAGCTGACGTCGCCTGACGACCTGATGGCCCAGCTCCGCGATCTGGCTTCCGCCGCCGGTTAACCCCATGCCCACCGACGCTTCCGCCGGCTTTGAAAGACTTCTTCACATCATACAGCGTCTGCGCTCTCCCGATGGCTGCGCCTGGGACCGCGCGCAGAGCCCGACATCCCTGCGCGCCAGCCTGATCGATGAAGCCTGGGAATGCGTGAGCTCCATAGACGCTCGCGATGACCGCAACATGGAGGAGGAGCTTGGCGACCTGTACCTCCTGGTGACGATGCTCGCCTGGATGAAGGAACAGGAAGGCTCTTTCACGGTGCAATCGACGCTCGCGCGGATCGCCGACAAGCTCGTGCGCCGCCACCCCCATGTCTTTGGGCAATCCGATGCGGCGAGCGTCGACGAGATACTCACGCAGTGGGATGAGATAAAGGAGGCGGAAAAAGCCGGCCGGGAGGCGGAACTGGGATTGGCGCTGGACCGGGTCCCCCGGTCGCTGCCTCCCCTGGAGAAATCCGCGGAGCTGCAGAAAAAAGCGGCCAAGGTAGGTTTTGATTGGCCTGGCCCGCAGCCCGTCTGGCAGAAGATCGACGAGGAGCTTCGGGAGCTTCGCGAAGCTCTCAAGGAAGGAGAACAGGGCCGGGTCGAGGACGAGGTGGGCGATCTCCTTTTTTCCGTGGTCAATCTATCGCGGCTGCTCGGAATAGAGCCTGCCGTGGCTCTGCACGGCGCAAACGGGAAGTTCGAGCGCCGTTTTCGAGCGGTGGAAAAGCTGCTCGCGGCTTCCGGCGTGCGGCCTGCCGAAGCCGGTCTGCAGCGCATGGACCAGCTCTGGGAGCAGGTCAAGGCTCAGGAAACTCCTTTGGACGCTGAGGGAGAATCCCCGTCCGAGCCGCCAATGGATGCGCGCAGCACGTCGAAGTAGTCCTCGGGCTTTCCGGCGGCGCCCGACGCCCACGTGGCGATCCGGCGCGCCTGCGCCGTTTCCCACGTTCCGGCAGCTTCCATCGTCTTCCTGATTGACGGCCCCGAGGCGGGCAGGCGCAGCGTGTACGTCCGTCCCGATTCCTCGCTCACCTCGAAATCGGCGCCCCAGTACAGCGACATCAGCGAACGCCGCCGTTCCGTTCCGGTCTGGGGAATGAGCGCGGCCCGAAAAACCCTCAAGCCCTCGGGCAGGCTTGCATTCAGCCGCGAGACGAAACTGTCCGCCGAATCGAAATTATGCAGATCGATGCCGGCGATCTCCTGATCGGAGCACAGCCCAAGACTCAAGGGGTTTGCGAATTCCAGGCGGGGTTTGGGATTGTAGCCTTCAGTGAACCGCGCCGCGTATCCGGCGCGCGCAAATGACCTCTCGAAAACGGTCATGAGGTCGAGGTGTGAGATGAACGCGGCCGTACTCGTCTTGGAAAAGCTGAAAACCAGCCGTTCCCATCCCTTGGAAATCTGCGTCCCGGGCGCAGCGGTAGGCGCAGCAGGGCGTGAAGAGGCATCACTCAGCGGTAGTGGCGCATCCCCGATTTCACTCGACGTAAGGCCCAGCATGATGCGTTCCCAGGGGAGCGCCTCATCCCGTGCACGCGGCCTGCATGTCTCCCCGAGCACGTCCCAATCCGCTTCCGCGATCGCCCGGCGCCAAACGTCCAGCCGAACATGCTCCTCCCAGGCGTCCAGCCGCGCGCCCCGATGGTATGCATCCAGGACGAGCAGCCCCGCCTTCTCGTCGCCCCGCGCTACGATGCCCTCCAGGAGCGACAGGATGGGCGCGTGATAGCCGATCTTGAATCCATCTCCGGCAAAGCCTTTCCTGACCGCCATGATCCTCGCCATGGCCTCCTCCTCCCCGATCTGCGGCGATCGCTGCCATGGGGTGTGCGGCTTGGGGATGAAGGCCGCCACGTTCACGTTCAAGCTCATGCGGGTCGTTTCGCGCACGGCGCGGAGGAAGTCGATGATGGTGCCGGATTCGTCATTGTCGAAAGACGGCGGAAGGCCCACCATGAAATAGAACTTCGCAGCCTTCCAACCCAGCCCCTTGGCTTCCTTCAATAATGCGATGACCTTGTCTAGGGAAACTGATTTCCGCACCTCCCGCTGCCATTCCGGCAGCGCCGTCTCAACGGCGAAGGTAAGGCCGCTCTTCCTCACCTCCGAGATCTCGTGCAGCAGGCCGAGTCCGAGAGAGTCCACCCGAAGCGAAGGGAGGGAAAAGGAGACCATGCGCGGCGCGTACAACGCGTTGAGGTCTCTCACGAGCCCATGGATTTCCTGAAAATCCCCCGATGAAAGAGAGGAGAGCGAGATCTGGCGGTAGCCGGCGTGGTCGACGAGCTTCCGCACCTCTTCGCGGATGATCTCGGCACGCTTCACCCTGCAGGGCCGATAGAGCACGGTTGCGTGGCAGAACCTGCACGCATTCGGGCAACCGCGCATGATCTCCACGGCGCCGTGATCCTGCACCACGCGGATATTAGGAACGGGAAACCCGGTCTCGGCACCGGACCGGGAAAATCCTCTCCAAAAAGCCCGCCGCACCTGCGCTGCCTTTCCCGGATGCCAGATGCTGGGCTGCAAGCGCAGATACGCAACAATGTCGGCGCGGCCGGCGCCTCTCCGCTTCATGCGCGCCATCTCCGAGAAGCACGCCGGCGCCCATCCCTCGGCTTCACCGATAAAAACAGCATCGGCAAACAGACCAAGGGGAGCGGGATTGGTGGCTGCCGGACCTCCGACAAGGACCACCGGCTCCCCGGGGCCTCGGGCGGAGCTGCGGAGGCTGATGCCGGAAGCGTCGAGGATGGCGAGGAGATTCGTCAACGTCAGCTCGTACCCGAATGAGAATCCGATCACGTCGAACTTTGAAAGAGGGCGCCGGGATTCCAGGGAAAACAGCGGCATGCCCGCCGCTTGGAGCGCGGCTTCGAAATCAGGCGCGGGCGCGAATACCCGCTCGCAGGAAACATCGGGAATGCTATTCAGAAGGGAATAGAGGATCTTGACCGCGGAATTGGACATCCCGATCTCGTACAGGTCGGGGTAGGAGATGGCCACGGTGAGCCCTGCGTCCGGCTTTTTTATGCCGCCGAACTCCCCTCCTACGTAGCGGCCCGGCTTTTCAACCCTCTGGAGAAGCGCTCTCAGGTCTCTGGATGATGCGGCAGCCAAATCAGTAGCGCAGCCTTCGACGGCTGATGTTCATGAGGATGCCCATGCTGATGAGCCCCGTCCAGAGGGAGGAGCCTCCGTAGGAGAGGAACATTAGCGGAATCCCCGTCACCGGCATGATGCCCATGGCCATCCCCGCGTTCACGATGCCGTGGAAGAAGATCATTGTGAGGATGCCCGTTCCCACGAGCATCGCGTAATCTTCCCGGGACGCCCACACGATGCTGATGCCGCGCAGCAGGATCACCAGGAGCAGGCCGAACACCAGCAGCGCGCCGAGGAATCCCCACTCCTCGGCGAGGATGGAAAAGATGAAATCCGTGCTCTGCTGCGGCAGGAACTGGTAGTGGCTCTGCGTGCCGTGCAGCCAGCCCTTGCCGTGCAATCCTCCCGAGCCTATGGCAGTCACGGACTGTATAATGTTCCACCCCGCTCCCTGCGGGTCCAGCCTCGGATTGATGAATATCACAAGGCGCATGATCTGGTAATCCTTGAGCATAAGGCGCAGCGCAAGGGACAGGATTCCGGCCAGCACACACAAGGCCCCGGTCCATGTGATCCAATAAAAGTATCTCTGCCGGAACGAGCGCCACCCAAGGAAAGCAAGCCCGCACACCACGGCGCCTGCGAGCAGAAGATACCTTAAAATGTCGGGATCGGAGATGAGGCTGAAGAAAGAGGCTCCGCCCGCGCCGGAGCGCGCGTGGAGGGTGGGGATGGCCGCGAGCATGAAGCCGAGGATTCCGGTGCCAAGGATGAAGAGCAGGTGGCGGCCCTGCGCGCCCGCGATGAATGCCATCAATAGGAAGATGGGGACGAAAGCGAGCGCCTCGCCCATGTCCGGCTGCAGCAGGATGAGGGCGATCGGCACGAATGCGATGAGCAGTCCCAGCAGGAAACGGGGCAGCTCCCGGATGCCGTTGCCGATGCCGGTGAAATATGTGCCGAGGAAAAGGATCACGGCAATCTTCATGAACTCCGCGGGCTGGATGCCGATGGTGGGAAAGCCAAGCCAGGACCGGGCGCCGTTCACCTGCCGGCCGATAACGAGGGTGACGAGCAGGAGGAAGAGCCCCCCCGCGTAGATGTACAGGGAAAGAACGCGGAGGGTCGTATAGCTCAGGAAAGCGAAGAAAACCAGCAATGCAAGGCCGGTCAGGGCGAAAATGATCTGCCGAAGAAACTCGCGCGACACCTGGATGCCGGTTGCATTGATGCCGCTGGAGTAGATGAAGAGGATGCCGACAGCCATCAGGAGCAGGGTCGCCCCGAAAAGGATCATGTCGAAAGACGCGAGGGAAAACCTCTTCAATCGATCCTCCCCACCACTGGCGCGTACCAGGGCTTCAGCGTTGCCACCGCCTCGTCGTAGGTCTGGTTGGCGAAGATGCCCTGGAAAATGATGTTTGCCGCCTTCGGCGCCCACCATTCCCAGGTGTTCGAGGCTTCGACCATGACGACCACCACCACCCGGTCGTCGGGATTGTCCGTTGCATACGGGCCGTACGCGGCGAACCACGAGTGCCACGTCTTTGTCTCCACCCCTGCCACGATCTGCGCGGTGCCCGTCTTTCCCGCTATGTCGACGGCCTTGGTGGTGATGACCGGCGCGGGCGTGCCCTTGGTGATAACTCCCCGCATTGCTTCCTGAACGGTTTGGAAGGTCTGTTTGCTGATCGCCGACGCGTGCAGGACCTCCGGCTTCACTTCAGAGGCAACCCGGTTGGTCTGGGGATCGATCGTCTTCAAGAGAACGTGGGGTTTGTAGACAACGCCCTCATTGACGACCATTGCCACCATGTCCGCCAGCTGCAGAGGCGTCATCAATACGTCCCCCTGTCCGACCGATATGTTCAGCGTGTCCCCGCCCACCCACTGCTTGTGCTTGATTTTCTCCTTCCACTCAGGGGTGGGGAGAAGTCCGGCCGTCTCACCCGGCAGGTCAATTCCCGTGAGCGATCCCACGCCGAAATCGCGCGCGTAGGAGAGGATCTTTTCAGGACCCAGCCGGTTGCCCATGGTCCAGAAGTACACATCGCAGGATTGGGCAAGCCCGCCGAAAAGGTCCTCGTAGCCGTGCCCGGTCACCTGCCAGCAATTAAAAACCCGGTCTCCAAATTGCAGCTTCCCCGTGCAGAGCACGGCCTGGGTGATGGGGATGGTCCCGTCATCCACGATGCCGGTGGTCATGATCACCTTGAAGGTCGACCCGGGCGGGTAGGAGGATTGTATTGCGCGGTCGATGAACGGAGAGGCGGGATCGAGCTGCAGCTGTTTGATGTATGCCGAGCTGTCAGCAGCGAAGAACCGGTTCGGGTCGAACGAGGGATAACTGACAAGGGCAAGAATCTCTCCCGTGGAGGGCTTGAGCACGACAACGGAGCCGTTGCGGGGACCCAGGGCCTGCTCCGCAAGCTTCTGGATCTTACGGTCGATCGTGAGCAGGACATTGCTGCCGGGCGTGGGCGGCTCGACCTTCTCTTCCACGCCCGACACCCCTTTCTCCTTCACGTCGACGACGCGGTAGCGTTTGCCGTCCTTGCCGCGAAGCACTTCATCGTACTGCTTCTCCACGCCCGATTTCCCCAGGGTGGTTCCGGGCGCGTAATTCTTGTTGTACAGCACCTGCAGCTCTTCGCGGGTGATGTCCCCCACGTATCCGATCACGTGCGCCAGCGTGCCCGACTCCACATAGCTGCGTATCGGCTTGTTGTGCCAGCTCACGCCGGGGTACTGGTCCCTGTGCTCGGCGATGACGGAGATTGCGGCAAGCGTGACGCCGCCCTGCACTTCTATCGGCTGGAACTGGCGATAGCTCTTCGGCGGGATTTTTTGCTCGATGTCCTGCGCGGGAATGGCGAGCACCTTGGCGAGCCGGCTGAAGAGCTCGGGCAGCTCTGAGGCCGCCACATCGCCGGGCACCAGTTCGACGGAAAAGGAATCCACGTTGAAAACGAGCGGATCATCCCCCTGGCGGTCGTAGATTTCCCCGCGCTGGGCCGGCAGCGTGGTCTCGCGTTCCGACACGTCGCGCGCGCGCTGCTTGAACTCCCCCCCGTTGATGATCTGCAGCCAGAACAGGTACAGAATCAGCACGCCGAAACACCCAGCGAAAAGCGCGGTGAGCGCGACAAAACGCCGCTTCTGCTGGCGTTCGCCGTATTCCATCAGGAGCCCTCTTTATCCGCCTGCTTGAAAACCTTGAAAAGGTTCAGCAGCGCGAACAGGAAAGGGGCAACCACGCCATTGTAGCCGACCTCGATCCAGATCCGCCCGGTAAAGGTGATGAAACCCGAGGAGGCCAGGCCAAAAAGCGCGGAGATGATGCCGGAGAGTATGCCCTTGAGGAGCGTGGCCACCACGGCAAGGATGATGGGCATAAGGAACGGGTCGATGAAGACATTCCCTGAGAGAAGGCCGAAGAGAAATCCGATCACGGTCCTCATCAGGGAATGAAAGCCCAGGGGGGAGACGTTCATCAGGTCCTCGAGGAACCCCGAGGCGAATCCCGAGACCTGGCCCACCATGGAGCCGCGGCGCATGGACACGAAGACAAGGACGAGCATGGCAAGATCCGGGCGCACGCCGCCGAGCGCGATCTTTCCTAGTAGAGTGCTCTGCAGGAGAATGCAGATCACCAGGGCGAGAAGGGTGAAAAGGATGGTGCGCAGGTCCCGGTTCATGCGGATGATCCCCGCGTCATTCAGAGCCCTTCCCCGCGGCCGATGTCTGCGCGGCGGCTGGCGCCGCGGAATCCGTGGGCGGAACGCTCTCCGATTCCGGCTTGAGCAGAAAAAGGTATTCCAATCTCTCGAACTTGATGATCGGCTCCACCTGGAGCTCCAGAGAGGTCTCATACGGCCGGGCCGTGATCAGCCGGATGCGGCCCACGTTGATCCCCTTGGGGTACAGCCCCCCGAGCCCAGAGGTGACGACGAGGTCGCCGTATGCGATCTTGTCTTTGGCCACCTTTTTCACGAAGTTCATCACGATGGTCTCCCTGTCCTTCCCCTCCCCCTGTGCAAGGCCTTCGTCGCGGGTGCTGTCCACCCGCGCTGACACCATGCATTGCGGGTCGTATAAGGGCAGGATCTCCGAGGAGCCGGGTCCGACCAGCACGACCTTTCCCACCAGGCCCTCGATGTCCCCCTGCCAGGCCACTACCGGCATGTCTTTCTCCACCCCCTGCCGCCATCCCTTGTTGATGGTGACGGTGGAGAAGAGATTGTCCGTGTCCCGGGCGATCACCTCGGCGGCAATCCGCTGGGGGGGCAGCGTCTGCGCGAAATCGAGCTGCTCCTTCAGGGCGGCATTCTGCCGGCGCAGCTCCAGCACTTCACGCGTCTGCTGGTCCATCTCCTCCAGGCGCGCGCGGGCCGCGGCCAGCTCCTCCCGCGCCATCCGCAGCTGATGGATGGAGCCCGCCGTATCCCCCAGCCAATTGAACGTGCCGGTGAACCCCTTCTGGAAAAATCCTGCGACGGAAAGCCCGATTTCCTTCGGCTTGATCACGATGGCATGATTGGAGATGAGCAGGCAGATAAAGGACACCGACACCAGTCCCGCAAGAGTGGCGCCTCTCCTGTGCCGTACAAAAAAGCCTTCGAAAAACCCGGGCATGGAATCAGGTCTTTACATTGAAGTACTTGGAGTTCTTTTCCTTCACGAGGCTCTCCAGGAATTTCCCCGCTCCCAGCGCCACGCAGAGCAATGGGTTCTCCGCGAGTATCACCGGGACGCCCGTCTCTTTGGCGATAAGCTTCGGGAACCCCTTCAGCAGAGAGCCTCCGCCCGTCATCACGATGCCCCGCTCCACGATATCGGCTGCGAGCTCGGGCGGCGTCTGGCCGAGGGTCTTCTTGATCTCCTCCACCACCGTGTTGATCGGCTCCTGCAGCGCCTCGCGCACCTCTACGGAGTCCATCTCCAGCTTGCGCGGGAGCCCGGTGATGGCGTCGGTGCCTTTAATCTCTATCTTCTCGATCTTCTTGTCCGGGGATGCGTTGCCGATGGTGATCTTCACGTTCTCCGCGGATGTTTCCCCGATAATGAGGTTGTGCACGTTCCGCACGTGCTTGATGATCGCCTCGTCGAATTCGTCTCCCCCTACTCGAATGGCGTTGGTCACCACCATGCCGCCGAGGGAGATGACCGAGATTTCCGTGGTGCCGCCGCCGACGTCGCAGATCATGTGGCCCGCCGGCTCCAGAATGGGGATATTCGCGCCGATCGCCGCGGCCATGGATTCCTGGATAAGATAGACATCACGCGCACCAGCCTGCTCGGCGGAATCCCTCACCGCGCGCTTCTCCACCTCGGTGATGCAGGTGGGGACGCCGATAACCATGCGCGGCTTCACGAACCATCGACGCGCGATGACCTTCTCTATGAAATAGCGCAGCATCTTCTCGGTTGCTTCGAAATCCGCTATGACCCCGTCGCGCATGGGCCGCAGGGCGATGATGTCGCCCGGGGTCTTCCAGAGCATCTTCTTGGCCTCGGTGCCGACCGCCACGACTTTTTTTGTGCCCCGTTCCATCGCGACGACGGAAGGCTCGCAGAGCACGATTCCCTTGCCCCGCGCGTGCACCAGAGTGCTGCACGTCCCCAGGTCGATGCCAAGGTCCGTTGAAAACGCTTCAAACATCCTGTCCCAGGCCATTCAGGATCCCTTCCTTTCCTTTCGCGGCGCCCCCGCGCGCCGATTCGCCGCGCTACCGCTTCCCGCCATAGTACCGAAGCTTCGCGCCATAGTGCGACGGGTTGCGGATCAGGGCATTGCGCCATTCCGCCCGCGCCTTCACCGGGTCGTTCATCTTCGCGTACACCTCGCCCAGGTCGTAATGCGCATCGGCCGACTCGGGATCGATCTTCGTGATCGCCATGAACTGTTCCTCAGCCTTGAACAGCTCGTTCGTGTCCAGATAGATCCCCCCGAGGAGGAATCTTGCGCGCTCCTCGATGTCCTTGTCTTCGGTCTTGTTGAGGGTCCGCAGGAGGTAATCGACGGCGTCGCTTGTACGCTTCATCTGGTAATAAGTTTGCCCGATTGTCAAGAGCAGCAGATCGCCCGGATCGTCCTTCAGCGCGATGAGGAAGTTATCCATGGCCTTCGGCAGATCGCCGAGCTGGCTGTACGCCTGCCCTATGTACTCGTAGGAATCCTTCTGTACGTACCCCTTGGCGATGGCGCTTTCCATGCTGGCTATGGAGAGGTCGTAATAGTAGGCGCCCTTGTTGAAATACGCCTTGCCTAAAACGTATTCCGTTTCGCCGCTAAAAGGGTTGCCGGCCAGGCGCGCTCTGCGCAGGGCGATGATTGCCTGATCCAGGTACGGCATCTTCTCCTCAACGGCGTTCTGGGAAGCGGATTTATAGAAGCTCGCGAACCCCTTGTACGACAGCGCGACGGGGTTCAGCGGATCGCCCGCCAGAAGGGTGTCGGCCGCGGCGATCACCTCATCGTACTTCTCCGCCTTGAACAGATCAGGGAGCTTCCCCGGTGCCCGGCGCTGCGCCCCCGCGCCGAAGAAGCGCTCAGGAAGATGAAAAACGAAAAAGAGCACGACGATAATGACCAGTATGCCGGAGAGAACCGGAATCAGTATGGTGCGCAGGCCCCTTTTCCGCTGGCCCGCGCGATAATGGTCATAATTCAGGATCATTCGCTTCCCATCTTAAAAAAAGGGCAGATCGATAAGCCGGGTTCTGTCGTGGGTCACCATCTCTCTGGGGACCGCGGTTACCCGGGCCCTCGTGCAGCCTACCCGCAGGGCGCCGTAGCTCTTGTGCCCGGCGGACGAGCAGCCCCCCTGCTGCTTGGCTTTGCTCCGAACGAGGCTTGCCGTGCCCCCTCCGTCGCCGGAGGAGCGGTGGGCTCTTACCCCGCCTTTTCACCCTTCCCTCGCCCGGCTCCTTTGTGGGCCTGGCTCTCAGTCGCCCTCGTGGGCGAATTGAGGGGGTATGTTTTCTGTGGCGCTCTCTGTCCCTGGGGCGCGGGAGAGCCCGCGCCGCAGGTCCCGGGCGTTGCCCGGCGTTCCGCTCTATGGAGCC